>CAWHIC010000006.1:0-59405 GCA_963829165.1 uncultured Acidimicrobiia bacterium | reverse complement strand
CCGGGGATCGATCCCGTGAACGGGATCGAGTCCATGAACGGGATCGAGCCGATGAAGGGGATCGAGCCCATGCCGGGGATCGAACCGAGCCCGGGAATCGAGCCGACGCCCGGGATGGCTCCTGTGGGCAGGCAGGCGGCGAGGAGCGCCGGCAGGCCGGACAGGGTTCCGCCGACGACGGCGGGCACCGAGCCGAGCACCGACGACAGGCATCCGGCGATGTTCACGGGCAGGTTGGCCGAGCCGATCACGCTCTGGATGGTCGCGATCGGGAGGTTCGCGGTGACCACGCTCAAGATGCAGGCGGGCAGCTTGGCGACCAGCGCCGCGGGGTCGGGAATCGACCCGGCGGTGGGTAGCAGGTTGGCCACGCAGGGGGGAATGACGGGCAGCGACGGGAGCGGGGGCAGGGCGACGCTGGGCACGGAGGGGACGTTCACCGGGGTGGCGACCGTCGGGGTGGCGACCTCGATGGCGGCCTGGGACGAGGCCGACAGCGACTCGACCGATGCCTCGGTGCCGGCCTGCACACCGATCTCGGCGGGCGGCACGGGCGCCGCGGAGCTGGTCGCCGGGGCCACCACCCCGGTTGTGTCCGCCTGGAGGACCTGGGCCACCACCCCGCTGTCGGCGTCGCCGCCGGGGACGGAGAGGAGGGCGGCGGCGCCTCCGGCGAGGGCGAGGGTCAAGGTTGCGGCAACGGTTGCGAGCGCGGCCTTGACCGCTCCCAACCCCGCGACCTTGCCGAGCAGTACAGCCAGAAATCCGGGCATGTCGTGTTCCCTTCGGTAGTCCGGCCGCCTGCACGATGCAGGCCCGGTGACGTTGCTTGCTGCTGTCGCCAGCAGGTCGCCCTTTCGGTGGTCACGCGCCTGGCGTGGCTCCTTCGCCAGTGTGGGGAGTCGATGCTTAAGCCTGGGCAAAGCGGTGCATAAGCCTTCGCCCGGCCGATGGGGCGCAGGGTGGGCCGGGGCCGGCGGTTCCGTTTGGCGATCGCACGGGCGGTACCGTCATCCCCGGTGACGACCGTCGCGGTGGTGGAGGACGACCCCGAGATCCTCGCCGCCGTCACCCGGGGCCTGACGGCCCGGGGCCAGGTGGTGTTGGAGGCATCGACCGGACTGGGCGCGCTGGGCATGATCGTCGACCAGTGCCCCGACGTGGTCGTGCTCGACCTCGGCCTGCCCGACATCGACGGGCTCGAACTGCTGCGCATGCTGCGGGCGGTGAGCACCGTCCCGGTGATCGTGGCCACCGCCCGTGACGACGAGGGCGAGATCATCCGCACCCTGGATGCCGGGGCCGACGAGTACGTGGTCAAGCCGTACTCCGCCGACCAGCTCGACGCCCGCATCCGGGCCGTGCTCCGCCGGGTCAGGCAGGACGACCCCGACCAGACGGTGCACATCGGCGGGCTGGCCATGGATGCCCGGGGCCGGGTGGCCACCATCGACGGCCATCCGATGGACCTGAGCCGCAAGGAGTTCGACCTGCTGTGGCACCTGGCCACCCGCCGGGGCGAGGTCGTCTCCAAGCGCGAGCTTCTCGCCGCCGTGTGGCGCCAGCCCTACGGCGGCTCCGAGAAGACCGTCGACGTCCACCTGTCGTGGTTGCGCACCAAGCTGAACGAGTCGGCGCGGGCTCCCCGGTACCTGCGCAGCGTCCGGGGCGTGGGTGTCATGCTCGTCGAGCCCGACACCGCGTGAGGGCCCGCCTGGCCCTTACGGCGGCGGCCGTGACGGTCACGATCGTGGCCGCCTTCTGCATCCCCCTGGGCCGGCTCATCCAGGTCGTGGCCGCCAACCAGGCCCTCGAGGCGGCCAAGCTCGAATCCCGGTCCCTGGCCGGCGCCATCAGCGCCGTCCCGGGCCAGAGCGCGACCATCACCCAACTGGTGGATCAGGCCAACGCCGGCAGTCCCCGGCCGATCACGGTGTACCTGGCCGACGGCGGGGTCGTCGGTCCGCAGGTGCCCGTCGACGCCGCGGTCGAGTTGGCCCGGAGGGGTCGCTCCTTCACCACGGCCGGGCCGGGCGGCGACCGCGACATCCTCGTCGGGATCGTGGGACCCGACCCGTCGGCGACGATCGTGGTGCGGGTCCGGGTCGCGGCCAGCCTGCTCGACCGGGGGGTCCACCGGGCCTGGGCCGTCATCGCCGCCATCGGCTGTCTCGTCGTGATCGCCGCCGTCGCCCTCGCCGACCGGTTGGCGCTGTCCATCGTCAGGCCGATGAACGAGCTGTTCAAGGTGACCCGCCGGCTCCAGCGGGGTGAGCTGGAGGCGCGCGTGGCGACCGCGGGGCCGCCCGAGGTGGCCGAAGTGGGTCTCGCGGTCAACGGGCTGGCCGACCGCATCGGCGACCTGCTCGCCGCCGAACGGGAGGAGGCCGCCGACCTGTCGCACCAGCTACGCACGCCACTTACCGTCCTCCGCCTGGATGCCGAGAGCCTCGCTTCGGCGGAGGACCGGCAACGTATCGCCACGGATGTCGACCGGCTCGAACAAGTCATCACGCGCGTGATCCGGGAGTCCCGCTACGCCTCCCCCCGACAAGGGACCGGCGATCGGCGGGGGAGCTGCGATCTGGGCCAGGTCGTGCGCCACCGGCTGGCCTTCTGGTCGATCCTGGCCGGCGATCAGGGCCGCCGGCTGTCCGTGGACGTGCCCGACGAGCCGCAACCGATCGGCGTGTCCCAGGGGGAGCTGGAGGTGTGCCTCGACGCCCTCCTCAACAACGTGCTCGCCCACACCCCGGGGGGCTCGTCCTTCTCCGTCGGGGTCATCGCCGGCCCGGGCGGCGACTCGACACTGGTTGTCGAGGACGCCGGCCCCGGGCTCCCGGGAAACGCGCTGCCGAGGCGGGGTTCGAGCAGCGGTTCGGGAACCGGCCTGGGTCTCGACATCGTGCGCCAAACGGCGGAGGCCTCCGGGGGCAGCCTCTCGGCCGGACGCTCGGCGGAGGGGGGAGCCCGCTTCGAGGTGTCGTTCGGACCGCCCGCCAGGCCCGGCGGCGAGCGGGCCCCCGGCGTCCGCCGGGGGGAAGGTCCGGGTCCGGCTAGTAGCGGATGGGGCCGCCGAAGCAGACGGCCCTGACCGACAGGTCCTGGCCCGGTCCGACGAAGTGGACGTCGACGTTCGCCGGCCCCGCCGACAGCACGTTGACGGTGAAGCCGTTGTTCGGGATGGCGGACACCAGGTCGATGAAATAGACGTTGCACGCCACCCGGACCACGCCACCGGGGGTCGAATAGGTGCCCGTCGTGGGCGACGGCTGCGTGGTCGGTGGGACGGTCGGGGGCGTGGTGGTCGGCGGTGGAGGCGCCACGGCGGGGGCTGGCGCCGGAGCGACCGTCACCCCCGGCTGCGACGTGGGAGGCGGGGGGGCGGCCGTCGCCGGAGGACTCTGGCCGGCAGGGTTCGGGATGTTACGGGCCGGGACGGTCGTGGTGGGGCTCGGCGGGGTGGTGGTGGTCGGAGCCGGGCCGGCCGCCGAACCCGATTCCAGCTCGCTGAGCACGTCCTGGGGGGCGACGACCGGCGCCGGGCGATCTGTCACGTCGGCCGCGACGATGGAGGTTGCCGTCCAGACCATGCCGGTCAACAACACGGTGACGACCAGCCAGAGGCCCGCGGCGAAGGAGCGAGGCATTCGCACCTCCCGAGGATGCGCCTTTCCGCGGCCCCGGGGGCTAACGGAACCCTAAGTAAGGCCTCATCGACGCCGAGGGATCGCCTCGGCCTGTTCGCCCGGCCCGACATCGACCGCCGCCGGCAGCGCCGGTCCGCCTCCCGGACCACCACCGAAGTCACTGTTCGCCTGAACGGCTCTCCGGCTCCACCGGCGCGCCCTCTCTCCCACGAGGAGGTGAGGATCGGCCGGAAGGGGAGCCAGAGAGCCCGATATGATGCCGTGCCCGGCCGAGCCATCAGGGGTGCTGGGCACCCGCAATCGGCGCTCGGCCCATTTTCGGGAAGACGTAGCTAGCTCGACGGGCGTATGCGTGCGACGATTGCTGCGGCGATCCGACGTTGGCCCTCCTCGGTCGGGTGGGGCATACAGTTCGCTGCACCGTCGACCTTGAGCCCGTTCACCTTACCGGAGAAGTTGGGGTCGTTCGCCGGCGGATAGGGGCAGGTCGCGCCGTCGAACAAGTCGACGTTGAAGACGGACGCGAGTGTCGCCTTCACCTTTGGGCCGAAGACGTACTGATGGTCGGCACCGGCGCACATGTCGTGTCCGGCGGTGAATGTCTGCCTGAGGTCCACGACCTGCACGTTCGTGGCGTTCCTGGCGGCTCGGTTAATGGCCCCATTCAGCGCGGTGGTGACACGGCCGCTCAACTCGGAAAGCGCATCGAGTGCGTGGTAGATCGTCTCACGCTCGTCGCCCGCGACGACGGCTGGGAGATCGCACGCCCGGGGCTGCTGCAAAGGGTCGTAGTAGAGCGTGACGGCCACGACAGACTTCGGGGACTTCGCAGCCACCTCGTCGAAGATGGCAACAAGGTTCCTTTCAAGCTTTGCGATGCGGCTAGCAAAGCCCTTTCCCTCCTCGCACGGGTTGTGAAACGACCGTCCTCCCAACGACTTCAGTGTTGCGACGATGCAATCCGGGAACCCGACATCGTTGGCGCCAACCGTCAAGGTCACGACCTCCGGATCTGTACGGAGAGCCGCGTCGAGCCGTTTCCTCACGAGGTCGCTGTCGCCTCCCGATATTGCGAAGGTCACCGGAATCCGTCCCAGCTCCTCGGCGACCAGATAGGGATATGCCACCCGGGAGCCGCCGGGCGCCCCAGCCAAGCCATACCCGGCGGCCACGGAGTCGCCCAAGCCGACGACTGTGTACCCGATGGCGATGACGTCCGTCTCGTGACGGAAGATGTCGTTGAGGTCGTTGGTGTCGCCGGTGACAAGGTTGTCGGCGATCGAAGCAAACGCGATGAACCGGCCGTTCCCGCTAAGTGCGCCTTCCCAGCTCGGCGCCTGGAAAGTTGTCTGCCTACCCCCGCTGCCGACGCTGCGGCGCTCCGTATAGCCCTTGATCCTGTCATGAGTGAAGACGTCGGAGGCCCCGTTTGTGTCGTACTTCACCAGGTTCGACGCCGTTGACTCGAACAGGACGGTCCGACCGTCCCCCGTGATCGCGACCCGGCCCTGACTGTGGCCGTTGCCCTGCTTGCCCTTGCTGTCGACGCTGACCCTCGTTGTCGTCGACGACGTCCTGTCCCTGACGAAGACGTCGGGCCGACCGTTCGTGTCCGATGGCACAAGCTCCGGCGCCCAGGACTCGAACGCGATGTACCGACCGTCGTCCGAGATGGCAGGCCCGACGCTGCTAGCGGTCCCCTGTACGCCGTCGTCGCTCAAGCTCACCTGTTCAGTCCTCGCCGTGTCGCGGTCGTGCACGAAGACGTCGACCTCGCCGTTCGTATCACCCGGGCTCAGGTTCGAGGCGGACGACTGGAAGGCGACGAACCTGCCGTCCCGGCTGATCGCCGGCGAGACGCTGTCGCCGGTCCCGTGCGCTCCGGCAGAGCCGACGCTCACTCTCAATGTCGACCCGTCGGCCCGGTTGTAGACGAAAATGTCAGCCGTCCCGTTTGTGTCGTTGGGGACCAGATTGGACGCAAACGACGAGTAGGCGATGATCTGCCCGTCCCCGCTCACCGAGGGGGCGAAGCTCGGCCCGTTCGCCTGCCCGCCGTTGCTGCTGATGCTCACCCTGACCGTCGACAGTGTTCGCAGCACGCGCAGGAAGACATCCGACTCGCCGTTGGTGTCATCTGACACGAGGTTTGACGCGTCAGACGAGAACGCGATCGCTCCTCCGTCTCCGCTCACCACCGGCTCGCCGCTGCGGGCGTTGCCCTCCCCGTCCAAGCCGACGCTGACGCGAATGAGGAACCCAAACGCGCCACGGACGAAGATGTCGGGCACCCCGTTAGCGTCGCCTTCGACGAGGTTCGAAGCGTCGGACTCGAACGCCACGGTCCGTCCGTCGGTGCTGAGCGAGGGCCACTCGCTGTCGCCGTTCGCCTGATGGTTCGCCGTGTCGACGCTCAACCGGACGGTGTCGCCCGCGGCCGCTCCCGCCGGGACCGGTTCGACGAACACACAGATCGTGACGAGCACGACGAGCGCTACGTGGAGATGGAGCCCCCGCCCTTTCCCATGGCGCGACCCGACGTTCATCATGCCCCTCCCGGCTCAGGACTCGATTGTCGACCGCCCAGGACGCGCGTTTCAAGGGTCGGATACGCGCACCCGAATCCCGCAGCGGCTTGCCGCCCGCCAGCAGCATGGGACCACCGTGAGCTGGGCGGATTCAAGCGATCAGCGCAACAGAAGCTCACCGAGTCTCTCAGATGGTTTCATGAATCCGAAGGTTTTGCGGGGTCGGTCGTTCAAGCTGCGGGGACCTCGGCCATGTCGCGGGCACTGTGAACGGACAGGTCGGTGCTCTTGGGCATGTACTGGCGGAGCAGCCCGTTGGTGTTCTCGTTGCTGCCCCGCTGCCACGGCCGCTCGTAGACGCGCCGGTGGAGATTCCCTTCGCCCTCGCATGAAGCATGGGGATGCCCAGGGGCCGCTTGCGGCTGTCGGGCTCTGGAATCCCCTGACCATTCCTTGTCACAGGCCCTTTTCCGATGTCGCGCTCGTTCGGTCTCTGCGTCGGCTGCTCGGCGAGGTCCCTGCGGCTACTTTGCCCCTCGGGTCACCGTCGGGAGTCCTGGGCGCTAGAAGGGGGCAAGTAGAGCCGCCTTGGGCTACCGTGCGGTTCGGGTTACCCTGGCGGCCGGCGGATGATCCGGGCATCTACTCTTGGCGACCTCAAGCTGGCAGGAGATAGTGAATTGAGGGAGGGCCTAACCATGAGAATGCGGCGGGCTGCTGCAACTCGAGACTCCAACATATCCTTAGCTCGACGCCGGCACAGTAGGTCCCCAGCGGTCGCCCGTCGGATCGCACTCAGTGCCGTATTGGCCGGACTCGCTTTGTTCGGAGGTTCCAACGCTGCAGAAGCGAAGACGTGCTGGACGAAGTACAAAGTCAACTCAGGGTTTGCTGGATCCGGCTTTAACGTTGCACTACCGACCGGTTTGGCCGAAATCGACAAGTGGTTGCGGTCTGGGCACTTGAGGAAGGACATTCCGGGGCACGTCTTTGTCGAGTTTCCGGCCACCTATGACAGTTCGAGCGACAAGCTAGGTGGTGGTCTACGGAAGAAGGACTTCTGGAAAAACAACAGTGGTCGCGCCCAGTTCGGAATCGACAAGAGCAATTTTAGGTGGCCGCATAAGTACACGCTCACGAAGAAGCGGGCCTGTTAGGGCCCCGTGCATCTTGAGCGGTCAAGGCGGGAAGGATGGTGTAGTTCCAGTCGGCATTGTCCTTGTGGCTGCTGTTTCGGCGAAGAGCGGAGTGCCACGATATTGCGAGCAGGTTTCCTGCGTGAGGATACTCCCCCCATGGTGTCGATCACGCCGCCCGAGCTCATCGTGAAGAGACCTGGACTCAGCTACCGGCAGACCCTCGCCGCCTGCGTATTTGTCCGCGGAGACAGCGGGTCCGCGTAGATTTCCGTTCACCGATGGGGGCTCGACTGTCGGCGTGCGACACAGTCATGTCATTACACCGTGACGAGCCCCACGCACCTGCAGCCACGGCCTCGTGGGGGACAACGACGACGAGTCGTTCACCGAATCATGAGAACAGCAGCCCGGAAGTAGCCGCTAACCACGCTTCACGCCGCGCGCATGTCATCCGCCTCGTTGCGGGAACCGTTGTGGTCCCCAGGTCGGCGGTCGCCGCATCGGCGGCGAACTCATCATCGAAGGCACTTACCACGATGCCCGCCACGGGCGATCTCACCACCCATTCCCCCGGCTGCGCGGAGTACCTCGGCACGTTCCTCGGAGCGAAGTCATCGTCGAGCCTCCCCCCACACCACATCCCGCCGCGAGCGGTGGGGCCGGCCCACCGGACCCCACCGTGGCGCGACTGCCTCAACACCAGCGATACGGAGGCGCCAGGTTGTTCCAGCTGGGCGTGGTCGTCCAGTAGTCGGCGACCCATTCGCCACCGGTGAGGCGGTCCCAGATCCGGTTGCCATTCACGTCTGTTCCCCACGCTTGGCACGTGACATCGATGGGCGTGTTGAGTCCGACCGTCCGCACGATGCCGTGGTTGGTGCCCGGGCCCTTGCGCAGGTTGACCGTGCCCGTGGTGTGGTAGCGGACGTACGAGGGGGCCGGAGGGGCGGCGGCGTTGCCGAAACGCCAACCAGTCCAATACCACCCCCCAGGTGCGCCTGGCGTCCAGTCTCGGATCTCCGTGACGAGGCCCGAGTAGTCGTTGCGCCAGGTCCCGTTCACGAAGCCAGGCGCGTTCGACTGCACGATCCAGAAGTGGCCGTTTCCGAGGTTCTGCACCACGACCACGGTGTGGGCCGATGCCCAATTGTTGTCATCGCCGTTCGTTCGCTGGAACACATCGCCCTTGACCGCGTCGTTCAGGCTGCTCAACTGGGCGGCACCAGAGTTGCGATAGCCGGAGAGCACCCCGCCGCCCCCGAATGACCCTCCGGCGGCGGCGACCCACCGCTGGACCGACTTGATGCACTCGCCGGGCTGGTTCCAGCCGGTGGCGCGTCGGGACCCGATCTCGGCCAGGCCGGCGTCGGCCACCCTCGCGTTTGTGAAGTTTTGAGCACCGGCCGACGGGACGGCTACCGCCAGGGCGGACATTGAGATTGCCGCGCAGAGGACCGCTGGCGCGATCCGCCTCCGCCACCGATGGCGTGACTGTCGCTCTCTTGTGGACATGGAAGCCTCCTTCGTCTGCCGAGGCGCTCCGGTGGCCTCGGGAACCTGATGCCAGGAGCATCGGCCGAGTGGCCCGCGCGCTTCTAGAGGCGCAAAGTGCGCTCGGGCGCAGCGGGGAAGGTGCCTACCGCCGCGACAACACGTACTGGCCGACATCGAGGTAGCCCGTTCGAAAACCGGCCTCCGCGTGGGCGAGGTACAGATTCCAGGTGCGCTGGAAGTTATCGTCGAAGCCAAGCCGGGCGAGCTCGTCCGCCCGGTCGGCAAAGCGGGTTCGCCAACTGCCCAGCGTCGCCGCGTAGTCCGCACCGAAGCGATAGGCGTGTTCGACTCGCAATGTCGTGTGCTTAGCGAGTGCCTCGAACAGCAAACGTTCGGACGGCAGGAATCCTCCCGGGAAGATATACTTCTGAATCCAGGTGTAGGTGTCTCGTGCCGCCATCATTCGGTCGTGGCGCATGGTTATGGCCTGGAGGCCGACGCGACCGCCGGGCGCGAGCACGCGGTCGAGGCAGCGGAGGAAGACCGGGATTTTGTCGTACCCGACGGCTTCGATCATCTCGACGCTGATCACCACGTCGTACTCGCGCTGGACCTCCCGATAGTCGCAGATGTCGACCTCGACTCTTTCGAATTGGTCGGCCTCAGTGATGCGCTCGATGGCCAGGGCCCGCTGCTCGACCGACAGGGTGATCGTGCGGACCTGCGCTCCTCGGGCCGCAGCCCGGATGGCGAGCTCGCCCCACCCGGTTCCAATCTCGATCATCTGGGTTCCACGCCCTACCCCGGTTTCATCCAGGATGCGGTCGATCTTTCGGCGCTGAGCCGCCGCTAGCCCGCCAGCTACCTGTGAGCGGGCACCGGCCACCTCGAAGCCGGGGTCCCCGTCGAAGAGGGCGCAGGAGTAAGTCATCGATTCGTCCAGGAACAGAGCGAACAGCTCGTTGGATAGGTCGTAGTGAAGGGCGGCGTTGGTTCTCGCTCCGGCGATCCCGGCATCGTCCTGGCGGGGCTGGCGACGGCAGTACAGGCTACGAAAGACCTGCATCCACGTCGGCACCAGTGTGTCGACGCGACGGGCGAAGGCCTCCATTACCCCTCCGAGGTCGTCGGCGTCCCACTCTCCGGCCTGGTAGGACTCTCCGAACCCGATCAGGCCTCCGACCCCCAGCCGGTGAACAAAGGCCGAAGGATTGTGAATCCTCATCTCGGGGGCATCGGGACCGCCACCGCCGAGGACGCTTCCGCCGGGGAGGACGACTCGCAGGTCGAGCCCGGGCAGAGCCCGGCGCAGGATCGCCACCGCGATCGCTGCCCGGATGGGCGCTCGTGGCGCCCCAAAGTTCACGACCCCCGTAGGCCCCGGGGACGGTGGCCGGGTACGGCTCCGACTGAGGTCGGTCAATTGCTCGGGCGTCCGATACGGGCAGCCCACGCCCAAACACGGGCCAGCTGGCGGATCGACGGCACGTCCTGACCTCTCGGGCGATCGCCGGTCGTCACATTGACCGGTACGATCCGAGAGACCTCGGCGAGCGCCCGTCGGTGATGAATCCACCGTCGTGATCGGGGTGCGGCTCGGTCGCCGTTGGTGGGGCTCAGCGACTGCTGGAGACCGTGCTCCTCGACATAGGCGACGAAGCCTTCGATGTCGGAGCCGGGGCCGATGCCCAGTGAACTGCCCCCCGACTGGCTGCCATCGACCTCCAGTCGCCGGTAACTCTCGGGATGCGTGACAAGGTCGACGAGGTGTTCGACGGCTCGGAGATCTCCCCGGAAGAAGAAGAAGTCGGCGTCCGCCCGCGCCATGCGATGACGCAGACCATCGTGGAGGGTGTGGGCGGTGACCACGACGATGACCGGCCGGTGGTCAGACGAATGGGCGCGGATCTGGCGAACGACAGCCACTCCCGGGAACTGGTCGCCGTCGGAATCCTCCGCCGCAGCGTCGACGATAACGATGTCCACATCGGCCCACTCGTCGCTCCAGGACAGCGCCGCGGCGTGGTCGAAGGCACCGACGACATCGATGAGAGGGGAGCTGGCCAATGCCTCGACGTAGCCGGGCAGCGTTAGGTCGTTGTCGTCGACAACGACGACGCGACGAGTCAGGCGATCTCCTGCAATCGTCGTTCCACCTCCTTGAGCCGGGCGTGGGCGTGCGCCAGGAGGGGTGGAGCAAGGGTCGGCGTAATGTTGAGCAGCTGACGCTGGGCGTCGTCGTGGGCCCGCTGGACAAGCGATACTACGTCCTGCTGCCCCCGCAGGAAGGCCTCTCGGCGGAGGTCTCCGTCGGCTTCCTCCGCCATCGCCGCGTGCTGGCGGTGGGCGAGTTCTAGGGCCGATCCGATGCGCTGCCAGGCGGGGAAAAACAGCAGGAATCCCCAATCCGCCGTCAAGACGATTCCGCGAGCGTCGACAGATCCCCGGTACATAACCAGTGCGAGCGTGAACGTGGCCGCCACGCCGGCGACGAACTCGGCCTGGAACCGCTTGTCGGTCCTGAAACAAGCCCCGCCCACCAGGGCAAGAAGGGGCAGACCGACATTCACGATGTTCGAATCGCCTTCCGCCGAAACCAGATGCCCCACGCTCAGGCTGAGCAGGCCAGTGAGAACGAGCGCCGTCATGATTGCACACCGAAGGTTCGTGCGCCGCGCAGCGATTCCCTGCGCGCTCAGGCGGCGATGGGATCGCCATCCGGCGGCGAGTGCCAACCCGATACTCAGGACGGCTATGTCCCACGGCAAAGCGGCAGTGTTCGGGAATGCCAATAGCGGGATGAACGTGGCGATCATGAGATAGCCGACCAAGCTTCCGTCGATGTAGCGCAGATTCGTCTGCCGGTCGACGGGCACGACAAGGTAGTGAGCTCCAACCCGCAGCCTCAACTGATCGCCGGGCTGCCGGATGTTGCGGTCGGACGCGTCGGGAGCGACCTCGAGCTCGCCTCGCAGGCGGAGCCCGTCGAGTGCGGCCCGCAGCCAGGTCACCTGCGGGCCGGTGAGCAGCGTGGTGCCGAAGCCCTCACTGACGTACAGCTCGGCCCGGCTGGACAGGTCGGGGTGGAGGTTGTGTCCTCGTTCCCACTCGAGAAATGCGACCTGGAGATAGGTGGCCTCGAGCGCCGTCGATACCCCGAGTCTCGCCTTCCATCCGTCGGCCAGCTCATGAAGCGCGGAGCCACGGTTCGGACGACCCAGGACCGGGACCAGTCCCTCAATGACGTCGACCGCTGAGCTAGCGCCCATCGCGACCGAGTTCTGGCCCGCCAGAAACGCACGCCTGGTCCCTGCCGACAGCCTTAGCGACCTCTCAATCTCCGACTGACGGAATAGGTGCTGGCAGTAGGCGAAGAGGGCCATGCCCATGAGCACGCCGATAATCACGGCCAGGAATGCGAACAGGTCGAGCGACCGGCCCGCGACTCCCAGCACCACCGCCGCGACCAGCACCTCCGTCGCCGGGACGACGAAGGCCCATGCTCCGATCCGAAAGCCAGCCTCGACCGTAAGGGGGGCTCCGACCTGGACGGCGATCCCCATACTTCCCGTCGCGGGTAGGGGCGACAGACCCCAGAAGGCGATGTCGGCGGCGTCGATGGCAAGCCGCCAGCCAAGACCGAATTTTTGCGTTCGGCGCAATACCAGCCACAGCCCCACATCGAGCAAGCAGAACGCCGGCAGCGCCGCCCGCCAGAGACCGGCGCCTGGTGCCGCGGCCCCGCCTCGAGCCACGAACTGGGCGAGCCTGATGCCGAGCCGATAGGTCAGGTGGAACGTGGACCGGGCATCGATGATCGCACCGGCGAAGTAGGTGCTCGTGGCCCGCCCACCAAGCACGCGGAATCGCCTGACCAGATCGTCCCGCCACCGACATCGGCAGTCGGCGGGCGCAGCGTCACCGTCGCGGCGCCCGAAACTCACGTGCCGCAGACGCCGGAAACGCTCGATGACATCGAGTATTGCAACTAGGCTGCGCGCGCTTCAAGGGTCGAGATCGCGCGCCGGACCGGGTGCCATCATCACCCGGCCGCTTCCGGTAAGCAGACGACGGACAGCTCGAGCTCCCGGCAGGCCCACCAGAGTCCCGGCTGACGACGCCAGCAATCCCGTGGGCGGACACGCTTCTTGATCGCATCCAGCACCCACCACGGCCCAGCCGGCGGCTTGAACTTCGGACGGTCGTCTAATCAAATTGACGAAGTCTGCCAGGGAGATCATGGAGATCTTCGAGTCCTAGACCTGACCCGCTGCCACGGTCCGCCGCCCATCCTGGGGGCTGTGACCCCAAGACCAGCGCTCGCTTCGTCGCCGTCTACGAGGCCGGCGACCCCCTATGCCCCACCGCCAGCCCCACGTGGTCGACCCATTCCTGGAGAAGATCGAGGAGCTGGTCGAGCGCTCCAACGGCGAGGTCCGGGCGCCGCCTCGGCCAAGGCGGCGGCCAGCGCTTCACCAGGCCGCTTCGGGCCAAGGGGTTCTACCCCACGGCCCCGCCGTCGCGGGGCGCTCCTCCCAAGCGGCAGCGTCGATGGGATTGACAATTGACCGAGTAGGCGTCGATGACCCGAACGATGATGCCGTCCGCGAGCGGTCACGCGGCGAGGTTGGGGAGGCCGTGGCCGAGCGAGCCATGGCCACCCCGACCCATAGGGACCTGCGACACGGTTTTCGCGCAGGAGGCGCAAGACCGGCACGTGTCGATCTCCTCCTGATTGACTGCGCCGACGGACTCTAGGGCCGAAAGGAGCGCAGGGGCGTCGGCCTCGTGTGTGAGCAGAAACGCGACGGACGACCACCTCGTGGGCGACGTCCGTCGCGCAGATCACAAGCCCGCTACTCCGGCTTCAGCCGATCCGGTAGAGCCAGATGTACGGCGACGTGGAGGCGTTGCCGGCGGCATCCCACGCCTGGACGTTGATCTGGTTCCACTCCCGGTTGAGAGAGGCGACGTCGATGCCGGTCCGCCATGGGCTTGCCGAGACGGAGGCGATGTCCACCCAGCGCTGCCCCACATGATCCCAGCGCGTGAACTTCACCCTGCTCACGCCCACGTTGTCGGACGCCGACGCTTCGAGGCCGATCGTTCCCGAGGAAACGTCGTGGCGCCCGCCGTTGCCCACCGGCGACCTCCACGAGACCGATGGGGCGGTCGTGTCGGCCGTCGTGCGGTAGAGCCAGATGTACGGCGACGTGGAGGCGTTGCCGGCGGCATCCCACGCCTGGACGTTGATCTGGTTCCACTCCCGGTTGAGAGAGGCGACGTCGATGCCGATCCGCCATGGGCTTGCCGAGACGGAGGCGATGTCCACCCAGCGCTGCCCCACATGATCCCAGCGCGTGAACTTCACCCTGCTCACGCCCACGTTGTCGGACGCCGACGCTTCGAGGCCGATCGTTCCCGAGGAAACGTCGTGGCGCCCGCCGTTGCCCACCGGCGACCTCCACGAGACCGACGGGGCGGTCGTGTCGGATCCCGCCAGATCCTTAATGTGGATGTATCGTGGCGCGCGTACGGTTCGTTCGGTGTAGCCGTACGACACCGACCAGTTGTACTCGGAGATCAGCACGCTGCCGTCAGTATTTATCCGTTCGACGTAGGCTACGTGGCCGAACCCACCCGCGCCACCCTCCCACTCGTTCCATTGCGCAACAGCGCCGAGGGCGGGACGACCGTCGACCGCGTACCCAATTCGAGTTGCGTTGTTATCCCATTCGTAGGCATTACCCCAGTGCCCCTGCACGCCATTCGGGCCCCGCATGTTGTTGCTGAACGCAACCCCGTTTCGCTCCATTCGCCAGGCCACATAGCTGGTGCAGTTTCGCGTATAGAAGCCCCACCGGTCGACCTGGTTCGTGGTCGAGTATGGATAGTCGTTGACGGCATGTGCGGGCTGGAAACCACCCAAACAGAGAAGAACTACTGTAACAACGACGCCCGCTAGGCGTGTCGCCAGCACGCGACTGTGGACTCCGCTTTGTTTCATGTTGACCCCTCCTCGAATGTCTACTGCTGAGCGTCGCGCCATCGCGGCGCGGACTTCTACGCCCTAGAAACGCGCACGCGCTCGGCGCCCCAGAGAGTGATGTGGCTCATCGGAAATCAGCGGGGGTCTGACCACCCCTGCGCGTAGCCAAGGCTCTGCGAACTTGATTGGTGCCTATTCCTGAAGGTCGGCACAGCCGCTGTGGAATGGGACTGTTGCGTTGACGGTGTGGCACTCGCCCGTGTTCCGGCCCGCAGCCTGGGTGGTGCCATCTTGAGGGCGCCCACCACGCGAGAGTGTGGCCGCGCCGTGCCGAATCGCTCAGGAGCCGCGGTAGGTCTCGAGTGTCATGGACACGCCCACCTGGCCTGGCGGAACCGGAATGTACTCGCCGTCACCCTCGGTCCGCCGCGGGTCGATTCGAGCAACGACGCCGAGCCGGCCGCTTGGCCGTGGACCTCGATGACTTCCGGCTGGGCCCGCTCGGACCCCAGGACGCCAGGATGAATCCCTCCTCGCTCAAGATCTCGCTGAGCATCGCCTGCACGTCGTCGGGGCTGCCGACGGCGATCCAGCGCCTCTCGCATTAGGAGCACTAGTCGAAGCAAGCGCCAGAACCCCCGTACATGTCGCCCACCATGGCGAAGCTCGACGGCAACGAGATCGATCCCATCTCGACCGGCAGGCGCCCAATGCTGAACATCGACTCCTGAGACAGCCAGATGCCACAGGCGAGGCCGCCGACAGCCGACCGCGAGAGCCGCGGTGAACGGCCGCCCGGGCGCCGTGGACTCCGAACCCAAACCAGCCGACTGCGGCGGCGGCCGATGTCGTGATCGCCGAGGCCCACAGCCAGCCACCGGGCAGCCCGCCGACCCCGGTGACGAAGAAGGCGTCGAACACGACGGCCGCCGTCGGCACAGCGATACAGCCCGTGCGAAGGAATCGAGGTCGGAGCGCCAGAGTCCCTCGAGCGTCGGTCCCATACACAGCGCACCATCGTTCGGTCCTGTCGGTGCCGAGCGACACGTGTCGCTCAGCTCGTTGCGACAGCGGGGCTCCAGGATCCGGCGCTAGAGGTCCTCGCGGTGCCACCGCAGCACGCGGGCGTCAATGTCGACGATGAGCCACCAACTCGCGGCGTCGCGCGGGTTGCCGCAGACCGCCCCCGGGTTGGCCATGCAGGCGCCGGCCCCGAGCCAGTCGTAAGAGTCGCCTGCGACGGGGCGCACCGCGCGCGTCGTGGCGCCGTCGTAGGCGAAAAGGCCGTACAAGTCCGGACAGGCCCAGACCCCAGATCGACTAGAGCCCCGGCCGCATTGCCGCTAGCTTCCGAATCGTGGCGCGTTCGGCGGAGGTGTTCGGCGAGGGGACGATTGACCCTGTCGCGATTTCTGGACGGGCCGAACTCGCAAGCAAGCTGTCTCTGCTGAGGACTCGGGCCGGGAAAAGCATACGGGCGCTTGCACGCGATCTCGACCAGCCGGCAGCCACGATCGGCGGGTACTTCAGCGGTCAGCACCTCCCGGGAGTGAGCCACACGGCGGTGTTCAGAGAGCTGCTCGGGCAGCTCGGGATCGACGACGAGGAGCTCGTCGAGCGCTGGGTCGACGCGCTCTTGCGGGTCCGTGGCAAGCCCGGTCCGCGTCCGGCGGGAGCGCCGGTTCCGTATCGAGGCCTCGAGACGTTTCGTACCGAGGACGAGCCGTGGTTCTTCGGGCGTGAACGGCTAACCGAGGCAGTCGTAGAACGAGTTCGCGCCCTGGCCGACGAGCCCGGGCGTACACCGATCATCGTCGTGGTCGGGCCCTCCGGCTCTGGGAAGTCGTCGCTGCTCCGGGCTGGGGTAATGCCCGCGATGGAAGCGCCCGAGTCCCCGACCGGGCGGCGGTGGCGGTCGATCTACCTCCGCCCAGGGCTCCAGCCGGCCAGCCGCCTTGAGGCGTCGCTTGCAACGGAGGTGCCGGCGGCCGACGCAGGCGGGCCGCTCCTGGTCGTCATTGATCAGTTCGAGGAGCTGTTCACGACCTGCGACGAACCGGAGCGTCGGGCCTTTCTCGACCTCATGGCAGGCACGACGACGGGACCCGACACCGCTCCTGCCGCCGGGCCGACAATCTTCCTCCTCGGGTTGCGGGCCGATTTCTATGCTCGGGCGGCCCGGGAACCGTCGTTAGTCCCCGTGCTCCAGGAGCATCAGGTGGTGATCGGGCCAATGACGGCTGATGAGCTGCGTCGGGCCATCGTCGAGCCGGCGCGGCTGGCCGGCATCGACGTTGACGACGAGCTGGTGGAGGTGCTCGTCAACGAGGTGGCGCCCCAGGGCCCGTACCGGGCGGCCCAAAACCCCGGCTCGCTCCCGCTGCTGTCCCACGCCCTCATGGAGACTTGGCAGCGGGCCCGCCGCGGCCGCCTGACTGTCACCGACTACCGCTCCACGGGCGGCATCGCCGGCGCCGTGCAACAGACAGCGGAGCGCCTCTTCGGCTCGTCGACCGTGAACGAACAGGCGCTCGCTCGCCGGATATTCCTACGCATGGTCAACATCGACGACGAGGTACCAACCCGACGCAGGATGCAAAGGAGCGAGCTCCCTGGTTGTACCTGTGATGACGGCCGGCGGGCGGACTGCCCGGTCGAGCAGCTCGTCGACCGCTTCGTGGCTTTCCGACTTCTGACCGTGCAGGCGACGACGGTTGAGGTTAGCCACGAGGCCCTGCTGGCAGCGTGGCCCCGCCTTCAGGAGTGGGTCGCGGCCGACCGGGCCGGACTGCGCATCCACCGCCAACTCGGCGAGTCGGCGCGCGCCTGGGACGCCGACCCTGGCGACGCTGGCGGACTGCTCCGGGGCGGGCGCCTTGAGCTCGCGCGAGCGTGGGCCGCGAGCGGTGACAACCGGGACAACCTCAACCAGCTGGAGCAGTCGTTCCTCGACGCCAGCGAGACCGAAGCCCAGCGCCAACAGGCGTCGGCCCGCCGCCGGCTCCGCCGGCTCCAGGCTCTGCTCGTCGTGGTGGCGTCCCTGGCCCTTGTCGCTGGTGCGCTCAGTGTGGTGGCGGTGCGCTCGCGAGAGGCGGCCGAGACGTCGCGCAACACTGCCCTGTCGCGGCAGTTGGCAATCCAGGCGAGCCGCCTACGCGACAGCGACCCGTCGTTGGCGGGCCAGCTGGCGTTGCTCGCATACCGCACGTCGCCCACGGCCGACGCCCGTTCGGCCCTGTTCGACGCGACAGCGGCGCCTTCCGCCACCCGGTTGCTCGGCGTGCCTGGAGCGACGGCAATGGCGATCTCCGCCGATGGGCGCACCCTCGCCGTGACCCGAGCGACCGAGGGCACTGTGCAGCTCTTCGCTCTAGACCAAGGGACGGCCCCGACCCGAATGGGGATCCTGCGACCGCGGACGGTGGGCCTAGACCTGTTCGGGGTTGCGTTCAGTCCCGACGGAAGGACGCTGGCCGTAGGGGCGAGCGACGGCGCCGTGGTTGTCGCCGACGTGTCCGATCGGGATCGTCCGATGCCGCTCGGATCGCCGCTCGAGGCGTTCGCCAAACCGGTGCAGTCCGTGAATTTCAGCCCCGACGGACGGGTCCTCGTCGCGACCGGGGGCAGCCCGGGAGTCCTGCGATGGGACATGGCCGATCCGGCCCATCCGATCGCCCTCTCGCCGCTCACGGGCATGGCCGGCACGACGCAGTCGGCCATGTTCAGCCCCGACGGGCGGATGGTCGCCGCCGGGGGCACCGACGGAATAGTCCGCCTTTGGACCAGCGACCGTCCCGAGACCCCGACCACAGAGCTGCGTCTCGGGGACACGACGGTCAACGCCGTCGCCTTCAGTCCCGATGGAGCTTTGCTTGCGGTTGGGAGCAAGGACCGCAACGTCAGGGTCTGGCAGGTCGGCCCGGGTCAGTCGCCGGCCGAGGCTGGCCCTCCCCTAACCGGGTTCGGCAGCTGGGTCAACGCCCTTGCGTTCAGTCCTGACGGCCGCACCCTCGCCGCGGGGAGCTCGGACAACACCATCCGGTTCTGGAGTGTCGACGGTTGGGTGCAAAGGGATCCGACCTTGACTAGCCCCTCCCCAGTGACCGGCGTGAGGTTCCTCCCGACCGGGGGGACAGTCGTCAGCGTCGCCACGGACGGTGCGGCGCGCCTGTGGACCTGGCCCGGGCCCGTCATCAGCGGCTTAAGCGGCACCGTGTTCAACATGTCCTACGGGGACGACGGCCGCAAGCTCGCCCTCTTCGCCAACAAGGCTGGGACGGTGGAGATCTGGGACACGTCGACCCGGCTTCGCCCTGTCCGGACGGCACGGATCGACCTGCCCGCCGGGGTCGGAACCGTCAGTGGTACGGGAGGTATCTCACCCGACGGGCGATTTCTAGCGGCTGGGACCACGCTGTTCAAAGTCCTGCTCTGGGACTTGCAAGACATCTCGGCCCCGCTCCTGCTGGGGTCTCCCCTCGACGGCCCCGCCGATCTGATCGAGCAGGTTGCGTTCAGTCCCGACAGCCGCATCGTCGCCGCCGCCAGCGACGACGGGACGGTGTGGTTGTGGTCCCTCGACAGATCTGGCAAGGCCACGCCGACAAGCACGCTGCGCGGGCCGGACAGCCTGGTGCTGGGCGTCGCCTTCAGCGCCGACGGCAGGTACCTTGCCGCAGCCAGTGCGGATAGGACCGTGTGGCTCTGGGATGTCGCTGACCCCCGCCAACCGTCCCATCTGGCCACCATGACCGGCTTCGAAAACTACGCTTACTCGGTCGCGTTCAGCCCTGATGGAAAGGTTCTTGCCACCGGGAGCGCCGATAAGGCCGTGCGGTTGTGGGACATCACCGATCCCCGCGATCCTCAGATGTTGGGCGCGCCGCTCACCGGCCCCGGCAACTACGTGTATTCGCTGGCGTTCAAGGGCCCGAGGGGCGACATCCTCGCCGCCGCCGTGCCGGACGGCACCGTGTGGCAGTGGGACGTCCGGGACCCGAAGCGAGCCAGGCAGGTAGCCTCACTCACGGCGTCGGGTACCGCCCAGGTCTTCGTCCTCGCCTACACGCCCGACGGGACCATTTTGGCGGCCGGCGACGATAAAGGTGTCCGCCTCTGGGCCACTGATCCGGTCCGAATCTCGGCCGACATTTGCGCTTCCGCGGGCGACGCGATCACGCCGGGAGAGTGGTCGCTCTACCTTGAGGATCGACCATACGACCCACCGTGCGGCGTCGGCCCCCGGGGCGGGTGATCCAGACCAATGACGCGGACCGGAACCTGTCAAGCCCTTTGAGACAAGTCCTCAGGATTTGTTCTGTGCCTCCTCCTCGGACGGCTTGGGCCTGTTGATCCAGGCCACGCTGGGCAGCGCCGGCGGGATGGGCGCCTTGTTCACGAATCGCTCGGGATGGGCGGCATAGGCGGCGTCGAGGACCGTGGCCCGCGCTGCGCGGACGGCTTCGGCAGTGCCGACGTGGACCGACGCCGGGGTGTGCAGACCGATCCCGGAGTGACGGTGGTGATGGTTGTAGTGCTCGAAGTAGGTGGCGCAGAAGCCGCGGGCATCGGCCAGGGAGCCGAATCTCTCGGGGAACTCGGGGCAGTACTTGAGGGTCTTGAAACCGGCTTCCGAGAACGGGTTGTCGTTGGAGACGTGGGGGCGGGAAAGGGTGCGGCCGATGCGCAGATCGGCCAGCAGGACGGCGACGGGCTTGGAGGTCATAGGGCTGCCCCGGTCGGCGTGGATGGTCAGGGTGCCCGCTGCGATGCCGCCCTGGGCGGCCACGACCGCATCGATCCAGGCCTTGACGATCTCGCCGTCGTGGGTGTCGACGACAAGCCAGCCGGGCACGTAGCGGCTGAAGATGTCGATCATCACCAACAGGTCGTAGTGGATTCCTCTGGTCGGACCCTTGAGGGCGGTGGCGTCGTAGGACCACACCTTGTTGGGAGCCTCGGCCACCAGCTCGGGGATGGTGCGGGGCGGGTGCGTAGCCTGGCGGCGGCGCTCGCGGACCTCGCCGGTGCCCCTGAGCAGGCGGTACATGGTGGACTCCGAGCCCAGGTAGGAGCCCTCATCGAGCATCGTCGCCCACACTTCGGCGGGAGCGACATCGGCGAAGCGCGGCGAGTGCAACCGGTCGAGCACCGCCTGGCGCTCGGCCGCCGACAGGGCGTTGGGCGGCGTGGGTCTCGGTGATGGCGGCCCGCAGCGGGGCGGGCGGCCCCTGCGGTAGTGCGATGCCCGGGCCCGGCCCACGGCCCGACAAGCTCCGGCGGTGCCAACCAGGGCCTTGAGCTCGACGAAGGCGGTGTCGATCACGGCTGCCGCCGCTGGTCCTGGGCACTCTCGGTCAGCAGCTGCTCCAAGAGCGCGGATACTTTTCCCTGCACCTCGATGACGAGGCGGGCCGTGGCCAGGTCGGCCTCCGCCCGCTCCGCTCGACGCCGGGTCCTCGCCAGCTCGGCCGCCTCGGCCGTCGTCTTCGGGGGACGCGACTTGGGGGCCAGGCCGGCGAGGGCGGCCGCATCACGGGCCCGTCGCCACTCCACGATGTGGGAGGAGTACAGGCCCTCCCGGCGCAGCACGGCACCCTTGTCGCCGTCACCTGCGCATGCGTCGTACTCGTCGAGGATGGCCAACTTGTAGTCGGCGGTGAAGGTTCGCCGTCGCGGTCGTTGCGGAGGGCTCGGGTCGCCGACCATCGCCTCATCATGGGCGCGGTCGATGGTCGAAGTCGTCAGAGTCATGGCAGTCGGTGGTGTCCGTTCTCGCCCTGCAGGGGTCGGGAACTACTGCAGGTGTCTCACGTCAGCCTGACAGACAGGGGACCGCCTGGGTTTGAAATTGCCCGGCAGCCCATCCATGGCGTCACCGACCTGGATGCTGACACTCGGGTGAGTCTTACGACGGTAAGGAAAATGCCCTCTTCGCGAAAGCCGGTGACGGCCTCTCATGAGAGGGCGCCGGTCCACGTTCCGGCATCCAACATCTGGCCAACCGGGCCTCCTGAACGTAGTCAATGCTGAAGGTGATCGACAAGGAGCGCTTGGTGGCTGCCATGGACACTATGACGATCCGCATGCGCCTGCGTGCGTCCGTGCGCTGGAGGCTGTCGAAGAGCTGCCCGAGTCTCTGGTGGTGGCGTTGGTGGCCATCGCCAACGGGCCTGCGGCACAGACGACCGGGTGCACGCGACCCGCAAGGTGAAGATCACCCGACGCCAACCTCCTCGGCGACTATCGCGACTGGGCGGCGCTGGAGTCAGCCTGTGCGGCCTTCTGCGACGAGGTCAACGCCCGGGCCCATCGGGTCACCCGTCGTCCGCCGGCGGAGATGCTCGTCGCGGAGCGCCACCGCCTGCACCGCCTGCCCACCCACCCCTTCACCGCCGCCTTCGGCGAGACCCGCACGGTGGGCTGCCCTCAGCCCATGGTGGCGATCGACTGGTGCCTGTACTCGGCGCCCCATCGCCTCGGCGGCGAGACGGTGTGGGTCCGCTACCACGGCGAGGAGGTGGTGATCACCCACATCGGCGCCGATGGGCCGGCCGAGGGGGCCCGCCACCAGCGGACCACGCCCGGCAACCCCCGCGTCGACCCCGCCCACTTCCCGCCGGCGCCGGAGGGCCCGCTCAATCGGACCCCGGTGCCGGCCAACCCGGCCGAGGCCGATTTCCTGGCCATCGGCGAGGGGGCGGCGTTGTGGCTCAAGGAAGCGGCGGCCGCGGGCGCGAGCCGGGTGCGGGCCAAGATGGCCGACGCCGTGGCCCTGGCCCGACTGTCGGGGGCCGAGGCCGTCAACTGGGCCCTCGGCCACGCCGCCGTCTACGCCGCTTCGCCGAGGGCGACGTGGCCTCGATCATCGCCCACCGGGCCAGCTCAGGCGAGGCGCGCCAGGCCAGCGAGGACCACACACTCCAGTCCGGCACCGGCGCCTGGGAGGGGTTCGGGCGATGAACCTCGACGCGTCCCACCCCGTGACCCTCGCCCCCGACGAGGTCGAGGAGCTGCACTGGCTGCTGGGCCAGCTCGAGGACTGGCTGCGCCACGCCGGCGACGAGGTGGTGGCCGAGTTGGTCGACTTTGTCGAGGACAACCACCGGGGATCGGTGCTGGCCGTCGTCGACACCCTGGGCCGCTACGGGTCCGAGCTCCGGCGCCGGGCCGAGGGCGGGCACCGGTGAGGGCGCCCGAGCCGCCGCCGCTGGAGCCCGAGCTGGAGGCCCTGCTGCGACGGATGCGCCTGCCCTACATCCGCAAGATGGCACCGGAGGTGCTGGCCACGGCCCGGGCCCAGCGCTGGGAGCCGGCCGAGGTGCTGCGGGTGTTGCTGGTGGAGGAGGTGGCCGGCCGGGACCGCTCCTCGGCCGCCACCCGCCTGGCCGCGGCCGGCTTCCCCGCGGGCAAGACCTTCGACGCCTGGGAACCGTCGCTCAGCTCGATCCCGGCTCCCACTCAGTCGGCCCTGCGCAGCCTGGAGTGGATCCACCGCCACGAGAACCTCGTGGTGTGCGGCCCGTCGGGGACGGGCAAGACGATGTTCCTCGAGGCCCTCGGCCACGCCGCCGTCGAAGCCGGGCGCCGGGTGGCGTGGTTCAGCCTGGAGTCGCTCGGGGTGCTGGTCCGCCGCCACCGGGCCGACGACTCCGTCACGGGCCATCGCCCGCATCCTGCGGGCGGATCTGATCGTGGTCGATGACATCGGGCTCTTGCCGGTCGCCCACGACGCGGCCGAGGGCCTCTACCGCCTCGTCGACGCCGCCTACGAGAAGCGAAGCGTCGCCGTCAGCTCCAACCTGCATCCGTCCAAAGCGCACAGGTTCGGCCGAACGTGTGCAAGGTGGCACCGAAGGCTCACACGTTCGGCGGACCGGCCGTTCCGGTGTGGCGCCCGCAGCGTGTGACGAGCTCTGCCTCGGTCGGGGGCAGCCACATCCCTCGCCGTTTCGCGGACCACCCGACGGACGGGATCTCGACCTCTCGACCGCAGCGGGGGCAGGGCCAGGTCTCGTGCCGCGCTCCTCCGGGTGTCGGCGTCGACAGCCAGAGCCAGAGGCGACGAACCGCCTTCACCCGAGCCCCAGGCGGTCCGTTGCGCCGTGACGCTCCCCGGCGAGCCGGCCGGGGTCGACCCCGTCGGCGACGTAGGCCAGCAGCCCGTCGGCGTTCATCCCGAGGGCCTCGGCGACGAGCTTCGGGTCGAGGCTGATCAGGAGATCGACGAGTCGCGTCGACCGCAACGTCTTGCCCCTCACCCCGGCAGGGTCGAGAACATGGGTCAGATAGGCGGCCGACGCCGGCGTCGATCGCGGTTTGGTGACCTTGGTGACGATGAGGTGGGGGTTGCGAGTTCCAAGGTCCCGGCGGTGCACGAGGCACGCCTCGACAGCGGCCATGCTCGCAGGATCCATGGGCACGACGTGCCTTCTACCCTTGACGCGCAGCGTGCGGGTGCTCAAGTCGACGTCATCAACGCGGAGCACGCGCAGCTCCGAACAGCTGAGGGCGTGCAGCATCGCAAGCAGGCCGACGAGCGCCTCGTGGGGGTGCACGTCGGGCTCGGTGCTCCAGCGGCGGAACAAGCGGCGCTGCTCGGCGATGGTGAGCGTCCTGCCGGTGAACCCCGGAGTCGGCGTGAGTCTGACCCCGGCAGTGGGGTTGACGAGGACGAGCTTTGCCCGGCGGGCCCAGCCGAAGAACTGGCGGGCTGCGCTCAGCCGCCGCCGGCGGTTGCCCGGCTGGGCGTTGAGGAACTCCTCGATGTCGGAGGTCTGCACGAGCGCCCAGTCGGTCTTGGTCCTCTCGGCGACGAGGAAGCGGGCCAGGTCCCTGACCTGGGCGAGAGCGCCTTCGATCGTCGAGTCCGACCGCACGTGGGTGCCCGCGCGCCGGGCCCGCTCCCGGGAACGGACGAGGTGCTCGCAGAACAGGGCCACCGCCGGGCGCAGTGTCTCCGGCGTCGCTTCGACCCGCCGTCGCCGCCGCCCGGCGGCGCGTCGGGCCTCCTGATCGAGGCCGAAGGCGAGGTCGTGGTGGACGAAGAAGTCCTCGAGGGTCCGGGCGAGCACCCCTGCTGACCGGCCCGGACGGCGGGACCGCTCCAGGAGTGCCTGCGGGTGGCTTGGTTGGTCGTCGTCGAGCAGGCGCCCCAGAGCGGTGATCATCACGCACGCCCGTCCCATGCAATGGCGATCGGCGGCGAAGTCGGCGAAGTCGCCGAGCCACCAGGGAGGATCACCGATCCTCGCGGCCAGGTTGTCGACCTGGTTCCGGGCTCGACCGGGATGCTTCTGCCAGCAACGGCCGCACAGCAGCCCCTCTCGCTTGGGAGCCAGCCTGCCGCACGCCGAGCACGGCCGAGGCGCAGAGGGACTCGGGCCCGGCTTCGAGCACGGGCCGCACCAACCGGTGCCGGCTCGAATGAAACCCGGCCGCCCGCAGCGCGGGCAGGGACGCTTGGCCTCTGCTGCCTCCTTTCGGCGCCGGCACGCCCGGCAGCGGACGGCGTCCTTGAACCGCACGACGAGACCGCAGTCGATGCAGGTACGCGAACAGGTGGTGCAGCGGCCGGTCTCGGGCGAGAGGCGCAGGAACCTGCCACAACCCGGGCAGTCACCACGCCGGGAGGCCTCCCGGTCCGCGGCGCGACAGCGATGGCAGAGGGATGTCCCGGAGCGGCCGATCCCGCCGCCGCACCGATCGCAGTCGCCGAGCCTCACAGCGGTGGCATCGACCGGCCCCGGACGGCCTTGGGGGCGTCCCTCCTCGGCTTCGGCTTCGTGGCCGGGGCGACCGGAGCGGTGTCGACATCGAACAGGTCGTTCGGGCTGCAGTCGAGCGCCGTGCACAACGCGGCCAGGGTGGCGAGCTTCACCTGGGCCGGCTGCTTGGTCAGCAGCGCCGACACCGAGGCTGCGGACAGCTGAAGCCCGGCCCGCTCGGCGAGGAGACGACGGAGCTCCGCTCCCGTCCAGACCTCGCGCTGGGCGGCGGCCATGCGCAGCTTCCACTGGATGTTCATTCCTCCACCTCCAAGTCGGCGAGCGTTCTCGACACGGCCCGCCGATAGGCGTCCTCGATGAAGGTCGCCGACGGAGTGACGTATCGCATCGTGGTGCCGACATGCCAATGGCCGAGCATCTGCTGGATGGCAACCAGGTCTACGCCGCGCTCGTAGTTGTGGGTGGCACAGGCGTGGCGCAGCCCGTGAGGGGAGAACCGTTGGTCGACCGGCGTCCCCTCGACCTCCAGGAGATGTCGGAGGCGGTTGCGAATCGTGCCCCGGTGCAGCACGCCGCCGCCCTCGTCGCAGAACAGCGCCGGTGAGTCCGCCATCCGGGGCCGGACGTCCTCGATGAACCAGCGCAGGATCAGGTCGACCTGGTCGAGCATCGGGACCCACCGAGGCCGCGGCCCGGAGCCCCGAGCGCCCTTGCCGAACCGGACGTGGATCTTGCCGAACGGCCCACGATCGAAGTGCAGGTCCGACCGCTCCAGCGATGCGGCTTCGTCGGAGCGCAATCCGCAGTGATAGAGGGTGCGGAACAGCGCGTAGTCACGGCCGGCAGAGCCGAACTTGCGGGCGGTGGCGACCCGCTCGCGCAGGAAGGCGAAGAAGTCTTCCATGCGCTCCGGCGTCGGTGGCGGCCGTGTCGACGGCGATCCGTCGTTGCCGACGTGGCGTGCCGCGTTGAACTCGTCGACCGGGTCGTCGAGCACCACACCGAAGGTCGCCTCGATCTCGGGCGCCTTGCGGGCGACCAGGAAGCGGTGGAAGTCCTTGAACGCCTGGACATAGCCCCGGCGAGTCGATGGCGCCATGCCGCGTGCGACGAGATCGGCCACCACCCGATCCACGTCCTCGGGGCCGGCCTCCCACGCCGGGATGCCCAACACGTCCAAGAACCGGTCCAGGACGCCGGTGGCGTTCTCGATCGTGACCGGGCTGAAACCCCGGGCCGACCACGACGCCACGAACGCTTCGACGCACCCGGCCTGGAACGCGTCGGCGCTCAAAGGGCTCGCCTCGACGGCAGCAGCACCCGAGATCACCCGAAGGCCCGGCGACTTCACGACGCACACCTTCTTCCTGCCACACGATCAAGGGTGGCACCTAACGATCGCGCGTACCACCTTGAGAAGCAGGGATCGTCACCAACAGGGCAAAGGCCCTGCTAGCAGCACCTATCGGGCTGCGAGAACGTGTGCCACTTCCAGGTGGCTTCGACGAGATCATGCCCAAGACCCTGGCCGGCGCCACCGTCGATCGCCTCCTGCACCACGCCCATCTCTGCGCCACCCAGGGCGACAGTGTGCGCCTGGCCCAGGCCCTGTCGGGCAAGGGGGTGTCGCCCCTGGCCTCATGACCCATTCAGATCTGGTGGCCGTGGCCGCGCAGAACTCGTGGCCATCACCGCGTGGTTCTCATGGCCGCCACCGTTCAGGTCCTGTTGGCCCTTGACAGTTCTCCACCCCAGGCAGATCCGCCGTCACCGACAGCTCTTGACGCCCCCGCTCAGACCGCCGCCTCTCGGCGACGAACCGGGGCCTGCTACCGGGCTCTCCGGCGATTACGCCAGCGGGACTTCGCACCCGCTGGTCTGGTCCGGTTTTCAGGAAGCAACGTGCGCTTGATACTACAACCAGCCCTTCGTGCAAATCGCACGCCATTGCGAGTATGTCGGCCACTCCGACGTGATCGCCCAACTGACGTTGTAGATGTGCTTGCAGGGCACACTCGGGTTGAACGCGCCGTTCGACTGATAGCAACGATTCGTCGACGTCGAGCAGACCAGTTGGTTGGGGACTATCGCCGCGGATGCCTGCGGCACGCCTACAGCCAAGCCACCAAGCAGCAATGCCCCGCCGAGCACGACTCGCAATCCTCGCTTCATGGTAATCCTCCACTCCGAAGTGTCGTCCTAGGGGACCAAACGCGGTTCACGAACTCAGCAGTTCGAACTTGGACTACCACGCGATGTAGGGGGAGCAGTTCCACTGGTTGGAGACGGACGGAGCGGGAACCCAGCCTGTCAGGCCATAGCCCGGGTTGCCTCGAACTGTGATTTGGAACCACTTGTACTGGTTGAAGGCCTTGGGACCCTGGCTCCACCCGTTCATCCAGACAGCACCGCCGCTCTTGATGAAGAAGGAGCTGGGTGCTCCGGGGACCTGATTGACGTTCTGCGTGCTGTTCATGTAGCTCTGGGCGCCGTCACGCGTATTGCAGGCGAGCGCCGGCGATGTGGTCATAACGGCAACTGAGCCCATCAGTACCGTGGCCGTGAGCAGCTTGGCGCTGGTGCGGGTGATGATCCGGGACTTCATATTGGTGTTCCCTCTATCCGGGGGTGCCACCGCCGTCTTCCTGCCGCGCCGACCAATCCAGCGAACAACCATCGCGTCCCCTCTCATACTGTGAGCCACACACCCTTGTAGTCCCATGCCCTCCGTCGGGGACGGGGTTGAGCGAGAAGCGTCACCCCGCCGAGACGGCAGCCGCGGTGTCATACGAACCGCCCGCTTCGTGGCTTTCTACAGGCCGCATGAGGCAGGGAGAAGAGCCACAGAGATATCCGTACAACCTCGTACGCGGACGGCCTTGGTGCTGTCTGTCGCTGTCGCCCGCCAGTCACATGGGACGACCCCGAGTTTCGCCAGCAGGGTAGGATCACCCTTCGCCCTGCTGAAATCCGAGCCCCTTCACCCCCACGGGGCCGAGATGAACGCAAGCGGATCCCTCGCCGTAGGCGAGCGGGTGCGGGTTACGACAACGCTCTCCACCCAGGGCGTCGAGATCAAGCTCGATTTCGTCGAGTGACCACCCTGAAGGCTGCATCGTTCTCATGATTTGTCAAACGACTCGTCGGCGGAGTCGCCCAAGCGGCGGATCGCTGTCGCGCTTACTCAGATGCCGGTCTCGGAGAGACGGGCGAGCTCTCGAATCGAACGGACATCACTCGCCCGCGCGGGGACGGGCCCTGGGGGAGCGGAGTTCGATGACCTTGGCGTCGGTGCGGGCTTCCTGCGTGACGGTTGACACTTCTTGCACCCGGTCCTCGATCACGAGGCGGAAGCACCACCCCTCGAACGGCTCCAGCGCGTTGCCGAGCTCTTCCCAACTGAGCGTTCGCCCATCGACGACGACGTCGTATGGCTTTCCTGACTCACCCTCGTCATTCCACAGCAGGCGCCCCGCGACCTCGTCGTCGCGCAGCACCCATCCCCCCCGGTAGGCGGACCCTTCGAGGTAGCACCGCCCGATCCCGGCCTCGGCCACGCCTCGCATCTGCTCGACGAGGACGGCGACGTCGGCGTCGTGGTCGCCGAGCACCGCGAACTGGTAGCCCTCGCCAATCGGAACGTCGAGCTCCTTGAGCTGTACCTCGATCCCGGTTCCCGCCCGCCACAGCCGAAAGCCGAGGCGATGGCTCCTACCGTCGGGCCCCGCCAAGACCAGCGGTGGGGGAGGGTCCCCCAACCGAGGAAGGCCCATGATCTCGGCCACGCGCCGGTCATAGCAGCGGTCGCAGACCTCCACGCCGCCGAGCACGACGCTGGCGTCGGGGTCTCCGCAGTCCTGGCAGGCCACGGGCAGAACAGTACGAGGCGCTGATCACGCCGAACAGGGGAAGTCGGTGGGATAAGGACCTGCTGGCCCGGGTCATTCGAAACGAGCTGACCGACAACCTGGCCGTCGACCACCTCCGTGCTCATGTACCTGTTCGCTGCTTTGGCGACAGACTGCTGCCTACAGTGATGCCGACCAGCAAGGACGCCGACGGAGCTGATCAGGGTCTTCGTCCCTTCGCGCAGAACACGCTGATGCGGAGTGGTAGGGGTCAGCCTGGTTCAAGAGGTGCCCTCGGACCCGCTTTAAGTTATGGGCGCTGCGCAGGCGCCGAGACAATCGGGAACGGGCTACTCGAGCCCGAGTCGTCGAGCGCGAGAACCTCCAACTTTGCCCCGAGCGAATCGAACCGTCTGGGCATTCAGGTCAACGCCCTTCGCATCGACATGCCATCCGGCGGATCGCCAGGCTCGACTCTCGACCTTGGAGTCGTTGGCCCACCACTGCCGAATCCTGTATGCGCTCGGCGGCAGCCCGCCGACCATGGCTGCCACCTCGGCGAACGTCATTACCAGGGTCAGCTGGTCCATCGGCACGCGCTCGAGGTGACTTGCGAGGGGGTCGTACTTGGCCATTCCCCATCCTGGCACCAGAGGCTCGCGGTCAGCCCGACCCGGGCCTCCGACGGGATGATCCGGATCGTTCTCATGATGCCCCGAAAGACCCGTCGGGGTCGTCGCCATCTCAGTCCCGCTCGGCAGACAGTCGTCCGGAGAGTTCTGAGTCGGGCCGGCGATACCTCAGGGTGTCCAGTGACAGCCGCTCGGCGGTCGAGGCCGCGGTCCGCGGTTAGTTCTCGACCCCTAGGTGAGGGTGGCATCACCACCACCGGTGACGTCACCCGCCCCTATGCTGACCTTCGCAGGGTTCGGGGTTGGCAGATCAGTGGGGTCGGGCGCACATGGGACGAAGACGCGGGCTGAACCGCCCTGGTTCTGATGGAGACTCGGGTTATTGGATTCCAAGCGGCTCGCTGGCCTCGAGCTGACGGTAGTAGGTGGCCTCGAACTCGGCCGGTGGGACGTCGCCGAGGGTGCCGTGGAGGCGGGAGGTGTTGAACCAGTGGACCCACTCCAGGGTTGCCAGCTCGACCTCGTCGACGTTTCGCCACGGCCCCCGTCGCCGGATGAGCTCGGTCTTGTAGAGGCCGTTGACAGTCTCGGCCAGGGCGTTGAAGCTCCTATAGATGTCAAGTGGATCTACGCGGCAGGCGCGAGCACCGCGGTCGAGCTCGGCGGCGGGAGGAGGCTGAAGATCTCCCGGGCGAGATAACGCTTCAGGCAGCGGATGATCTCGCGCTTCGAGAGCCCCTCGGCGGTGCGTCGCTCGACGTAGGCGATGGTCGGTGGGTGCCAGCGCATGCGAACGACGATCGCCCGATGCAGGGCCGCGTTGGCCTGGCGGTTGCCGCCTCGGTTGAGGCGGTGACGTCCGCTGGTCTTGCCCGACGATGCCGGGATCGGGCAAGCCCCGCACAGCTTGGCCAGGGCGGCGTCGGAGCGGATGCGGTCGCTGTTGTCGCCGGCCGTCACCAGCATCTCAGCGGCGATGTCGGGCCCGATCCCGAAGGCGGCCACCAGCTCCGGTGCTGCCGTCTTGGTGAGCTTCTTGAGGTGTCGGCTGTGAACCTTGATCTCCTCGTGCACCTCGAGCCACCGGCGGGCGAGGGAGGCGAGCGCGTGGCGCATGGCCACCGTCGGGTCGGCGATGTCGCCGCTGCCGTCGAGGGCGGCGCAGGCCATGATGAGGCGATAGTCCGTCAGCGGCTCGATGTCGGCCCGCAGCTCGTCGGAGGCGGTCACCAAGGTCGCCTTCAGCGTGATCATCGCCTGGCTGTGCACCTTCACGGCGCTGTCACGGGCGATCTTGACCAGCCGGATCGCCTCGACGATCCCGTCGGCCAGCTTCGGCGTCGCCTTGGCCCTGCCGGCCAGCACCTCCCGGGCGGCGTGTTCGGCGTCGATCGTGTCGCTCTTGCCGTTCATCCGGCGCTCGCCCTTGCGGGGCGGACGGCTCACCTCGACGACCTTGCGCCCGTGGCGGCGAAGGAAGCGGGCCAGGCCGCTACCGTAGGAGCCGGTGCCCTCCACCCCGAACACGGCGACCACGCCCAGCCCGTCGGCCCAGACGAGCATTTCCTGGTACCCGGCGGGGTTGGCGGTGAGCGCCATCGCACCGAGGTGTCCGCCGAGGCCGTCGATGGCGACGGCGACGTGTTCGTCCTTGTGGGTGTCGACGCCGATGACGACGTCGCCTCGGCCGAGCGCGATGCTGGGCATGTTGTTGATCTCCTCATAGGTCAACAGCCGCTCGCCGGTCGGGCGGGAGGACAGGACTGCGAGGGGACCTGTTGCGATCAGGCTCCTATGAGGTCACTGCCCGCTCGGCTGGCGGGCAGCCCTTCGGATGGGTCGTGCAGCTCCGGTCGGACGACATGTCAACGCCTGGGCACGAGGCCGGTCATAGCAAGGGTCAGGCCGACCGGAGCAGCACCACAGGATCATCGCAGTCGTAGGAGTCGCCGACAGAGCCGATCGACGGCACCGCCCCGATCTCGGCCAGCCGCTCGCCGTAACGAACGGACGTGAATTGACTGCCGGCGTCGGAATGACACACCAGGCCCTCCAGGCGTGCCCCTCGCGACCACCGGGCCATCTCCAGCGAGTCGAGGACCATGTCGGTGCGCATGTTCGTCGCCACCCGCCAGCCCACGATCGCCCGGGAGAAGGCGTCGACGATGAAGCAGACGTAGACCGTGCCCGCCCAGGTGGCCACGTAGGTCAGATCCGTGACCCACAAGGCGTTGGGTCGGGTGGAGCGGAACTGGCGATCGACGAGGTCCGGTGGCCGGGCGGAGGCGGCGTCGGGACGGGTGGTGAAGACCTTTCCACCCCGGCGGACGCCGCGAATGCCCAGCTCACGCATGATGCGCCCCACCTGGTCGCGGCCGACGGTCTCCCCGGCCCGGCACGCCGCCTTCCACAGCTTGCGGGCCCCGTAGACCTCGTAGTTGGCCTTCCACAGGGCCAGCAGGACGACCTTGAGCACGGTGTCTCGGATGGAGCGGGCCGACGGCGCCCGGGACTTGGCCGAGTAGTACGTCGACGGGGCGACCTGCAGCGTGGTGCAGATCGGCGCGACCCCGAACCGCTGCCGGTTCTCGTCGATGTAGCGGACGATCACTTCTGTGGGCGGTCGAGCTCCGCCGCGAAGAAAGCCGAGGCCGAGCGCAGAATGGCGTTGGCCCGGCGCAACTCCCTGTTCTCCTGCTCCAGCACCTTGATGCGCTCGCTCTCCTCGGTCGTGACGCCCGGCTGCTCGCCCTGGTCGACCGCGTCCTGGCGGACCCAGGACCGCAGTGACTCGGGGCCGCAGCCGAGTTGCTCGGCCACCCTGCTGATGGTTCCGTGGCTGTCGCCGGTTTCGGCTCGGAGCTGGCGGACCATCCGGACCGCCCTCTGTTTGAACTCAGGCGAGTACCGACGCTGCGCGGGGGACACCCTTGATGCTTCCATGCTCCATCCTCGTTTCCAAGGTCAGGAGTCTCCGCGGATACCAGGGCAGTTCACCACGGAGACCGTGGCCCAGGGCCAATACGCCAGGACGCCAACGGAAGCGGCTGCATTTCGGCAGGCTGAGCGCGAGCGCAAGGAGCGAGAACGGGCCGCGGCGGCGGAGGCGAAGTATCGCCAGCGCCGCCACCTCGAACGTCGCAGCGCCGAGGTCGACGCCGCCAACGCCCTCCTCGAACGGGAGATCCAGGAACTGGAAGGCCTGCTGGCCGCCGCGCTCAGCGCCGACGCGTGGGTGGACATTCAGAGACTCAAGACTCCGCCAGAGGTGGAACCCTTCGATCCTGGCGAGCTTGCGACCGACGAGCCGCGGCCCGATCCGAACGACTTTCGACCCCCGCCGCTCGGCACCGTCAAGAGGTTCGTGCCAGGAGCGAAGGAAAAGCACGCAGCCGCCGATGCCGAGGCGCGGCAGAGTTACCAGAGGGCCGTCGACGACTGGGGTAGGCGGGAGGCCGCTCGGCTGTCGAACCTGGACCACGCGAGCACGGCCTATGACGCCAGGTTGGCGGCCATCGTGGCGGAAACGACTCGCCGGGACGTCGAGATCGACAAGTTCCAGGAGGCGTTCGAGCTCGGTGATGCGGAGTCGATCGCCCGCTACTTCGAGTTGGTCCTGCAGGCCAGTCGGTACCCCCAGTCGTTCTCGCGCCGGTTCCGGCTGGCCTACGTGCCCGAGTCGCGCCAGCTCGTCATCGAGTTCGAGTTTTCGCCCGTCAGCGTCATTCCTCCGGTGAAGGCCCACCGTTACGTGAAGACGAAGGACGAGGTGACCAACGCGCTACGCCCTGCAGCGCAGATCAAGACGCTGTACGGGAGCGTGGTGGCGCAGTCCACGCTCCGGACCCTTTACGAGACGTTCCAAGCGGACCGGATCGGCCACCTCGAGAGCGTCGTCTTCAACGGCCATCTCGACACGATCGACCGTGCCACCGGCAAACCGATCCGGCCGTGCCTGGTCACGGTTCGTACGACGAAGCAGTCGTTCGCTGAACTCGATCTGGCGAACGTCGAGCCGGCAGCGTGCCTGAGGCACCTCGGAGCCCACGTTTCGAGGAGCCCCACCGAGCTGGTGGCGGTCCGCCCTGTCCTGGAGTTCGACATGGTGGACAAGCGATTTGTTGACGGGACCGACGTTCTCTCGACTCTCGACCAGCGGCCGAATCTCATGGAGCTGACTCCGGGGGAGTTCGAGACCCTCATCACCAACCTGTTCGCAAAGATGGGCCTCGACACCCGTCAGACCCAACCGTCCAGGGACGGGGGCGTCGACTGCGTGGCCTTCGATGCTCGGGCGATCCTCGGCGGCAAGGTCGTCATCCAGGCCAAGCGGTACAAGGGCACCGTCGGGGTCAGCGCGGTCCGCGACCTCTTCGGGACGGTCCACAACGAGGGCGCGTCCAAGGGAATCCTGGTGGCCACGAGTGGATACGGGCGGGCGTCCTACGAGTTCGCTAACGGCAAGCCGCTGGAGCTGGTCGATGGCAGCGGCCTTCTTTACCTACTGCAGGAGCATGCTGGGATTGCAGCTCGCATCGAGCCCCCGGACGACTGGGTGGACCCGGCCTCTGCGGTGCTGGCCTGAAGGCTACGGCTGGTCCCGAGGGGTGGTCAGTAGGTGATTTGGCGCGGTCCGGGCAGGTCCTACGCCCGGCTCAGGCCAACGAGTAGGTGCGTCCGCGGTGATCGAGGGTGATCACAAGGTGCAGCGGTCCTGGTCACGTCGACGATGTCCCGCGTTCCTCCGGGGTCAGCGGTTTCGTCTTGGCTCCTCGACGGGCCGGTCGATTTGTTCTCATGATTCGTTGAACGTGCCGTCGGGGCCGTCGCCCAAGCATGCGTCCTCCCCGGTTGGGTCGCAGTTCGTGGTCCACCGCCGAGGTTTGGTGACGCAGCCTCGCTCGGGAGCGTTGATGATAGGGGACGCTGCAGGTAACGGCGATATCGTGCGCCGTATTCGTCTCTGACCTTCGGCACTTCCTCGACGCGCTGATCACGCCGACCAGGAAGGGGGAACGAGATCGAGCCAGGCTCGCCAGGGTCACCCGAAACGAGTCTGCCGACACGTCCAAGTCGTCCTGTTCGCTGCGTTGGCAACAAGCTGAAGCCACCAGTCATCCCGACGGGTACCGACGCCGACGGGGTGTTCCTGAGGCGTCGGCGAAGAGGGTGAAGCGCTAACTAACTCAGTCGCGGCCAGGAATAGCCGGAAGACCGGTGCGGCCTCGCTTGATCTCGCAGAACGGGGCGAGCGAATGCAGGGTGACCACCGCATCCCACAGGCGGAGGGCGTCGTCCCCGGTCGGCGGGGGTGAGACAATGGGTCCGAACGCGCCCCGCTCGTTGTCGTCGATGACGATGACCGGTGATCCGACGTCGGGCCCGGCCCGGGCCAGTCCCTCGGCCAGCGACGCCCGGACCCGGTCGGTCCACGCGTCGTCGTCGGCTGCCACCAGCGCATCCTCCACGCCCGCCGCCCGTGCCGCGTCCTCCAGGGCCGTCCGATCCGGAGGCACATCGTGGATGTGGAACCGCGTCCCGCACTCGGTGTAGAAGCGCCCGATGTCGTCGTTGCGACCCGCCTCGGAGAGGAACTCCACCACACGGAGGATCTGGAGCCCGAGGGTATGGCGCTCGACGATGTCGGGCACGAGCTTCAGCAGGTACGGAGGGATCGGCTGGCCTTCGTTGAGGAGGGCGAGGCTGAAGCTGTGCCAGTGGATGTCGAGATCGCGCCGGGCGGACACGTCGACCAGCCATCGGGACGTCATCCACGTCCACGGGCACATCGCGTCGAAGTAGAAGTGGACGTCCATATCCCGGCCGAGGCTATCGGGCAGCGCGGGTCACGCGGCAGGTCACGCGGGGGAGGCCTGGCGGTCGGCGGTGCGGGCCCGCAGGGCCCGTTCGAGGAGGTTGGCCAACTGGCGGCGCTCGTCGGGGTCGAGGCCGGCCAGCACCCGGTCCTCGGCCTCGGCCCGGAGCTCCGTCAGCCGGCGCGCCGCCTGCTCGCCGGCCTCGGTGAGGACCACCGCGTGGCGCCGGCGGTCGTCGGGGTCGCGCCGGCGCTCGACCATGCCGGCTCCCTCGAGGATGTCGAGGACGCCGACCACGTCGCTCGCGTCGAGTCCGAGATGGTCGCTGATGGTCCGTTGCGACACCGGGCCGAGTTTGTCGAGCACCGCCATCACGCCGACGCACGGTGGACGGAAGCCGGCGTCGATGGCCCACTGCTCGGTGGCCATCAGATCCGCGATCTCCCGCCGCAGGTCCCGGGCCAGGAGGAAGACGCCCGAGAGCACGTCGACCGGCCGCTCGCAGCTGTCCACGTCCCCCAGGATAGTCGTTCTTGACATTCGGTGGGGATGATCTATCGTTGGAAGTACCAACGATTAGCCGAAGGGAGCGAGGTTGGCCCAGGGAACAGGTCGTCCCCCGGCGATACGGGTCGAGGGACTGGAGAAGCGCTTCGGCGACGTCCACGCCGTCCGGGGCGTCGACTTCGAGGTGCAGGCGGGGGAGACCTTCGGGTTCCTCGGGCCCAACGGCGCGGGCAAGTCCACCACCATCAACATGCTGTGCACCCTGCTGCGGCCGACGGCGGGCCGGGCGTCGGTCGCCGGCTTCGACGTCGTGGCGGAGCGGGACGACGTCCGCCGGGAGATCGGCCTCGTCTTCCAGGACCAGACGCTCGACACCTACCTCTCCGGCACCCAGAACCTGCGGTTCCACGGCCAGCTCTACGGGGTGCCGGCCGACGAGCTGGCCACCCGGATGCGCCAGGTGCTCGAGCTGGTCGGGCTGTGGGACCGGCGCGACAAGGAGGTGTCCACCTACTCGGGGGGCATGAGGCGGCGCCTGGAGATCGCCCGGGGCCTGCTCCACTCGCCCCGTGTCCTGTTCCTCGACGAGCCCACCGTCGGCCTCGACCCCCAGACCCGGGCCTCGATCTGGGAGTACCTCGACCAGCTCCGCCGCCAGGAGGACCTCACCATCTTCCTCACCACCCACTACATGGACGAGGCCGAGCACTGCGACCGCATCGCCATCATGGACGTCGGCCAGATCGTGGCCCTCGACACCCCCCAGGCCCTGAAGGCGGCCATCGGCACCGACCGGGTGCGGCTGGTGACGGCCGACGACCAGGCTGCATCCGCCGCCATCGCCGGCCGGTTCGGCCTGGAGGCGATGTCGACCACATCGAACGGAGGCCCCGACGGCCTGGTTCTCCAGGTGGCGGACGGCGAGGCCTTCGTCCCCCGGCTGCTCGCCGACCTGGGCGTGGCCGTACGCTCGGTGAGCGTCACCCGGCCCACCCTCGACGACGTGTTCATGTCCTACACCGGACGCACCATCCGCGACGCCGAGAACGCCGGTCCCGAGATCCCGCCCATGTTCCGCGGACGGAGGTAGCCCGCCATGCCGGCCACGCCGCCCACCACCCCACCCACCACCCCACCCACCACCCCGCCCGCCGTCACCTCGACCGCAGGTACGTCCCCGGCGGCGTCACCCTTGCCGGTCGCTCCCGTCCGCCGGGCGCCGGCGGGCCTGGCCAGCGACCTGCGGGCGGTCAAGATCGTCTGCCACCGGGAGTTGCTGCGGTGGATCACCGACCGTCGCCGGCTGGTGGCGGGGATGGTCCAGCCCCTCCTGTGGCTGTTCGTGCTCGGGACGGGCCTGTCGCAGGTGGTCGAGCCGGGCACCCAGGGCCTCGACTTCCGCACCTTCCTGTTCCCCGGCGTGCTGGCCACCTCGGTGATGTTCACGGCCGTGTTCTCGGGTGTGTCGGTGGTGTGGGACCGCGAGTTCGGCTTCCTCCGGGAGATGCTGGTGGCCCCCATCAGCCGCGCCTCGATCATGGCCGGCAAGTGCCTGGGGGGGGCCATCGTGGCCACCGCCCAGGCCCTGGTGCTGGTGGCCCTGGCCGGGCTGGCGGGGGTGCCCTACCACCCCGTCATGCTCCTCGAGCTGGTCGCCATCCTGTTCCTGGCCTCGCTCGCCATCACCGCCTTCGGGCTGCTGCTGGGGGCCAGGGTGTCCAACATCCAGTCGGTCATGCCGGTGATCCAGACGGTGGTCACCCCGATGATGTTCCTGTCGGGGGCCCTCTACCCGACGGCGGGCCTGCCCACCTGGCTGGCGGTGGCCACCAAGCTCAACCCGCTCACCTACGCCGTCCAGCCCATGCGCCACGTGGTGTTCGGCCACCTCGACCTCTCGCCGGCGGCGGTCCGGGCCCTCGACCCCCGGCTCACCTGGATGGGCTGGCCGGTGCCGATCGCCCTGCAGCTGGTGGTGCTGGCCGTCCTCGGCGCCGTCGTCTTCGCGGTGGCCGTCGCCCGCTTCAGCCGGACCGACTGAGCGGCGCGTCAGGCCGTAACGGCCGACATCTTCCGGTACACGACGGCTGCGCCGACGAGGACGGCGGCGAACCCGCCCACCAGCATCCACGAGAGGGCGTTCGACGAGTCGAAGTCGTCCCGGCCCCGCAGCGCGGCCACCAGGATGCACGCCAGCATCACCATCGCCACCTGCAACGGGATGCGGGCCGCGCTCCATCGCCGGTCGAACAGCACGCCGGCACCGGCGATGCCGAGGCAGAAGATGGCCCCCATGACCCGGGCGGTGAGCGGCGTGAGCGTCCACGGCCAGAGATCGATCGCGCTCGTCGGGGCGAGGAAGAGGAACAGGCCCATCGCCGCCGCCAGGACGCCCAGGAACCCGATCGCGTAGGTGGCGGCGTCGGACAGCGCCGCGCCCTCGTCTGGCGTCGCCACCCGGCGGTTGGCCAGCCAGACCCCGAAGACCAGGAAGGGGGTGGTGAAGTACAGCCCGGCCCACAGCCAGAACGCGACGTGGCCGTGGTTGAACTTGTCCCAGTGGAGGATGGTGTTCAAGCCCTGGATCGTGGCGAACACCCCGACCGGCACGAAGCCGCCCTTGATGGTCTGCCAGGTCGAGGCCCGGGTCGCCTGGAGGAAGAACCAGGCCCCGCCCAGGTATACCGACCCCAGGACCATGGCCGTCAGGGGCGGCGCGATCGTCCACGCGAAGAGGCGGTCGGTGTCGGACGGCCAGAAGAACAGGACGGCGAACCCGACGAGCAGGAACGGGATGATGAAGATCGACAGGGCCCGGGTCGCAGGCAGGATCCGGTCGTCCCGGGTGGCTGGTGTCGTGCTCTCCGGCATCGTCCTCGGACCCCCATCCACGGCGCCGACCGGCCGGCATCGTACCCCTTCACCACGGCCGCCGCCCGGGCGCCGGCGACCGATCGAGGTCGCGACTCAGACCGCTGGAGCGGTCGGCAAACCACCCACTGGGCGTCCTCACCGGCGACCCGGAACTCACGCCGAGAACAACTCCGGCAGTAGGTAACGGGTGAGTCCATTCCTCAAGGCGGGCGTAGTCGCGAATACCGCATGGCAGCGCCACGGCGCCGTTCCGCCCTCAACGGCACGTTCCGGATAGTTGGCTGACCGCCCGCAACCTGAGCCTCACCACGAGCGCCTGTGGATCGCCCGGACATCGATCCAGAGCAGCCGTTGCGTCCCGCGCGCCCACTAGGCCGAAAGGGAGCGCGTACTATCAATTGCCATAGCCACCGTAGCCAAGGCCAGCTTCTCTCCCGTCGGATCCGGACTCTGTAGCATAGGGCCGAGAGCGTCAGCACAAAATCGGATCCGAACTAAGTGCAGAGCCGCGCCGGTTGTCCCAGGGGGTGAACATGCCGCTCGTCAGCGAGATCCTGGCAGAGGCGTTGGAGGCCAACCCGACAGACGAGAACATTTGGCGGGCGACGAGACGCGGTTCTGATAGTACAAAGCTTGCCGAGCGACTCCTAACCCTTTACCTTGAGGCCGACCTGGATCCAATACCCGGCAAGGCCCCACACCACTTTAGGCCAGCATACTTAAGCGATTTCACCGGCAACTCCGAAACACCCTACGATCGAGAGTTCCGGTTCGTCACGCGCTCTTTGTGTTACGCCGACAGCGTAGCCGTTGAGGATGAGCTGCTTGGTTGGGCGCAAGCGTACGAAGCGGATCCCGACCGGCTTCGATTAGAATGGGCTCTTGGTTTCTCCGATTGCAACAATGCGCTATGGACGGCTCGTCGCATCGCCCGCTATCAGGAGCTTGAGCAGCACGGCCTTCTGTATTATGTGGCTCCCCCGCGGTACAGAAGTACGGAAGAAATACTCGGCTCCCTAGACTGGGAGTCCGTCGCACCTCTCGCTGACTTGGTAGCTACGCGGAACGGTTACACACCTGAGGTCGCAGAGAAGCCAAATGTCATACTCCCACATTTGGCCGTCTGGTTTCGCGAGCTCCATGGGCTGCTTGAGCACGTCTCGTTATTAAAAGACAACATCGACCTATACTTGCCAAGTTGGTTCGCCGGTCCCGAGTTGTTGAACTGGTGGTACCAGACTGGAGGCGCCTTAGAACCGGAGCTGCAATCGATGCTCCACCACCATCAATCACTGGTCCAGCTTCTCTCCCTACCAACATTCTCCGAGCAAGCCAGTCTTACGTTGCCTTTTTCTGAAATTGTGACTATTCGTCAGGATGACGCATTTCAATTGTGGCGGAGCGACCTCGCCGACGCGCTAAAAGCGCTCGGCGACAACCCCGACATCTTTTCGTCAGCTGAGTATCGCAAAATGTTGGAGGATCGAGTAACGAGTCTCTCCGAGCGCCTACGCGCGCAACATGCGCTCAGACCGAAGCTGGGCCAGACGATAGTCACCGGGATCTCGACCGCAACCGCCGCTTCCCTATTGGCACAGAATGTCTTCGTGAATGCTGCCATTAACACCGCTCCCGTCGTCGCACTTCTCTTTCCTAGCCTTGCCCGATGGCTGTTGTCCGAGCCGCAGCGAGAGGATACCATCGCCGCAGCCCAATCGCATTATCGCCTATTCATGGATGGCAACACTCGGGGACCATCGGGGATGCTCGTCTACGATCGGCCGCCATCACACTTCATGGTCGACGGGCGTGGCAGGCCACTGTATTGGGACCTGTGGCCAAAATAGCAAATGTCGGCATTCCGAGTGACGGGTTCGAGAACTCGAACCCACAACGCCCCCGCTCGACTATGGCCATGAGCATTAATCAGGCCGGTGAGTCGCCAGGCGGGGGAGCGTGGCTGTTTGGTGCCGGATGGAAGGGATTACCGACCGCCGGGATAGCGCTTTCTGCCCTGGATCTCGGTTCGATCGGTGGTGCTCATGCGCTCGGATTCCTCGGCGCCCTGGTAGAGGAGCGCACCCAAATACCCGAATGTCGCCGTTTTATGGTTGACATCCATTTACCTAGAACGGTTAGGGTCATGAGCCCGGACCGCAATGGCTCACTGTTGTTCGCTGCTGAGTTCAGCTCCCCCTTCCCTCGTGCTTGGGTCAAGAGTTTCGATCAGCAGTCACATATACTCGTACTTGCCTATGAAGACGTCTTTCTGGCCACGCACTTCTTCGAGCATGAGGACAGCGTTCCCATTGTGGTTCGACGCATGTACAGGTTGAGCCATTTTGCCATGGTGCAGATCGCCCGCAGGCTCCAGCCAGACGGACGAGTTACACACTACGGGCCGCTTTCTCAATATGACCCCTAGCTAGCTAGCGCTCGTTCCCGTGTCCTAGCTAGCACCGAGGCTGACCACCAGCGTTCGGTACAAAGAGGGGCGCCCATGAGCCATGCGGCCCATCACAACTGTTGACCGCGGTCAACAACGGCGGGTGTCGGGTCAGCTCCTCGGCCGTGGTCCAACGACCTCCGCGGCACGTTCGTGCTCGACGGACCGATCACGGCGCAGTAGGGCAGGTGGGAGCGCTGCCGCGGCCTCCGACGCCCGCCATAGTGAGGGGGCAAGTGCCTTCTCGCGCCGTGAGGTTTCCGTGTGCGCTGTACTGATGCTATGGATTTCACGTGGCTGAGAGACTATGGAGCCCTCGCAGCGGCGAGCGTCGCTGCCGCTGTGACGATCTTGAGCGGCGTTCTGCAAGCACGCCGGGACCGCGACTTCAAGACTGGTGCGTGGGTTCGAGAACTGCGGACACCTCGCTATGTATCATTTCTGCGCGCGGCAAACGATTATCGAAATGCTATCTTCTGGCACTATGCGGAGCCTGATCCAGAGATAACTCTACGCGACAGAGCTGGGACGGCGAGTACGGATGCTCGTGACTGGGTGAGTCTCGCGCCGACGACGGCCTCCGGCGAGGAGGATTCGCAGGCGGTAGTTCTTGAAGTTGCGGAAGCCCCGGCCGGATCGCTTGACCTGCTTGATGAGCAGGTTCATGGCCTCGACCGGACCGTTGGAGGCACCGGTGCGGTGATGGGCCAGGATCTGGGGCCTCCAGCGGCGAAGGACCTTGGCCAGCCGTCGCAGTTCGGGGCCCGACTCGACCTCCGTGCACCAGATGATCGCCTCCTCCAGCCGGGTGGCGGCGAGCTCCGCGTCGTCGGTCAGATACACGTCGCGAACCTTCTCCTTGGCCACCCAGCAGTCACGGACCTCGTCGTTGGGGTCGCCGGCGTCGAGAGCGGCGTGGATGCGGGCCCAGCCGGCTTCGTCGACCCGCTCCGCGCCGAGGAGCAGGAGCTTGCGCACGTCATAGAGGGGGTCGCCCTTCCAGCCCCGGTGCTCGAGGGTCTCCTGCTGGACCCGGTGGCGGCAGCGGGTGAGGGCGTCGTTGGCCAGGCGCACGATGTGGAACGGGTCGACCACGATGGCCACGCCTGCCAGAGGGCTCGGCCGACCGGTGACGGGATCGACGTTGAGCACCGCTCCCCGGTAGCCCTCGTGGGGGTCGACGGACACGACCTGGATCATCGACAGCCACTCCGTGGGCATCTCAGACATCCATTTGCGCAGGTGGATGGCATCGCGGCCCTCGAACACGTCGAGCAGCTGGCCCGAGCCCACGTCGACCACGGCAGTGACGAACCGGCGTCGTCGGCGCCGGGAGGCGGGCGACATGACCGTCTCGTCGAAGCCCACCATCGTCGCCGGTCCGATCTCGGCGGGGGTCTGCAGACGTCGATCGCCGATGCGCCTGACGGCCGACCACACCGTCGACCACGACACGGCGAAGCCCCGGGCGATGGATGCGGGCGTGCCTTCGACGGCCTCGACCCGGTCGGTGGCCCACTCCGCCGCCCTTGTGGTCAGCACCCGCCGGGGATCGGCGAACTCGGTCTGTTCGGTCCAGGTGTTGACCTCGCAGTCGGGCTCCGGGCATCGCCAGACCCGCTTGCGCCAGCGCACCCGCACGAAGCGCCGCCCTGCCGGCACGTCGCGCAGCGTGACCCACCGCCGGTCCTTCGGGATGGCTCTCGTCCCGCAGCTCGAACAGCCCACCAGGCGCTGCGTCGTCTCCACCTCGATCACCAGCTCGGTGCCGTCATCGATGATCTCGAGCACCTCGAAACCGGCCACGCCGAACCACAACCCACTACCGTCGACCACCAGGGCCTCCTGTATCTCGGACCGTCAGACAGTCACGAGATTCGTGGAGGCCCCTCCTTCAGTGGTGGATCCTCACCGCCCGGTCATCCCAGGTTGGTTGCGTAGGCCCAGATAACTGGACCCCCGCCGAAGAATTCTCCCGACTACGACGGCGTAGTCAGTGAGTTCCGTCACCAACTTGCGGAAGTGACGATGGTCGGCCCAGCCTCAGCGGCAGAGGCAGCAAAGGCAGTGCAATACGCATGCTGGAAGTATGCCGGGCAGCTAGAGGACAACCCATACCAGTATGATCAGCGACTCATTGACAAGGTCCTGCACGATTTCATCGGAGAGGCGCAAGTCGCGTTGGGCATCGATTCCAGCCTGCCAACAAACCAAGGCTACCGAGAGTGGGTCAAGTCCCTTCCTTCCGACAATGATGAATAGCGCGGCTCCTGGTCAAGGCCGCTGAAGAGACCAAGATCCTCACAAGGGCACGTTCCACATGCTGTTTTAGGCCGGCCGGACTGCGTGGCCACTCCCGGCTAGGCGAGCGCGTGATGCCGGGTACCGAGCGACGCAGCCGAGGAGAGAGTGCCCGAAACCGCGACACCCGAGGGATACGCGCTTCCTGGCATTCTCGGCGGCCGCCCTCCCCGCACGTTCCGGGACCGTGCCGATAACGCTTGTGGCCATCGCGGTCGTTCTCCTTCGTGGACCCGGCAGGGGACACATTGCAGATCCCGCGACGGCCCCCTTCGTGGTGGAGCATCCCGAACCCGCGCTCTGCGGGCCCCGTCAAGGGCCGAGAAAACCTCGCCTGGCACGACGGGTGCCTGCCTCTGCCCTCGACCCCCCCAGTCCAGGGACACTTACAGACGGGAAGGGCCTGCCGTGCAGCGCAGGACCGCCGCTGGCGAGGGTCGGCGGAGCCGTCGGTCGGACACTCGACGCCGTCCCGCCGTCGTAGGCTGGCGCTGTGTCAATGGTCCTCGAGCGCCAGTCCATTCGCGCCTTCGTCGAAGAGTCGCCTGATAGCCCCGCGATTCGAGTCGCACGCATGGACCCGCTGGACTTCAGTACTGAGGCTGCGAAGCCGCCTAGACCGGACGCTCATGCCGAGGACGTGGACTTTGATCTAGTGGTCGAAGTGAAGGGCCCGGCTAAGCGCGCCCGGCTTCTCATTGAGGCGAAGCGCCGATACCGAGACGGGCATACTGTGCTCGTTGTCGCTCAGACTAAAGATGAGTTGGCCGAGTTTCGTTTTGCGATCGACCAGACGCATAGCCGGCCCTTCTTGTTCCATATGTCTACGGCTGATTTGTCGGGTACGGATCCGGAAAACGCTTGGCCCCTGCTTAACTTCCTCTCACTTGCCAAGGCTCCAAACGAATTCAGCGTGAGCGTTCCTGGAAGACCGCCTCGCTGGAATCCGGTTCCTCTCGTCGAGGCACCGGTGGATAGCACGCTTGCGACGCTCGTGTTGCAGCTTCGGACGGTGGCACGTCGGACGAGCACTCCTTTGCGCGTACCCTCGACTTTTTCCGGATCGCTGTCCCATTCGCTGGGTGTAGCGGCGCAGCTGCTTGCCGGCGCCGTCGTATCGGGACATTGGCGATCAGCGGAGGTGGTAATGGGGTCCGACTTTCCTTTCGCCGTCACGGACGGTGACCTTTTTCGTGTCGATCTCCATGTGCCGCTTCAGTTTGCTGTGGACTCCGTCATGGTTTCGGTGGATCGATGGGCTCGACTACATCGTGTGCGGTTTAGTAAGTCCGATACCACTAGCGAAGGGCACGCATTTAGGCTGGAGCCAGCTGACGACGGCAGCGTTGACTTTCGCCGCGGTCCATGGCTATCTACGGAGGAACGGCAGGAGAGCGCAGAGGCCGTAATGGTGGGCGACTGGGTGGCGCTCGTGGGTGACGCGGTCGTATGTTCCGCAGCGCGACTCGATGAGCTCAGAGTCGCTCTCGAGGAGTTGAATCTCCACCCCGACAAGATTGTGCGCGCTCTGGGCTCCGACATCCCTAGTTTGACGTGAGGTTTCCGCTCACTGCAGTGCCGCAAGATCCATTTGGCGTGCCACGACCCCTCCTGAGTCTGGATATCGAAGGCATTCCTGAACCTGTGACGTTCCTGGTCGACACAGGCTCCGTTCACAATCGGCTATCGAGTGAGTGGGCGAACGTAGGTGGCATCGACTTGGGTGCCCGCCAAGCCGAGAGAGTTGCTATCGGCGGTGAGCCGAATGTTCTATGCCACGTGGTCGAGGACCTGCAGAGCACCCTTGGTGATGTCGCACTTAGTCTCGCAATTCGGTTCTGTGACGACTGGGTGGCGCCGTTCGGGCTACTCGGGCAGGAAGGCTTCCTTCAGTATTTCATCTTCACGTTATCCGTGACGGATGAATGGTTCGAACTCACAGAACGGTGAATGATGGCTCGTCGATGTGACGTCACTCCGGGATAGATGAGGAGAGCTGCGTTCGGACCGGGCTCTCGCATGGCATAGCGGCAACCCCTGCCCACATCGCCCCTGACCATCGTGCGCGTCCCAAGGCGGGGCCTGAGAGACATCCGAAAATGCCGGATGTGCGTGCGAGAACCTGTCGCCAGCGTCGCCGGAAACGCTCGGCTGGGTCGTTGTCTTCCCCTGCCCAGACCCGAGTCCGGGGATGGGCCGCCTCCCGCCCTTGTTCCCTGACCCGGCGTTTGCGTCGTTCGAAGGTTCCGCGCCAGGCTGCCCCCTTGGGGGCGATTCAGGGAGTCGTTACGCTCCGTCGATCTCGATGCTGAACAAGATGATCGATCCGTCGGCATGAAGGTGACCCACGATGACGGCTGCGGCGACAAGGCTTCCAGTAGTTACGAGGTATCGGTAGTCCGTGCGGCCCTCGTACATGGCTGGCAGGTCGTCGAAGGAGCTGGCAAACGCGTCGGCAATGGATGGCAGGTCGATCAGTAGGAAATCGCTGCTGGACGGTTCGCCCTCGGGCCCGCGGGTTTCTCCGAGCTGCGCGTCGAGTTCGGCGAAGTACTGTGGGTCGACCCGTACGGGCCGGCGTCCAGTCAACGTTTCGCTTCGGTACCTTCGGTTGCAGCGATGCGGGCATCCGCCTTGCCTCGGGCGCGGGCCAGGAGGTCCGGTGAGATACTCGCAGGGTCAGTGACGAACCCAGCTCGGACCGCTGCGTCACGCTCGTCGGGCGACAGCGCCTCGAGCTCGGCCGCCGTCCGGATTCGATCACTGCTCACGTGCCCAGGCTACTGCGTGGTCGACGTGTGAGATCGATGACCGCCGACGACGTGCCCGTTTGCATCCTGTCAATGGCCAAGTCGTAGTCCCCGCTGGTGGCCAGCAGAAGTCCCCACCCCTCGGGCGTGATCAGACCTTCTTTGGTCCCGGGCGTCCCCCCTTCGATCGGGCTTCCTTCATGCGGAACGACTCCCCCTCGGTGACCACAACGGCGGCGTGGTGGAGCAGGCGGTCGAGGAGACTGACGGCGGTGGTGTGCTCGGGCAGGAACCGACCCCAGTCCTCGAAGGGCCAGTGCGAGCCGATGCCGAGGGACCGTCGCTCGTAGGCGGCGGCGACGAGGCGGAAGAACAGCTGGGCCCCGGTGTGGTCGAGCGGGGCGCAGCCGATCTCGTCGATCAGGATGAGGTCGGCTCGGAGAATCGTCTCGATGACCCGGCCGACGGAGTTGTCGGCGATGCCCCGGTAGAGGGTCTCGACCAGTTCGGCGGCGGTGAAGTAGCGAACCCGAAGACCGGCCTCGACGGCGCCGTGGCCCAGCGCCACCAAGAGGTGGCTCTTTCCCGTCCCGGCCGGGCCGACCAGGCACAGGTTCTCCTTGGCCCGCACCCACTCGAGGCTGGCTAGGTAGTCGAAGGGGGCCGCCTTCACCGACGAGGTGGCCACGCTGAACTCCTCCAGCGTCTTGGACACCGGGAAGGCGGCCTGGCGCATCCGCTCCCGGGCGTTGGAGGCGTCCCGGGACGCGATCTCGGCGTCGATCAGGGTGCGCAGGAACTCCTCCGGCGCCCAGCGCTGCGTCCTGGCCGTCACCAGCAGCTCCGGCGAGAGCCTCCGCATGGCGCCCAGGCGCAGCCGGCGGAACCCGGCGTCGAGATCGGCCGGCAACGCCGGTGGAGTGGCGGTGGTCACAAGTCCTGCCCGATGGCGTAGTCCGACAGGGGCCGGGTCGGAACGACGGGCAGGGCGAGCACGAGCGCCTCGCCGGGGGCCGTGGGCCGGGCCACGCCCGCTCCGGCAGCGAGGATCGACCGAACGTCGTGGGCCCGGAACCGGCCGAAGGCGACGGCTCGCTCCAGGGCGGCCACCAACGGCTCCTTTCCGTGCGCCACCTCCATCCCGGCGAGCTCGTCGAGGTCACCGGCCAGCGTCGTGATCCCCGACGCGGCCGCCGCCTTGATGAAGGCCTCAGCCACCGGGCCGAGGGCGCAGAACGCCTTCTCGGCCGCCGTCTGGGGTCGCACCGCCCGCCGGGGAGCGGCCCTCGATCCGCCGTAGTGGGCGTCGTCGATAGACGCCTGACCAGGGGCGACGACACCATGGGTGGCCACCACCGCCCCCAGCAGGACGACCTGGACCTGGCCGTCGATGACCCGGACCTCGACCTGGCGGCCGACGTGGCGGTCGGGCACCGAGTAGCGGGCGGAGCCGAAGCGCACGCAGCTGAGACGGTCGACCTTGCGCACCACCAACTTGCCGATCCGGGCCCGCAGCGAGGGCAGCGGAGAGAACAGCTCGGCCTCTATGACGAGGCGCTCGGCGGGGACGGCGCAGATCTCGGAGTGCACGACGGCGTTGACCTCGGCACACCACTGCTGGCCCTTCGAGTTGGCGGTGACGAGGTCGTCGACAGCTCGGCAGGGATCATGAGGTCCGATTTCACGTAGCCGACCAGGTTCTCGACGAGGCCCTTGGACTCGGGGGTCGGCCCCCTGGCAGAAGTCGGGCCGGAAGCCGTAGTGGGTCGCGAAGCGGACGTAGTCAACGGTGGGCACCACCACGTTGGCCACGGTGCCGCCCTTGAGGCAGCCCATGCGGTCGCTCAGCACCGTCCGGGGGACGCCGCCGAGGGCCTCGAAACGGGCGGCCAGGGCTGCAAGCGTGGTGTCGGAGCGCTGGTTGTCGGCGAAGACCACGAACCGGAACCGGCTCCAGGCCGCCACCGCGCAGAACACCAGCAGGGGGCCGATCTGGCCCCAGTCGATGACGACCACGTCGCCCGGCGCCCACACTCCGGGCCGGCGTCCCCGGTGGTGACTGGAGCGCCACGCGGCCTTGGCCTGGGCCACGAGGCGGCGGAAGTTCCGGGCCGAGCCGTCGTAGCCGGCGGCCCGCACCGTCGGCAGCAGGCGCTTGGCCGAGATCAGGCCCTTCGTCTTCTCGACCCGTTCGGCCACGATGTCGGCCACGGAGTCGTAGTTGTGCGCCGTCGTTTCGGTGCCCGTCGCCGTTGAGTTGGCGGCCAGCACGGCCCGCCTGACGGTTGGCGGTGGTGCCGCAGAGCTTTGCTGCGGCCCGGTAGGAGCCCACCTCTCGGTAGGCGGCGTTCATGTCCATGCGTTCCCTCACTGATTTCATGGAGCGTCCCTTGGTCGGTGCGGTGTTGGCTTGCACCGCCACCGTCACCGGCCGGGGGACGCGTCCGGTGGATGCTTCAGTGAGTGGTGGGGACCTCTGCTGGCCACCAGCGCGTACTTCTCGTGGCCACCAGCGGAGACCTCATCTGGCCGCCAGTGAGGACTTTTTCATGGCCATGGACACGGCACTCGCCTCCTGCCGATTTGCTTTCCGCCGCGCACTAGCCTCTAGGCCGGGCGTCTACATTGAGGTCACTATGTCTCCTGATGAAGCAATTGACGGGTCTCGACTGACCACTGCTAGTTTCTTAGAATCCCGTAAGCCTGGGTGCATCAGTCGTTCCGATACCGGTGTGTATAGTGGTCAACGCGCTGCTCGGAGAGGTTTGTGGCTGGCCGGAGTCCCCATCACCCCGGAGAAACGCACCGACTCCGGGTACATCGACTACGTCTTGTCAATGCACAGCAGGCGCGTTCTTGACGTTGTTCCACAATCGCCACGCAACAACGGACCGACTAGGTGCATGCACCTTGCACGTCCTAGCCAGGGGGGCATGCCGAAGAGTTTCCGGATCGTTCGTAAGAGCTCAGGCAGCTTCGGTGCCGTCTGATCCAGCGAAGACAGTAGGAATTGTCACTGGAGTTATCGGCCTCGCTCTTGCCGCGTTCGGTGGAGGTTACGCAGTCGGCCACTCAAGTGCGGCTCAGCCCGCCCCGACCTCGATATTACTTCCTGGGGATAGCGCTTCGGGGGTGACCGTCCAGCATATTTCGAGCACCTCGTTGGATGAGTTGAAGGGCGACCAGGCCTTCGGGGGTATTGCCTTTGACGGCCGCGACTACGTCGCGGTGGGGTGGTATGCGAATGAGCCAAGGCAGGGCGAAACCGCGCTCGGCAATTACGCCCCACGAGTGTGGCGTTCCAGGAATGGACTGTCCTGGAATTTGGTCTCGTTCAGGGACACTCATACAACTCAAGATGCCTTCAAGCGTCGTATGGAAGGCGTCGTCTACGCTCGGGATAAGTTCATCGCCGTCGGTGACGACTGGAGTCGCGATTCGTCTGGAGACGCCGCTGTTTGGAGTTCAGCGGACGGCAAGAAGTGGGAGCAAGTCGCACCCTCCGTCGAATTAGGAGGAGAGGGATACCAGTGGATGGGCGGCGTGACCTTCGCTCAGGACAGGTTTGTAGCGGTTGGAGGAGTGAGACTCCCGGATGGCAGCACCGATCCCGCGATATGGACGTCTGACGACGGCCTCAACTGGACGCGAGTACGAGACCGCAGCCTGGTCCTCGAAGGAAGCCAGCGATTTGTAGACGTACTTTTCGCCGACGGACGTTGGATTGCTGTCGGGACGGACACCTCCACGGATCCCGGGACCAACGCACCATTCGGAGAGTCCGGAAACTGGGATGGGGCTGTATGGACATCGACAAATACTGTCTCATGGGAACTTGACCGACGTGACATAGGCGCGCGGGGTGGGCCTGGTGGTCAGGACTTTAATGGTATTGCGTACGACCCAGCAAAAAAACTCTACTTGGTCGTCGGCGCAGACGATAGCGTCGACAAGGACGCAGCGTTTTGGACGTCTGTGGACGGACTAACGTGGAAGCGGATATCCCAGAGTGAAATAGAGCTGGGAGGAAGCGGCGTCCAACAGGCTGAGGGCGTAGTATTCGACGGCACGCGTTGGGTTGTCGTTGGAAAAGATACGTCAACAGATCGCGATCGCTACGGTAACCCGAGCGTGTGGCTGGTTGACGCTAAAAGGTGACGAGCTTGGGGTCGGGCGTACGGAACACGAGCGCTTCGCTGTAAGCTACGGCCGCTACTTACGTTGATCACGCCCAGGACGAGCAGCCGAAACGATGTAGCCAGTACGTGCCGTGTTCGTCAGGGCGGCGACCGGGTTGCCGAACGGTATACGCAGCGCTGCAGATTGTCGATAGGGATCCTCCGCCAGGATGTATGACTTCGAACGATCGCTCCTAAAGGGCCACGCGGTGACCCATGGCCGACCCATGCGGCCGGCCGATCAGAAGTTCGAGATGACCGCGGTGAATACCTGGATGATAGTCTGCGGGTTGCTGGCGTCGTAGGCGGCGGCGTTGGTGGCTTCGGCGAGACGCTTGAGGACGGACAGGTCGGCGTCCTTGCCATAGGCGATGGGGAACACGCGCACCGGCCTGCTCGACTGCCCCTCGCTTCCGGCTCGCAGGTCGGTGAGCAGCTTCTCGAGGTCGCGGTTGCGGGGGTCCTCGTTGCGACCGTCGGTGAGGAGGACGACGGCGTTGATCTTGGCCGCGTCGTAGGTCTCGCGAAGGTCCTCGAACGATGCCCCGGCCACGGTGTAGAGCGGCGTGGCCTGGGTGGGGACCAGGCTGCGGATCTTCGACGCGATCAGCTCCCGCTGGGCGCTGATGGGCCCGAAGGGGACGAGGTCGGCGTAGTCGGTGGGCTCCTGGGGGCTGATGTCGGTGGAGAAGATGCGCAGGGCGACGTCGTCGTCGTCCTTGAACTCCGACAGGGCACTGACCGCGGCCTGCTTGGCCAGGTCGAGCTTGGTTGTGCCCTGGTCGTCGGCCGGGTCACCCATCGAGCCCGACACGTCGATCACCAGCATCACCCGGGCGCTGCGCCGCTGCTGGCCCCAGAGCTCGAGCACCCGGGCCAGCACCGCCGGCTCCGGCACGCCCAGGATGTTCTGGGGCTGGTCGGGGTCGAGCCCGTTGCCGCGGTCGATGGGGCTGCCGATCGCCACCTCCGGGTTGCCGGGGCGGAAGCCGAACTGCAGCACCCGCTGCTGGTTCGCCGGCGTCTGGACGAAGCGCTCGAAGGCCCGGGCCCCCTCCCGCTCCCGCTCGTCGACCCACGGGGCGTCGAGCAGGAGGAAGGGGTTGTCGGAGAAGAGCGTCCCCTCCTTGGGGTAGATGGCGACGAGCGGGATCTTGGGCGGGCGCGGCTTCTCGCCCGGGTCGGTGATCCCGTCCGGGTTCCCGATGTTGTAGTCGATGACCGACTTCTCCTCGACCGCCACCGCCGAGGTGTAGGTGAGCGCCGTGCCCCGGGCGTCGTTGCGGTACCAGTTGTTGAGGAACGTCGGCGTGATGTCGCCGTAGTGGACGACCGAGTTCTCGACCCCCCGGGCGAAGGCGTCGACCTCGGGCCGGGCCAGGTCCTCGGCGGTGAGGTCGCGGGTCTTGCCGGTGGCCGCGTAGTACTGGGCGATGGTGGCCGACAGCCCGCTGGTGGAGAAGTTGGGGTTGGTCTTGCCCAGGCGGAAGGGTCCCCACTCGGGATGGCCCTTGCCGCCCCACCCGGCCGGGTCCTGGGCCAGGGCGAGGATGTCGGCGTAGCCGATCGGCGTGGTGGGCCAGCCGATGGCCTCGGCCATGGGACGGGGCATGGCGATGACCAGCGGGGTGAGCATGAAGGGCTGGGCGCCCGTCGGGGCCATCGCCGGCTGGCCCGCCTCCGACAGGCGGTGGTTGAGGATCGCCCCCCACGCGCTCGACGCAGGCGACCAGATGACGGGCCGGGGCCCGTTGTTGGCCTCGTCCGGCCACCCCTCGGTGAGCAGTGACATCCCCACGCCCGACGACGTGCGCTTGACCCGGACGAACGCGCACCTCCCGCCCGGCTTCGACTCGTCGGACGAGTTGAAGGTGCGGGCCAGGTCGGTGAGCAGCTCGACCTTCTCGGGGGACACCGCCATGTCGATGGCGGCGCACCCCTTGGGGACGGACTGGGTGCCTCCGTCGGCGGAGCCGCCGCCGGATCCGCCCCCGCTGGAACAGGCCGCCGCGGTCAGCGCCAGGACCAGTCCGAGGATGACGGTGCGGGTCGTCGTCGTCGTTGCCCGTGTGGTCGACGGTGCCCGCGTGGTCGACGTCGCCCGCGTCCCCTTCATCTGCGGGCCTCACGGGCCCGGGAGCGCAGGGCGTCGAGCAGGCCGGGCGAGGGCAGTCCGTTCCCGGCGGGGAGGCCGGCACTGCCGGGCGCCTTCCAGCCGGAGGCGGTGAGGCTGTCCCGGGCCCGCCCGGCGACCAGGTCGCGGAGGCGCGGCCCCCGGTCGCCGGCGGTCACGGCCAGCACAACATCGGCGGTCGCCATGGGTGCAGGGTAGATCTTGGTGAGGCTCTTGCTCGTGGCGGCCCGGTCGGCCAGGCCGGCGTCGGCCTCGGTCGTGCCGACCGCGTCGTACGTGGACCGGCCGGTGGACAACATAATGCCGAGCGGGGAGCCGGCGGACCGCGGCATCGGCCGCTCCAGGCCGGTCAACCAGCTCTGGAAACCACCGTCGTCGAGGTCGACCGTCGACAGGTCGGCGTTGCCGAACCACTCGGCCGTGGCCTGGCCGAGCACGAGGAGTCCCGTGCCGTCGTCCGCGGGGTCGGCGTGGCCCGGCTTGACCTCGCCCCAGGCGGCCTGGCCGTTCCTGGCCGTCCACGGGCGGAAGGCCGCCTCGCCCAGGCACTTCCAACCGACGGTGGCGCCGGCGCACGTGGGCGCCAGCGGGTCGGCCCGGTCCTTCCAGGCCACGATGACCAGTGGCGACCGGGCGAGGGGCGGTGCGCCCCCGGCGAACAGGGACCCGAGCGAGGCCGACTGGCGGGCGCCGTCGACGATCGCCGGCCACGGGTCGGCGACCAGCCAGCCGTCGATCCCGGTGTCGCCGTCGGCGCGCTTCAGCCGGTCGGCAGTGGTGCCGGCGGCCTCGACGATCACGTCCACCCGCCCGCGGTACGCCTCCTGCAGGTCCTGGCACACCGCGCCGAGGTCGACCGAACAGACCATCCGGTAGACCTGGGCCTGTTCCACCTTGCGGTCGTCGAGCCGGCCCCGCACGTACAGTGCTCCGGCCACCATGGCCACCGCCCCCACCACAGCCAGAACCCGACGCACGCCCGGAGCGTAGGCCGCGGCCCGGCCGAACGAGCGGCGAGGCGCCCGCCGAGTCGGGTGGCGGCCGTCAGTTGGCGGCGGGGTCAGGGTCGGTGGGGACCGCCCAGCCCGCGGCGCTGGCGCTCTCGTTCAGGCGGCGGGCGACCAGGACCGCCAGGGAACGGTAGAAGTCGGCGGCCAACCCCGGGTCCGACTCCAGTGCGAAATGCACGGCCGCGCCTCCGAGCGCGTCGACGACCACGTCGCTGTCGGCGACCACGGACTTCGACGGCACCGCCCCGAGGAAGGACAGCTCACCGAAGAGATCCCCCGGCCACAGCCGGGCCACGGACGGACCGGCCGCGCCGGACGGCGCCACGACCGACGCCGTGCCCTCGACCAGCAGGTACATGGCCGAGCTGCGGTCGCCCGCGGTGATGATCGCCGAGCCGGCGGGGAACGACCGCCGGTCGGCCAGCTGCAGGAGCCCACGGAGCTGGGTTCGGTGGAGGAACCGGAACGACGTCTCGGGGGCCCGGACCTCGGGACGCTCGCCGGCCCCCGGCGCGAGGGCGTCGGTGGTCTCGACCAGGCGCTCGAGCATTTGGTGCTCGAACAGGTCGGCCGGCTCGATCTCGGGACGGGTCGGGTCCTCCCGCCACGAGATCCCGGTGCCGCTCGACATCCGGGGCGCGCCTTGCCGGCCGCCGGCCCGCAGGTACCGGGCTCCGTGCAGCCGGTGGGCGACCCGGAAGTGCCGCATCGCCCGGACGCAGTCGTTGAGCGCGCGCTTGAGGTCCTTGCTCCCGCACGTCACGACGAACTCCCGCAGGCGCGGGGCGAAGCCGTCGAGGACGGTGAGGAACTCGCGGTGCGGGGCCGGCATGTACCGCCTCGACGCCAGCGTCGCCTTGGCGATCTCGCTCCCGGCGGGCACGCCGAGCACAGCGTCGAGGACGTGCAGGCTCGGCAGCTGCATCCCACCCGGGCCCGACAGCGGCCGGCCCTCGTTGTCGGCGAGGCCCCAGGCGAACGTCGGCTGCACCAGGTCGAGCCAACCGTCGAGCGAAACCCGGCTGCTGCGGATGCGATCGACGAACTGGCCGGCGACACCGTCGATCGCCTCCGCCAGGCCGACGAGGCCGTCGGCGAGCGCCGGCCCGTCCTCCCGGTGGGCGGCGACCACTGCATCGACCGCGCTGGCAACCGCCGGTCCGCCCTTGGCTTCGACGCCCAGGAAGGCGAGGTTGAAGTTCTCCAGGCTCGAGTCGGCCGGCGGTCGGAGCCAGCTGGACCCGAGGTGCAGGTCGGTCTCCGGAAGGGAGCCGGCGTCGTACTCGGTGCCCTCCCTCCCCGGTATCCACCAGTTGCACAGGAGGAACGACCAGGCGGTTCCGACGTGGGGCAGGTCGGCGTCGTCACACAACGTCGTCCACGGCGCCCGGATGCCCTCGGGGAGGCGGAGTCCGGTATCGGCGAAGCGGGCCGGGAGGGGCGGGGCGGTGTCCCACCGGTAGGCGTGGACGAGGTGGCTCAGTACGGCGAAGAGCCCGTCCCTCGTGGGTGCGTCGGCCCCTCGAACCGCAGCCAGGAGGTCGAGATCGGGCCGGGCGAAGAGGCCGTCGAGCCATGCCCGGACCCCTGCCCCGGGATGCTGGTAGCGCTCGGGCAGTTCGGCCGCCGCCGCCGCGTAGGACCCGAACGGCTCGGCCAGCCCTCGGGTGACCGGCACCCGTTGGGGAAGGAACGCCCCGACCGGACCGAGCAGGTCCCGGTGGGCGTCGAACAAAATGGCCGCGGCGTCGCGGATGGTCAGGACCCACCGGCGATGACGGTGGCCGACCGCTTGGCAGTGGCTCGGGCCCGGCCGGGGCAGACACGGCCCCCGGCCGGTTCCGCCATTCGCCCCGCCACGGCCGGAACCCGCACGTCCGGAGCGTAGGCGCCCGCGCCGGCGGCGAACAGGCGGTGGGCGCCGATGGGAGCGTCGGCCGCGATGTCGTCGGTGGTCGTCATCTGGTCCAGGACCCGAGGGGGGAATCCAACTCGGGGGGGATTGACTTTTGAGCGCTCGCTCAGCACAATGTTGAGCAGATGCTCAAATCATCCGGCCCGAGGAGGCAGCGATGCTCGTTCCCGTCTATGTCGTGTACGTGGTGGTGAGCGTCAGCCTGGTGGCGTGGCTGGCCCGAACCCTTTCCCGCAACGGCGCCATCTTCCTGGAGGATGTGTTCGACGATCCCCGTATGGCCCAGGCGGTCAACAAGCTGCTGGTCACCGGCTTCTACATGCTCAACCTGGGCTACGCCGCCCTCCTGCTGAAGGCCAAGGCCGCGCCGGACGCGGTGACGGGCTTCGAGGTCCTCGGCCAGAAGCTCGGCGTGCTGCTCGTCTCCCTCGCCGTGGTCCACTTCGCCAACATGTGGGTGTTCCACCTCATCCGCCGCCGGGCCACCACTCCGCCGCCGCCCCCCGTCCCGGTGGCGGCCCGGCCCGCGGCAGAGCTCCCGACCGATCCCGCCGGACAATGGGCGCCGGCCCGGTGACCGCCGGGCCGGGCGTCCGCCGGTAGGGTCGCCCTCGATGGCCCCGACCCCCCGCCGGAGCGCGTCGGCCGGCACCCGGCCGGCCGAGATCACCCGGGCCCGGATGGTGGATGCGGCGCTCGTGGCCCTGCACGAGGAGGGCATCCTCGGGGCCAGCGCCCGGTCGATCGCCCGCCGGGGCGGCTTCAACCAGGCGCTGATCTTCTACCACTTCGCCAGCGTCCACGAGCTGCTGCTGGCGGCCGTCGACGAGCTCAGCGCCCGCCGCTGCGAGCGCTACGAGCGGCGGCTGGCCGAGGTCTCCACGCTGCGGGAGCTGGTGACGGTGGCCGGCGAGCTCCACGCCGAGGACCTCGACGACGGCCACATCACCGTGCTGTCCCAGATGCTGGCCGCGTCGGCCACCATCCCCGAGCTGCGCCGGCCGATGGCAGAGCGGTTCGAGCCGTGGATCGACATCGTGGAGAACGCCCTGGTCCGGGTCCTCGCCGGCACCCCCTACGCCGGCGTCCTGCCGGTCCATGATCTCGCCCTCGCCGTCACCGGCGAGTTCATCGGCATCGAGCTGCTGCTCCACCTGTCCGACGACCAGGACCGGGCCGGCCCCCGCATCTTCCGCACCTTCGAGCTACTGGCGTCCGTCCTCGAGGCCCTCCCGGGGATGACACCCGAGCCCCAGCCGCCGGCTGGCCCGCCAGGCCCGGGGCCGAGCTGAATCGCCAGTCTCTCGTCACCCCGGCGGCCGAGTTGGGGCATCGGTGCCGCCCGACCACTCCGCGCAATTACCCGTACCAAGGGGCGAGTGCGCGGATTGCTCGGAAGGCGGAACGTCGGTGGCCTGCCCTGCCTTCGGGAATGCGGAGCGGCAGGACGGGGGCCGGCCGGTAACCTCGACGGCGATGTCATCCACCGGGCCGTACACACCCCTTCCCGAGCTCGGACGGCGGGTCAAGGACGCCAGCCGGGTGCTCGCCAACGTGTCGTCGTCCACCAAGGACGCCGCGCTCCACGCCGCCGCCGACCTGCTCGTCGCCCGGTCGGTGGAGATCCTGGAGGCGAACACGGCCGACATCGACCGGGCCGAGGCGGCCGGGGTGAGCGCCACCGTGGTCGACCGGTTGCGGCTCACGGCGAAGCGCATCGACGGGATGGCCGACGGCCTGCGCATGGTCGCCGCCCTCCCCGACCCGGTGGGCGAGGTCACCGAGGGCTGGACCAGGCCCAACGGGCTCGCCATCGAGAAGGTCCGGGTTCCCCTCGGGGTGGTGGCGATCATCTACGAGAACCGGCCCAACGTCACGAGCGACGCCTTCGGGCTGTGCCTCAAGGCGGGCAACGCCGCCTTCCTGCGCGGCTCGGGGGCCGCCATCTCGTCCAACATCGCCATCGCCGCCGCCCTGCGGGAGGGCGTGGCCAAGGCCGGCCTGCCCGAGGACTGCCTGATCCTGGTGGAGGACGTCAGCCACGAGGCGGCGGCCGAGTTCATGCAGCTCAGGGGCTATGTCGACTGCCTGATCCCCCGGGGCGGTCCGTCGCTGATCGCCAGCGTGCTGGCCAACGCCACCGTCCCCTACGTCATCGACGGTGACGGCAACTGCCACGTCTACGTCGACGCCGCGGCCGACCTCGACCAGGCCCTCGACATCCTCGTCAACGCCAAGACGCAGCGCACGTCGGTGTGCAACGTGGCCGAGTCGCTGGTGGTGCACGCGGCGGTGGCCGACGAGTTCCTCCCCCGGGCGGCGGCCGCCCTGGAAGGAGTCGAGCTGGTGGGCGATGAGCGTTCCCGGTCGATCGTGGGGGAGGAGCGAATGGGGGCCGCCACCGACGACGACTTTTCCGCCGAGTTCCTCGACATGAAGCTCTCGGTCGCCGTGGTCGACGACCTCGACGCCGCCATCGCCCACGTGAACCGCCACGGCACCGGGCACACCGAGGCCATCGGCACCCGTGACCTGGCTGCGTCCCGCCGCTTCGCCCGGGAGGTTGACGCGGCCGCGGTGATCGTCAACGCGTCCACCCGGTTCACCGACGGCGAGATGTTCGGGTTCGGCGCCGAGATCGGGATCAGCACCCAGAAGCTGCACGCCCGGGGGCCGATGGGCCTGCGCGAGCTCACCACCCTCAAGTACGTCGTCCACGGCGACGGCCAGATCCGCACCTAGGCCGGTGGGCACGCCCAGGTTCGAGTCGCTCGACGCCGTCCGGGCCGGGCTGGCGTCGGTGGGCTACCTGGCCGACGACGCCACCGTGGGGGTGGCGTGGCTGGCCGACCGGCTCGACAAGCCGGTGCTGGTGGAGGGCCCGGCCGGCACGGGCAAGACCGAGCTGGCCAAGTCGATCGCCACGTGGTCGGGCGCCCGCCTGATCCGCCTGCAGTGCGACCAGGGCCTCGACGAGTCGAAGGCCCTGTACGAGTGGAACTACCGCAAGCAGCTCCTCCGCATCCAGGCCGAGCGCTCGGCCGATTCGGCCCCATCGCAGCCAGCGTGGGACGCGGTCGAGGGCGACATCTTCTCCGAGGACTTCCTGCTGGCCCGTCCGTTGCTGGAGGCCATCCGGGCCGACGAGCCGGTGGTGCTGCTCATCGACGAGGTCGACCGGGTGGAGGTCGAGACCGAGGCCCTCCTGCTCGAAGTGCTGTCCGACTGGCAGGTGTCGATCCCCGAGCTGGGAAACGGCGGCCGCCACCCGCATCCCCCTCGTGTTCCTGACGTCGAACTCCACCCGGGACCTCTGGGAGGCGTTGAAGCGACGGTGCCTCTTCCTCCATCTCGACTATCCGGACGCGGTCCGGGAGAAGGAGATCGTGCTGGCCCGCCTGCCGGGGATCGGCGAGCGGCTGGCGGAGCAGGTGGCGGGCGTGGTGCTGACCATCCGCCGGCTCGAT
>CAWHIC010000005.1:0-28858 GCA_963829165.1 uncultured Acidimicrobiia bacterium | reverse complement strand
ATGAACGGGATCGAGCCGATGAAGGGGATCGAGCCCATGCCGGGGATCGAACCGAGCCCGGGAATCGAGCCGACGCCCGAGATGGCTCCTGTGGGCAGGCAGGCGGCGAGGAGCGCTGGCAGGCCGGACAGGTTTCCGCCGACGAAGCCGGGCACCGAGCCGAGCACCGACGACAGGCATCCGGCGATGTTCACGGGCAGGTTGGCCGAGCCGATCACGCTCTGGATGGTCGCGATCGGCAGGTTCGCGGTGACCACGCTCAGGATGCAGGCGGGCAGCTTGGCGACCAGCGCCGCGGGGTCGGGAATCGACCCTGCGGTGGGTAGCAGGTTGGCCACGCAGGGGGGAATGACGGGCAGCGACGGGAGCGGGGGCAGGGCGACGCTGGGCACGGAGGGGACGTTCACCGGGGTGGCGACCGTCGGGGTGGCGACCTCGATGGCGGCCTGGGACGAGGCCGACAGCGACTCGACCGATGCCTCGGTGCCGGCCTGCACACCGATCTCGGCGGGCGGCACGGGCGCCGCGGAGCTGGTCGCCGGGGCCACCACCCCGGTTGTGTCCGCCTGGACGACCTGGGCCACCACCCCGCTGTCGGCGTCGCCGCCGGGGACGGAGAGGAGGGCGGCGGCGCCTCCGGCGAGGGCGAGGGTCAAGGTTGCGGCAACGGTTGCGAGCGCGGCCTTGACCGCTCCCAACCCCGCCACCTTGCCGAGCAGTACAGCCAGAAATCCGGGCATGTCGTGTTCCCTTCGGTAGTCCGGCCGCCTGCACGATGCAGGCCCGGTGACGTTGCTTGCTGCTGTCGCCAGCAGGTCGCCTTTTCGGTGGTCACGCGCCTGGCGTGGCTCCTTCGCCAGTGTGGGGAGTCGATGCTTAAGCCTGGGCAAAGCGGTGCATAAGCCTTCGCCCGGCCGATGTGGCGCAGGGTGGGCCCGGTCCGGCGGTTCCATTCGGCGATCGCACGGGCGGTACCGTCGTCCCCGGTGACGACCGTCGCGGTGGTGGAGGACGACCCCGAGATCCTCGCCGCCGTCACCCGGGGCCTGACGGCCCGGGGCCAGGTGGTGTTGGAGGCATCGACCGGACTTGGCGCGCTGGGCATGATCGTCGACCAGTGCCCCGACGTGGTCGTGCTCGACCTCGGCCTGCCCGACATCGACGGGCTCGAACTTCTGCGCATGCTGCGGGCGGTGAGCACCGTCCCGGTGATCGTGGCCACCGCCCGTGACGACGAGGGCGAGATCATCCGCACCCTGGATGCCGGGGCCGACGAGTACGTGGTCAAGCCGTACTCCGCCGACCAGCTCGACGCCCGCATCCGGGCCGTGCTCCGCCGGGTCAGGCAGGACGACTCCGACCAGACGGTGCACGTCGGCGGGCTGGTCATGGATGCCCGGGGCCGTGTTGCCACCATCGACGGCCATCCGATGGACCTGAGCCGCAAGGAGTTCGACCTGCTGTGGCACCTGGCCACCCGCCGGGGCGAGGTCGTCTCCAAGCGCGAGCTTCTCGCCGCCGTGTGGCGCCAGCCCTACGGCGGCTCCGAGAAGACCGTCGACGTCCACCTGTCCTGGTTGCGCACCAAGCTGAACGAGTCGGCGCGGGCTCCCCGGTACCTACGCAGCGTCCGAGGCGTGGGTGTCATGCTCGTCGAGCCCGACACCGCGTGAGGGCCCGCCTGGCCCTCACGGCGGCGGCGGTGACGGTCACGATCGTGGCCGCCTTCTGCATCCCCCTGGGCCGGCTCATCCAGGTCGTGGCCGCCAACCAGGCCCTCGAGGCGGCCAAGCTCGAATCCCGGTCCCTGGCCGGCGCCATCAGCGCCGTCCCGGGCCAGAGCGCGACCATCACCCAACTGGTGGATCAGGCCAACGCCGGCAGTCCCCGGCCGATCACAGTGTACCTGGCCGACGGCGGGGTCGTCGGTCCGCAGGTGCCCGTCGACGCCGCGGTCGAGCTGGCCCGGAGGGGTCGCTCCTTCACCACGGCCGGGCCGGGCGGCGACCGCGACATCCTCGTCGGGATCGTGGGACCGGACCCGTCGGCGACGATCGTGGTGCGGGTCCGGGTCGCCGCCAGCCTGCTCGACCGGGGGGTCCACCGGGCCTGGGCCGTCATCGCCGCCATCGGCTGTCTCGTCGTGATCGCCGCCGTCGCCCTCGCCGACCGGTTGGCGCTGTCCATCGTCAGGCCGATGAACGAGCTGTTCAAGGTGACCCGCCGGCTCCAGCGGGGTGAGCTGGAGGCGCGCGTGGCGACCGCGGGACCTCCCGAGGTGGCCGAGGTCGGCCTCGCGGTCAACGGGCTGGCCGACCGCATCGGCGATCTTCTCGCCGCCGAACGGGAGGAGGCCGCCGACCTGTCGCATCAGCTACGCACGCCGCTCACCGTCCTCCGCCTGGATGCCGAGAGCCTCTCTTCGGCCGAGGACCGGCAACGTATCGCCACGGATGTCGACCGGCTCGAACAGGTCATCACGCGCGTGATCCGGGAGTCCCGGTACGCCTCCCCCCGACAGGGGGCCGGCGATCGGCGGGGGAGCTGCGATCTGGGCCAGGTCGTGCGCCACCGGCTGGCCTTCTGGTCGATCCTGGCCGGCGATCAGGGCCGCCGGCTTTCCGTGGACGTGCCCGACGAGCCGCAACCGATCGGCGTGTCCCAGGGGGAGCTGGAGGTGTGCCTCGACGCCCTCCTCAACAACGTGCTCGCCCACACCCCGGGGGGCTCGTCCTTCTCCGTCGGGGTCATCGCCGGCCCGGGCGGCGACTCGACACTGGTTGTCGAGGACGCCGGCCCCGGGCTCCCGGGAAACGCTCTGCCGCGGCGGGGTTCGAGCAGCGGTTCGGGAACCGGCCTGGGTCTCGACATCGTGCGCCAAACGGCGGAGGCCTCCGGGGGCAGCCTCTCGGCCGGACGCTCGGCGGAGGGCGGAGCCCGCTTCGAGGTGTCGTTCGGGCCGCCCGACGGGCCCGGCGCCGAGCGGGCCCCCGGCGCCCGTCGGGGGGAAGCTCCGGGTCCGGCTAGTAGCGGATGGGGCCGCCGAAGCAGACGGCCCTGACCGACAGGTCCTGGCCCGGTCCGACGAAGTGGACGTCGACGTTCGCCGGCCCCGCCGACACCACGTTGACGGTGAAGCCGTTGTTCGGGATCGCCGAGACCAGGTTGATGAAATAGACGTTGCACGCCACCCTGACCACGCCACCGGCGGTCGAATAGGTGCCCGTCGTGGGCGACGGCTGCGTGGTCGGTGGGACGGTCGGGGGCGTGGTGGTCGGCGGTGGAGGCGCCACCGCGGGGGGTGGTGCCGGAGCGACCGTCACCCCCGGCTGCGACGTGGGAGGCAGGGGGGCGGCCGTCGCCGGGGGACTCTGGCCGGCAGGGTTCGGGCTGCTACGGGCCGGGACTGTCGTGGTGGTGCTCGGCGGGGTGGTCGTGGTGGGAGCCGGGCCGGCCGCCGAACCCGACTCCAGCTCGCTCAGCACGTCCTGGGGGGCGACGACCGGTGCCGGGCGATCTGTCACGTCGGCCGCGACGATGGAGGTTGCCGTCCAGACCATGCCGGTCAACAACACGGTGACGACCAGCCAGAGGCCCGCGGCGAAGGAGCGAGGCAGTCGCACCTCCCGAGGATGCGCCTTTCCGCGGCCCCGGGGGCTAACGGAACCCTAAGAAATCGAGGTTGCCCGTGCCGGGGCAGGGAGCCTCAGGCGCGGCCAGGGATAGCCGGAAGACCGGTGCGGCCTCGCTTGATCTCGCAGAACGGGGCGAGCGAGTGCAGCGTGACCACCGCATCCCACAGGCGGAGGGCGTCGTCGCCGGTCGGTGGGGGTGAGACGATGGGTCCGAACGCGCCCCGCTCGTTGTCGTCGATGACGAGGACCGGTGATCCGACGTCGGGCCCGGCCCGGGCCAGTCCCTCGGCCAGCGACGCCCGGACCCGGTCGGTCCACGCGTCGTCGTCGGCCGCCACCAGCGCGTCCTCCACGCCCGCCGCCCGCGCCGCGTCCTCCAGGGCCGTCCGATCCGGAGGCACATCGTGGATGTGGAACCGCGTCCCGCACTCGGTGTAGAAGCGCCCGATGTCGTCGTTGCGACCCGCCTCGGCGAGGAGCTCGACGAGGCGGAGGATCTGGAGCCCCAGGGTATGGCGCTCGACGATGTCGGGCACGAGCTTCAGCAGGTACGGAGGGATCGGTTGGCCTTCGTTGAGGAGGGCGAGGCTGAAGCTGTGCCAGTGGATGTCGAGATCGCGGCGGGCGGACACGTCGACCAGCCATCGGGACGTCATCCACGTCCACGGGCACATCGCGTCGAAGTAGAAGTGGACGTCCATATCCCGCCGAGGCTATCGGGCAGCGCGGGTCACGCGGCAGGTCACGCGGGGGAGGCCTGGCGGTCGGCGGTGCGGGCCCGCAGGGCCCGTTCGAGGAGGTTGGCCAACTGGCGGCGCTCGTCGGGGTCGAGGCCGGCCAGCACCCGGTCCTCGGCCTCGGCCCGGAGCTCCGTCAGCCGGCGCGCCGCCTGCTCGCCGGCCTCGGTGAGGACCACCGCGTGGCGCCGGCGGTCGTCGGGGTCGCGCCGGCGCTCGACCATGCCGGCTCCCTCGAGGATGTCGAGGACGCCGACCACGTCGCTCGCGTCGAGTCCGAGATGGTCGCTGATGGTCCGTTGCGACACCGGGCCGAGTTTGTCGAGCACCGCCATCACGCCGACGCACGGTGGACGGAAGCCGGCGTCGATGGCCCACTGCTCGGTGGCCATCAGATCCGCGATCTCCCGCCGCAGGTCCCGGGCCAGGAGGAAGACGCCCGAGAGCACGTCGACCGGCCGCTCGCAGCTGTCCACGTCCCCCAGGATAGTCGTTCTTGACATTCGGTGGGGATGATCTATCGTTGGAAGTACCAACGATTAGCCGAAGGGAGCGAGGTTGGCCCAGGGAACAGGTCGTCCCCCGGCGATACGGGTCGAGGGACTGGAGAAGCGCTTCGGCGACGTCCACGCCGTCCGGGGCGTCGACTTCGAGGTGCAGGCGGGGGAGACCTTCGGGTTCCTCGGGCCCAACGGCGCGGGCAAGTCCACCACCATCAACATGCTGTGCACCCTGCTGCGGCCGACGGCGGGCCGGGCGTCGGTCGCCGGCTTCGACGTCGTGGCGGAGCGGGACGACGTCCGCCGGGAGATCGGCCTCGTCTTCCAGGACCAGACGCTCGACACCTACCTCTCCGGCACCCAGAACCTGCGGTTCCACGGCCAGCTCTACGGGGTGCCGGCCGACGAGCTGGCCACCCGGATGCGCCAGGTGCTCGAGCTGGTCGGGCTGTGGGACCGGCGCGACAAGGAGGTGTCCACCTACTCGGGGGGCATGAGGCGGCGCCTGGAGATCGCCCGGGGCCTGCTCCACTCGCCCCGTGTCCTGTTCCTCGACGAGCCCACCGTCGGCCTCGACCCCCAGACCCGGGCCTCGATCTGGGAGTACCTCGACCAGCTCCGCCGCCAGGAGGACCTCACCATCTTCCTCACCACCCACTACATGGACGAGGCCGAGCACTGCGACCGCATCGCCATCATGGACGTCGGCCAGATCGTGGCCCTCGACACCCCCCAGGCCCTGAAGGCGGCCATCGGCACCGACCGGGTGCGGCTGGTGACGGCCGACGACCAGGCTGCATCCGCCGCCATCGCCGGCCGTTTCGGGTTGGAGGCGGTGTCGACACCCGACGGCCTGGTTCTCCAGGTGGCGGACGGCGAGGCCTTCGTCCCCCGTCTCCTCGCCGATCTCGGCGTGGCCGTACGCTCGGTGAGCGTCACCCGGCCCACCCTCGACGACGTGTTCATGTCCTACACCGGACGCACCATCCGCGACGCCGAGAACGCCGGTCCCGAGATCCCGCCCATGTTCCGCGGACGGAGGTAGCCCGCCATGCCGGCCACGCCGCCCACCACCCCGCCCGCCACGCCGCCCACTACACCGCCCGCCACGCCGCCCACCACCTCCTCCGCCACCCCGCCCACCACCCCCGTCGTCACATCCTCCGCCACCCCGCCCGTCGTCACCCCGCCCGTGGGTGCGTCCCCGGCGGCGTCACCCTTGCCGGTCGCTCCCGTCCGCCGGGCGCCGGCGGGCCTGGCCAGCGACCTGCGGGCGGTCAAGATCGTCTGCCACCGGGAGTTGCTGCGGTGGATCACCGACCGTCGCCGGCTGGTGGCGGGGATGGTCCAGCCCCTCCTGTGGCTGTTCGTGCTCGGGACGGGCCTGTCGCAGGTGGTCGAGCCGGGCACCCAGGGCCTCGACTTCCGCACCTTCCTGTTCCCCGGCGTGCTGGCCACCTCGGTGATGTTCACGGCCGTGTTCTCGGGCGTGTCGGTGGTGTGGGACCGGGAGTTCGGCTTCCTCCGGGAGATGCTGGTGGCCCCCATCAGCCGCGCCTCGATCATGGCCGGCAAGTGTCTGGGGGGGGCCATCGTGGCCACCACCCAGGCCCTGGTGCTGGTGGCCCTGGCCGGGCTGGCCGGGGTGCCCTACCACCCCGTCATGCTGCTCGAGCTGGTCGCCATCCTGTTCCTGGCCTCGCTCGCCATCACCGCCTTCGGGCTTCTGCTGGGGGCCAAGGTTTCGAACATCCAGTCGGTGATGCCGGTGATCCAGACCGTCATCACCCCCATGATGTTCCTGTCGGGGGCCCTCTACCCGACGGCGGGCCTGCCCACCTGGCTGGCGGTGGCCACCAAGCTCAACCCGCTCACCTACGCCGTCCAGCCCATGCGCCACGTGGTGTTCGGCCACCTCGACCTCTCCCCGGCGGCGGTCCGGGCCCTCGACCCCCGGCTCACCTGGATGGGCTGGCCGGTGCCGATCGCGCTGCAGCTGGTGGTGCTGGCCGTCCTCGGCGCCGTCGTCTTCGCGGTGGCCGTCGCCCGCTTCAGCCGCACCGACTGAGCGCGTCGTGGTCGAGGAGCTCTCCGATCCCCGCCGCCACGACCCGCCCATGGTGGCCGACGAGCGAACCATGCTCGAAGCGTGGCTCGAGTACCACCGCACGACGCTGCTGCTCAAGTGCGAGGGCCCCGACGACGCCGGCCGCAAGGCCCGCCCCGTCGTCACGTCGAAGCTGTCGCTGCACGGCCTGGTCCGCCACCTGGCCGAGGTGGAGCGGAACTGGTTCCAACGGGTGCTGCTCCGCGTGACCGACGCGCCGCCCATCTGGTACGACCCGGAGGTCGACGACAGCGAGCTTGTCCCCCTCGACGACGCCGACTGGGACGCCGACCTGCAGGCCTGGCAGGCGGAGTGCGCGGCCAGCCGGACCGCGGCCGCCGCGTTCACCCTCGACGGTGAGGGAGTCCGGCATGGCAAGCCCTGCTCGTTGCGGTGGATCTACGTCCACATGATCGAGGAGTACGCCCGCCACAACGGCCACGCCGACATCCTCCGGGAGCTGATCGACGGCGCCGTCGGGGACTGAGGTTCAGGCCGTACCGGCCGACATCTTCCGGTACACGAGGGCTGCGCCGACGAGGACGGCGGCGAACCCGCCCACCAGCATCCACGAGAGGGCGTTCGACGAGTCGAAGTCGTCACGGCCCCGTAGCGCCGCCACCAGGATGCACACGAGCATCACCATCGCCACCTGCAGCGGGATGCGGGCCGCGCTCCATCGCCGGTCGAACAGCACGCCAGCGCCGGCGATGCCGAGGCAGAAGATGGCCCCCATGACCCGGGCGGTGAGCGGCGTGAGCGTCCACGGCCAGAGGTCGATCGCGCTCGTCGGGGTGAGGAAGAGGAACAGGCCCATGGCCGTAGCCAGGACGCCCAGGAACCCGATCGCGTAGGTGGCGGCGTCGGACAGCGCGGCGCTCTCGTTTGGCGTCGCCACCCGGCGGTTGGCCAGCCAGACCCCGAAGACCAGGAAGGGGGTGGTGAAGTACAGCCCGGCCCACAGCCAGAACGCGACGTGGCCGTGGTTGAACTTGTCCCAGTGGAGGATGGTGTTCAAGCCCTGGATCGTGGCGAACACCCCGACCGGCACGAAGCCGCCCTTGATTGTCTGCCAGGTCGAGGCCCGGGTCGCCTGGAAGAAGAACCAGGCCCCGCCCAGGTAGACCGACCCCAGGACCATGGCCGTCAGGGGCGGCGTGATCGTCCAGGCGAAGAGGCTGTCGGTGTCGGACGGCCAGAAGAAGAGGACCGCGAACCCGACGAGCAGGAACGGGATGATGAAGGTCGACAGGGCCCTGGTTGCCGGCAGGATCCGGTCGTCCCGGGTCGCTGGTGTCGTTGACCTCGGCACGCTCTCCGACCCCCATCCACGGCGCCAACCGGCCGGCATCGTATCCCTTCACGACGCCCGCCGCCCGGGCGACGCCGACCGATCGAGGTCGCGACTCAGACCGCCGGAGCGGTCGGCGAACCACCCACTGGGCGTTCCTCACCGGCGACCCGGAACTCACGCCGAGAACAACTCCGGCAGTAGGTAACGGGTGAGTCCATTCCTCAAGGCGGGCGTAGTCGCGAATACCGGATGGCAGCGCCACGGGCCGTTCCGCCCTCAACGGCACGTTCCGGATGGGGGCCTCACTCCCCGCAGTGTCATCATTGGGGCCGCAGGACTTGCTCGCCACGCCCGATTTGCGACCACCAACTCATTGTCACGTTGAACCCGGCATCCCGAGGACGTCCGGACCTATAGCGCGAAGAGCTTCGGTTGCGGCTTGAATCCTATTGAGTTCCTCGCGTGCTCGGGCGGCGCGTCGTAATCGGTTGGATTCAATGCAAAAGGTTCCACTTCCAGGCCGACCATCAGGGGTTAGTGTTAGCGTGTCAGCGACAGTATCGAAGTCGAAGCAGACGCCTACGACAACGGTGTTGTCCATATTGAGATGACCACCGGTACCACCTCGTGTAGTAATTCCGCTCGGCCGCACGACGATCTCCTTGCCCCACCTTGTCAGCCGCGCTGTAAGCCGTATTGGTACGGAGACCGCGTTGACCTCTAGTCGCGGCTCGCCCTTTCTTGTCCGGATCCGCAGCTTTTGATGATCAGCATAGATGTCCCACGGAAGAGGGTCGCCAGAGAACCCACTCATTGTCCACTATCATGACCAGAAGGTGACCATCGGAGTCGTATAGCATCAGGTCGATGGACAATCGACCATCCTTCACTCCGATTACAAGCAATGGCTCGTGGTTCACGCGAAATATAACGATCTCGCCTGCAACCACGTTTGAGCCCAGCTCGATCGCGCAGTAGTCCTGACTAACACTCAAGACGCCGTCGACCAAACCGCGGTCAATGTTGATGGGTCGACTCTTCGCCGCACGTTGCTCGCTCTCGACCACGGCACCCTTGGTGATGGCGTCATGTCGCATCGGGCAAACGACCATCATGTCCTCGGGACGATTGTGCTCCTCCTTGGCGCGCTCCACGATGTGGTGATACTGAATTATTGGATTTCCACAGAAGCAGCAGCCGAATCCGGCTTCTTGCCGAAGGCGCAGCTTCACGGGCTCCGGGATGTCCACACCGCGATTGTTGCATCAAGGCTGGCCCGGTTGAACGGGGAACGAACAGCAGGGTCGCTGCAGCTGAGCTGAGCGTGGCAATCCCGACCGGCGGGGTTACCCGTCCGCGAGCGGGGCGCTGCCAGGGGGCCTGAGGACCTCCCGACGACTGCCAAGCCGACATCGGCTCGACTGTCCCGTCCGACAATGCCGGGGGGTCGGGCGTTCATCGAGCAGACGCCTCGCATATCGCCCCCTCTCGTGATTTCTCGCTTGCTCCAGGTTGCTCGGGAGGAGCGGCCGGACCTCCCCACAGGAGGTTGCCGATGGAAGCAGCTCGAAGGCTGGCCCGTACCCACCGGGTTCACCTCTGTTCGACGAGAACCCGCCTGGCCGTCTGTCAAGGGGGTGCCTGGCCCAGCCGCTGGCGCGCTGGACACTGCCCGGACGGGGACCTCCCTACGGTCGGCCGGCGGACGCTAATGTCGACGTGTGATCTACGGCCCCTTCGACTGGGATCAGTTCGACTCGATAAAGAGTCGATTTACGGACAAGCCCGTCTTCGTTGTCCAGATTCCTGAGCCGGCGGGGGGCGACTGGATTACCCCCGAGGAAATGCAGCATCTGGCGGCGGAGGCCCAGGGCGTCGGCGACGTCCCAGTAGCTCCATTTGGGATAGCTGTCGGTAGAGGGGCCTCGGGTAGTGCGATTGGCCTGCTCATCGACTTGGGCGTCAACCTTAGTGCCGCGGCAATTGTAGGTGCTGTAGTTGCGGTTTGGAAGCGGCTTCAACATCGGAGGCCGATCATGTCCGTTGGTGCGCTCCGCTACTTGTGTATGGCGGACCTGGTAGATCGGTTGGCCGTAGATTCAGTGGACGATATTGTGACGGTTGTCGCGTGCGACACCAGCGGTCCACGTCCTTCGGAGCTGAATCCTGTTGATATTGAGCCGGTTCTTGTTGTGTTCGCCGACCGCATCAATACTCGAAGTTGGGTGTATCTAATGTCGCCGCGCGGCCACATCCTCAGCTTTCACGAAGGAGAGCCGATGATGGCCGGCTTGTCCTCCTATTCGGGCCTGCCGACTCCAGCGGAGGAGCCGCCGCTTCTTCTCAGCAACGATTCCGGCGCGACCTAGCTACTTCGCCACGAAAAACTCGGGTCGAAAATAGCCTCTGACCTGCACCTTTAGGTTGGGAGGGTGCTCGCGATCGGGCCCGAATGTCGTCATGATGGCCTCAACCCCTTGTCACAGAAGGGATTGAGGCCACCAATGTTGAGAACGATAAGCCCCGAGCACACGCTCTGGGAAGCGATCCTGCCCGAACCCTGCCTGCGGATGCCGACCGAGCTCTCCTCCGTCGACCGACTGCTCGACGACCGGGCGTTCTTCGAGCCCTACCGGGTCTTCTTCGATCCGGTGATGGGGCGCCCGTCGATCCCCATCGAGGTGTACCTGCGGATGATGTTCCTAAGTTCCGCTACCGCCTCGGCTACGAGAGCCTGTGCCGGGAGGTGGCCGACTCCATCACCTGGTGCCGCTTCTGCCGCATCCCGCTGGGGGCGCCGGTGCCGCATCCCTCGACGCTGGCCAAGATCACCGCCCGCTGCGGCGAGGCGACGATTGCCAAGCTCAACGAGACGCTGCTGGCCAAGGCGGCCGGGGCCAAGGTGCTCAAGACCGACAAGGTCCGGGCGGACACCACGGTGGTGGAGGCCAACGTCGCCTACCCGACCGACTCGGGACTGCTGGCCCGGGGGGTGGCCAAGCTGGCCCGGACGGTCGCCGCGCTCAAGACGATGGGCCTGGCGGTGCGCACCGGCCACCGGGACCGCACCCGCTCCATGCGCCGCCGGGCGCATTCGATCGGGGCGTGGCTGCGCCGGCGAACCGACGACGCCCGCGACGAGGTCAGGGCCATCACCGCCGAGATGGCCACCATCGCCACCCTGGCGGTGGCCGACGCCCGCCACGTCGCCGCCAACGCCGCCCGCACGATGGCGCGGCGGGGGATGGCCGCGGGGACAAAGGCGCGAGGGTTAGTGGCGGAGCTGGAATCGACATCGGCCCTGGTGGAGAAGCTTGTGGCCCAGACGCGAACCCGCCTCGGGGGCGAGACGCCCCAAGGGGCGACGCGGGTCGTGAGCCTGCACGACACCGACGCCCGGCCCATCGCCAAGGGGCGGTTGGGCAAGCCGGTGCAGTTCGGCTACCTGGCCCAGATCCTCGACAACGCCGACGGCGTGGTGCTCGACCACCGGGTCATGGTCGGCAACCCGCCCGACGCCCCCCTGCTCGGTCCCGCCGTCGAGCGGGTCAAGTCGCTCGTCGGCAAGGCCCCGAGGGCCGTCGCCGCCGACCGGGGCTACGGCGAGGCAAAGGTGGAAGAGCAGCTCAAGGAGCTCGGCGTCAAGGTGGTGGCCATCCCTCGCAAAGGCAAGCCGGGGGCGGCCCGGCGCAAGGTCGAGGCCGGCCGCGGGTTCCGCCGCCTCGTCAAATGGCGCACCGGCTGCGAGGGCCGGATCAGCCATCTCAAGCACGGCTACGCGCTGAACCGCACGCTGTTCGACCGCATCGGCGGGGCCCAGACGTGGTGCGGACTCGGCATCCTGGCCCACAACTGCGTGAAGATCTCGACCCTCATCGACGCCAAAGAGTCGCCACCACCCGCCACCTGCGAGCGACCACGACCGCCCCGGCCGGCAGCCGCCGATCCGCCTCCCGGGCTACCACCAAAGTCACTGTTCGCCTGAACGGCTCTCCGGCTTCCCCGGCGCGGCCTCCCTCCCACGAGGAGGCGAGGATCGGCCGGAGGGGAGCCGGAGAGCCCTGAGATGAGGCCGTCCCGGCCGAGCGTTCAGGGCTGCTGAACGCCCGGAATCGGCGGCTCGGCCTTTTTCGGGACGAAGTAGCTAGAGAGCGCATGGCGACGCCTGCCTCGGAATCTGATCATGCGTCCGAAGACCCGTGCTGAATAGCCCTTATCGCCGGCCGAGCGACACCGCGAGGGAGCCCGAGCGGCGTTCCCCGCAGCGCTGGCGATCTCAATACTGGGCGCCCATAACGACGCATATCCTCCCGACGGCCGATCCGACCGCACCTCCCTCAACTCCGGGACCGAGTGGTTGCCGAAGGCCTTCGTCCGTACGACAACGGAGCGACCGAGCGTTGTGCCATCCCGAGCGGAGCGCTGGAAGCACAGCCGCGGCACGTCTGCGCTCCGTGTGGCGGCGTTCGGAGGCGTGCTTGTGGGCGTGACGGTCGCCTTCCGGGTCCAATTCCACACAACGGCGAACGCGCGTTCGGTACAATCAGACGTTGTGGAAGCGAGCCGCACCCATCCCACTCCGTACGGATCGGCGCGTGACCTGCCCAGCGTCATCGAGATGCGCGAGATGCTGGCCGGCATGAAGCTCCTGACTCGGGTCGTCGCCCGTGACCAGCGTTCGGGCTTGATCGAACTCGAGGGCGAGATGAACGCCCTATCGGATCTGGTCGACCGCTTCTACACGATCCTCGGCGCCCGTCACTGGCTCTTCACCGATCACCTGCCAGTGAGCGCAATCGAGGCGCTTCTCCAGGAAGCGGCGACCGGCGAGTTGGCCGAGTCAGGTCTGGTTCAGATCATTGCCGATCGAGTGCGCGGGCCGTACTGGCAGATGGGGTTGTTTGGTCACGAGTCGCTGCGAGCACGCCATGCGAACTTCGAACGGGCTCGGCAGCACTACCTCGATGAGCAGTGGGATAGCTGCGCACTCGTACTCATCACCGTGATGGATGGGTTTGTCAACGATGTGGAACCAGCCAACCGCCGGGGGCTACACGTTCGGGACCCGGAGGAGATGGTTGCCTGGGACAGCCTGGTCGGGCACCACAAGGGTCTTTCGGCGGTCATGCCGGTGTTCCTCAAGTCGTGCAAACGGCGACGAGACGAGGAGGTGTTCGAACTCCATCGGCATGGCATCGTCCACGGCACGATCTTGAATTACAACAACCAGGTCGTGGCGACCAAGGCCTGGAACATGCTCTCGGCCGTCATCGACTGGGCTGACGCCAAGAAGAAGGCGGCAGAGCCCCCAGAACCGAAGCCGACATGGCGAACCACTTGGGACCTCCTTGTGGAGCGCGCCGAGCGCGAGCGCTACCGCAAGGACTTCAAGCCTTGGAAGATGGCAGTCGACAACTCGCTGTTTGCAGGGCTTGAGATCGTCCAGACGGCGACGACCTTCCTCACATCGTGGCAGGCCGGCCGTTGGGGTCTTGTCGCCGAAGCACTGCCCTCAATCGGTCTTGAGCCCAAATCGAGCCTCGGCAAACAGGCGGCCCAAGCCAAGCGGATCTACGAGCACACGCGACTGGTCGATTTTCAGATCAACAACGTTTCGTTCCCCCAAGTAGGGGTGGCGGTGATCGACGGCACGGCCACGATCGGCGACCGGACTGGACCACTCGAGATCCGCTGGGTGTATGAGACTGGAGATCGCCGCGTGGGCAACCCTGACAACGAAGGCGGGAGATGGGTGCTCGCGGTGTACCCGCCCCACACCTTTATCAAGGATGAGCGGTAGATGCGTCTCGGGACACGGGCGCGTTTCCCGGGCGACCTGGACGCTGAACGGTTTTTCGACGGTGTCCCCGAACGCCGGCCGAGAGACACGGGCGGTGCGACCCCGGTCGTTCCGCGAGCTCGGCCTCAGGCGGACCCCATGACGTCGCCCGATATCTCGAAAAGTCGGCCTGGACCTGAACCGCTCTCTCAGTGCTGGGACTGCGCCGCTCGGTTCGCAGAGAGGGAGCGCCGGGCAGGGCCCTGGCATCTCCCGGCGTTTCGACCGCATTTGGGCGTACACGACTCGTACACGGGGTGGTAGCGTTCCATCAGCATGAGCGTTCCGATCACGGCTCGCTTGGACGAGCAGGCCGTCGAAGCCTTGGACCGCGCCGTTGCCGCGGGTCTGGCGGTGACCCGGGCCGGGCTCGTTGCCACGGCCGTCGGCGAATGGCTTCGCCGCCACGGTGAAGAGGCTATCGCCGAGTCCTATCGACGCCGCTACGAGCACACAGATGCAGCCGAGGCCGATCTGGTCGCCAGGTTGGGCGCCTTCTCGGCGGCAGCGTGCCTCGACACCAACGGCCGCTGATACATCGCGGCAACATCTGGGATGCCGACATCCCGGGGGTGGGCGTCCATCCGGTGATCGTCATCACACGGGACACTGCGATCCCCGTACTCAGCTCCGTCGTCTGCGTGCTGGTGACCAGCACCTTCCACGAGCACGTCGCCGAGATCGAGATAGGACATGCCGAAGGCCTCGACCACGACAGCGCCGCCAACTGCGACAACGTCTTCACGCTGCCCATCACCATCCTCAGCCGCCGACGCGGTCAACTCGGCCCGGAGAAGCTGCGTCAGCTCGAGGTGGCAATCAGGATTGCCCTCGGCCTCTCATGACCTGCCCGACAACGCGGGCGCCACCGCCAACTCGGTGGTCTCCAGCCTGCCCGACATGCCGGTGTGCGTGCGAGAAGGTGATGGCAGCTTCGCCCGGGAAACCCTCGGCTGGGTCGTTGTCGTCGCCTGGCCAGACCCAGGTCCGGGGATGGGTGGCCTCCCACCCGTGGGCCCCGGATCCTGGCGCTCTGTGTCGTTCGAAGGTTCCGCGCCAGGCTGCCCTTATGGGGAAAGGGGGGCGACCGGGGAGTCGCTACGCTTCGTCTATCTCGATGCTGAACAAGACGATCGATCCGTCGGCATGGAGGTGACCCACGATGACGGCTGCGGCGACAAGGCTTCCAGTAGCAACGAGGTATCTGTAGTCCGAGCGGCCCTCGTACATGGCCGGCAGGTCGTCGAAGGAGCTGGCGAACGCGTCGGCAATGGATGGCAGGTCGATCAGTAGGAAATCGCTGCTGGACGGTTCGCCATGGGGCCCGCGGGCTTCGCCGAGTTGCGCGTCGAGTTCAGAGAGAACTGTGGGTCGACCCGTACGGGCCGGCGTCCAGTCAACGCTTCGCTTCGGCACCTTCGGTTGCGGCGATGCGGGCATCCGCCTTGCCTCGGGCGCGGGCCAGGAGGTCGGGTGAGATGCTCGCCGGGTCGGTGACGAACCCAGCTCGGAGCGCTGCGTCACGCTCGTCGGGCGATAGCGCCTCGAGCTCGGCCGCCGTCCGGATTCGATCACCGCTCACGTGCCCAGGCTATGCGTCATCGACGTGAAATTCGATGACCGCCGAGGACGAGCCCGTTGGCCGGTCGTCCCCGGCCACATGCTCGGCCGCCACGCACTCGTCACGGATGCGGCCGGGCCTGTCAGAAGTTCGAGATGACCGCGGTGAAGACCTGGATGATGGTCTGCGGGTTGCTGGCGTCGTAGGCGGCGGCGTTGGTTGCCTCGGCGATGCGCTTGAGGACGGACAGGTCGGCGTCCTTGCCGTAGGCGATGGGGAACACGCGCACCGGCCTGCTCGACTGCCCCTCGCTGCCGGCTCGCAGGTCGGTGAGCAGCTTCTCGAGGTCGCGATTGCGGGGATCCTCGTTGCGACCGTCGGTGAGGAGGACGACGGCGTTGATCTTGGCCGCGTCGTAGGTCTCCCGGAGATCCTCGAACGATGCCCCGGCCACGGTGTAGAGCGGCGTGGCCTGGGTGGGGACCAGGCTGCGGATCTTCGACGCGATCAGCTCCCGCTGGGCGCTGATGGGCCCGAAGGGGACGAGGTCGGCGTAGTCGGTGGGCTCCTGGGGGCTGATGTCGGTGGAGAAGATGCGCAGGGCGACGTCGTCGTCGTCCTTGAACTCCGACAGGGCGCTGACCGCGGCCTGCTTGGCCAGGTCGAGCTTGGTTGTGCCCTGGTCGTCGGCCGGGTCGCCCATCGAGCCCGACACGTCGATCACCAGCATCACCCGGGCGCTGCGCCGCTGCTGGCCCCAGAGCTCGAGCACCCGGGCCAGCACCGCCGGCTCCGGCACGCCGAGGATGTTCTGGGGCTGGTCGGGGTCGAGCCCGTTGCCGCGGTCGATGGGGCTGCCGATCGCCACCTCCGGGTTCCCCGGGCGGAAGCCGAACTGCAGCACCCGCTGCTGGTTCGCCGGCGTCTGCACGAAGCGCTCGAAGGCCCGGGCCCCCTCCCGCTCCCGGTCGTCGACCCACGGGGCGTCGAGCAGGAGGAAGGGGTTGTCGGAGAAGAGCGTCCCCTCCTTGGGGTAGATGGCGACGAGGGGGATCTTGGGCGGGCGGGGCTTCTCACCCGGGTCGGTGATCCCGTCCGGGTTGCCGATGTTGTAGTCGATGACCGATTTCTCCTCGACCGCCACCGCCGAGGTGTAGGTGAGCGCCGTGCCCCGGGCGTCGTTGCGGTACCAGTTGTTGAGGAACGTCGGCGTGATGTCGCCGTAGTGGACGACCGAGTTCTCGACCCCCCGGGCGAAGGCGTCGACCTCGGGCCGGGCCAGGTCCTCGGCGGTGAGGTCGCGGGTCTTGCCGGTGGCCGCGTAGTACTGGGCGATGGTGGCCGACAGCCCGCTGGTGGAGAAGTTGGGGTTGGTCTTGCCCAGGCGGAAGGGTCCCCACTCGGGATGGCCCTTGCCGCCCCACCCGGCCGGGTCCTGGGCCAGGGCGAGGATGTCGGCGTAGCCGATCGGCGTGGTGGGCCAGCCGATGGCCTCGGCCATGGGACGGGGCATGGCGATGACCAGCGGGGTGAGCATGAAGGGCTGGGCGCCCGTCGGGGCCATCGCCGGCTGGCCCGCCTCGGCCAGGCGGTGGTTGAGGATCGCCCCCCACGCGCTCGACGCCGGCGACCAGATGACGGGCCGGGGCCCGTTGGTGGCCTCGTCCGGCCACCCCTCGGTGAGCAGTGACATCCCCACGCCCGACGACGTGCGCTTGACCCGGACGAACGCGCACCTCCCGCCGGGCTTCGACTCGTCGGACGAGTTGAAGGTGCGGGCCAGGTCGGTGAGCAGCTCGACCTTCTCGGGGGATACCGCCATGTCGATGGCGGCGCACCCCTTGGGGACGGACTGGGTGCCTCCGTCGGCGGACCCGTCGCCGGAGCCGCCCCCGCTGGAACAGGCCGCCGCGGTCAGGGCCAGGACCAGTCCGAGGATGACGGTACGGGTCGTCGTTGTTGTCGCCCGTGTGGTCGACGTAGCCCGCGTGGTCGACGTCGCCGCGTCCCCTTCATCTGCGGGCCTCACGGGCCCGGGAGCGCAGGGCGTCGAGCAGGCCGGGCGAGGGCAGCCCGTTCCCGGCGGGGAGGCCGGCGCTGCCGGGCGCCTTCCAGCCGGAGGCGGTGAGGCTGTCCCGGGCCCGCCCGGCGACCAGGTCGCGGAGGCGCGCCCCCCGGTCGCCGGCGGTCACGGCCAGCACAACATCGGCGGTCGCCATGGGTGCAGGGTAGATCTTGGTGAGGCTCTTGCTCGTGGCGGCCCGGACGGCCAGGCCGGCTTCGGCCTCGGTCGTGCCGACCGCGTCGTATGCGGACCGGCCGATGGTCAACATCCGGGCGAGCGGGGAGCCGGCGGACCGCGGCATCGGCCTCTCCAGGCCGGTCAACCAGCTCTGGAAACCACCGTCATCGAGGTCGACCGTCGACAGGTCGGCGTTGCCGAACCACTCGACGGTCGCCTGGCCGATGACGAGGAGCCCCGTGCCGTCGTCCGCGGGGTCGGCGTGGCCCGGCTTGACCTCGCCCCAGGCGGCCTGGCCGTTCCTGGCCGTCCACGGGCGGAAGGCCGACTCGCCCAGGCACTTCCAACCGAGGGTGGCGCCGGCGCACGTGGGCGCCAGCGCGTCGGCCCGGTCATTCCAGGCCACGATGACCAGTGGCGACCGGGCGAGGGGTGCTGCTCCGGCGGCGAACAGGGACCCGAGCGAGGCCGACTGGCGGGCGCCGTCGACGATCGCCGGCCACGGGTCGGCGACCAGCCAGCCGTCGATCCCGGTGTCGCCGTCGGCGCCCTTCAGCCGGTCGGCAGTGGTGCCGGCGGTCTCGACGATCACGTCCACCCGCCCGCGGTACGCCTCCTGCAGCTCCTCGCACACCGCGCCGAGGTCGACCGAGCACACCATCCGGTAGACCTGGGCCTGTTCCACCTTGCGGTCGTCGAGCCGGCCCCGCACGAACAGCGCACCGGCCACCATGGCCACCGCCCCCACCACAGCCAGAACCCGACGCACGCCCGGAGCGTAGGCCCCGGCCCGACCGAACGAGCGGCGGGGCCCGCCCGGTCAGGTGGCGACGGTCAGTTGGCGGCGGGGCCGGGGTCGGTGGGGACCGCCCACCCCGCGGCGCTGGCGCTCTCGTTCAGCCGGCGGGCGACCAGGACCGCCAGTGAGCGGTAGAAGGCCGCGGCCAACCCCGGGTCCGACTCCAGTGCGAAATGCACCGCCGCGCCTCCGAGCGCGTCGACGACCACGTCGCTGTCGGCGACCACGGACTTCGACGGCACCGCCCCGAGGAAGGACAGCTCACCGAAGAGATCCCCCGGCCACAGCCGGGCCACGGACGGACCGGCCGCGCCGGACGGCGCCACGACCGACGCCGTGCCCTCGACCAGCAGGTACATGGCCGAGCTGCGGTCGCCCGCGGTGATGATCGCCGATCCGGCGGTGAACGACCGCCGGTCGGCCAGCTGCAGGAGCGCGCGGAGCTGGGTGCGGTGGAGGAACCGGAACGACGTCTCGGGGGCGCGGACCTCGGGCCGCTCACCGGCCCCCGACGCGAGGGCGTCGGTGGTCTCGACCAGGCGCTCGAGCATCTGGTGCTCGAACAGGTCGGCCGGCTCGATCTCGGGACGGGACGGGTCCTCCCGCCACGAGATCCCGGTGCCGCTCGACATCCGGGGCGCGCCTTGTTGCCCACCGGCCCGCAGGTACCGGGCTCCGTGCAACCGGTGGGCGACCCGGAAGTGCCGCAGCGCCCGGACGCAGTCGTTGAGCGAGCGCTTGAGGTCCTTGCTCCCGCACGTCACGACGAACTCCCGCAGGCGCGGGGCGAAGCCGTCGAGAACGGTGAGGAACTCGCGGTGCGGGGCCGGCATGTACCGCCTCGACGCCAGCGTCGCCTTGGCGATCTCGCTCCCGGCGGGCACGCCGAGCACAGCGTCGAGGACGTGCAGGCTCGGCAGCTGCATCCCGCCCGGGCCCGACAGCGGCCGGCCGTCGCCGTCGGCAAGGCCCCAGGCGAACGTCGGCTGCACCAGGTCGAGCCAACCGTCGAGCGAAACCCGGCTGCTGCGGATGCGATCGACGAACTGGCCGGCGACACCGTCGATCGCCTCCGCCAGGGTGACGAGTCCGTCGGCGAGCGCCGGCCCGTCCTCCCGGTGGGCGGCGACCACTGCATCGACCGCGCGGGCGACCGCCGGTCCGCCCTTGGCTTCGACGCCCAGGAAGGCGAGGTTGAAGTTCTCCAGGCTCGAGTCGGCCGGCGGTCGGAGCCAGCTGGACCCGAGGTGCAGGTCGGTCTCCGGAAGGGAGCCGGCGTCGTACTCGGTGCCCTCCCTCCCCGGTACCCACCAGTTGCACAGGAGGAACGACCAGGCGGTTCCGACGTGGGGCAGGTCGGCGTCGTCACACAACGTCGTCCACGGCGCCCGGATGCCCTCGGGGAGGCGGAGTCCGGTATCGGCGAAGCGGGCCGGGAGGGGCGGGGCGGTGTCCCACCGGTAGGCGTGGACGAGGTGGCTCAGCACGGCGAAGAGCCCGTCCCTCGTCGGGACGCCGGCCTCTCCGACCGCAGCCAGAAGATCGGGATCGGGCCGTCCGAAGAGGCTGTCGAGCCATCCCCGGACCCCTGCCCCGGGATGCTGGTAGCGCTGGGGCAGCTCGGCCGCCGCCGCCGCGTAGGACCCGAACGGCTCGGCCAGCCCTCGGGTGACCGGCACCCGTTGGGGAAGGAACGCCCCGACCGGACCGAGCAGATCCCGGTGGGCGTCGATCAGAATGGCCGCGGCGTCGCGCATGGTCAGGACCCACCCGCGATGACGGTGGCCAACCGCTTGGCAGTGGCTCGGGCCCGGCCGGGGCAGACGCGGCCCCCGGCCGGTTCCGCCATTCGCCCCGCCACGGCCGGAACCCGCACGTCCGGAGCGTAGGCGCCCGCCCCGGCGGCGAACAGGCGGTGGGCGCCGATGGGAGCGTCGGACGCGATGTCGTCGGTGGTCGTCATCCGGTCCAGGACCCGAGGAAGGGAATCCAACGCGGGAGGATTGACTTTTGAGCGCTCGCTCAGCACAATGCTGAGCAGATGCTCAAATCATCCGGCCCCGAGGAGGTAGCGATGCTCGTTCCCGTCTATGTCGTGTACGTGGTGGTGAGCGTCAGCCTGGTGGCGTGGCTGGCCCGAACCCTTTCCCGCAACGGCGCCATCTTCCTGGAGGACGTGTTCGACGATCCCCGCATGGCCCAGGCGGTCAACAAGCTGCTGGTCACCGGCTTCTACATGCTCAACCTGGGCTACGCCGCCCTCCTGCTGAAGGCCAAGGCCGCGCCGGACGCGGTGACGGGCTTCGAGGTCCTCGGCCAGAAGCTCGGCGTGCTGCTCGTCTCCCTCGCCGTGGTCCACTTCGCCAACATGTGGGTGTTCCACCTCATCCGCCGCCGGGCCACCACTCCGCCGCCGCCCCCCGTCCCGGTGGCGGCCCGGCCCCCGGTCGAGCTCCCGACCGATCCCGCCGGACCATGGGCACCGGCCCGGTGACCCCCGGGCCGGGCGTCCGCCGGTAGGGTCGCCGTCGATGGCTCCCACCCCCCGCCGGAGCGCGTCGGCCGGCACCCGGCCGGCCGAGATCACCCGGGCCCGGATGGTGGATGCGGCGCTGGTGGCGCTGCACGAGGAGGGCATCCTCGGGGCCAGCGCCCGGTCGATCGCCCGCCGGGGCGGCTTCAACCAGGCGCTCATCTTCTACCACTTCGCCAGCGTCCACGAGCTGCTGTTGGCGGCCGTCGACGAGCTCAGCGCCCGCCGCTGCGAGCGCTACGAGCGGCGGCTGGCCGAGGTCTCCACGCTGCGGGAGCTGGTAACGGTGGCCGGCGAGCTCCACGCCGAGGACCTCGACGACGGCCACATCACCGTGCTGTCCCAGATGCTGGCCGCGTCGGCCACCATCCCCGAGCTGCGCCGGCCGATGGCAGAGCGGTTCGAGCCGTGGATCGACATCGTGGAGAACGCCCTGGTCCGGGTCCTCGCCGGCACCCCCTACGCCGGCGTCCTGCCGGTCCATGATCTCGCCCTCGCCGTCACCGGCGAGTTCATCGGCATCGAGCTCCTACTCCATCTGTCCGACGACCAGGACCAGGCCGGGCCCCGCATCTTCCGCACCTTCGAGCTCCTGGCGTCCGTCCTCGAGGCACTCCCGGGTATGACACCCGAGCCCCAGCCGCCGGCTGGCCCGCCAGGCCCGGGGCCGAGCTGAATCGCCAGTCTCTCGTCACCCCGGCGGCCGAGTTGGGGCATTCCCCCGACCACTCCGCGCAATTACCCGTACCAAGGGGCGAGTGCGCGGATTGCTCGGAAGGCGGAAGGTGGCTCGCCTGGAACGTCCTCGGGAATGCGGAGCGGCAGGACGGGGGCCGGCCGGTAACCTCGACGGCGATGTCATCCACCGGGCCGTACACAGCCCTTCCCGAGCTCGGACGGCGGGTCAAGGACGCCAGCCGGGTGCTCGCCAACGTGTCGTCGTCCACCAAGGACGCCGCGCTCCACGCCGCCGCCGACCTGCTCGTCGCCCGGTCGGCGGAGATCCTGGAGGCGAACAACGCCGACATCGACCGGGCCGAGGCGGCCGGGGTGAGCGCCACCGTGGTCGACCGGTTGCGGCTCACGGCGAAGCGCATCGACGGGATGGCCGACGGCCTGCGCATGGTCGCCGCCCTCCCCGACCCGGTGGGCGAGGTCACCGAGGGCTGGACCAGGCCCAACGGGCTCGCCATCGAGAAGGTCCGGGTTCCCCTCGGGGTGGTGGCGATCATCTACGAGAACCGGCCCAACGTCACGAGCGACGCCTTCGGGCTGTGCCTCAAGGCGGGCAACGCCGCCTTCCTGCGCGGCTCGGGGGCCGCCATCTCGTCCAACATCGCCATCGCCGCCGCCCTGCGGGAGGGCGTGGCCAAGGCCGGCCTGCCCGAGGACTGCCTGATCCTGGTGGAGGACGTCAGCCACGAGGCGGCGGCCGAGTTCATGCAGCTCAGGGGCTATGTCGACTGCCTGATCCCCCGGGGCGGTCCGTCGCTGATCGCCAGCGTGCTGGCCAACGCCACCGTCCCCTACGTCATCGACGGTGACGGCAACTGCCACGTCTACGTCGACGCCGCGGCCGACCTCGACCAGGCCCTCGACATCCTCGTCAACGCCAAGACGCAGCGCACGTCGGTGTGCAACGCGGCCGAGTCGCTGGTGGTGCACGCGGCGGTGGCCGACGAGTTCCTCCCCCGGGCGGCGGCCGCCCTGGAAGGAGTCGAGCTGGTGGGCGACGAGCGTTCCCGGTCGATCGTGGGGGAGGAGCGAATGGCGGCCGCCACCGACGTCGACTTCTCCGCCGAGTTCCTCGACATGAAGCTCTCGGTCGCCGTGGTCGACGACCTCGACGCCGCCATCGCCCACGTGAACCGCCACGGCACCGGGCACACCGAGGCCATCTGCACCCGTGACCTGGCTGCGTCCCGCCGATTCGCCCGCGAGGTCGACGCGGCCGCGGTGATCGTCAACGCGTCCACCCGGTTCACCGACGGCGAGATGTTCGGGTTCGGCGCCGAGATCGGGATCAGCACCCAGAAGCTGCACGCCCGGGGGCCGATGGGCCTGCGCGAGCTCACCACCCTCAAGTACGTCGTCCACGGCGACGGCCAGATCCGCACCTAGGCCGGTGGGCACGCCCAGGTTCGAGTCGCTCGACGCCGTCCGGGCCGGGCTGGCGTCGGTGGGCTACCTGGCCGACGACGCCACCGCGGGGGTGGCGTGGCTGGCCGACCGGCTCGACAAGCCGGTGCTGGTGGAGGGCCCGGCCGGCACGGGCAAGACCGAGCTGGCCAAGTCGATCGCCAAGTGGTCGGGCGCCCGCCTGATCCGCCTGCAGTGCTACGAGGGCCTCGACGAGTCGAAGGCCCTGTACGAGTGGAACTACCGCAAGCAGCTCCTCCGCATCCAGGCCGAGCGCTCGGCCGATTCGGCCCAAGCCCAGCCGGCATGGGACGCGGTCGAGGGCGACATCTTCTCCGAGGACTTCCTGCTGGCCCGTCCGCTGCTGGAGGCCATCCGGGCCGACGAGCCGGTTGTTCTGCTCATCGACGAGGTCGACCGGGTGGAGGTCGAGACCGAGGCCCTCCTGCTCGAGGTGCTGTCCGACTGGCAGGTGTCGATCCCCGAGCTGGGGACGGTGGCCGCCACCCGCATCCCCCTCGTGTTCCTGACGTCGAACTCCACCCGGGACCTCTCGGAGGCGTTGAAGCGACGGTGCCTCTTCCTCCATCTCGACTATCCGGACGCGGTCCGGGAGAAGGAGATCGTGCTGGCCCGCCTGCCGGGGATCGGCGAGCGGCTGGCGGAGCAGGTGGCGGGCGTGGTGCGCACCATCCGCCGGCTCGATCTCACCAAGCCGCCGTCGGTGTCGGAGACGCTCGACTGGGCCCGCATCCTCGTCCTGCTCGGCGTGGCCGACGTCGACGTGGAGGTGGTCACGAGCACGCTCCACGTCCTGCTCAAGCACCGGGGCGACATCGCCAAGGCCGACCGCGAGCTGCGGGCGTCGGCGGCGGCGGCCGGCTGACCGGGTGCTGGACACGCTGGCGGGGTTCGTCGGGGAGCTGCGACGGTCGGGCCTGCCGGTGTCGACCACCGAGAACCTGGATGCGGTGGAGGCGGTGGTCCACGTCCCCCTGGAGGACCGGGAGGCGCTGCGGTGGGCCCTCGCCACGACCCTCGTGAAGCGCCAGGAGCACCGGCCCGCGTTCGACACGATCTTCGACGTGTGGTTCTCGCTCCGGTTGCCCGCGGTGACTGCCGACGAAGCCCTGACCGCGGGCGAGCTGGCCGCCCTGCTGGACGAGGCCCTCCAGTCGGGCGACGACGAGCTGCTGGGGGAGTTGGCCCGCCAAGCCGTGGCCCGCCTGGCGGGAATGAACGCGGGACGGCCGGTGGGGGGGACGTTCTACGTCTTCCGCACCCTTCGCCAACTCGACGCCGAGGGGGCGCTGGAGCGGCTGCTGGCGGGTTCGGGGGCCGGCTCGGGCCTGGAGAACCGCTTGGAGCGGGACGAGATGCGGGGTCGCCTCGACCGCCTGCGGGTCGAGATCGAGGCCGAGGTCCGCCGGCAACTGGTGGCCGCCCAGGGTCCGGAGGCGGTGGTCGGTGCGCTCCGGCGCCCGCTGCCGGCCGACGTCGATTTTCTTCACGCCACCCCCGACGACCTGGCTGCGCTGCGGCGGGCGCTGCACCCACTCGCCCGCCGGATGGCCGCCCGCCTGGCCCGCAAGCGCCGCCACAACCGGCGGGGCCGGCTCGACATGCGGCGCACGGTCCGCCAGTCGCTGTCGTACGGAGGCGTGCCCGTCGACCCCCGGTTCCGCCGTCCCCACCCGTCGAAGCCCGAGATCCTGGTCCTGGCCGACATCTCGGGGTCCGTGGCGGCATTCGCCCGCTTCACCCTGCAGTTCGTCCACGCCATCTCCGGGCAGTTCTCCCGGGTGCGCTCGTTCGTGTTCATCGACGGGGTCGACGAGGTGACGTCGATCTTCGAGGGTTCGTCCGACCTGGCCGAGGCCCTGGCCCGGGTCAATTCCGAGGCCGACGTGGTCTGGGCCGACGGCCACTCCGACTATGGGCACGCCTTCGAGGCGTTCTGGGCGCGGTGGGGCCAGGAGATCACGCCCCGGACGTCGGTGGTCGTTCTCGGCGACGCCCGCAACAACTACCACGCGGCCAACGCCTGGGTGCTGGCCGAGGTGCGCAAGAAGGCCCGCCGGGTCTACTGGCTCAACCCCGAGCCCCGGTCGTACTGGGACACCGGCGATTCGGTCGCCTCCCTCTACGCCGTCCATTGCGACGGAGTCTTTGAGTGCCGCAACCTCCGCCAACTGGAGCGCTTCGTCGCCGAGGTCGGCTAGCCGGTGGCCCCCCCTCCGACCAAACCGCGCAATTGCACCGGTGAGGGGGCAACCGCGCGGACTGCTCGCAGACGGGCGGAGGCGTCGCCCGAACGCCTCCGCCCGGTCGCCGCCCGGTCGATGCGCTCCCGGTGACGGTCACCGGCCCGAGCCGTGCCGATGCTGCCGGTGCTGCCGGTGCGGACATGACGCCGGGGGACGGCCGGCACCGCCGGATCCGGGAACTGCTCGCCCTCGGCGCGCCGGCGGTGGTCGGCACGGTCGTCGTGCTCCTGGTCACCCGCAAGGGCGTGTACGCCAGCGCCGATTCCGCGTTCTACGTCGGCACGGCCCGCAACCTCCTCGACGGACACGGACTGACCGCCCCTCCCGGGTCGCCGCCGCTCTCCCACTTCCCACCGCTGTTCTCCCTGGTCCTGGCCGCCGTCGGATGGGTGTCCGGACTCGATCCGCTCGACGCGGCCGGTCCGGTGAACGCCCTGCTCCTCGGGGTCACGGCCGTGTCGGTGGCGCTCGTCGTCCGCCGCCGGAGCGGTTCGGTGGCGCTCGGGGTCGTCGCATCGGTCGCCGTGGTCGTGGCCCTCGACCTGCTCGTCTATTCCGCCTCGGCCCTCAGCGAGCCGTTGTTCGTGGCGCTCGTGCTCGGGGCCATGATCGCGCTGGCGGCGGCCGTCGAAGGGGGGAGCAGGTGGGCGTGGGCCGCGGCCGTGGTCCTCACCGGCGGCGCCTGCCTCACCCGCTACGTGGGGATCGCCCTGGTCGTCGCCGAGGTGGCTGTGTTGTCGGTCGTCGGCGGGCGGAAGGCACTGTCCCGGACGGCCGTATTCGCGGGACTGGCCCTCACCCCGCTCGCCCTGTGGTTCGCGGTAGCCGGTAGCGGGAACCGGCCGGTGGTCTTCCATCTCTTCGACGGCGACTACTGGGTCGCCGGAGCCCGCAGCCTTTCCCGATGGGTGCCGCCCCTCTTCGTCCCCTGGCCGCTCCGGGGACTCGCGACCGCGGCCGTGGTCGCCGGCCTGGCCTGGGTGGCCGCCTCCCGGCCCGGCCGCTCCGACCGCCGCCGCGGCGAGCGACGGCCAGACAGACGCAGCGAGCACCGCACCGACCTCGCCGCCTCGCGCGGGCCCGGCCGCTCCGACCGCCGTGGCGAGCGCCGGCCCGACCGCCTCGACGAGCGCCTCGACGAGCGCCGCTCCGACCGCTGCGAGGAGCGACGGCCCGATGTGCTCGGCCGCCTGCTGGCCGCTTTCGCGGTGGCCTATGTCGCGGTGCTCGTCGCCGACCGGGTGTTCGTCGACGCCAGTGCGCGCCTCGACCTGCGCTTCCTCGCCGTCCTCCACGTGGTGGCCGTCGTCGGCCTGCTTCCCTGGCTCCACCGCTCCCTCGCCGGGCCCGCTCGCAGGGCCGTGGCGGTGGCCGGGCTGGCAATAGTGGGACTCCACGTCATCCAGGCCGGGTCGTGGGTTGCGGACGGCTTCACCGATACGAGCGTCGGGCGCCGCGGCCTGACGGCCGAGGCGTGGCGCGATTCCCCCGTGCTGGCGGCGGTGGCCGCCCTCCCTCCGGATGTGCCCGTCTACACCAACGCTCCCGAGGCCATTTTCCTCCTCACCGGCCGGTCGACATCGTCCCTGCCGGCCCACACCGACTACCTCTCGGACAGGCGACGGCCGGCGTACGAGACAGAGCTGGCGGTGATGAACGCCCGCCTGCTCACGGAGGACGGCGTGGTGGTGTGGCTCCGGCCCTTCGCCTTCCGGGAACGGTTCCTCTCCCCGATCGACAGCCTCGACCTCAAGACGTCTCTCACCGACGGAGTCGGCACACTGTCCCGCGCTCGCCGCTGACTGGCTCCCTCGACATCTCCTCGTCTTTCGAGTACAAAGCCGACATGGACGACCACGGCGGATCGTGCGGAGCGGGGGACGCATGAATGCTCGCGACGACCTGACTCTCGAGCTGGCCCGGGAGGCACTTGCCGCAGTAAGTCCCAAGGAGTTGCCGCTGATCGACGCGGTGGGTCCCGAGCTGCTTCTGGCGGCCGATTCGGGAAAGGCCGGTGATGGATCTCTCGGCTTTGGCGTGGCCGAGATCGCGATGTCGACCGCGGCCCTGATCGGGTCGCGCGTGGTCGTCGATTTCCTGGTGAAGGAGGTCGCCAAGAGCGTGGTCGCCGACGAGGCGGCCGCGATGCTCCGCCGGGTCGCCAAGTCGATCCGCGGCCGCCGGGACCCGGCTCCGGACGACAGCGACGAGCAGATGGTGCTCACGAGCGAGCAAATCGCGCAAGCGCGCGGTTTGGCCTACGCGAGAGCACTCGCGGTCGGCGTCGACGACGTGCGAGCGGCGCTCCTCGCTGACGCCATCGCCGGTTCCTTCCACAGCGCCGGCTGACCGGTGGACGGCGGTCCCGGGCGGAAGGTTCGGAACCTCCCCAAGGAGAGCACCGCCCGGGTGACGCTCGCCCTGCTCGCCTTCATGGCGGCGTCGATCGCGATCGGGGAATCGGTCTGGTACACGGTTCACGCGGACGGGGCGACGGCGACCCTTCGGGCATGTTTCGTCGGCGAGGCCGCACCGACGGAGGTCGGCGCGCAGCAGGCGTGCCAGCGCACGGCCGAGCACGATCGCGTTCTGTGGACCCTCGCCTGGGGTCCTGCAGCCATCGGGGCCGCGATCGTCGTCGCGGGGGGCGGTTCACTGTGGCGGCGCAGACGTCTGCAGTCCGTGCCTGTCGACCGTCTTCCCCAACTGGCCCAGATCTCGGCCGAGGTCGCCGCCTCCGCAGGCTCCGGCGCCGTCCTGCCGCTTCTCTGGCGACCTGCCCATCCGGTGGCCAGTGCCCGGGCGGACGGGGTGGTGGCGCGCTACATCGAAGTCGGCCCCGCCCTCCTCGGTCGCACGCTCACAGCACCCGCGGCGGCGAAGGCGGTGCTGCGCCACGAATACGCCCATCACCAGCTTCGAGACGTCTTCCCGTCGCGGGTGCTGCTCGCCGCCGGCTACGTGGGACTGGCGCTCACCGTGCCGTTCCTCGTGACGATATGGGATGAGGGCGTGTCGGCCTCCCTCTCTGCCCTGCTGCGCCTGGGGGCTGTCGTGGGAGTCGTGGCCGCCGCCCGCGCCGCGGTGCTGCGAGCCCGAGAGTTCGACGCCGACCTCTGGGCCGCCGGCGACGACGTGGAAGGCATGGGGATGGCGCTGGCGGGCGCATCCGCACCTCCCCGGAGGTTCGCTCGGCTGACCGCAC
>CAWHIC010000004.1:0-211690 GCA_963829165.1 uncultured Acidimicrobiia bacterium | reverse complement strand
TCGTCGGGCAGCACGGCGGGTCACTACCGTGGAGGCGTGGCACTCACTCGGCTCGTCCACCAGGTGCGCAAGATCGAGTTCGGCGACCAGGCGGGATTGGCCGACGGGGTGCTCACGGTGGTGCGGGATGACGCGGCCGACTGCTTCGACTCGCCCGCCTTGGCCTCGGTGACGTTCTCGGTGGCGGGCCCGGGGGATTCGGCTCGCATCGTCAAGGTGCTCGACGCGGTGGAGCCCCGGAGCAAAGGCCCTGGTGGCGGCGGGATATTCCCCGGCTTCGTCGGTCCCCCGGATGGGCCGGTCGGGCAGGGCACCACCCACCTGCTGCGGGGCGCGGCGGTGGTGGTGGCCGGGTACCTGCCCCGGGCCCAGGAGGCCATCATCGACATGTCCGGTCCCGCCGCCGAACTGTCCCCCCTGGCTCAGACGGTGAACCTGGTGGTCGAGTTCGAACCGGCCGACGCAGCCCCGTGGGAGGACGTCGACGTCGCCCTCCGCCTGGGGGCCCTGCGCCTGGCCGCCCACCTGGCCGAGGCGGCCCTCGACGTCGAGCCGGACGCGGTGGAGGAGCCCCTCGATCCGGAAGCAGCGGAGGGGATGCCCAAGGTGGCCGCCCTCACCAACCTCCAGACCCAGGGGACGTTCAAGGACGTCTTCGTCTACGGGAAGTCCTTCGCCGGCGAGCAGCCCCGGGTGATCGACCCCGGCGAGGTCGACGACGGCGCCGTGGTCAGCGGCCAGTTCGGCCACCCGTCGCTCAAGAACCCCACGTGGGTTCACCAGAACCACCCGGTGGCGGCCGCCCTGCGGGCCCGCCACGGGGTCGACCTGTGCTTCGCCGGCATCGTCATCTCCCCCGAGCCGGTGGCCATGGCGGCCAAGGAGGACATCTCCGCGGCCGCGGCCCGGGTGTGCGCCGAGGCCGGGTTCGACGCCGTCATCGTCACCAAGGAGGGCGGGGGCAACGCCGACGCCGACATGGCCCTCAAGATGGACGCCATCGAAGACCTGGGGATGACCGCGGTGGGGCTGTTCGCGGAGATGTCGGGCATCGACGGCACCGGCCCGCCCATCGTGGTGCCGCCGGAGCGGGCCACGGCCATGGTGAGCACCGGCAACTACGACCACCGGCTGTCGCTGCCCGCGGTCGAGAAGGCGTACGGCGGCGAACGGGTGGCGCTGGTCGACCGGCCCGCCACCGACGAGATGGAACTGCCCACCGCCGTCATCTACTGCTCGCTCAGCTGCCTCGGGTGGGGGAAACTGAGGGCACTCCTATGAGACTGCCAACCGGATGAGAGTTGTCCACTACATCAACCAGTTCTTCGCCGGCGTGGGCGGGGAGGACTCGGCTGCGTCGGGACCGTCGTCGGCGCCCGAGGCCAAGGGTCCCGGACGCAAGCTGGGCAACCTCCTGGGCGACGATCACGAGATCGTGGCCACCGTGTGGTGCGGCGACGACTACGCCGTGGGCACTGCGGGCGCAATGGACGAGATCCTCGCCCTCATCCAGGCGGCCCAGCCCGACCTGGTGGTGGCCGGGCCCGCCTTCACCAGCGGCCGCTACGGCCTGGCCTGCGCCCGGGTGGTGGCCGCCGCCACCGGCGCCGGGCTCAAGGCGGTCGCGTCCATGCACCCCGACAACCCCGGGCTGGACGAGGCCGGGGCGGCGCCGGTGGTGGCCTCGGGCGAGGTGGCCCGGTCGATGGGCCCGTCCCTCCAGACGCTGAGCGGGGCCGCCACCGCCCTCCTCCTGGGAGCCGAGCTCACCCCCGACGACGGCCGCATCGGGCGCCTGCCCCGTCGGTCGGTGCTCGACGAGGCCAACGCCGCCACGCGGGCCGTCGACCTCGTCCTCGTCCGCCTGGCCGGCGACCGCGGCGCCACCGAGGTGCCTCTCCCCCGCTTCGACCAGGTGACACCGGCTGCCCCCATCGACGATCCGTCGGCGGTGACCGTAGCCTTCGTCACCGAGGGCGGCCTGGTGCCCGACGCCAACCCCGGCGGCCTCGAGTCGGCCCGGGCCACCCGCTGGCTGCGGTACCCGATCGAGGACATGACCCGGATGGAGACCGGCGAGTGGCGGTCGGTCCACGGCGGCTTCTCGACGGTCTTCGCCAACGCCGACCCCAACCGCATCCTGCCCCTCGACGTGGCCCGGGAGCTGGAGGGCGAGGGCCGCATCGGGGCGCTCATGGCCGAATACTTCGTCACCACCGGCAACGGCACGTCGGTGGCCAACGCCCGCCGCTTCGGGGTGGAGTGGGCGGCCGACATCCGCCGGTCCGGGGCCCGGGCCGCCATCCTCACCGCTACGTGAGGAACCGGTACGCGTTGCGGGGCAACGCTGGCAAAGGAGCTGGAACGGGCCGGGATTCCCACCGCCCTGCTCTGCAACCTGGTCTCCATCGCCCAGCGGGTGGGCGCGCCCCGCATCGTCCGCACCCGGGGCATCCCCTACCCGGCGGGCGACCCCTCCTTGTCGGCCGACGACGAGCACGCCTGGCGCCGCCGGCTGGTCGAGCAGGGCCTGGCCGCGGTGACCACCCACGTTTCGAAACCCACCATCTTCGAGGTACCAAATGAGTGAAGGCGAGTAGATGCCTGACGCCGTCATAACCGCCTCCACCCAGGTCCTGGCCCACGTGCCGGGACTGGCCGAGCACGGGTCCAAGCCCCGCCGCGAGCTCGCCCGCAGCGAAGAGGTCGCGTCCAACTTCGCCGCCGCCCTCCGGTCCTACGACGACGCCGTCGGCTACGGGCCCCACCAGGCCTACGTCAACGCCATCCACCCCCGCGACCTGCCGCCCCGGCCGTGGGTGGGCAACGGCCTGCCCGACGTCGGCCGTTTCGCCCCCGCGGGCGAGATCATGCCCGAGGACGAGTTCCTGGGGCTGATGGCGATCGTCGACGACTTCGGCCTCCTCGCCATCTCCCCGGCGGTGGCGGAGCGGGCCGCCGCCGCCCTGGCCGGGCACCCCCTGGCCAAGGCCCTCGACCTCGACCGCCTCGACAAGGCGTCGGCCGACCTGGAGGCGGTCGCGAAGGAGGACGGCACCACCCGCATCGGTACCCCGGACGACCTCCGGGCCGTCATGCGGTGGGGCGAAGGCTTCGACGAGTCGCTGATGTCGGTTGTCCTGCTCGACAACCTGGCGGCCAAGGCCACCGCCACCCTCGCCCTCCTGCACCTGCTCGACAAGACCGACGTCGACCCCCTGTCGATCCCCTACGTCCTCGGGTGCGGGGAGGAGGCCATCGGCGACCGCTACCAGCGGGGCGGCGGCAACATGGGCAAGACGGTGGCCGAGAAGGGCGGGCTGCTCCAGGCCAGCGGGGCCGACATCAAGAACTTCTGCGCCGCCCCCGTCCCCGCCCTGGTGATGGCCGGCGCCCTGGTCAGCTCGGGGGTGTTCGACCGGGTGGCCGTCATCGCCGGCGGGTCGATGGCCAAGCTGGGCATGAAGTTCCAGGGCCACCTCAAGAACGGCCTCCCCATCCTGGAGGACGTCCTCGGCGGCACCGCCGCCCTGGTCGAGCGGGCCGACGCGGCCAGCTCCGCCGGTCGCCACGGGCCCCGGATCCGCCTCGACGCCGTCGGCCGCCACACCGTGTCCGCCGGTGGGTCGCAGCCCCAGGTCATGGCCGCCCTCGCCCTCGATCCCCTGTCCCGCCTGGGCCTGCCGTTCTCGTCGATCGACGACTTCGCCACCGAGCTCCACAACCCCGAGATCACCGAGCCCCAGGGGTCGGGCAACGTCCCCGAGCGCAACTACCGCACCATCGCCGCCCTGGCGGTGAAGGCGGGCGACATCGAGCGGGCCGACATCGCCGACTTCGTCTTGCAACACGGGATGCCCGGGTACGCTCCGACACAGGGCCATCTGGCCTCGTCGCTCTGCTACCTCCCCCACGCGGTGGAGCGACTCACCAGTGGAACCGCGGAAAGGGTCATGTTGATCGCCAAAGGAAGTCTCTTCCTCGGTCGGATGAGCCAGCTGTCCGACGGGATGAGCGTGCTGCTGGAGCGCAGCTCATGAGGATTCGGTCATGAGCAGCGAATTGGTTGCCGAGGCCACCCGGGACAACTTCACCGAGCTGGTGTCGGAAGGCACTGTCCTGGTCGACGTCTGGGGTCCCGACTGCCAGCCCTGCCTGGCGCTCAACCCCCACGTCGAGAAGCTGGCCGAAGCCCATGCGGGCGAGCTCAAGGTCGTGAAGCTGGAGGCGCCCAAGGCCCGCCGGCTGTGCATGTCGATGGGCCTCATGGGCCTGCCCGTCTTCCTGGTGTTCAAGGACGGCGAGGAGGTCGACCGCATCGGCGGACCGGCGGCCAACACGCCCGACCAGGTCACCGCGTTCGTCGAGAAGAACCTCGCATCCCCCTCAACGGAATCGGGAGAGGGGGTGAGCTGAGTGTTCCAGGACAAGTTCGTCATCGCCATGGGCGAGCGCGACGGGATCTCCGGACCGTCGATCGCCGCCTGCGTGAAGGCGGCGGGCGGCAATGTGGTCTTCGTGGCCACGGAGTGCTTCGTCTGAACGGCTTCAGGGGCCATGGACCTGCAGAGCCAGGAGACGATTCTCCGGCTCTCTGAGAAGCACGGTGCTCCCAACCTGATCGTCCTGCTCGGTGCCCCCGACCCGGAGGCAGCCGAGATCTCGGCCGAGACGGTGATCCTGGGAGACCCCGCTTACGCAGGTGCGTTGGCCGAGGTCCAGTTGGGCCTCGACGTGTTCCACATCCTCGAAGACGAGGTGAAGGCCGCCATCCCGGACGATGTCTGGGAGGACCAGATCGGCGTCATGGCCGATGTCCTCGACGCGGAAGGACTCACCGCGGCCGTCGCCGGCATGCGGGCCCAGAAGCCCACCTGATGTGCGAACCGGTGACACTTGACCGGCCTCTGGGCGGTGAAGTGTCACCAGTTCGACCTCCTCGCCAGCAGTCGTAGGTTGGGGGCGACATGCCCACCATGAACACCAACCTCGACGAGATCGCCGACGGCATCTTCCAGATCTCCACCTTCATGCCCTACGTCGGCGAGCGGGGCTTCACCATCAACCAGTTCCTCATCCGGGCCGACGAGCCGCTGCTCTTCCACCTCGGCCCCCGCCGCCTGTTCGAGAACATGACCGAGTTCGCGGGCCGGGTGACCAAGCTCAGCCGCATCCGCTTCCTCGCCTTCAGTCACGTGGAGGCCGACGAGTGCGGCGCCCTCCCCCAGTGGCTGAAGGTGGTCAGGCGCGACGCCGAGGTGGTGATGGGCGACGTGGCCGCCAACTGGACCGCGTCCGAGCTCACCGACCACCCGGTGACCGCCCTGCGCAACGGCTACCTCCTCGAGCTCGGCGACAAGCGGGTGCGGTGGAAGGCCACCCCCCACGTCATGCACGGCTGGGACGCGGGCATGCTCCTGGAGGAGACCACCAACACCCTCATGTGCGCCGACGTGTTCACCCAGCTGGGCGAGCGTCCGCCGATGACCGACAGCGCCGACATCGTGGAGTGGGCCCTGGAGGCGGAGGACGTCATGGGTTCCACCGCCATCACCCCGTCGCTGCCGGCCACCCTGCTCGATCTGGCCGAGATGCGGCCCGACACCCTGGCCGTGATGCACGGGGCATCGTTCAACGGCGACTGCCGCGACGCCCTCCACGCCCTGTCCGAGGCCTACCTCCACCGCCTGGAGAACTCGATGCCCTGAGGTCCGACCGGTAGGCTCCACGGCCAGGTGTGCCGGGAAGTCTGGTCGGCGTCCGAGTTCGACGCGATCCTCCGGAGCCCGCCCCTTGCCCCCCCAGCCCCCCGACCGTCCCTCGCCGGTACAGTCCGGGCCCCGCCTGCCCCGGGGCCTGCAGCAGTTCCTCCACACCGAGGCCGCCGGCGGCGTGGCCCTCCTGCTGGCCACCGCCGTGGCCCTGGTGTGGGCCAACTCGGGCTGGGGCGACGGCTACGTCGACGCCTGGCACACCGCCGTGCGACTCGAGATCGGGTCGCTCGGGTACTCGGGCGACCTCCGCCACCTGGTGAACGAGGGGCTGATGGCCCTGTTCTTCTTCGTCGTTGGCCTGGAGATCAAGCGGGAGCTGGTCACCGGCGAGCTGCGGGCGTGGCGGACGGCGGCCCTGCCCGCCATTTGCGCCGTCGGGGGGATGGTGGTGCCAGCCCTCGTCTACCTGGCCGTGAACGCGGGCGGGGCCGGCGCTCGGGGCTGGGGCGTGCCCATGGCCACCGACATCGCCTTCGCCATCGGCGTGGTGGCCCTGCTCGGCCGGCGGGTTCCGGCGTCGCTCAAGCTGTTCCTCCTCACCCTGGCCATCGTCGACGACCTGGGCGCCATCGTCGTCATCGCCGTCTTCTACGCGGGCGGGATCTCGTTCCCGGCGCTGCTGGCGGCGGCCCTCCTGCTGGCGGTCATGGCCGGGCTCCGGGCGACGGGGGTGGTATGGCTGCCGGCGTACGTGCTGCTGGGGGCGGCCGTGTGGCTGGCCGTGTACAAGTCGGGGGTCCACGCGACCCTCGCCGGCGCCATGCTCGGGCTGCTGGCCCCGGCCCGGCCCCTCGCCCCCGCGGCCACCGCCCGGGAGTGGGCGTCCGACCTCTCCGACGATCCCTCGCCGGCGGAGCTCAAGACAATGGCCGACCTGGCCAAGTCGGGGGTGTCGGTGGCGGAGCGGCTCGAGCACCTGCTCCACCCCCTGACCAGCTTCGCCATCGTGCCCCTGTTCGCGTTGGCCAACGCCGGCGTCGTGCTCACCGCCGACGCCCTCGACGGGCCGGACGCCTCCCGCATCGCCCTGGGCGTGGGCCTGGGGCTGGTGGTGGGCAAGTTCATCGGGGTCAGCGCCGCCGCCTGGGTGGCCGTCCGCCTGGGCATCGGCTCGCTGCCGCAGGGCGTGGGTTGGGGCCAGCTGGTCGGCATCGCCGCCCTGGCCGGGATCGGCTTCACCGTGTCCCTCTTCGTGGCCGGGTTGGCGTTCGGCACCCCCGAGGCGGGGGACGCGGCCAAGGTGGGCGTGCTGGTGGGCTCGGCCGTGGCGTCGGCGCTGGGCGTGACCGTGCTGCTCCTCACGGGGCGAGCCCCGTCGGGGCGGGACGACGACGTCGCCAGTAGGCTGCCGCGGTGACGGCGCCGGCCACCGACGTTCCCCGGGAAGCGGAAGAACCACGGCTCCGCTATCTCCCGGCGATCGACGGGCTGCGGGCGCTGGCCGTCTCCGCCGTCTTCGCCTACCACGCCGGAATCGGCTGGGCCCGGGGCGGATTCCTCGGCGTCGACGTGTTCTTCGTCATCAGCGGCTACCTGATCACGGGCATCCTCCTGGCCGATTACCGCCGCGTCGGCAAGCTGCGACTCCTCCATTTCTGGCGGCGGCGGGCCCGGCGGCTGCTGCCGGCAGTGATCCTCGTCCTGGTAGCGGTGTCGGTGGCGGTCCCCCTACTCGCCCCCGACCAGGGCTTCCGGCTGCGGGCCGACGTGTTGGCCGCTCTCGGCTACGTCAGCAACTGGCGGCTGATCTTCGAGCACCAGTCGTACTTCCAGTCGCTCGGCCGACCGCCCCTGCTCCAGCACCTGTGGAGCCTGGCCGTGGAGGAGCAGTTCTACCTGCTGTGGCCGATCGTGCTGGCCGTGCTCCTGCGGTGGCGGGAGCCCCGCCGCCTGGTGGCGCCCATCCTCGGGCTGGCGGCCGCCTCCACCCTGCTCATGGCTGCCCTCCACGACCCCACCGGCGACCCGTCCCGCGTCTACTACGGCACCGACACCCGGGTGGCGGCCATCCTGGTGGGCGCGGCCCTGGCCTGCCTGCCCCTCCGGTGGAAGAAGTCCGCCGGCCGGATGCCCGTCGCCCGCCGGCTGACCCTGGAGGTGACGGGCGGGGCCGTCCTGTGGGGGCTGTGGCTGTGCCTGTCTCGGGTCGACCAGTTCGACCCCCGGCTCTACCGGGGCGGCTTCCTGGGGGCGGCGGTGCTGGCCGCGGTGGCGATCGTCATCTCCGCCCACCCCCGATCGTGGGTGGCCAAGGGCCTGGGCTGCCGGCCGCTGGTCTGGCTCGGGCGGCGGTCGTACGCCGTCTACCTGTGGTTCTGGCCCGTGTTCATGCTCACCCGGCCCCACAGCGACATCCCCCTGCGGGGCACGCCCCTGCTCGCCCTGCGCATCGCCATCACCCTGGCCCTCGCCACCGCGTCCTACCGGTGGGTGGAGCAGCCCATACGGGAAGGGGCGCTGGGGCGGGCCTGGACTGATTTCCGGTCGGGGTTGGCCCACCGGGCTCGGCCGTCGACAACCACCACCCGCTGGGCATTGGGCTCGGCGGTGGCGGTGGTGGTGGTGTCGACCGCCGTCTTCGTGGGGCATCCCGTCCCCGCCCCGCCCTTCGTGGTGCCGGCGGCCGCCTCCGCCTCGGCTACGGCCACCCCGGTGGCCTCTGTCTCAACCGCAGCCTTCGCCACCGTCGTCACCACCACGACGACGACGCCGGCCGTGGCCCCGGCCAGCGAAACCCCGACGTCGTTGCCGGTGGTGGCGGCCGAGACGACGGCGGCGGAGGCCGTCCCCGAGCCCGCTCCGCCGCCCCCACCCCCGCCGCCCGGGCCTCCGCCCGGCGTACGGGTGACGGCCATCGGCGAGTCGGTGATGATCGTGGCCCAGCCGGCGATGGAGGCGGAGGGGATCTACGTCGACGCCGTCATCGGCCGCCAGTTCGACGAGTCGCTCGCCGTCGCCCACAGTCTGCGGGACGGGCAGAGCCTGGGCGAGATCGTCGTCGTCCACCTGGGCAACAACGGGCCCGTCACCGAGGGCCAGTTCGACGAGTTGATGGACACCCTGTCCGTCGTCCGCCGGGTGGTGGTGGTGAACGTCAAGGTGCCCCGGCCGTGGGAGGAGCACAACAACAACCTCTTCGCGGCGGCCGTCCCCCGGTTCGCCAACGCCGTCCTGGTCGATTGGCACGCCGTCGGCGACAACCATCCCGACGCCTTCGTCGACGACGGCGTCCACATGACCCACGACGGCGTGCAGCTCTACATGGACCTCCTGCACTCGGGCATGTAGCTAGGCCACCTTCCCGATGGCGTTGAGGACCCGTCGGCGGAGCTCGTCGATGTTCAGCCCTCGGCGGACGAGCACCATGGCGGCCAGGCCCTCGCCCTCCCGCAGCAGCCCGAGGAGGATGTGCTCGGTGCCGATGTAGTTGTGACGGAGGTGGATCGCCTCCCGGAGGGAGAGCTCCAGCACCTTCTTGCTGCGAGGGGTGAAGGGGATGTGACCCCGGATGGGCAGCGTCGGCCCCGAACACGGGACACCCCGGCGGCGCGGGCGGCGGAGCTGCACCCGCCGCTGGCGGCGACGACCTCGGCTGGCCAGTTCGAGGGCCCCGGGACCAAAGGTTTCCTCGATGCGCTGGCGGATGGAGTCGACGTCGATGCCGATGGAGCGCAGGGCCTCGGTGTCGGCCGGCTCCAGGAGGCCGACGGCGCCGGCCGTTCCCTCACCGACGATGTCGAGAACGTCGGCCCGGACGTCGTCCCGGCACACCCCCGCCTGGGTGAGCACCTGGGCCGCCACCCCGTCCTCCTCCCGGATGAGAGCGAGGAGAAGGTGCTCGGTGCCGACGTAGCCGTGACCCAGGGACCGGGCCTCGTCCTGGGCGAAGGTGACGACCTGGCGGGCCTGGTTGGTGAAGCGCTCGAACACGGTCACACACCCCTTCGCCGGGCACGGCCCTCGGCGTGCTTCTTGTGGACGGCCTGGCGGCTGACGCCCAGGGCGGTGGCGATCTGCTGCCACGACCAGCCCTGGTCGCGGGCGTTGACCACCTGGAGGTTCTCGAGGGTCTCCAACAATCGGCGGAGCGCGGCCACCGCCCGGAGTCCGACGACCGGGTCGCGGCTACCGGCCTCGGCCGCCAACTGGGTTGCTTCGGTCATGGGTGTCATCTTAGGTTGACGGCTTTCGGATTGTCAACTAGCGTTGACATAGGTCTCCTCGGTATCCTCGAATCGCTGCCTATGCGGGAGGTGGATCATGGTCGGGATGGACACCGATGTGGCCGGGAGGCGCCCGCCGGTCGTGAGCGAGGACGCCCCGGTTCGACCCGGGACCTCGCCCTCGGCGGAGACGCCGGAGCGGGACGATCCGGACGGTCCCGAGAGGCGCCGGTCCGAGGTCATCGTGGAAGTGGCGCCGGACCGGCCGGACACCTACCCGTCCGAGGTGATCGTGGAGGTGGCGCCGGATCGGCCGGACAAGGCACGGCCGGCGGTCGAGGTCGCACCGGATCGGGAGAAGCAACGGCCGGAGGTCATCGTCGAGGTGGCGCCGGATCGACCCGGTGACTACCCGTCCGAGGTGATCGTCGAAGTCGCGCCCGACCGGCCGGACGACTATCCGTCCGAAGTCATTGTCGAGGTGGCGCCCGATAGCCCGGAGAAGCGACGGCCGATCGTGGAGGTCGCGCCCGACCGGCCCGGCGACTACCCGTCCGAGGTGATCGTCGAGGTGGCGCCCGACCGACCGGACGACTACCCGTCCGAGGTGATTGTCGAGGTGGCGCCGGACCGGCCGGAGAAGGCACGGCCCGTCGTGGAGGTGGCGCCGGACCGGGAGAGGCAACGGCCGGAGGTCATCGTTGAGGTCGCGCCCGAACGTCCGGAGAAGGCACGGCCCGTCGTGGAGGTGGCACCGGACCGGGAGAAGCAACGGCCGGAGGTGATCGTCGAAGTTGCGCCGGATCGGCCGGAGAAGGCACGGCCGATCGTGGAGGTGGCGCCCGAGGTCGCCCCCGAGCGGGCTCGAGCCGACGACGTGATCGCCGAGGTGGCGCCCACCACGCGACCCTCGGCCTAGGGGCCTCCGACGGTCGGGCCGGACGCCACCCGGCTCCTCGAGCACCTCCGCCAGGACGGGATCCTCCGCGCCTCCGACACCCAGCCCGTCCTCTCGGGCGACGGGACCCCCGCCCGGTGGATGCTCGACTCGCTGCCGGTCACGCTCGGCCCCCCCGGCGCCGAGCTCGCCGCTCGCTGCCTGCTCCGCCTCCTCGACGATGAGTTCGAGGGTCGCCAGCTGGCCACCTACGGCCTGACGGGCGTCCCGCTACTCCAAGGCTGCGTCCTGCACGGCGGCGGGCGCTACCGGGGGGTGCTGGTGCGCAAGGAGCGCAAGCCCCACGGTTCCCGCAAGCTGATCGAGGGCAAGCTCGACCCGGCCGAGCCGGTGGTGATCATCGACGACTCGGTGAGCTCGGGCCGGTCCATGCTCGCCTGCGCCGACGCCCTGGAGGCGGCCGGCTTCGAGGTGGAGGGCGGGATCTGTCTCGTCCGCTTCGACTACGACCGCGGCGTCTCCCGCATGATCGAGCGGGGCTACCGGATGGCGAGCGTGTTCGACATCCGGGAGGATTTCATGCGCCACATGGACGGGGAGGCGCCGGTCCCCGTCAACCCGACCAAGGATCTGCCCGATCTGCCGGTGTCGCCCCAACCGGCGGCGGAAGGACTCCACCCGGCCGATCTGGCCCGGCAGGCGATGGTCGAGTACCTCGGCACCGGGCATGTGCTGCCGAGCCCCCACCCGGCTCGACCGCGCCTACGACAGCGCCGGCGGCTGCTGGGTCAGCGTGCGGAGGAGGGACGACGTCTACGACCGCCTGGCCCGCAGCGGGTTCTGGCACTTCCCGGGCGAGCCGAGGGGCACCGCCGCCGAGGACGTGATCCTGGCCGCCGTCGCCACCGCCCGGGAGCTGAAGGACCCCGCCCTGCTCGACGCCTGCGCCCTCGCCGTCACCTTCTTCTCCGCCCTCGAGGAATGCGCCGTGGGCGAGCTCGACAACGACCGCTACGGGATCGTCGTCCGCAGCCGGGAGCGGCCGGGGCACATGGGTGGCGGCCTGCCCCGCATGCCCGGCATCACCGACGAGTGGCAGCAGTTCGCCCACGGCCGCCGCAACGCCCGCATCCTGCCCCACGAGCCCTACCTGCTCTACCGCCACGACGTCGAGAAGGTGGTGGAGCCGGGCACGGCGTGGCAGCCGACAGGCACGCCCCGCACCCCGCAAGCGGAGGTGCCGGACTACGGCGCCCTCGCCGGCCGCGCCCACGACCACGTCCTCCACGCCCTCGGCCGGGAGCCGGTCAAGGCCGCCGAGGCCGCCACTGCCGGATCCGACGGGCGACTCCCGCCGGGCGCCCTTGCCTTCGTCACCGTCTACGCCGACGGCCGGATCGCGGGCTGCACGGGCGGACCGATGCACGAGCCGGACGTGGACCTGGCCGAGTACGCCGCCGCCGCCGTCCACGACACCCGGTTCAAGCCACCGGCCGACGACGAGCCCGTCGCCACCAGCGTGGCCGTGCTCTCCAACCGCCTGGAGATGGGCCGAGCCGACCCGGACTGGGTGGTCCGCCCGACCCGGTTCGGGGAGCAGGCCCTCGAAGTGCGCCAGGGCGACCGGCGGGGGCTCCTCCTCCCGTCGGTGGCGGTCACCCTCAACCTCACCCCCCGGGGCTACGTCGACGAGGTCATCGACAAGGCCGGCATCACCCGCCCGCCCTACCACTGGACCCGCTACGACTGCGAGGCGTGGCTGGTGACGGGCAACGACCGGCCCCGTCGGCTCCGCCACGGCCTGCCCGAGGGCGAGCCGGCGGCGACGGGGGCGGAGGAGGCCGACCGCCTCCACCCCCTTCTGGTCGACTACTCCCGCCGCCACCACGTCCCCCCCGACGAGGGGCCACCGACCGGCCGCTACGAGGTCTTCGCCGACCGCCTCCGGTCGGGGTTGGCGCCGGCCCGGTTGGCCTTCGGCGCCTGGGTGCGAGCCCGGGCCGGGCTGCACCGCGAGGCGGAGGACGACCTCCGCCGCCTGGAGGGCGGGCGGGGCGCCGACGGGTGGGTCCGTTTGGGTGACCACCCGCCGTCGATCTCGGAGCTGGCCTTCATGCTCCTCGCCCGGACCGAGCTCGACCGCCGGCCGCCCGATCCCGACCAGGCCCGCTTCCTGTGGGACCAGGTCGACCTCCACGGGCGGTTCGCCACGCCCGCCGACGCATGGCAGGACTACTCCCCCGGACAGGCCCTGCTGGCCCTCGCCCGGGTCCCCGAGGCGGCCGATCCGACCAAACTCCAACGGACCCTCCGCCACTACCGGATGCGCTTCCGCCAGAACCACCATTGGGGGGCGGTGGCCTGGCTCACCCAGGCCTACGTCGCCTGGGGCGAGACCGCTTTCGCCTACGAGGTCGCCGACTGGGCGCTCCAGTTCCAGTCGGCCAATACCGGCGCCTTCCTCAACGACCACCAGCCCGACTCCCCCGGCGCCACCACCGCGGTGTACCTGGAGGGGTTGAGCGCGGTGTGGCGGGCGGCGGTCGACGAGGGCGACACGGCCCGCGCCGCCCGCTACCGGGCCGCCTGCGACCGAGCTCTCTTCTTCCTCGACCGGCTCGTCTACCAGGACCGCGACACGCCCGTCCTGCCCAACCCGGCGTGGGCCATCGGCGGCGTGCGCACGTCCGTCACCGCCAGCGACGTCCGCATCGACTACGTCCACCACACCCTGGGCGCGGTCCTGGCCCTCCGATCCAGATGACCGAGAAGCCCGTCGCCCTGGTCAGCATGCCGACGCTGGCGGCCGACGTCCCGTCGTTCCAGCTCGCCCTGCTCACCCCTACCCTGCGCGAGGCGGGGATCGAGACCGAGCCCATGTCCCTGTTCATGGAGTTCGGACGGCGGATCGGGTGGCGGCTCAACGACACCCTGGCCACCGTCTACCCGTGCATGGCCGGCGAGTGGATCTGGTCGAAGGCCGCCTTCGGGGCCGACTTCGACGCCGACGACGACGGATACCTCCACCGCTTCGGCCCGTCGCTGCAAACCATCGCCACCCAGGGCGGATGCACCGTCGACGACCTCGTCCGGATTCGGGACGAAGCCGCCCCCGCCTTCATCGAGTGGGCCGTCGACCAGGTCGACTGGTCGGCCTACAGCCTGGTCGGCTTCACCGTCGTGTTCCAGCAGATGGTGGCGTCGCTGGCGCTGGCCAAGGCCCTCAAGCGCCGCCACCCCGACCTGCCCATCATCTTCGGCGGGGCCACGTTCGAGGACGACATCGCCCTCGAGATCATGGCCCGCAACCCCGAGGTCGACTACGTCCACTGCGGCGACGCCGACCTCACCCTGCCCGAGATCGTCGGCCGCATCCGCCGTCGGGAGTCGATGGCCGGCATGCGGGGCATCGTCCGGCGGGCCGACGACGAGCCCGGCGGCCGCCTCGTCTACGAGGGCCGCGCCCCCAACCTGGAAGACCTCGACCTCACGCCCGTCCCCGACTTCGACGAGTACTACGCCCGCCGCCGCTCCACCGGCTACGACCCGGGCGGGCCCACGGTGATGCTCCCCTTCGAGGCCGCCCGCGGCTGCTGGTACGGGATGAAGAACCACTGCACGTTCTGCGGCCTGAACCGGTCGGGGATGGAGTTCCGCCGCAAGAGCCCGGACCAGGTCCTCGACATGCTCAAGCGGCTGGCCAACCGCTACGGCACCCTCTACTTCAACGCCATCGACAACATCCTGGCCCCGGCCTACATGAGCCGACTGTTCGGGCGGCTGGCCGAGGGCCACAGCGACCTGCGCATCCACTACGAGATCCGGCCGAACCTCAACCGCCGCCAGCTGGGCGACATGCGGCGGGGCGGCCTGACCTCGGTGCAGCCGGGGATCGAGAGCTTCAGCAGCCACGTCCTGGCCCTCATGAAGAAGGGGACGACCGGGGTGAAGAACCTCGAGCTCCTCAAGTGGACGACCTACTACGGCATCCGCAACTCCTACAACATCCTCTACGGGTTCCCGGGGGAGACGGCCGACGACTACGACGGCCAGGCCGACGTGATCCGCAAGATCCCCCACTTCCAACCGCCGTACGCCATCTGCCAGGCCCGGCCCGACCGGGGCTCACCCATGTTCGAGGACCCGGAGAAGCACTCGATCACCATGCTGCGGCCGTCGGCCTGCTACCGCCACATCTACCCGTCCGACTACGACCTGCGGCGGGTTTCGTACTACTTCGAGCACCAGGTGGGCGACATCCTGCTCCCCTCCGGGTACCAGGAGTGCATCAAGCTGGTCGACGAGTGGACGGCCCGCTGGCACGGCGCCGACCGGCCGTCGCTGCGGTACGTCAAGACGTGGGAGTCGTTGAGCATCCACGACCGGCGCAACGGCCAGGCCAAGGGCTACCGCTACGACGGCGAGCGGGCCGCGCTGTACGAGCTGTGCGCCGAGTCGAAGTCCCGGGAGGAGATCGACGCCGCCTTCGAGGGCGACACCGCCCAGACGGACTCGGGGTGGATCGAGGCCGCGCTGGCCGAGTTCGTCGACCGCGACCTCGTGATCCTCCTCGACGACCGGTACCTGGCCCTCGCCGTGCCCGACAACCCCCATCACTAACTGCCGAGTTGGCCGCCAACTAACGGTAGGCAACCCGGGCTGCGACACTTGTGATCGGACCGGGATCGGCGCGCTCTCCTCGGTTCGGTGATCCACGAGCGTCGGGGCAGGAGGAAGTGGGTTGGCCTACCACACGATGGTAGGCAAGATGGGCCGGGTCACCGGCACCATCGCCCCGGGCAAGCTCGGAGAAGTGATGGTGCAGGTCAGAGGCGGGAGCGAGGCGTTCCACGCCTACGCCGCCGACACCGACGACACCTTCTCCCCCGGCACCCGCATCGTCGTGGTCGAGTATTTCCCGCCCCGGACGGTCGTGGTCACCAAGATGTAGCGCCTTCGTCAGGAAAGTAGGCACACCATGGGACTTCTCCTTGGCATCGTCCTCGGAGCCCTCGTCACGTTCGTCGTCCTGTTCAAGCTCATGTGGCGGGTGGCGGAGCCGAACGAGGCCCTCATCATATCCAGGCTCAAGGACCACGCACCCACCGATTCGGTCAGCGAGAGCCTCGGCTTCAAGATCGTCACCGGCCGGGGCACGCTCGTCATCCCCGGCGTGCAGACCGTCCGGCTGGCTGTCGCTCGACCTGCGGGAGGCCGAGCTGGCCATCGAGTGCGTCACCCACCAGGGCATCCCCCTGGGCGTAAAGGCGTCGTCATCTTCAAGGTCGGCGACGACTTCACGTCGATCGCCAACGCCGCCCGCCGCTTCCTCGACCAGCAGGAGCAGATGGACCACCGGGTGCACAACGTGTTCGCCGGTCACCTGCGGGCCATCGTCGGCAGCATGACGGTGGAGGAGATGATCCGCGACCGGGAGAAGCTCACCCAGCTCACCCGGGAGTCGTCGGGCACGGAGATGGAGAAGCTGGGCCTGATCGTCGACTCCCTGCGGGTGCAGGAGATCGAGGACCCCACCGGCTACATCGAGAACCTGGGCCGGCCCCACGCTGCGGCCGTGGCCAGCCAGGCCCGGATCGCCCAGGCCTCGGCCGACCGGGAAGCCACCGAGCGGGAGCAGGAAGCCAACGCCCTCAAGGCGGAGGCGGTGCGCGCCAGCCAGGTCAAGCAGTCGGCGTACCAGGCCGAGATCGACCATGCCGAAGCCCTCGCGGCCCAGGCCGGCCCGCTTTCGGACGCCAACGCCCGCCAGGAGGTCGTCGTCCAGGAAACCCGGGTGGCCGAGCTGGAAGCCCAGCGGGAGGAGCAGCGGCTGCAGGCCACCGTGCGCAAGCCGGCCGACGCCAAGGCCTACGAGCAGGTCACCCTGTCCAAGGCCAACCGTGACGCCCGCATCGCCCAGGCCGAGGCCCAGCGCCAGGAAGTGGAGCTCCAGGCCGCGGGCCACGCCCAGCGGGTGAAGCTGGAGGCGGCGGCCGAGGCCGAGCGGGTGAAGCTGGCCGCATCGGCCGAGGCCGACCACGTTCGCCTCGACGGACAGGCCCGGGCCGACTCGACCCGCGCCATCGGCGAGGCGGAGGCCGCCGCCACCGAGGCTCGCGGGTTGGCGGAGGGTGAAGCGGTGCGGGCCAAGGGCATGGCCGAGGCCGAGACCATCAAGGCCCGGGCCGACGCCCTGTCCGAGAACCAGGACGCGGTCATCGGCCAGCAACTGGCCGACAAGTGGCCCGAGATCGTCGAGGCGGCGGCCAAGCCGTTCGGCGACATCGACCAGATGATCGTCCTCAACGGGGCCCAGGGCCTGTCCGACGCGCTGGCCCAGGCGATGTCCCAGGGGGTCGCCGGCCTGCAACTGGCCCGCAACCTGCTGGGCAAGGGCAACCACGGCGGTAACGGCGCCGGGCACGGGAACACCGACAACGGCGACAAGTCGGTGCCGGCCCCGTCGGTCACCCGTCCCGACAACACCTGACCCCGGCGCCGCCAAACCAACCGGTGACGCTCAGCGCCCCCATGCGGGGTTGAGGGTCACCGGCTCGGGCCACCCCCGGCGAACCGGTGACGCTGAACCGCCCTCTCAGGTACCAAAAGTGTCACCGGTTCGTGGCCCCCGGCGAACTGGTGACGGTTACAGCCCTCTCAGGTACCAAAAGTGTCACCGGTTCGTGGCCCCCGGCGAACTGGTGACGGTTACAGCCCTCTCAGGTACCAAAGTGTCACCGGTTCGTGGCCCCCGGCGAACTGGTGACGGTTACAGCCCTCTCAGGTACAAAAAGTGTCACCGGTTCGCCGGAGGGGGATCAGCAGTCGGCGGGTTCGCGGTCGTCGCGGTAGACGTCGTAGGCGGCGGAGTACTCCATGACCCGGGCCACCTCATTGATGAGCGGACTCGTCCCAGCCGGCGCGTCGGAGCAGGTGGAAGCCCATCTCCATGCCCGACGTGATCCCGCCGGCGGTGATGATCCGGCCCGCGTCGACCACCCGGGCCCGGCTGATGCGGGCCTTGGGCGCGATGTCGGCCAGCCGGTCGAGGGGGACCTTGCCGTTGGGGCCGGCCTCGACCCGGTCGGGCTCCTTGCGGTTGGTGGCGGGGAGGCCGTCGAGCAGCCCCATCGCCCCGTAGACCCACGAGCCGGTGCAGACGCTGGTGAGGAGGGTCGTCTCTGGGAGTGACCGGATGAACTGGTGGAGGCGCCGGTTGTAGACCTCGGTGCGGGTGCCGAAGCCGCCCGGGATGAGGAACGCATCCATGGCCGGCTCGTCGGCGAAGGTGTAGTTGGGGAGGACGGTGAAGCCGGCTTGGGCCTGCACCGGCCGGTTGGAGTCGGCGATGAGGAAGGCGTCGAGCTCGGGGTCGAAGCGGCGGGCGACCGAGAACACCCCGTGGGGAGCGGCGAAGTCGACGATCTCGGCGTCCTTGAACACGTAGATCCCGAGCCGGAACCCGGAAATGCGCTGGCTGGCCATGGGTCCCATCGAAGCACGGCGACTGTGGGATGCGCCGTCCCGGCTCAAGAACCGGCCTCCGGACGCCGACAACGGGAGAAGCCGCCTACCGGACTCGTTTCCGAACAGGCACGACGGCGGACAGGAACACCCATGCAGTTCGCACACCGGTGGGCGAACAGGCTCACGCCTGTGCTCCTCTGCGCCGCCCTCCCCCTGGTGGCAATGTCGTCGACCCCGGCCCGGGCCGCGGTGGCCGAGCCCCAGTTCGCCCCCTACCGGTCGTACCCGGTGCCGGCAGCCGTCCAGTCGGTCGCCATCGGGGACTTCACCGGTGACGGCCGCGACGATGTCGTCGCCCACACCATGTGGGCCGCCGAGCCGGGCGGCGCCAAGCTCTTCGTCTACGCCCAGACGGCCGCGGGGGCGCTCGAGCACCGGTTCACCCTGCCCCTGTCCTCGCCCGCCAACTGGGCCCAGGCGCCGCTTGCCGCCGGAGACCTGAACGGCGACGGCCGCCCCGACGTGGTCGTCCCCACGGGGACCGGCCTCGACGTCTTCCTCCAAGGCGACGGCGGCCTCGGCCCGCGGACCATGGTGACGATGCCTGCTCCGGCCCAGGTGGAGATCGGCGACGTGGACGCCGACGGCCACGCCGACGTGGTCGCCAACGGCACGGGTGGCGTCTCGTGGCTGCGAGGCGCCGGTGACGGCACGCTCGGCGCCCCCACCGCGATCGCTCCCACCCGCCAGGTCGAGATCGCGGTGGGAGACCTCACCGGCGACGGTCGCCTCGACGTGATCGGCTTCGCCGACTTCGAACCCGACATGCACCTCTTCCGCCAGCTGGCCGACGGCACGTTCGCGGCCATCCCCTTCGACGCTCCCGGCCGCGGTGGCTTGGACATCGGCGACGTCACCGGCGACGGACTGTCCGACATCGTCGAGACGCTCGACGCGGCCGCGCCCGCGGCCGGGATCTTCGTCCTGCCCCAGCGGGCCGATCACTCCCTCGGCCCGGCCGCCGTCTACGACTCGTCCGACAATCCCGGCCCGGTCGAGATCGGCGACCTCAACGGCGACGGGCGGCTCGACGTGGTCGCCATGCACGACGACTACTTCACGCAGTGGATCGGCGTGCACACCCAGGACACCGACGGCACGCTCACCGCCGACAGGCGCTTCCCGGTGGCGGTGACGTCCTACACCCGGGAGGCACTCGACATCGGAGACGTCACCGGCGACGGCCGGCCCGACGTGGTCTGGGCGGAGCAGACCGGCATCGCCGTGCTCCGCGCCCTCGCCCCCCTCCCCCCGACGACCACCACCACGTCACCCACCTCGTCGTCCACCACCTCGTCGACCACACCCACATCCACCACCACGTCGACGACACGACCGTCCCGCCCCCGCCCGCCTCCGACGAGTCCACCTCGTACCAGGTCGACGCGGCCCACAGCGGCCGGCTGGCGGGCGGCGCGGCGCCGCCGCTCGAGAAGCGCTGGACCCGCGACCTGGGCGGCACCGTCTCCTATCCCCTCGTCGCCGAGGGCATGGTCTTCGCCCTCGCCGCCACCGCCCACGCGCCCACGCTGGGCTCCACCCTCTTCGCCCTCGACGCCGCCACCGGCGAGGACGTCTGGGGCCCGCTCGACCTGGGGACCGACGCCTGGTTCGCCTATGGGGACGGGCAGGTGTTCGTGCTCAACAAGGACGGCGTGCGGCGCTCGCTCGACGCCGCCACCGGTGCCCTCCGCTGGATCGACCGGCACATCGACAGCACGAGCATCGACGCGCCGCCGGTCTACGAGGACGGGGTCCTCTGGTACCACGGCAACCACGGCGGCCTGTTCAAGATCTCGGCGGACGACGGCCACCAGATCGCCCGGCTGCAGGTCCAGGCGGCGGGCAAGAGCATCCCCGCGGTCGCCGATGGCCTCGTCTACTCGTCGTTCGCGTGCTCGCCCACGCGGGCGTTCGACGCCGGGACTGGGGCCGCGGTGTGGACGTACGGGTCGGGGTGCCCAAGCACGTCGTCCAACTTCACGCCCGTTGTGGCCGACGGGATCGTGTGGGCCCGCTCGATCGCCAACCGGCCGCCGACCGCGATCGACGCCGTCACCGGGGCCATGGTGGTCCACTTCGCCACCGACGCGGCCCCGACCTTCGACGGCGGCCGGGGCTACTTCCTCTCCCACGGCGTCCTCGAGGCGAGAGACCCCCGCACCCAGGCCGCGCTCTGGAGCTTCGCCGGTGACGGTCAGCTGGCGCTGGCGCCGATCGTCGTCCACGGGTACGTGTACGTGGCGTCGGCATCGGGCCAGATCTGGGCCCTCGACGGCGAGACGGGCGAGGTGGCCTGGACCGGCACCGCCGGCGCCCCCGTCCTGCCCACCAGTGACATCGACAACCAGCCGCAGCTCATCGGGCTGGCCGCCGGCCAGGGCCTGATCGCGGTCCCCGCCAGCAACCTCCTGGTCGCCTTCGGGTCCGAGGGGGCAACCGTCGCCGGCCACACCGCGGCGGCCCCGGCAACGCCGCGAGCAGTCACCACCGCCGCCGCGCTCGCCACGCCCACCGCGCCGCTCTCCGACGAGGCCGTCACCTTGGGCATCGACGCCAGCCACCAGAGCCGGCTCGGCAGCGGCCGCGAGACCGCTCCCCTGACGAAGCGGTGGACCGTAGACCTGGGCTTTCCGGTGCAGTACGCAATCCTGGCCGAGGGCAAGGTCTTCGTGGTCGCCGGGCGGAAACTCGTCGCCCTCGACGCGGTCACCGGCCTGGAAGCCTGGCCCCCCATCGACCTCGGCCCGGGCTCCTCCTGGTCCCCCATCGCCTACGGCGACGGTCGTCTCTTCGGCGCATCCCGCGGGGGACCGTTGAAAGCGTTCGACGCCGCCACCGGGGCGGAGCTGTGGTCGTCGACCATCGAGCCGGGCGAGGTCCTCACGACCCCGCCCGTGTACTCCGACGGGCTCGTGTACACCGTGAGCCACCACGGCGGGCTCCGGGCGGTCTCCGCCGCCACCGGCCGGGTGGCGTGGAGGTCCTGCCGCGGCGGCAGCGGCCCCCAGCCCCCCAGCGTCTCCGACGGAACCGTCTACGTGGTCACGGAATCCATGAACCCCGTCGCCGCGGACGCCTTGTCGGGGGCCAACCCATGGGGCGCCAGCTCCTGGGCCACCGCCGGCTCGTGCGGCGGCGGGGGCGGCCTCGGCTCGTCCGTGGCCGGCGGCCGGATCTGGACCGAGGGCACCGGTTTCCGGAACACACCCCTGATCTTCGACGCCGCCGACGGACACCTCGTCGGTGCCTTCGGCGGGACCCAGCCCGCCTTCGACGACGAGCAGTACTACGTCCTCCAGGGCACCGCCCTCAAGGCCAAGGACCCGGCCAACCAGCACACCACGTGGACGTTCCTGGGTGACGGCGGGCTGTCCACTCCCCCGGTGGTGATCGACGGCCTTGTCTACGTCGGCTCGACATCGGGCCGGGTGTCGGCGCTCGACCCGTCCACCGGAACCCCGGTGTGGGAGGACGACGCGGGGGCGCCCATCGTCGCCCGCGGCTCCATGGCCTCCCCCGGCACCCACATCGCCGCCGGCCAGGGTCTGGTCGTCGTCCCTGCCACCAACCTCCTGGTGGCCTACGAACCGGTGACCCCGCCGCCGCCGGTCGCCGTGTCCAAGCCCCTGGCCTGGGGATGGAACGTGTTGCACCAGCTGGGCGACGGGTCGAACGTCGACCGGCGCGCGGCGGTGGAGATGGCCGGCCCCACCGACGTCGTGCAGATGGCCGCGGGCGCCTACCACGACCTCGCCCTGCGCTCGGACGGGACGGTGTGGGCGAATGGCTGGAACGGCCTGGGCCAGCTGGGCGACGGGACGAAGGTGTCGCGGTCCGCTCCGGTGCAGGTGGCGGGCCTGACCGACGTGGCCCAGGTGGCGGTGGGGGCCTTCCACAGCGTGGCCCTGAAGCGGGACGGGACGGTCTGGGCCTGGGGTTGGAACGGGATGGGGCAGGTGGGTGACGGCACCACCGCCCAACGGCTCACGCCGGTCAAGGTGGCCCACCTCACCGACGTCACCCAGGTGGCGGTCGGCCTGGTCCACAACCTGGCCGTCAAGAAGGACGGCTCGGTGTGGAGCTGGGGCTTCAACGGCCTCGGCCAGCTGGGCGACGGCGGCACGGTCGAGCAGCACACGCCGGTGCGGGCCCGGGACCTGACCGGCGTCGTCTCGGTGGGCGCCGGCAGCTACCACAGCCTGGCCGTCAAGCAGGACGGCACGGTCGTCAGCTGGGGGTGGAACAACCTCGGGCAGCTGGGCGACGGAACCACCGTCAACCATTCCGCACCCAAGCCGGTGCCGGGCCTGGCCCACGTGGTCGGGGTGACGGGCGGGCTCTACCACAGCCTCGCCGTCCACGACGACGGCCGCGTCTCGGCCTGGGGATGGAACGCCCTCGGCCAGCTGGGCGACGGGACGACCCTCGACCGCCCCCGACCGGTGGAGGTGCCCGGCCTCCGAGGAGCCACCGCGGTGACCGCCGGCTTCTACACCAGCCTGGCCCGCACCAGCGACGGCCGGGTCCTGGGTTGGGGCTGGAACGGCTACGGCCAGCTCGGGGACGGAAGCCTGGCCGGGCGGTCGACGCCGCAGCCGGTGCCCTCGGTGTTCGGTGTCCGCACCATCGCCTCGGGTGCCTTCCACACGGTGGCCTCGTGAGCCGGCGCCGACGGTTGACGGCGGTGATCGCGTCGGTGATCTCTGCCGGCCTGGTGGCCGTCTCCCCCCTGTCGGCGGCGGTGGCCGCGCCCGCTCCCGCTCCGGGTACGCTCACCACCTTCGCCGGCGGGCTGGGCGGGGGCCCGGCGGCCGACGTGGCCCAGACGCCGTTCGCCATCGCCGCCCGGAACGGTCGCCTGATATCGGTCGACGGCACCTACGATCTCCCCTATTCCGGCCCCTGGCCCGGCCTGGTGCGGGAGATCGACCTCGCCACCGGGATCGAGAAGGTCCTGGCCGGGATGCTGCCGGGCGGGTACCGGGGCGACGGCGGTCCGGCCACGTCGGCCCAGCTCAACCGGCCCGGCGACGCCGCCATCGACGCCGCCGGCAACGTCTACATCACCGACACCGAGAACCACCGGGTCCGGAAGGTGACCGCGGCCGGGATCATCTCGACCTTCGCCGGCAACGGGGTGGCCGGCTTCACCGGGGAGGGGGCGGCGGCCTCCTCGGCGTCGATCAACCGCCCGGGTGGCATCGCGGTGTCGCCTGCGGGCGACGTGGTGTTCGCCGACAGGGGCAACTACCGGGTCCGCCAGGTGAGCCCGTCGGGGAGGATCACGACCCTCGCCGGCAACGGGGCCCGCTCGGGACCGGCGGGTGACGGCAGTCCCGCCACCGCCGTCGCCCTCGATGCCCAGAACCTGGAGTTCGACTCCGCCGGCAACCTCTACGTGGCCGACTTCCTGCACTCCTCGCTGCGCAAGATCGGGGCCGACGGCACCATCTCCACCGTGGCCGCGCCGGCCGACTTCTGGGGAGGCCTGACGGCGGACGGTTCCGGGAACCTCTACCTCTCGGCCAGTCCCGGCGTGGTCAGGCTGGACCCCTCCGGCGCCATCACCCCCATCGCCGGCACCACCCGCCCGCTGGCGCCGGGCGAAGGCAACGGCGACGGCGGGCCCGCCCTCGACGCCCACCTCTCCGGCGGCAACCTCGCCTTCGACGGCGGCAACCTCTACATCACCGAGCCCCGCGACAACCGGATCCGGCGGGTGGACGCCGACGGCATCATCACGACCTTCGCCGGCAACGGCCTCACCGACTACGGCGGCGACGGCGGGCGGGGCGTCGACGCCCAATTCCGGGCCACCTCACGGATCCGCTCCGGCCCAACCGGCACGTACATCGGCGACGCCGGCACCGGCGACGTCCGCCGCGTCGACCCGTCCGGGATCGTGACCACCGTCTGGACCGGCGGCTACCGAGACTTCGCCGTCGACGATGGCGGCAACCTCTTCCTCAGCTCCGACAACCGGGTCCGCCGGCTCACGCCGTCCGGCGTGCTGTCCACCGTGGCCGGGGTCGGCGGGGCGGCGGGCTTCACCGGCGACGGGGGCCCGGCCATCCTCGCCCGCCTGTCGAGCCCGACAGCGCTGGCCGTCGGCGCCGGCAACCTCTACCTCTACGACTACGGGAACCGTCGCATCCGGCGAGTCGACCCCCTGGGCGTGATCAGCACGCATGTCGGCGGCAGTACCGATCCGTACGGGTACATCACGTACGCCGGGGACACGTATATGAACCAGATCTGGGAGATGGCCGTCGGGCCCAACGGATCGCTGTTCTGGACCGAGTGGGGCGGACAGTTCGGCCCGTCGCTCTACCTGCGCAAGGTCGCCTGCGGCATCGTCAGCTCCGTGGCCTCTTCCCAGGAGGGGACCTCGACCAGCCTGGCCGTCGACGCCTCCGGCTCGGCCTACTTCCTCGCCGGCCATCTGGTGTTCCGGGCCAAGGCCGATGGCACCGTCACCGCGGTGGCCGGGTCGGGCGGATCGGTACCGCTGGAGGGCGTGCCCGCGACCTCGGTGGCCCTCCGCTACCCGAACGGCGTAGCCATCCACCCTTCGGGCCAACTCCTGTTCGGGAACGAGAAGCGGGTGTACCAGGTGACCGGCATCACCGCCGGGCGGGTCGCCGCCGCGCCGCCGTGCCCCCCCGCCGACCGTCCCGTCTGGGGCGTGGGCTACAACGCCCTCGGCCAACTGGGGGACGGGACGACCGTCGACCGCGACCTGGCCGCGTCCGGCAATCCGCCGTTGACGGGGGTCACGGCGGCGAGCGGTGGTGTCGGACACTCGCTCGCCCTGCGGTCCGACGGCACGGTGTGGGCCTGGGGCTGGAACGGCTACGGGCAACTGGGCGACGGAACCACCTCGCCGAGGCTCCGACCCGTCCCCGTGCCCGGCCTGACCGGGGTGGTGGCAGTGGCCGGCGGCGCCTTCCACAGCCTGGCCCTAAAGGCGGACGGGACGGTGTGGGCCTGGGGCTGGAACCCGTTCGGCCAGCTGGGCGACGGTACGTTGGCGCAACGGACGAGCCCGGTGCGCGTCCCCGGTCTCACCGGCGTGACCGCTGTCTCCGGCGGCACCCTGCACAGCCTGGCCGTGAAAGCGGACGGCTCGGTGTGGGCGTGGGGCTGGAACGGCGTGGGGCAGCTGGGCGACGGGACGGTGGTCGACCACCGGCTCCCGGCGCGGGTTCCGGGCGTCGCCGGCGCCACCGGTGTCGCCGCCGGCGGCCTGCACAGCCTGGCCGTCACCAGCGACGGATCGGTCTGGGCCTGGGGTTGGAACATGTTCGGGCAGCTGGGTGACGGCACCACCGCCGAGCGGCACGTGGCCGGACAGGTTTGGGGCCTCACCGACGCCACCGCCGTGGCCACCGGCTCTTACCACAGCCTCGCCCTACGGAGGGATGGCACCGTCGCCGCCTGGGGCTTCGGCAACGTCGGTCAAATCGGCAACAGCTCGGGCAACTCCAGCCTGGTTCCCTTCAACTCCTACGGCGCCACCGGGGTCGTGGCCGTCGCCGCCGGGGCATTCCACAGCGTCGGCCTCCAAGCGGACGGCAACGTGCTGGTCTGGGGCTGGAACCACTTCGGACAGCTCGGCGTGCCGGCCCCCTCGGGCTGGGAGACGGCCGCCACCAGCGGTGGCCTGGCCCACGTGACCGCCATCGGCACCGGCGCCTACCACACGCTCTTCGCCCACCGGGTCCCGGCATGAGGGCTCGGCTGACCCTCGCCCTGTTGGGGTGCGTGCTGGCCACCGGGCTGTCCGGGATCGTCGCCGGTGCGCCGCCGGCAGGGGCCGCGCCCGCCCCCGGCACCCTGGCCTATGTCGCCGGCGGCCAGTTGTGGACGTCCGACAGCGCCGGCGGCAACGCCCGCCTCCTCTTCGCCAGCAGCAGCAACTGGTGGGTCACCAGCCCCCGGTGGTCGCACGACGGGACCAAGATCGCCTTCAACTTCGGCGCCACGGGCGGCGTCCAGACCTGGGTGGTCAACGCCGACGGCTCCGACCCCCGCTGGCTCCCCGATATCCCGGCCAACTACCAGGGGCCCAAGGCCTTCTGGTCGATCGACGACCGCCGGCTGCTCTTCGTCAGTGGGGCCTCGTCGGGCGGGCTCGGCTACGTCGACGTCGACGGTCCGGGGTCGGGTCACGTGTTCGAGGGCACGCTCAGCGCCTACGGCGGCGACCGCGAGGGCGAACTGTCGCCCGACGGGTCGAGGATCGCCTTCCTCCGCTACGGCGGCGGTGTCGGCCGGGTCTTCGTCGTCGACATCGACGGCACCGACCTGGTGAAGGTCTCCGACCCGGTCGCCGGCGACACCGGGCTCGTCCACTGGTCGCCGGACGGCAACCGCCTGCTCTTCGAGAGCGGAGCGCCCGGAATGCTGCCGTACTCCCAGCTCACGGTGATGAACGCCGACGGGACGAACCGGCGCATCCTCCACGACCACGCCCAGCTGTGGGGATGGTCGCCCGACGGCAGCCAGATCCTGTTCCGGGACGGGACCCGCGACACGTACTCCACCCGCGACTACACGGTGATGCGCATGAAGGCCGACGGCACTGGCATCGGCCCCTTCGCCGGCGCCCTGGCGGTCGGCGACGTCGACTGGGTCGCCCCCCGGCTGACGATGGCGGCGATCTCCGCAGGCGGGGTCCACACGCTCGCGCTCGGTCCCGACGGGCGGGTGCGCGGCTTCGGGTCGAGCGGATTGGGCCAGGTCGGGATCGGCGCCGCCACCGAGGCCCGGACCCCGACCCTCGTGTCAGGGCTGGGGACGGTCTACGCCATCTCCGGCGGCGTGCTCCACAGCGTGGCGGTGATGGACGACGCCTCGGTGCGGGCGTGGGGATGGAACGTCTACGGGCAGGTGGGTGACGGGACGACGACCGACCGCCGCCTGCCGACGCCAGTGGCCGGGCTGTCGTCGATGCTGGCCGCCTCGGCCGGGCTCTACCACTCCCTTGCCGTGCGCTCGGACGGCACGGTGTGGGCGTGGGGCTGGAACGCCCTCGGCCAGCTGGGCGACGGGACCACGACCGACCGGCACTCCCCGGTGCAGGCATCGGGCCTCACCGACGTGGTGGCGGTGGCGGCCGGCGCCTACCACTCGCTCGCCCTCCGGGCCGACGGCACCGTCTGGGCCTGGGGCTACAACGGGCAGGGCGAGCTGGGCACCGGCGTCGAGGGCGACGTCGACGTCCCGACCCTTGTCCCCGGCCTGACGGGGATCACCTCGCTCAGCGCCGGGCTCTACCACTCGCTGGCTGTCCGGTCCGACGGCACGGTGTGGGCGTGGGGCTGGAATGGCTACGGCCAGCTGGGTACGGGCGACAAGGTCGACGCACCGTCTCCCGTGCCGGTCGGCGGCCTGCTGGCGGCCACCTCGGTCGCCGCCGGGGGCCTGCACAGCGTCGCCGCCATGGAGGACGGGTCGGTTCGGGGATGGGGCTTCAACGGCGTGGGCCAGGTCGGTGACGGGACGACCACGGACCGCTGGGCCGCAGTCGAGGTAGTCCATCTCGACGCGGTGACAGCGGTGTCGGCGGGCCTGATCCACAGCGTGGCCCTGGTCGGACCGGGGAACCTCTGGGGCTGGGGCTCGAACGGCCTCGGCCAATTGGGCTCGGGCACCGGGTCGGTGAACCCCCTCCGGGCGAAGACGTTGAGCTGACGGCCGACCGCCCCGGTACCGGGTTCGCGGCCGGGCGTGCCACGATGGAGGCCGACGAGGAGGTGTCATGACCATCATCGACATCGAGGTGCCCCCCACTCCCCCGGCAGAGGTCACTGAGGAGCACGGCGGCGCGCCGCCCCTCCCGCGTCGCCGCCGATCGCCGAACCCCGCTGGCGTCGGATCGTCGCCGACCTCGACCGGCCGATGGGCCTCGAGTGGGGCATCGCCCTGGTCGTGGCGTGGGTCGTCGTGATGGCCATCGGCGTGGCCGTCGAGCCGACCCCTGCCGACCCCAACGCCCCCGTCCCCCTGGCCGTCGACCTCCTGGCCCTGGGCCAGATGAGCCTGTGGGGCGTGATGGCGGTGGGGCTCTTCCAGCGCCGGCGCTACACCGCGGCCGCGTCCCTCGCCGGCGCGGGCGTGCTGGCGGTCATGGCCATCGCCTGCCCGGCGAGCGGGCACCACGCCATTGGCGCCTGGTGGGGCGTGCAGATGGTGGCGGTGGCGTCGCTCCTCTTCGTCAGCGGGAAGGCCCTGCGCTCCTCCCGGGCCTAGCCGCCGTTGGCCGAGAAGTGCTGGTAGTCGGGGCTGTCCCAGGCGCCGCCCCATCCCCATCCCACCGCGGAGAAGGCGGAGGTGAGCACCCCACCGGCCACGGCCATGCCCGGGCGGTAGACGGAGCGGTCGGCGAACTCGGCGCCCGCCGGCGGCAGCACCCGGCCCCCGAGGAGGTAGGGGTTCTCGACCGGGTTGACGTCGACGGCCAGGCCGTAGGCATGGTTCGACCAGTGGGGCGGACCCGCGGCCACCGCCGGGCGGCAGTTGAAGGCAGACGTGTTGTCGACGGCCATGGAGGCGTCGTCGTCGGCGCCGTAGACGTCGACCGGCTCCATGCGGCGGATGGGAAAGCGCTGGTCGTAGAGGCGGCGGAAGGCTTCGGTGACGGCGGCGGTGACCGAGGCCGCCACCACGAGGGAGCCGACGTGGGCCTGGCCGTCGAAGCCCCAATACGACAGGCGGAGCAGGCGGAGGCCCTCGGGGGCGACGGGGCAGCCCGGCCGCCACGACGTCCCGAGGTCGGCCGCGGTCACCGCCGACACGGTCCCGGTGAAGTCGCTCGGCGGCACCGCGGCGACGGTAGTAGCGGTCGGGACGACGGTCGTCGTGGGCGCGACCGTCGTGGTGGGGCCGGCGGTCGTTGTGGTGGTGGTGGTGGGGGCGACGCTGGTGGCGACGGCGGTCGAGGTGGTCCGCGGCTTCGATGGGGCGGGGTCGGCGCAGGCTCCGACGGCCAGGGCGATGGCCAGCGCCAGCCATCGGCCAGGAGCGCATCGGCCACGAGCCACGACGGCCCACGGTAGCGGCGTGACCCGCCGATTCGTGCTCGGGACGGTGGCGGTGGGGCTGCTCCTGGTCGCCTGCGGACCGGGGGTGTCCGAGCGGGGGGCCTCCCGGACGACCGCCCCGGCCACCACCGCCGCCGCCACCCCGACGACATCGGCGCCGGCCACCGAGCCCGCCCCGGCCACCACCGCCGCCGCCATCTCCCCGACGACATCGGCGCCGGCCGGAGAGCCTGCCGGACCGAGCCCCACCACCGCCGCGGCCCGGGCGGCCGCCCCCGACGGGTTGGACCGGGCGGGCACCGCCGGCCAGGCCGTGCTCGTCACCGCCGCCGGCTACGGGTCGACCACGGCCAGCGTCACCACGTGGCAACGGACCGCCTGGGGGGTGGGAGCAGGTGCACGGCCCGTCGACGGCGCGGCTCGGGCGGGCCGGACTCGCCCCGCCGGGCGAGAAGCGGGAGGGCGACGGGCGCACCCCGTCCGGCACCTACCGGTTCGACTTCCTGTTCGGCGTCCAGCCCGATCCCGGCGTCGCGCTTCCGTTCCGGCGGGTCACGGGCCCGTCGATCGTGTGGGACGACAACCCGTCCAGCCCGACCTACAACCTGTGGGTCGACGGGGGCGTGGGCGAGGCCATGTACGTGACCCCGGCCTACGACTACGGCGCCGTCATCGCCTACAACACCGACCGCACGCCCGGCCTCGGCTCGGCCATCTTCCTGCACGTTTCCACCGGCAGCCCCACCGCCGGGTGCGTGGCGCTGCCCGTCGACCGCCTGCTCGAGGTCCTCCGCTGGCTCGACCCCGCCCGGGCCCCGGTGATCATGATGGGCGTGTCATGAAGCGGTTCGTCCTGGCTCTCGGCTGCCTGCTGGCGCTCACCGCCTGCGGTGGGGACGGCGGATCGCCGAGCGGCGCCCGGCAACCCCCACGACCACGACCACCGTCCCCGCCCCGGCCGTGGTCGCGCCCGCGCCCCCATCGACGCCGCCCTACGACGCCTGGATCGACGTGGCCGTCGCCGGCTTGTGGGACGAGCCCGACCAGACCCGTCCCCTCGACGCCCCCTCCTTGGCCGACCCGGTCGACATCGACGCCTGGCTGGCGGCCATGAGCGTCGACGACCGGCTGTGGCTCGTCGACCGGCTGGTGACCCAGGCCCTCTACGGCGACCGGGTCACCGTCATCGAGACCGCGGGCGACTGGGCGAAGGTGGTGATCCCCCGGCAGCCGTCGTCGCTCGACCCCCGCGGCTACCCGGGATGGCTGCCGACGACCCAGCTCACGACCGTCCCGCCCGAGGTCGGGGCGGGAGGTGAGGCGGTGGTCAACGTCCGGGCCACCGGCCTGCTCGACCTCGGCAACACCAACGAACCGCCCCTGACGTTGAGCTTCAACACCCGGCTGCCGGTGCTCTTCACCGACCCCGAGGCGGTTACGGTCGGCATCCCCGGTGGTGGCCGGGGCCGGTTGGTGCCGATGTACGTAGAGGTCGTCACGCCCGCCAGCGCCCCGCCCACCGCCGACGACGTCGTCCGCAGCGCCCAGATGTTTTCGGGCGTCGACTACCTGTGGGCGGGGACGTCCGCCGCCGGGTGGGACTGCTCCGGCCTCACGTCGGCCGCCTACGCCGCCCACGGGGTGGTCATCCCCCGCGACGCCGACGACCAGGCCGAGGCGGGCACGCCCGTCGACCGAGACGACCTCCAACCGGGTGACCTGCTCTTTTACGGCGAGGACAGCGTCACCCACGTGTCCATGTACGTGGGCGAGGGGCGGATGATCCAGGCCCCCGCCACCGGCCGCCAGGTGGAGACGGTGTCGATCGATTCCCCCGGTCTCGCCGCCCGCTACCAGGGCGCCCGCCGGTACCTCTAGTCCGGGTAGGGACTGCCGGCCGCCTACCCTCCAGTCCATGGCCCCGCAGTTCATCTTCACCATCCGCGACCTTCGTCGCTTCTACCCGCCCGATCGCGAGGTCCTCAAGGGGATCAACATCTCCATGTACCCGGGGGCCAAGATCGGCGTCATCGGGTCGAACGGGTCGGGGAAGTCGTCGCTCCTGCGCATCATGGCCGGGGAGGACGACGGCTACACGGGCGAGGCCCGCCTCCACCCCGGGGCCACCGTCGGTTTCCTGGCCCAGGAGCCGAGGCTCGACGAGTCGCTCGACGTGATCGGCAACGTGACGACGGGCGTGGGCGAGATCAAGGCCGTCCTCGACCGCTACAACGCGGTGTGCGAGGCCATGGGCGATCCCGACGCCGATTTCGACGCCCTCCTGGCCGAGCAGGCGGTCCTCCAGGACAAGATCGACGCGGCCGACGCCTGGGACCTCGACCGCACCCTCGACATCGCCATGGACGCCCTCCGCCTGCCGCCGGGCGACGCCGACGTGTCCACCCTGTCCGGGGGCGAGCGGCGGCGGGTGGCCCTGTGCCGGCTGCTCCTCTCCCGCCCCGACATGCTCCTCCTGGACGAGCCCACCAACCACCTCGACGCCGAGTCGGTGGCGTGGCTGGAGCGCTTCCTGTCCGAGTACCCGGGGACGGTGGTGGCCGTCACCCACGACCGCTACTTCCTCGACAACGTGGCCGGCTGGATCCTCGAGCTGGAGCGGGGCGCGGGACTGCCGTGGGAGGGCAACTACTCGTCGTGGCTGGAGCAGAAGCAGGCCCGCCTGGCCCGGGAGGAGAAGTCCGACTCCGCCCGCCAGCGCACCCTGGCCCGGGAGCTGGAGTGGGTGCAGATGTCGCCCCGGGCCCGCCAGGCCAAAGGCAAGGCCCGCCTCACCTCGTACGAGAAGCTGCTGGCGGCGGCGGAGGCGGGTCCCGAGAAGGCGGAGAAGCTGGAGATCTCCATCCCGCCCGGCCCCCGGCTGGGCGACGTGGTGGTCGAGGTCGAGGACCTGGTCAAGGGCTACGGCGACCGGCTGCTCATCGACGGGCTGTCCTTCGGGCTGCCGCCGGGTGGGATCGTCGGCATCATCGGGGCCAACGGGGCGGGCAAGACCACGTTGTTCCGCATGATCGTGGGGGCGGAGACGCCCGACTCGGGCTCGTTGACGGTGGGTTCCACGGTGCGGCTGGCCTACGTCGACCAGAGCCGGGACTCGCTGGACGGGTCGAAGACCGTCTACGAGGAGGCGACGGGCGGCGTCGACCGGATCGTGGTCGGGAACCGCGAGCTGCACGGGCGGGCCTACGTGGGCGGCCTCGGGTTCAAGGGCTCCGACCAGCAGAAGCTGGTGGGCGAGCTGTCGGGTGGGGAGCGGAACCGGCTCCATCTGGCGAAAGTGCTGGTGGCGGGGGGCAACGTGCTGTTGTTGGACGAACCGACGAACGACCTCGACGTCGACACCCTCCGGGCCCTGGAGGAGGGGTTGCTCAACTTCCCCGGGTGTGCGGTGGTCATCAGCCACGATCGGTGGTTCCTCGACCGGGTCGCCACCCACATCCTCGCCTTCGAGGGCGACTCGATGGTGCGCTGGTTCGAGGGCTCGTACTCCGACTACGAGGCCGACCGCCACAAGCGCCTGGGCAACGAGGCCGACCAACCCCACCGCATCAAGTACAAGCCGTTGCAACGGGCATGAGCCAGTCCGCTCCCTCCTGCCGGGGCGGCGGCGAGGCGCCCCCGTCGACGCAATCGGTTCGGGGGACCGGCGCGCTGGCCGGCCACGAGTTCGGCATCTGCCCGGTGTGCGGGTTCTCGACGCGGGTCGTCGACGGCGTCCTGGTCGATCACCGGGGCCGACCCGACCGGGCCTGAATCGGGCTGGCCTGAATCGGGCTGGCCTGAGTCGGGCTGGCCTGAGTCGGGCTGGCCTGAGTCGGGCGGCTCGCCGCTACAACACCAGGTCGTCGTCCTCGAAGGGATCGCCGGACGTGCCGTCGGGCGCGAAGACGTCGAGGCCGGCTATGGACAGCTTGTCCTCGATGAGGGCGCGGGCGGCGGGCGGGAGGGGGCACTCGTCGGGCGCGGGCACCTCCAACATGTGCGCGGCCAGGAGCAGGAGCTGGTCGTAGCGGACCTGCTCCCAATGGAGCGACCGACCCTTGCCGGGCCAGTCGGGGGCGGCCGCGAAGGCGTCGAGCCGCCGCCGCCGAACCCGGAGCTCCATCGACAACCGCCGGACCCGAATCGGACCCCGACTCCCCTCGACGTCGGGCATGCGGAAGGCTACGTCACGGTGCTCGGGCCCGGGGGCTTGGTGTAGCCCAGACAGACGGCTTCGCGTCAGGACGACGTAGCCGCTACCCGGAGCCGGCGCAGGTCGCCAGCGCCTGATCGTAAAGGGCGTTGACCTGGCTTCTGAGGGCGTCCAGGGACTGTTGGCTACCCCCCGCCGCCTGCAGCTCGTCGATCTGCGCATTGAATGCGGCCCGGGCGACCGTTATCGCCGCGCAACGGTCCGGTGTCGGCGGCACCGACGTGGTGGTCGAGGTCGACGTCGACGTCGTCGAGGTGCTGGTGGATGTCGAGGTGCTGGTGGTCGAAGTGCTGGTGGATGTCGAGGTCGACGACGAGGTGGTGGTGCTCCCCGATGTGGGTCCGCAATCGGCCAGCGCCGCATCGTAGACGGCGTTGACGACGGCCCTGAGGGCTTCGAGCCAGCTCGGGGACGAGCCCGCAGCAGCCTCGAACGCATCAATCTGCGCGTTGAAGGCCGCTCGGGCGGCCCGCAGCCCGGCGCAGTCTTCGGGAGATCCTGGTGTGGTCGTGGTGGTGGTCGACGAGGTCGTGGTCGGCGTCGTCGTGGAGGTGGTGGTCGACGAGGTCGTGGTCGGCGTCGTCGTGGAGGTGGTGGTCGACGAGGTCGTGGTCGGCGTGGTCGTGGAGGTGGTGGTCGACGAAGTCGTGGTCGGCGTGGTCGTGGAGGTGGTCGTCGACGAGGTGGAAACGCCGAAGGAGAGCGGAGCTTCCCCGGCGCCGAAGACGTTGTTGAGGGTCGCCACGACGCGGCACGGGTCACCGGTGGTGCAGTCCACGTTTGTGCTGTCGGTGGACACATAGGTGCTGGTGACTGTGACCGGCACCGGGCCGAAGTTGCCCGACGAGTTCGTCACGAACGACCCCACGTCCTTGCACTCGTCGAAACCGAGTCCCGGGTTGAACTTGCACTGCTGCAGGCTGCCGGGCTGGTTGGCCGCAAAGCCCGTGCCACTGACGTTGACGTTCGCCGACGCCGGCAGATTGCTGTTGGGCGTGACCGTGAGCGTCGCCGCCGAGGCGTGCTGCGAGTAGGCGACGACGAGCGCCATGACCGCGACGACCGCCAGGCCGTATCGATGTCTGCGACCGAGAGACTTCATCCGGGATGCCTACCTCCCTCGTCCTCCTACCACACGTCCGGTTCAGCTCGGCACCGTAGCCGCGGTGGCTTCCTCGAGGCTCGGACCTGGGACCAACCACCCGCCGGACGGTGATGCCGCTCGGCCCGTCGGGCGTGGGCCGTTCGAATCATTCCCGAGCCGGTTCTTCAACTCCGGGATCGCGCCTACCGACCACCTGAGCGAACGCGGGAGGAGAGACATGGGTTTCGGTATCAAGGAGCGGATCGTCGGAGGAGTCGTCGCAGGGGGTATCGCCATCTTCGGCGGCGTGACCGCCACCCAGGACAAGACGACCCGGAACGAGACCGGGGCGATCGTCGAGTCCGGTGGGTTGGGGGCCTTCGCCCTGCGGATCGGCGACTGCTTCATGGCGCCCGAGGAGAACGCCGAGCTGGTCGTGTCGGTCGAGGGCGTGCCCTGTGACGCCTCCCACGACGGCCAGGTCTACGCCACCTTCAACTTGCCCGACGCCGAGTCGTTCGACGCCGTCAGCGTCGAGGCGCAAGGCGAGGAGGGGTGCATCTCCCGGTGGCTCACCGACTGGTGGGGCACCTACGAGGAGAACCAGGAGATCGACTACTCCTTCTTCCAGCCCACAGCCGAGAGCTGGGCCGACGCCGACCGCGAGATCGCCTGCGTCGTCATCCCCATCGAGGGCGGCCCCCAACTGGTGGGCACGGACCTCCCCTCATAAACGCTCCCCAGCCGTAACCGAGCACCCCGTGAACCAGTCCAAGTCCCCGGTGAGTCGGTCACGGTCTTCGGGACGGGTGATTGTCGTGACGGCGGCGGCCTGCCTCATGCTGACGGCGGGCTGCTCATCGTCGCCCCGGTCGGTCACCGGCGCCGCGGCAGCCGACGACGTACCGGTGGGAGATGTCGTCGGCCGGCCGTGGCCGGAGCGGGTGACGCCCACCGGGCCGTGGTCGGCGACGCTCGAAGGGAGCGGGCCCCGAATGACCCTGAACATGGCCGCCACGGTGGTGGGCGGGCTGCGGGGAACCACCCTCGGCCTGGGCCGCCGCGACCCCGACGGGCCCAACACGGGCCCGATGCTCCGACTGCCCAGCGGTGAGCGGTGGTACCCCGACGAGGAGTTCCGGCTGGAAGCCGACGGCAACGTGTCCGTGCCGGGGGTGGCTGCCGGCGACGGCCTCGACTCCGAGGGGATCCGCTCGATCGAGGCCGCGGGCGACGAGATCGTCGCCCGGGTTGGCTTCGTCGACCTCCTGGCCGGAGCCACGGGACCGGTCGTGGCCCGGGGCTCGTTCTTCGCCCATGACGGCAGGGGGGCGGAGGAGCTCGTCCTGCCTCCGGGGACGACGTTCTCGGGGTCGTGCCGGACCGTTCCCGACATCACGCTCGAGCCGACGGCCCCCCTCGCCCCCGGCGAATGCGAGCGGCCCGAGGAGATGCCGATACTGGCCACCGTGGCGGCCCGCCCGGGGATGTCCGTGCAGGCTGCGGGCTCGGGCGAGGTGGCGGTGGCGGGCCAGGCCCGGGCCGCGGCCCTGGACCGGTCGTGGGACGGGCGAGTAGGTGCCGTCGAGGGCAAGGGCGTCGAGGCCTCTGCCACCTTCGACGGCCGGCAGTGGACGATCACGGCACAGGTCGGCGACGCCCGCCAGGTGTGGGTCGACGTGTGGCCCGTCGTCGACACCGTCCTCCAGGCCCGTTCCTTCTCCACCGGGCCTGGCCTCTTCGACCGCAACCGCCTCCTGCGGGTGGAGTGGGTGAACGTCGGCTTCGCCACCGCCCAGATCCTGGAGGCCGAGGGTCTGGGCCCGGGTGCTCCGGGGGTGGGCTTCGACCTCAACAAGACGCTGGGCCACGATGCCGGCCTCGGCCTGCGCCGGGGCGATGATGTCCACGGCCTGGACGGCGGGGCCGACATCGACTCCAACCTCGCCCCCGGCGACGACACCGACCGGGAGCTCTCCTACCAGGCGGGGCAGCCCGCCACCCTGGTCCTACGGGGCAATTTCCCCGAGGTCACCGTCGAGCTGGCGGTGCCGGGCACCTGACCCGGTCGCCACCTTCTGCCAAAACCGGAGAAAGCTCGGCTCGAGGAAGCCCCCTCGGTCAATATCCCAGCAGGTGGTTGTCCCGCTCACGTCGCCTGGAACGGCCCGTGATGTCCGTGCACCCGATCTCAAGAGCGGCCGCAGGCGGGCCGACACATCAGCCAATGGCTGATTCCGAGAAGTTCTCGCCTCTCGACGAGTGGTATGCCCGTGAAGCACGGGAGCAAGCGGCACGCCTCGAGGCCGGGCCGCCCCCGCAAGGGCGCAAGGCGAGGACGAGTCGCTCCGATACCGATCGGGCACCATCGACAAGCGGTGACGGGCGGATGCGGCGGAGCACGAAGATCCTCGGCGTCATCGGCGTCATCGCCGTCGTGCTCCTCGGCCTGGGCGGCTACGGCGTCTACCACGCCAGTGGGCTCGGCCCGCGCGACATCGTCGACGGCACGGTCGTCGAGCTGAAGGAGCACACCGGCTCGAGGCCGATCTGCGTTCGCAACGGCCGGAAGTCCCGCCGCTGCCTCACGTCGAACGCCACCGAGCCCTACGCCTACGCCACTGAGGTCGTGGAGTACACCGGTCCTGACGGCAACCCGGTGCGGGCCGAGGACCCGCGTGAGCGGGGCGGGGCCCGCGACGCCGTCGGCGACGAGGTGAAGGTGATCCTCCACTCCGACGGCAGCGTGGAGGTCGCGCCGAAGGACTCGATGCTCGTGTCCGCCGGTCTCCTCGCCGGGGGCGTGGCCCTCCTCGGCCTCCTCGTCGTGCTCGAACTCTCACGCCGCCGCGACCAGGCCGACGAGGTCCCGACGGGACAGGCCGAGCTCCGAGATGGTGGCGAACGTGACGTCTCGGGGGGACTTCGGTGGCCGCTGTGGCAGGTGGCCACCGCCCTGGGCGTGCTCACGACGCTGTCGGCCGGTGTGACCGTGGTCGTCCTCCGGCAGACAGAGAAGACCTACCCCACGGAGTGGGACCCCCGGGTGGTCGAGCTGGCCGACTTCGTGCAGCGGGAGCGGGGTGCCCTCTACGAGCACCCCGTCCCCGTCGACTTCCTGTCCCCGGAGCAGTACTCCCAGCGGACCCGCACCGAGGAGGGGACGCTGAGCGAGGACGACAAGGGCCGAGCTGGAGCAGTTCGAGGGGACAATGCGGGCCTTGGGCCTGCTGGCGGCGGACGTGGACCTGTTCAAGGCCACCAACGACCTCGTCGACACCGGCACCTTGGCCTACTACGACAGCGTCGAGGAGCGGGTCGTGGTTCGGGGCACCGAGGTCACCCCCGGGGTGGCCGTCACCCTCGCCCATGAGCTGACACACGTGCTCCAGGACCAGATCTACGCGCTCGACCGCTACGAAGGCGAGGAGGACAAGGTCACCAGCGGCCAGACCTACGCCTTCGGCGCCCTGGTCGAGGCGGATGCCGACCGCATCGAGGAGCGGTACCGGGACACCCTCGACCAGGCCACCAAGGACGCAATCGCCGCCGAGAGCGACGCCGGCCTGGCCGACTTCGAGAACGCCGACATCCCCACCGCCCTGACGTCGCTCTTCGCTTCCCCCTACGGGCTGGGAGACGCCTTCGTGGCGGTGTTGAAGGCGACCAAGGGCCAGTCCGTCGACGCCGCCTTCTCCAATCCGCCCACCACCGAGGAGCAAATCCTCGACCCGTTCGAGTACCTCGCCAACCACGGTCCCGTCCCTGTCAAAAGGCCCGCGACCGACGGAGCCGAGGTCTTCGACCAGGGCGACTTCGGGGCCGTGACCCTCATGATCGTCCTGGCCGAACGGATCGACCCCTACCGGGCCCTGGCCGCGGCCACCGGCTGGGGCGGCGACTCCTACGCCGTCTTCCCCCAGGACGGTCGGACGTGCATCCGGCTGAACGTGACCGGCGACACGCCCGCCGACACCGCTGAACTCACCGACGCGCTCACCGCGTGGGTGGCGGCCACGCCGGGGGGCGCGGCATCGACCTCCCGCGGCGGCGACATCGTCCACCTGGAGTCGTGCGACCCGGGGGCGGCGGCGGTGGCGGGCACCGGCGGATCGGAGCAGGCGGTGCAACTGGCGGCCGCCCGCGGCTACGTCGCCGTCGGCCCGCTCGACGAGGGGGCGACGCCCGACCAGGCGGAGTGCTTCGGGTCGGTGGTGGTCAACGGGCTGACGCAGGAGGAGCTGGCCGCCGACGAGCTGTCGCCCGGCCTCGAGCGCAAGATGGCGGAGTTGGTCCAGGCCTGTCAGTGAGCGACCCGAGTTCCTCCGCTGACCCATGCCGGGCGGGTCAGCCGAGAACGTCGGCCACCGCGTGGAGCAGCAGGCCGGCGGCGGCGCCGACGACGGTGCCGTTGATGCGGACGTATTGGAGGTCGGGGCCCAACAGCAGCTCGAGGCGGGAGGCGGTCTCCTCCGCGTCCCAGCGGGCGATGGTGGTGCCGACCAGGCCCGCGATCTCGCCCCGGAAGTGTTCGACGACGTAGGTGACGACCGCCTCGAGCATCCCCTCCATCCGGGCGGCCAGAGCGGGGTCGGCCTGCAGCCGGCGGCCGGCGCCCACGATCGCCGCCGCCAGCCGCACCCGCAGCTTCGACTCCGGGTTGGCTGCCTCCGAGCGCAGCTGGTCCTTGGCGTCGGACCACAGCTCGGCCACCCACCGTTGCAGCTCGGGCTGGTCGAGGAGGTCGCGCTTGATGCGCTCGCCCCGTTCCCGCAGCTCGGGCGACGTCTCCAGCTGGGTCGCCAGCTTGGCCAATCGCAGGTCGAGCTCCCGACGCAGCTCGTGGAGGTGATTGCCCTCCATCTCGGCCAACATCCCGCAGAACCCGTCCAGCACCCGTTCGAACAGCTTGTTGTCGACGGCTCCAGGAACCCACCAGCGCGACTTCTTGCCCAAGCGGCCCCGCAGGTCGGCCCGGTGATCCTCGATGTAGCGGCGGAGGCCGCCCAGGGCCCGGTCGAGCACCTCGTCGTGGCGCCCGTCGCGGGTGGCGAACCGCAGCGCCTGCCCGGCCAGGGGCGCCAACGGCACCGCTTCCACCCGGTTGCGGAGCACGCCCTCGATGGCCTGGTGCACGTCGTCGTCCCGCAGGAGGTCGGCCGCGGCCACCACCGCGTCGGCCGCCTCCGCCGCCACCCGGGCGGCGTTGGCCGGCTCCGCCAGCCAGTCGGCCAGACGCCCGACCACGCCCGCGCCCCGCAGCCGGCCGACGATGGCGTCGGGGGTGAGGAAGCTCTCCTGGATGAAGTCGCCCAGGGTGGCCGCGAACTGGTCCTTGCGCTCGACGACGATGGCGGTGTGGGGGATGGGCAACCCGAGGGGGTGGCGGAACAAGGCGACGACCGCGAACCAGTCGGCCAGCCCGCCGACCATCGACGCGGCCGCGGTGGCCTGCACGTACTCGGCCCACGTGGACTCGCCGCCCCAAACCGCGACCACCACGAAGACCACGCTGACGGCGGCCAGCAGCGACGTCGCCCGCCGCTTCGACGTCGCCAGCTGCCTCCGCCGCTCCTGCTCCGGACCCACCCGGGGCCCGGCAGGGGCGACGGGCGGCGCCGGCGGCTTCGGTCGGCTCGTCGGTCGGCGGCTCGTCGGTCACGAGCCCAGTTTCTACTGCGGCAGGCACCCCCCGACGGTCCACCCGCACCGAGGGACTACTCCAACGGCCCCCAGAACCAGTTGCCGGGGGCGTCGGGATCCTCGCTGGCGAAGAACTCCAAGTAGAGCTGGGTGAACTCGTCCGCCGAGATGAACCCGTCGCCGTCGAGGTCGAGCTTGGCGAAGGCCTCGTCGGCGGCGGGCGCGTCGACGAGGAGGGCGGCGAGGAAGTCGCGGTACTCGTCGGGTCCGATCCGCCCGTCTCCGTCGGCGTCGAGGAGACCGAAGAACCCGTCGCCCCACACCTGGAACTCCGGCCCCCCGGACTCGCTCATGGACTTCAGCACCTCGGCCAAGCGGGCGACGGTAACCCGGCCGTTGTCGCCGTACACCTCGTGCAGCGTCCGTATGGTGTCGAGATAGAGCCGGTCGAGGCCGGCATAGCCGTCGGAGCCCGGCTCCCACCCTCGGATGGCCGCCATCCGGCCCACCCAGATCTCGAAGTCAGCCACCTCGAGCACACCGTCACCGTTCTGGTCGCACAAGCCGACCACATGCCTCATTTTGCGGTCGATCAATTCACTCGGCATTTCCCGCCTCTCTTGGTCTCCAGCGGCCAGCAACATACCGGGATTCGTCGGGCGCGCGCCGGGGTCGTCTGACCGCCCGCTACTTCTCGCTCACCCCGGCGGAGTCGAAGGTGGCCATCTCCCGCAGCACCCGGGCGGCGGCCTCGACCACCGGCAATGCGAGGCAGGCGCCACTCCCCTCGCCCAGGCGCAGGCCGAGGTCGAGGAGCGGTTCGAGGCCGAGGTGGGCGAGCACGGCGGTGGCGCCCGGCTCCGACGAGCGGTGGCCGGCGACGCAGTATGGGAGCACGCCCGGGGCCAGGCGGATGGCGACGAGCAGGGCCGCGTCGGCGATGACGCCGTCGATCACGACCGGGACCCGGGCCGCGGCCCCGCCCACGATGAAGCCGGCCAGGGCCGCGATCTCCAGTCCCCCGAGAGCGGCCAGGGTGGCCAGCGGGCCGGCGGCGATGGCGACCGCGTGCCGGGCGAGGGCCGCCTCCACCACCGCCACCTTGTGGGCGAGGGTGGCGTCGTCGATGCCCGTCCCCCGGCCGGTGACCTCCGCCGGCGGGTGGCCGGTGAGGGCGGCGATGAGAGCCGCCGCGGCGGTGGTGTTGCCGATGCCCATCTCCCCGGTGACCAGGCACTTTGCGCCCCCGGCGACCAGATCGGCCGCCACCTCGGCGCCCACGTCGAGGGCGTCGCGGGCCTCGTCGGCGGACATGGCGGTCGTGGCGGTGAAATCGGCGGTCCCCCGGCGGACCTTGCGGCGGAGCAGGCCCGGTGCATCATCGAGCGGCGTGGCGACGCCCACGTCGATCACCACCACCTCGGCCCCGGTCTGGCGGGCGATGACGTTGATGGCGGCCCCGCCGGCGAGGAAGTTGGCCACCATCTGGGCCGTCACCTCCTGCGGCCACGGGGAGACGCCCTGGGCCAGTACCCCGTGGTCGCCGGCGAAGACGGCCACCGCCGCCGGGGCCGGCACCGGCGGGGGGCAGACGCCGGCGATGCCGGCCAGGCGGATGCCGAGCGGCTCCAGGCGGCCAAGGGCACCTCGGGGCTTGGTCAGGCGGTCGTGGAGGACGGTGGCCTCCACCAGGGCTTCGGTGACCAGGGGACCGACGTTGGCCACCGCGGCGTCGAACAGGCGGGTCACCCGGTCACCCTCTCACGCTCCGGGGCGCCTCGGCCGTGGACGGCCGGGCGGCGCAGGCGGCCGTCGGACGGACGCGTCCTCACGATCGCGCCTCATGTCTCAGAACTGGACGGTCGGGCGGCGCAGGCGGCCACGAAGTTGGACACGATCGACGGGTCGCCGCCGGGGTGGTGGTGGAGGTAGGTCGCCACCAGGGTGGGGGTGGCGTGGCCGTCGGGGTGGGAGGCGAAGCGGCCCTGCAGGTGGAGGGCGTCGCCCGGCGGGTCGACGGTGGAGTAGTGGAACTCGTGGCCCCGAAGCTCGGTGCCGGCCGGGCCGAGGGGGGTGGCGGCGGTGGTGTGGGCGGTGCGGTAGCCGAGGTGGAGGCGGTCGCCCATGGTGGCGGCGGCGTCGATCACACCCGCCATCGGGTGGCCGTCGAGCTCCCGGCACAGCCAGGCCAGTCCCCCGCATTCGGCCCAGGTGGGGAGTCCCCCGGCGACCCGTTGGCGGACGTCGGCCAGGAGGGTGTGGTTGTCGGACAGTTCGGCGGCATACGTCTCGGGGAAGCCGCCGCCGACGAGGAGGCCGTCGACGTCGAACGGCAGCCGCTGGTCGCGCCGCGGGTCGAAGGGCACGACCTCGACCCCGGCCGCGGCCAACGCGTCCAGGGTGTCGGTGTAGGTGAAGGTGAACGCCCGCCCGCCGGCGACGGCCACCCGGGTGGGTCGGGCGGCGACGGCCGGCAGGGCGACGGGGGCCGCGGCCAGGGGCGGCACCGACCGGGCCAGGGCGACCACTGCCTCCAGGTCGACCCGGTCGGCCACGGCCGCAGCCAGGGCGGCCAGTGACGCCCCCACCTCGTCCGGACGCTCGGCCACCGGCACCAGGCCCAGGTGACGGTCTCGCCACACCAGGCGGTCGTCCCGCCGGAGGGCCCCCAGCACGGGGACGCCCAGGGGAAGCAGCGCCTCCCGGAGGAGCACCTCGTGGCCGTCGGACGCGACCCGGTTGAGCACGACACCGCCGATGCGAACCGTCGGGTCGAGCGTGGCGAAGCCGTGCACCACCGCCGCCACCGACGACGACTGCGAGGCGGCGTCCACCACCAGCACGATGGGGGCGTCGAGGGCGCGGGCCACGTCGGCGGTCGAGGACGGCGACCCGTCGGCCGCCCCGTCGAACAATCCCATGACGCCTTCGACCACGAGGACGTCGGCCCCGTCCGCGGCTCGGGCCGCCAGCGGCCGGATGGCGTCGAGGCCGCACAGCCAGGCGTCGAGGTTGCGGGGCGGGCGTCCACAGGCGAGGGCGTGGTACCCGGGATCGATGAAGTCGGGCCCCACCTTGGCCGCCGCCGGACGGTGCCCGGCCGCCCGCAGCGCGGCCAGCAGACCGGTGGCCACTGTGGTCTTGCCGGCGCCGGAGTGGGTCCCGGCCACCACCACTCGGGGTCCGATCACCGGTGTAGTGTCGCATCGTCAGCCACGGGAACCCGGTGTGAGTCCGGGGCGGTCCCGCCACTGTGAGCGACCCCATAACCCGGGTCGTGAGTCAGGAACCGGGGTTGGCACGTTGCACCTGTGGACCCAGCCCGGGCCCGCTCCACGAGGATGGAGGTAGCCATGAGCACGACGACCGCCCGCTCCATCGAGCAGGTCGCGCTCCCGATCCCCCGCTGGGCCCTGCCCACCCTGATGCTGGCCGCGGTGCTGTTCTGGGCCGTCACCATGGAGGGCGGGATGGTGTCCCACGCCCTCGGGCAGACGGGTGCGTTCCTGCACGAGCTGTTCCACGACGGGCGCCACCTGCTCGGCGTGCCCTGCCACTAAGTCCCCCCCGGACCCTCACGTCCACGGTGATCGGTCGCATCGACCCGTCGCGCCCGCGCTCGGTCGCGCTCGGGGCGACCCTGGTCGGGCTCGTCGGCGGGCTGGCGGCCGCCCTCCTGCTGACCTTCGTGGGCGAGCCCCGGATCCAGGAAGCGATCAACATCGAGCTGGCCCAGGCGGGGCCCTCGGCGGGGGGCGAGCCCGAGATCGTGTCCCGGTCGGTACAGAAGGGCGTGGGGCTGTTCTCGGCCTACGCCGTCACGGGGGCGGCCTTCGGGCTGCTGTTCGCAGTGGTTTTCTGGGGGCTGCGGCGGTCGCGGCCCGATCCGTTCCGCCGGGCGCTGGTGGCGGGAGCGGTGCTGGCGGGGGCGCTGACGGTGGCCCCGTGGCTCAAGTACCCGCCCAATCCGCCCGCGGTCGGCGATCCCGACACGCTGGCCAAGCGCCAACTGCTCTACGTGTCGGTGATCGTGCTGGCGGCCTCGTGGGGGTTGGCGGCGGCGGCGTTGTCCACCCGGACTGCGGCGCCAGGGGTGGTCGGAGCCCCGGCGGACGGTGGCGGTGGTGGCGGTGGTGGTCGTGCCCTTCGCCCTCGCCTTCGCCCTGCTCCCGGGGGCCCCCGATCCGATCACCGTGCCGGCCACGCTGCTGTGGAGCTTCCGGCTGGCCTCGCTCGGCGGGAACCTCCTGCTCTGGGCCGTGATCACCCTCGGCTTCGGCCTGCTCGCATCCGAACGCCCGGCCGTGCCCGACGCCGGACCTGTCAGTACTCGATCCCTTTGAGCGCCCCGATACCGGCGTCGTAGGCGTGCTTCACCTTGCGCATCTCGGTGACGGTGTCGGCGACGTCGACGATCTCCGGGGGCGCGTCCCGGCCGGTCACCACCACGCTCGTCTTGGGCGCCCGGTTGGCGATGGCGGCGGCCACCTCGTCCGCCGGCACCCAGCCGTACTTCATCACGTAGGTGAGCTCGTCCAGGATGAGCAGGTCGTAATCGCCGCTGGCCAGCTTGGCCGCCGCCTGCCGCCACGCCTCCCGGCCCAACTCGGCGGTGCGCTCGAGGTCGGTCGACTCCCACGTGAACCCGTCGCCCAGGGTGTGCCACTCGATGTCGAGGTGGTCGGCCAGCTTGCGCTCGCCCGTCTTCCACTTCCCGCCCTTGACGAACTGCACCACGGCCACGTTCCACCCCCGGGCCCACCCTCGGGCCATCACCCCGAAGGCGGCCGACGACTTGCCCTTGCCGTGGCCGGTGTTGACGAGGACGATCGACTGGGCGCGGGTCATACCCGAGACTGTAGGAGCCGGCCATGAGGGGCGGGCTGGTGGTGTGCGGGGCGACGAGCGACGCCGGGAAGTCATGGGTGGTCACCGGGCTGTGCCGGCTGCTGGCCCGGCGGGGAGTGCGGGTGGCGCCGTTCAAGGGGCAGAACATGGCCCTGAACGCGGCGGTGGTGGACGGTGGTGGCGGTGGCGGCGAGATCGGCCACGCCCAGTGGGTGCAGGCCCTGGCCGCGGGGGCGCCGGCGGAGGTGGCGATGAACCCGGTGCTGCTCAAGCCCACCGGCGAGCGGACCAGCCAGGTGGTGGTGATGGGGCGGGCCGTGGGCGAGCAGTCGGCGGCCGACTACCACGCGGGGAAGTCGGCGCTGCGGCCGACGGTGCTGGCGGCGTTGGACGACCTCCGCTCGCGCTACGACGTCGTGGTGTGCGAGGGGGCCGGGGGCGCGGCCGAGATCAACCTGCTGGCGGGCGACTTCGCCAACGTGCCCCTGGCGCTGGCGGCGGGGCTGCCGGTGGTGGTCGTGGGCGACATCGAACGGGGCGGGGTCTTCGCCTCGTTGTTCGGGACGTGGGCCTTGCTGCCCGACGACCTGCGGGTTTGCGTGCGGGGGTTCGTCATCAACCGCTTCCGGGGGGACCCGGGGTTGCTGGGAGACGCCTGCGCCGAGCTGGAGCGAAGGACGGGGGTGCCGGTACTGGGCGTGGTGCCGGCGGTGCCCGGTACCGACATCGACGCCGAGGACTCGCTGGCCCTCGACTCGTGGGACACGCTCGGCCCGGCTGCGGGCGTTGTGGTGGACGTGGCCGTCGTCCGCTTCCCCCGGGTGGCCAACTTCGGCGACCTCGACCCGCTGCGCCTGGAGCCGGGGGTGGCGGTGCGGTGGGTGCGATCGGCGGCGGCCCTCGGGCGACCCGACCTGGTGGTGCTGCCCGGCTCGAAGAACACCCGGGGCGACCTCGAGTGGTTCCGGTCGTCGGGGCTGGCCGCAGCGGTGGAGGCGTGCGGGGCGCCGGTGGTGGCGGTGTGCGCGGGAGCGCAGATGATCGGGGTGTCGATCGCCGACCCGCTGGGGGCGGAGGGTGCGCCCGGGTCGGTGGACGGGTTGGGCTGGCTGCCCTTGCGGACGGTGTTCGAGGCGGACAAGGTGCTCGACCGCCCGACCGGCGTGGTCGACGGCGAACGGGTGGCGGGCTACCGCATCCACCACGGGCGAGTGGAGGCCGTCGGCGATCTCGAGCCGTGGATCGTGGCCGACGACGGGACGGTCCTCGGCTGGCGGGCGGGCCGCTTCCGGGCCACCACCCTCCACGGCCTGTTCGAGTCGGACGGCCTGCGGGCGGCGATCCTCCGGTGGGCGTCGCCCGACTGGGTCCCGTCCGGGATGTCCTTCGCCGCCGAGCGCACCGCCCGCTTCGACCGCATCGCCGACGCCCTCGAGTCCTCCCTGGACCTCGATCGCCTCTTTGACCTCATCAACCAGCCGGTGCCCGGGCTTTCTGGCGGAAATACGACATCTGATGTCGTTTTTGCTCCAGAAACGGTGCTCGGGGCGGTCACCGACCTGGTGCCGCACCTCCGGTGGCGGATCGGGACGCCGGGCGAGGGCGACCTGGTGGGAGCCGAGCTGGCCGCCGACCCCGATCGGCTGGCGGCGGAAGTGGCGAGGTCGGCCGCCGGCCGAGGGAGCGACGACCCCCAGGTGCTGGCCTCGCTCTGGTGGCAGGCCTACGCCTACCGGGTGGCGGGCACGACGCTGGCCGCGTGGGTGGTGTCGCGGCGCCGCGCCCGACCCGTCCGCCCCCGGCACCGGCGTGGGGCTCGCCCGCAGCCGGCCGTCGTCGTTCCTCGTCGACCCCGACGCCGAGCTCGTCCACGATCTCGACGATCTGGTCAAACGCCTGTTCGCGGGCCACCTCGACCCGATCATGACCTCCCTCCGGGCCCGCCATGCCACCGGCCTCCGCCTCCTCCACGGCAACGCCGCCGCCGGCGTGGCGTCCGCCCTCGGCGCGGTGGCCACGGCCGACGGCGCCCCGCCTGACCTGCGGGAACGGGTGGACGCGGCGACCGCCGCCATCGCCCGTACCGACCAGCCCGACCTGGGGCGTTGGACCGGTTGGGACTACCGCCGCACCACCTGCTGCCTGTGGTGGAAGACCTCGGCCGCCGACGGCAAAGTGTGCGAGGACTGCTCCCTGCGAACTGGTGACACTTCACCACACCCTGATGTGGTGAACCGTCACCAGTTGCCGCAGGGAAGCGGCGAGGTGGCGCCGTGATCGTGGTGATCGCCAACAACGACCTTGACCTGCTCGCCCTGCGGGCGGCGGTGGAGGACCTGCCCGACGGGTTCCCGCCCGTGCGGGCCCATGGCGGCGTCGGGCTCGGCCCGGACACGCCCGTCCCCGACATCGACGGCGCCCAAGCGGTCCTCGTCCGCCTGCTCAAGGGGCGGGCGGCGTGGGAACAGCCCCTCGACGACCTTCGCCAGCGGTGCATCGCGTCCAGCACCGCCCTCCTCGCCTTCGGAGGGGAGGCGACGGTCGACGCCGAGCTGACCGCCCTCTCCACCGTCCCCGCCGGCATCGTCACCGAGGCCTTCGCCTACCTGGCCCGGGGCGGACCGGCCAACCTGGCCAACCTCCTCCGCTTCGTGGCCGACACCGTCCTCCTGGAGGGCTTCGGCTTCGACCCCCCGGCCGACATGCCCATGTCCGGCCTGCTCGGCGGCCGGCCCCGGCCGGAGGACCCCGACCGCCCCACCATCGCCGTCGTCACCTACCGGGCCAACGTCCTGGCCGGCAACACCCTCCCCGTCGAGCAGTTGTGCGACGCCATCGAGCGGCGGGGTGCCAACGCCCGTCCCGTCTACGCCTACTCCCTGCGCAACGACCCCGCCGCCATCGACCTCCTCCGGGGCGCGGACGTGGTCGTGACCACCACGTGGGCCGCGGGCGGCTCCATCCCCACCGCCGACGAGGCGTGGTCGAGCCCCCTCGACGTGCTCGACGTCCCCGTCCTGCAAGCGGTGGCGTCCACCACCGACACCGCCACGTGGGCCGATTCGACCGGCGGCCTGTCCCCCCTCGACGTGGCCCTCGGCGTGGCCATCCCCGAGTTCGACGGGCGGATCATCGGTCCCCCGCTCTCGTTCAAGGAGGTCGTCGACGACGGCGACCAGCTGGGCGTGGCCCTCGCCGCCCACCGGGCCGTGCCCGACCGGGTCGAGCGCATCGCCGGCATCGCCACCCGCCTGGCCCGCCTCCGCCACCTCGACAACGCCGACAAGCGGGTCGGCATCGTCCTCACCGCCTACCCGACCAAGCGCAGCCGCATCGGCAACGCGGTGGCTCTCGACACGCCGGCCAGCCTGCTGCGGGTGCTCGAAGCGATGGCCACGGCCGGCTACAAGGTGGCCGAGGTGCCGGACGACTCCGACGCCTTCATGGCCCGCCTGGCCGACGGCCTCACCTACGACCGCCCGTCACTCTCGCCAGCGCAACTGGCCCTCGGCGTCGGCCGGCTGCCGGTCGACGACTACGTCGAGTGGTTCGCCACCCTGCCCGCGCCCCTGCGGACACAGATCGAGACGTCGTGGGGACCGGCGCCGGGGACGGTGTGCGTCCACGGTGAGGAGCTCGTGTTCGCGGGGGTCGACCTCGGCCACGTGGTGGTGGCCGTCCAGCCGCCCCGGGGGTTCGGCGAGGACCCCATCGGCACCTACCACGCCCCCGACCTCCCCCCTCCCCACCACTACCTGGCCTTCTACCGGTGGCTCGATGTCGGATTCGGTGCCGACGCCCTCGTCCACATGGGCAAGCACGGCACCCTCGAGTGGCTGCCGGGCAAGGGCGTGGGGCCGTCGTCGGCCTGCATCCCCGACGCCGCCCTCGGCGACCTCCCCCTGCTCTACCCGTTCGTGGTCAACGACCCGGGCGAGGGCACCCAGGCCAAGCGCCGCACCCACGCGGTGATCGTCGACCACCTTCCCCCGCCCATGACGAGGGCGGAGACGTACGACGAGCTGTCCCGGGTGGAGCGGCTGCTCGACGAGCACGCCAAGATCGAGTCGCTCGACCCGTCCAAGCTGCCCGCCATCCGGGGCCAGCTGTGGGACCTGCTGGTCACCTCCGAGCTGGCCCGCGACCTGGGCGTGGCCGAGATGCCCGACCCCGACGACTTCGCGGGGATGATCAACCACGTCGACGGCTACCTGTGCTCGCTCAAGGACGCCCAGATCCGGGGCGGGCTGCACGTGCTCGGCTCGGCGCCGACGGGCGAGGCCCTGGTCGACACCATCCTCGCCATCACCCGTCAACCGCAGGGGACGGTGCCGTCGCTGCGGGCCACGGTGGCCGCCGAACTGCAGCTCGACCTCGACCGCGACGCCGATCGGCTGGAGGACGAGTGTCGGCGGCGGGTCGAATCGGGCGACCCGGCCGGCGATCCGACCCTCGAGTGGGTGGCGTCGACCCTGGTCCCCGCCCTGGTCCGGACGCCCGATGAGCTCGGCAATCTTCTGGCTGGCCTCGACGGCCGCCATGTGCCCGCCGGTCCCAGTGGCGCCCCGACCAGGGGGGCGCGCACGTCCTTCCCACCGGGCGCAATTTCTACTCCGTCGACCCCAAGGCCATTCCCTCGGCGTTGGCGTGGGACGTCGGCCGGGCGTTGGCCGACCGCCTCATCGAGCGGCACGTGGCCGAGACGGGGGCGTGTCCCCGGGTGGTGGGCCTGGTCGTGTGGGGGACGGCCAACATGCGCACCCAGGGCGACGACGTGGCCGAGGCCCTGGCTCTGCTCGGCGTGCGACCGGTGTGGCACCCCCACTCGGGACGGGTCGAAGGCCTGGAGGTGGTGTCGCTGGCCGAGCTGGGCCGGCCCCGGGTCGACGTCACCATCCGCATCTCGGGCTTCTTCCGGGACGCCTTCCCCGGCGTGGTCGCGTTGTTGGACGACGCGGTGGGGCTGGTGGCGGCGTTGGTGGAGGAGTCGGCCGACGACAACCCGGTGGCCGCGGCCGGGGTGGACGATGCCCGGGTGTTCGGTCCCGGGCCCGGGTTCGTACGGATCGGGCATCTGGCAGGCCATCGAGACCCGTTCGTGGCGCACCCGGTCGCGATCTGGCCGACGTCTACCTGGCGTGGAGCGGCTACGCCTACCGTCGGTCGGAGTTCGGCGTGGCCGCGCCCGAGCAGGTCCGCCGCCGGTTCGCGGCCATCGACGTGGCCGTCAAGAACCAGGACAACCGGGAGCACGACATCTTCGACGGCGACGACTACTTCCAGGACCACGGCGGGATGGTGGCGGCGGTGGAGCAGCTGTCGGGACGGGCGCCCCGGGCCTGGTTCGGCGACTCGGCCGACCCGTCCCGCCCGGTGATGCGGTCGCTGGCGGAGGAGGCGGCCCGGGTGGTGCGCACCCGGGTGCTCAACCCCAAGTGGCTGGCGGCCATGCGTCGCCACGGGTACAAGGGGGCGTTCGAGGTGGCGGCCACGGTCGACTACCTCTTCGGCTACGACGCCACCGCGGGCGTGGTCGAGGACTGGATGTACGAGCGGGTGACCCAGGCCTACGTGGCCGACCCGGTGATGCGGGAGTTCTACGAGAAGTCCAACCCGTGGGCGCTGCGCAGCATCTGCGAGCGCCTGCTGGAGGCCGACGAGCGCGACCTGTGGGCCGCGTCCGACGAGTCCCGGGCGACGTTGCGGGCGGGCTTGCTCGCCGCCGAAGGCCTCGAGGAGCGCCGGACGTGAGCCCCGCCATCCGAACCGGTGACGCCGACAGCCCCCACAGGGCGGTAACCGTCACCGGTTCGCAGGGCATCCCAACTGGTGACGCCGACAGCCCCCACAGGGCGGTAAGTGTCCCCGGTTCGCAGGGCATCCCAACCGGTGACGGTGACAGCCCCCACAGGGCGGTAACCGTCACCGGTTCGCAGGAGGGGGCGAGGTTTCCGTTGTCGGCGGTGGTGGGGGCGGAGGAAGCAAAGCTGGCCCTCATCCTGGCCGCGGCCGACCGGAACATCGGCGGTGTGCTCCTGCGGGGACACAAGGGGTCGGCCAAGTCCACCCTCGCCCGCGGTCTGGCCGCCCTCCTCGACGGGGGGCCGTTCGTGGAGCTTCCCCTGGGGGCGACCGAGGAGCGGGTGGTGGGATCGCTCGACCTGGCCGCCGCCCTCACCGGCGGCGGGGTCCGCTTCCGGCCGGGACTGCTGGCCGCGGCCGACGGCGGGGTCCTCTACGTGGACGAGGTCAACCTCCTGGCCGACCACCTCGTCGACGCCCTGCTCGACGCGGCCGCCTCGGGCGTGAACCGGGTGGAGCGCGACGGGGTGTCCCACAGTCACCCGGCCCGCTTCCTGCTGGTCGGTTCGATGAACCCGGAGGAGGGCGACCTCCGGCCCCAGCTCCTCGACCGCTTCGGGCTGGCGGTCGACGTGCGCAACCCGTCCGACCCCGCCACCCGGGCCGAGGTGGTCCGTCGCCGCCAAGCTTTCGACGCCGACCCGTCCGGGTTCAACGCCACGTGGGCCGCGGCCGAGGACGAGCTCGTCCGCCGGCTGGCCGCCACCCGACCCGGATCGGTCGACGACGACCTGCTGGAAGGGGCGTGCGCCACCTGCGTGGCCGCGGGGGCGGAGAGCATGCGGGCCGACATCGTGATGGTCCGGGCCGCGGCCGCCCACGCCGGCTGGCACGGCCGGGCGACCGCCAACGCCGACGACGTCCGCGCCGTCGCCCACCTCGTCCTCGCCCACCGCCAACGGCGTCAGCCCCTCGACGATCCCGGCGCGGCCTCGTCGGCCGTCGACGACGCCCTCGATGATGCTTTCGGAGGGGATGCTTTCGGCCCGGAACCCCCCGAGGACCAGGTCGCCGCGCCCGACGCCCCCGCGCCCGTCGTGGCCATCGTCGCCCCCAAGTCGGAGGAGACGGGAAGGATGGGACGCCGCTCCCCCGTCGGCGGCACCGACCGAGGGCGAACCGTCGGCAGCCGGGCACCGGCCGGGGCCGTGGGCGCGGTGGCGGTGGTGCCGACGATCCAGGCCGCCGCCGTCCGCCGCACCGAAGCGACCAAAACGACCGCCACGGCCATCGTGGCCGCCGACCTGCGGGAGCCGGTGAAGGACGCCCTCACCGGCAACCTCCTCGTCCTGGCCGTCGACGCATCCGGCTCCATGGGCACCGACGACCGCATGGCGGCGGTGAAGGGGGCCCTCCTCGGCCTTCTCGTCGACGCCTACCAGCGCCGAGACCGGGTCGCCCTCGTCACCTTCGGCGGCAACGGGGCCGAGATCGTCCTGCGGCCGACCGGGAGCGTGGAGGTGGCCCGGTCCCGCCTGGAGTCCCTGGCCACCGGCGGCGAGACCCCCCTGGCCGAGGGGATCAAGGCGGCGACGATCCTCGCCCACCGCTCGGCCACGCCCAACCTCCGCCCCCTCCTGGTGGTCGTCACCGACGGACGGGCCACCAGCGGCGCCGGCGCCCATGCCGACCCGGTGACCGCGGCCCTGTCCGAAGCCGCCGTCGTCGCCCGTCACCGCCTGCCGGCGGTGGTGATCGACGTCGAGCCCGCCACCGGCACCCGCCTGGGCCTGGCCGCCGACCTGGCCAAGGCCATGGGCGCCCGCCACATCGCCCTCCCCGACCTCACCGCCGGCCGCCTGGAGGCAGCCCTCCGCCGCGTGTGACGTCGCCGGCGGCGACCCATCCCCAGGCCTGAACGCATCGGGGAACGATCACGACCGCAGCAGGTAGTACACCTCCGTCTCGAGTTGGGCGGGGTCGTCGTGCCAGTCGCCGTAGATCTCCCAGCGGGGACCCGCCACGTTCCGGCCGTTGGCTGCGCACCAGTCCCAAATGGCCTGGTGGGCGGAGCCGAGGCCGTCGTACGGCCCCCGGTGGACGATCATCGCCGTCTCGCCCGCAGGCAGTGCAGACGACACCACCGGGCCGTCGGACGCGAAGGGGCCTTCGACTTCGACTCCAACCTCGACATTGGGTACGTCGTCCTTGTAGAGCATGACGTTGTGCCCGGTCTGACGGACATCGCTGGTCCTGAGGAAGGCGTACACCTGATCGAGCAACACCCTCCAGACCGTCGGGAACTCGGCCCAGGTGGTCGATCGCCGGGCGACGGCCGTGGACCGGGCCTCGACCGTCACGATCTGCACGTCGGGACCCACGCCGGCAGGGTCGCTAGGCCCGGAAGGTGCGGCGGTAGGCCTGGGGCGACGCCGACACGGCTCGGGCGAAGTGCTGGCGGAGGCCGGCGGCGGAGCCGAAGCCGCAGCGTTGGGCCACCAGTTCGATGGCATCGTCGGTGGTCTCGAGGAGACGTTGGGCGAGCAGGATGCGCTGGCTCAGGATCCACTGATGCGGCGTGGTGCCCGTCTCGGCCCGGAACCGGCGGGCGAACGTGCGGGGGCTGGTGCCGGCCCGCCGGGCCAGGTGCTCCACGCTGAGGTCGTCGCCGACGTGCTCGAGCATCCACCCCATCACTCCGGCCAGCGGCTCGTGACCGTTGGACGGGGCGACCGGCAGGTCGACGAACTGGGCCTGCCCGCCGTCTCGGTGCGGCGGCACGACCATGCGCCGGGCGACGGCGTTGGCCACCTCGGCCCCGTGGTCGAGACGCACGACGTAGAGCATGAGGTCGATCCCGGCGGCGGTGCCGGCGGAGGTCATGATCCCGCCGGCGTCGACGTAGAGCACCTTGGGGTCGACACAGACCCTGGGGAACTGCCTGGCCAGCGCCTCGGAGTGCATCCAGTGGGTGGTGGCCCGCAGGCCGTCGAGAAGGCCGGCGGCGGCCAGCACGAAGGCGCCCGTGCACACCGAGAGCAGCCGGGCCCCTCGCTCCCGAGCGGCCCGGAGTGCGTCGAGAAGCTCCTCGGGCGGTGGCCCGGAGAAGGGGTTGGCCGGGATGATGACGGTGTCGGCGTCCGCCACCTCGTCCAGGCCGTACGGCGTGTCGATCGACACGCCCTCGGGGCTGAAATGCGGTCCGGGTGTCGCCGCCGCCACCCGGTGGCGGTACCAGGGGTCGACCAGCTCCGACCTGTCGAGCCCGAACACCTCACAGGCCACCGACAGCTCGAACATGGCCACCTTGGGCCCGATCACGGTTACCACCCGATGCACTGGCACGATTCTAGCGCAGGTTGTCTTTCCTGCCACTTTCCGTCACCGTGGGCGACCGGCGGAGTCGGGAGTCACCGTACGGGTCGGTGCTCCACGAGCAGCCCGTTGGCGACGAGTCGGTAGAGCCGCCACACACCGGACACAGTCCCCAGGTTCCAGCCACCCGGCCGATGCTCTGGTGGACAGAGCTCGGCCCGACGCCACTGCCCGGACAGTGGTGCGGCTCCGTGTCACCGCGTGTCGCGTCCGCCTCGCTCACAGTCGTCCCGCCTCCTCCGCCACCGCACCGTCGATGATCGTAGATCCCGTCTCGATACGACCGGTGAGCTACGAGGCCAGGGATGCATCGTCCATCTCGATCCCGATGACCTGGGCCACGCGGGTGAGGTCGGCGTCGTGGGCCAGGAGCACCGCCCCGTGCCGGTGGGCCACCGACGCGATCATGCAGTCGACCAGACCGCGAGGAGTGACGCCCGCCCGGCGGCAGGTGCGGTAGATGCGGGCGGCGGCGTCGAAGTCGGCGGCGATGTCGAAGCGGAGGAGGGCGAAACGCAGGAGAAGGCGACGGAGGTCGGTCTCCCGCCGATCGGTACGGGCCCCGGCCAGCACCTCCATGACGACGGGGTCGGTGACCGCGAGGGCACCGTCGCTCCCGATGAGCTCGGTCAGGCGACGGTCGACCGGGCTCCCCGTCGCCCGGTCGTACTCGACCCACGCCGACGTGTCGGCGAGGATCATCAGGCGTTCGGCGGGGCCGAGTCCTCGGGGATCTCGTCGATGACCCGGGCTCCTCGCATGGCCAACGCTTCCTCACGGGACATGGGCTGGCCGGCCAGGTGGCGAAGCGCCAGGTCGACGGCGTCGGTCTTCGTGTGGACGCCGAAACGGTCCATGATCGCCTTGAGGTAGTCGTCTTCGATCTCGATGTTGGTCCGGACTCGACTCATACACCTATCGTACACGTGAGGTGTACGAGAAGTGTGCCAGCCGATGCGGCTAGTCCAGACCCTTCTTCGCCAGCCACTCGGCGGCGACGTCGTCGGACTCGCGGAACTTCACGTCGGTCTCCACGTTCCAGGCGACGAGGTCGTCGGTGGTGATGACGTCGCTCAGGGCGTTGAGGTCGGCCGCCAGGCTCCCGTAGGCGGTGTTCACCGACGTGGACACGATGGGGGCGATGTTCTGGGCCGGGAACAGGCGCTTGTCGTCCTCCAGGACCTTGAAGCCCTTCTCCTTGATCTGGGGCGCGGTGGTGTTCCAGACGACGGCGTCGACTTCCTTGGCCGAGAGCGCCTCGCCCAGCTGGGGGCCGAAGTCGATCTTCTTGTACTCCTTGAACGTGATCCCGTAGACGGCGGGGTCGGTGAAGCCGATGTAGCACTGGGGTCGGGTCTCGCACTGGGGCGAGGCGCCGAGGACGGTGTCGAGGTTCTTGACGTCGGAGATCTTGACCGCCGGGGAGTCGCCCCGGACCACGAAGGCGTCGCCGTCGGTGGCCTCGGAGTAGTCGAGGACGGTGGCCCCGATGGCGGCGAAGGCGGGCTTGATCACACCGATCACCTGGTCGGGCTCGGCCGTGACCTTGGTGTCGGGGGCGAGGGCGGTGGCGTCGCCGCCGATGTAGTCGACGATGAGGTTGACGTCGCCGCTCTTGAGGGCGGCGATGGCCTCGTCGCGGAAGCCGGCGGGGGTGAGGATCTCGACGGTGTAGCCCTTGGCCTTCAGGTACTGGCCGTAGACCTGGGCGATGGTGGCCGACTCGCTGAAGTCCTGACCACGGATCTTGATGACGGGCCCGGCGATGGTCGTGGCCGTGGCCGCGCCGCCGGTCTCGGCGTCGTCGTCGCTGCTACCGCAGGCCGCCGTCAGCAAGCTGCAGGCTGCCAACAGGATCAGCAGCCTCGCTGACCTGGACACTCGCTTGTTCATGGTCCTCCCCGTTGTGAGATGAGCCTCGACCTCCCGCCCGACGCAAGCGCCTGACGCCCTTCGGTACGATCACCCGCTCGAACACGCCGAAGGCGGCACCGGTGAGCGCGGCCAGGGCCGCCACCAGGATCGCACCGCCGAGCACGAGCGTGTCGTTGTTCTGCCCCAGTCCGTCCCGAAGGTACCCGCCCAGACCGCCGCCGCCGAGAAAGGCCCGGATGGGCTCGGTGGCCACCGCCTGCACCGCCGCCACCCGCACCCCGGTGAGGATGACGCTCAGGGCGAGGGCCAGCTCCACCCGGAGCAGCACCCGCCGGGCGTCGAGGCCCATCCCCCGGGCCGCGTCGACCACCACCGGGTCGACCTGGGACACGGCGGTGAACGTGGTGAGGAAGATCGGCGGCACCGACAGGAGGGTGAGGGCGATGAACACGGGCCACGGCTCGAAGCCGTAGCCCGCCCGCAGGGAGATGGGGACGAGCAGGCCGGCGAGGGCGAAGGTGGGGATGGCCCGGCCCACGTTGACGATCCACGTGGCCGCCAGTTCCCCCCGGCGGACGTGGGCCAGGAACGCGCCCAGGGGCACTGCGATCAGGACCGACGTGGCGATCACAGCCGCGCACAGGCGGACGGTGTCGCCGGCGGCGGCGAGGATGCCGTTTCGACCGGTCCACGTGGCCGCGTCGAACAGCCACTCCCACAGCCCGATGTCGCGGGGGACGCCCTGGGCGAGGATCATCAGGGACGGCGACCCCGGCGGTGGCGGGTCCACGGGGTGAGGGCCCGGCCCAAACTCCATAGGGACAAATCGAGGACCAGGGCGAGGATGATCGACAGGGAGGCCCCGACGGTCATGGGCGTCCAAAACGTGCGCCGCAGGCCGTCGAGGATGAGCCGGCCCAGGCCTCCCTCGCCGACGATGGCGGCCACGGTCACCAGTCCCACGGTGGTGACGGTGGCCACCCGGATGCCGGTGATGATGAAGGGCACGGCCAGGGGCAGCTCCACCGTGAACACCCGGCGGGCGGGTGACAAACCCATCCCCTCGGCCGCGTCCCGCACCGCCGCCGGCACTGACCGGAAGCCGGTGAGGATGCTGGTCACCAGGATCAGCAGGGTGTAGCCGACCAGGGGGATGACGGCGGTGGTCCGGCTCACGCCCGTATAGGGGACGAGGAGGCCGAAGAGGGCCACCGACGGGATCGTGTAGACGAAGGCGGTGAAGGTGGTGATGGGGTTGGCCGTCCACCGGTAGCGGAGGGCGACCGCGGCCAGGACGGAGGCCACCACCAGGCCGATCGTCACCGCCAGCAGGGTCAGCTCGACGTGCTGGACGAGGGCGGTGCGGACCTGGTCCCACTCGTCGCGGAGGTACTCCCACCGGATGATGGGGTTGGTGGCCGGGGCGCTCATCTAGGCCCCGGCCAGGGCGGCCCGGATCCGCTCCAGGGTGACGACCCCCCCGAACTTGCCGCCGTCGTCGACGACGGCCACCGAGGTGTCCGAGGTCATGATGATCTCCATGGCCGCCCGCAGGGTGCTGGTGGCCGCCACCTGGGCCGCGGGCACGGTGCGGGGCAGGTCGGCCAGGGGCCGCCCGTCGGCCAGGGCCGTCCGGGGGACCCAACCGAGGAAGACGCCGTCGGCGGTGAGGCCGAACCAGTCGCTGCGGTGGGCGGCCATGGCCGACCGGGCGTCGTCGGCGGTGGCGGTGGCCATGTCGACCACCGGTCCCTTGGAGAACGGCGAATCGTCGAAGGGCAGGTCGGCGACGGTGGCCAGGGTGAGGCGGCGGATGCTGCGGTCGCCGCCGACGAAGCGTTCGACGAACTCGTTGGCCGGGGCCCGCAGGAGGTCGTCGGGCGACGCGTACTGCTCGAGGACGCCGCCCACGTTCAGCAGGGCGATCCGGTCGGCCAGCTTGATGGCCTCGTCGAGGTCGTGGGTGACGAGCACGATCGTCTTGTGGACGCGGGACTGGAGCCCGAGCAGCTCGTCCTGCAGGCGGCCCCGACCACGGGGTCGACCGCCCCGAAGGGCTCGTCCATGAGGAGGACGGGTGGGTCGGCGGCCAGGGCCCGGGCCACGCCCACCCGCTGCTGCTGCCCGCCGGAGAGCTCGTCCGGGTAGCGGTCGAGCATGGACGACTCGAGGCCCACCAGGTCGGCCAGCTCCCGGACACGGGTGGCGATGCGGTCCTTGTCCCACCCGAGGGCGCTGGGCACGGCGCCGATGTTGCGGGCCACCGTGTGGTGGGGGAAGAGGCCCACCTGCTGGATCACGTAGCCGATGCCCCGGCGCAGCTCGGCCACGGGTGACCTGGTGACGTCCCGCCCCTCGATTTCGATGCGTCCGGTGGTGGGCTCGATCATGCGGTTGATCATCCGCAGGGTGGTGGTCTTGCCGCAGCCGGACGGTCCGAGGAGGGCCACGATGGAGCCCTTGGCCACGTCCAGGCTGAGGCCGCCGCCCCGGCCCACGGCCTCCGCCCCGGCGCCCGGAAAGCGCTTGGTCACCTCGATCAACCTGATCGCGGCGCTGCCGGCCGGCGCGCTGGTCGGGGGGCCAGCAGGAGTGCCAATGGGAGCACCAATGGGGTTGGTCGACAAGCGGGTCATCTTCTCACGGCGCCCTACGCTCGGGCCGGTGCCCGAAAGATCCTGACCGGCTGCTGGTCGTGTCGGGGGAGGCGGTGTCGGTGGGCGACGGACGGACGGCGTCGCTGGTGGAGGCCCTGTCGGCCCGGTGCTCGGTGCGGGTCCTGGAGCCGGGCGACGGCCTACCCGACGAGGAGCCGGTGGCCCGGCTGGTAGCAGTCCTCAGCCCGCAACCCCGGTTGGGACGGGCGCTCCTCGGCCCCCTGCGCAGCCGGGCGCTCCTGCAGGCCCTCGTCGACCATCGGCCGCGGGCGGTGCTCTTCGTCGGCAGCCACCTGGCCGCGGCGTCGCCCACCATCGAACTGCCGATCTTCGTCGACATGCCCACGCTGGCGGTGCGGGGGAAAGGGCTGGAGGCGCTCAAGGCCCGCTGGTGGGAGCCGGTGGAGGCCCGCCGGGCGGTGGTGGTGTCGGCCTCGTCCGCCGACGACGTCGACCTCCTCACCTCGTGGGGGGCACGGGCCGTTCTGGTCCCGGAGGGTTCGTCCTCGGTGGGTTGGGCGCCCCTGGTCGAGGCGGTGGAGCAGGTGGTGCGGGCGTCCTCCAACGGGTCGTGACGCGGCTGACGGACACCGGGGTGCGGCGGGCGCGGGTGCGGGGGCAGCTGCTGTCGGGCCGAGTGCCGGCCGGGCGCTCGGTGGAGGATGTGGTCGGGCGGCTGGTGGGCGTCCAGGCGCAGGACGCCACCGCCGCCGCCCTCGCCATCCGCGCTCGCAGCCGGGGACTGGTGGCGGCCGACGTCGACCGGGCCCGGGAGGAGCGGCGGGTCGTGCTCACGTGGAGCCTTGCGGGGCACCCGCCACCTCCATCGGGCGGAGGACGTGCGGTGGCTGGTGGCGCGGGTGGGGCCGACGTTCCTCCGGCCGTCGAAGCGGGCCGAGCAGTTGGGGATCGGGGGGGCGGCCGGCGACCGGGCGGTGGAGGCCCTGGTCGACGCCCTGGCCGCTGAGGGTCCGCTCACCCGCCCGCAGGTCAAGGAACGTCTCGCACCCCACGGCGTCGACCCGTCCGGGCAGGCGGCCATCCACGTCATCGCCCGGGTTGCGCTCGAAGGGCGGCTGTGCGTCCTCCCCGGGGAGCGCTACGTGCTCCTCGACGACTGGCTGGGCCCGCCGACGGGGACGGGGGCGGCGGCGTGGCGAGGTCGGCCCGGGCGAGCTGGCCCGGCGCTACCTGGCCGCCTTCGGCCCGGCGACACCCGCCGACTTCGCCGCCTGGTCGGGACTCGGACCGCCCGCCGCCCGCCGGGAGTGGTCAGCCATCGAGGACGATGTGGTTGAGGTGGCGCCGTCGGGGTGGATGCTGGCGGCGGACGTCGACCGGGCCGCGGCCGCCGCCCGCCGGCCCGCGCCCACCCGTCTCCTGGGCGCCTTCGACTCCCTCCTGCTGGCCTACGCCGACCGCCGCCTCCATCTACCCCGGGAGCATGCCCGCCTGGTCAATCCCGGCGGCGGGATGGTGAAGCCATTGGTGGTGGTCGACGGCGAGGTGGTGGGCACGTGGTCCCGTCCGGGCGGTCGCTTCGACGTGCGACCATTCCCCGGGTCGACCACGCCGGACGTCGACCACGAGGCGGAGGGCGTCCGCCGGTTCCTCGACGCAGGAGGCGGAAAATGAGTTGGCGACGCAGAGGGGCGGCGGCTGCACTCGTCGCCCTCTCCATCCTCAGCCGGGTGCAGCGGCGACGGGACCAGCCGGGCGACCTCTACCACGGCCGGTGTAGCTCCGCCGCCGGAAAGCCCGGTGACGACGGCGGTCGTCGACAACCGACCGTTCGACACGGCGACGACGTGCGCCGACGAGGGCGCCAGCAGTGACGCCGACTTCGATGCCCTGACGGGGCATTACCCCGTGCGCCTCTACGGCGTGAACCTCACCCGCGGGACGATTGCGTTCGACGTGATCCAGGTCCTCGGCGGGGACGACGCGGTGCAGGCCTATCGGCGCGATCACCCCGAGGATCCCCACGGGCCGCCCAACGGGTCGTACCTGGTGAACGCCTTCGAACGCACCGACGAGGCGGTGCTGGCCGGCGACCTCCGCGTCCGGCTCTCCGACTACGGCGAGTCCCCGACGCTGGTGGCGGGGACGCTCGAGCAGCTCCTCCGGGACCAGAACGTCGGCCGGGGATTCGTCTTCTGGATCGCGCTCCGGGACGGGATGGTGACCCAGATGTGCCGGGACCTGCGGGTTTGGCCGGCGGCGTCGGACGGCCCCGTCGACCCGAGCGTCTACGACCCGCCCCCGGGCGCGGACCTCGATTGCCCGGCGGCAGGGACGACGAGCAGGGCCGACTTCGACCCCCGGAGCGGGCTCTACGCGGTGTATCTCTACGCGGTCAATCCGGACCGGCGCACGATCGCCTTCGACGTCGTCCAGCTCCTCACCGGCGACGAGGCGGCACGGGTCTGGAAGGAGCAGGACCATCCCTCCGACCCGCTCGGGCCACCGAACGACTACCTGATCGTCAACGCCTACGAGCACACGGACGACGCAGTCCTCGCCCGCCAGGCGCGGGTTCGGCTCCTCCATCCGTCGCTGGCGGTGGTCGACGCCGAGCTGGGGGACATCGTCACCAACCGGCACGGGGCGGGGGGCCACCCCGGGTACGGCCTCTTCTGGGTGACCCTCGACGGCGGCCAGGTCACCGACATCTGTCAGCAGTACACGCCCTAGGCCGACCTTTCGCCCGGGAGGGGCCGGTCCCTGGGGTTGGTTGCCGGCGGGTGCCCTATCTCTTACCCTACGTAGGTGCAGATGCGGAAGACGAGCGTCTACCTGCCGGACGGGCTGAAGGTCCGACTGGCGGAGGTGGCCCGTCGGACGGGTCGGTCGGAGGCGCAACTGGTGCGGCTGGCGGTCGAGCGGCTGGTGGCGTCGGAGCCGGCGGCAGTCGGCATCGGCGTCGGTCGCCTCGGTGCCCTCGGCGCCCGGGAGGACCCGGTCGTCGCCCGCAACCGTCCGGGGCCGGCCCTGGTGGGGGTGGGCATGGGCCCGGGTGATCCGGGGCTGGTCACGACCCGGGCGGTGGCCGCGCTGCGGGCCGCCGATCGGGTGCTGGCCCCGACCACGTCGGCATCGGCGGTGGGGCGGGCGGAGGCCATCGTGCGGGAGGCCGTGCCCGACGTGGTGGTGGAGCGGGTGGTGTTCGTCATGGAGGTCGACGGCGCGGCCCGGGCGGCGGCGCTTGGAGCGGTGGCGGACCGGGTGGTCGAGCTGCTCGACGTGGGCGAGCGGGTGGCGTTCGTCACCCTGGGCGACCCCAATGTGTACAGCACGTTCGCCTCGGTGGCGGCGTCGGTGCGGGAGCGGCGGCCGGCGGTGCCGATCGAGTCCATCCCCGGGATCATGGCCTTCCAGGACCTGGCCGCCCGGTCGGGAACGGTGCTGGTCGACGGTGACGAGCGGCTGGTGCTGGTCCCCGCCCACCGGGGCGACGGAGCGGCGGCGGTGGCGGCCGCGGCCGCCGACTCGGGGGCGGCGGTTGTCGTCTACAAGGGGGGGTCCCGGCTGCCCGAGCTGGCGGCGACGTTGGCGGCCGCGGGCCGGTTGGAGGGGGCGGTCCTGGGCGAGCTGCTGGGGCTGCCCGGGGGACGGGTGGCGCGGGTGGCCGACGTGGCCGATCGTCCCGCGACCTACCTGGCCACGCTGGTGGTGCCGCCGGTTCGATGAGGGCTGGCCGATGATCTCGTTCGTGGGGGCCGGCCCCGGCGCGCCCGACCTGCTGACGCTGCGGGGCGCCGATCGCCTGGCCCGGGCCGACGTGGTGGTGTGGGCGTCGTCGCTGGTGCCGGAGGAGATGCTGGTGCACGTCGCCGGATGGCGCGGTGGTGCACGACTCGGCCGGGATGACGTTCGAGGACGTGGTCGGCGTGTACTCGTCGGTGTCCGATTCGGCCCGGGTGGTGCGGTTGCACTCGGGCGACGTGTCGTTGTACTCGGCGGTGCAGGAGCAGGTCGACTGGTGCGTCGGCCGTGGGCCGGGAGTTCGAGATCGTGCCCGGCGTGGGGTCGCTGGCGGCGGCGGCGGCGTTGTTGGGCCGGGAGCTGACCGTCCCCGGCGTGGCCCAGTCGGTGGTGTCCACCCGCCTGCCGGGACGGACGGCCGCGTCCATGCCGACGGGCGAGACGGTGGCCGCGTTCGCATCGCACCGCACGACGCTGGCCGTCTACCTGTCGGCGGCCCGTCCCGCCCAACTGGTGGAGGAGCTGCTCGACGGCGGACGGGGCTACCCGCCCGACACCCCCGCCGCCTTCGTGGTGCGGGCGTCGTGGCCCGACGAGCGGGTGGTGCTGACGACGGTGGCGGGGCTGGCCGACGCCATGGCCGCCGACGGGGCGCGCACCGCCGCCCTGGTGCTGGTCGGGCCGGCGTTGGCCGGGGCCGCCCCCCGCTGCCACCTCTACGACCCCGGCTACGCCCACGGCTACCGCCGCCGCTCCCTCCCCGGCACCACCACCGGCCGCCCCACCGGCGCCACCCCATGAACGGCCCCCGCCGCCGCCCAACTGGTGACACGAACAGCCCTGTCGGGGCGGTAACCGTCACCGGTTCGGAGCCGGGGGGAACTGGTGACACGAAACCGCACATTGTGCGGTCAACCGTCACCGGTTCGGAGCCGGTGCGAACTGGTGACACAAACAGCCCTGTCGGGGCGGTAACCGTCACCGGTTCGGTGCCTGGCGATCCAACTGGTGACACGAACAGCCCTGTCGGGGCCGGTGCAACCGTCACCGGTTCGGTGCCTGGCGATCCAACTGGTGACACGAACAGCCCTGTCGGGGCGGTAACCGTCACCGGTTCGGAGCCGGTGCGAACTGGTGACACGAACAGCCCTGTCGGGGCGCTAACCGCCACCGGTTCTGAGCCGGTGCGAACTGGTGACACGAACAGCCCTGTCGGGGCGCTAACCGCCACAGGTCCGGTGCCGGCTGATCCAACTGGTGACACGAAACCGGACATGGTGCGGTCAACCGTCACCGGTTCGGGGGACGTGGGCCTCGTGGGCGGCGGACCAGGGGATCCCGACCTGCTGACGCGGCGGGCGGAGGCGCTCCTCTCGGCGGCGGCGACGGTCGTGGTCGACGCCGGCATCCTGCACCTCGCCCTCGAGTTCGCGCCCGACGCCACCGTCGTGGCGGTATCGAACCGGGCTGCAGCCGTCGATGTCCTCCTGGGTGCGGCTCGGCCCGTCGTCCGCCTGTACACGGGCGACACGTGGCTGCATCCGGCCCACGGCACCGAAGCAGCCGCGCTCGCGCAGGCGGGCATCCCGTACGAGGCGGTGGCCGGGGTCGCCACCGAGATCGCGCTGCCCGCCCTCGCCGGGATCGCCGTCCACGTCCGCCAACTGGCGATCGCCTGCACCATCGCCGACGTCGGCGACGCCCCCGCTGCCACCGACGCCGCCCGCACACTCGTCCTCGTAGCCCACGACCTCCGCGCCGCGGCGTCAGCCGATCCCGCCGCCCTCGCCATCGACACCACCGGCGGCGGAGGACTGCTCGTCAGCGGCGCGGTCGTGCGGTGAACGGCACCGTCGAGCCGCCCCTCGCGCCCGAGGTGGCCAACGCCAAAGGGGGCCTGCGCGCCGGCTGGACCACTGGGACGTGCGCCAGCGCCGCGGCCAAGGCCGCCCTCGTCGGCCTCGTCACCGGCACCGCCCCGGCCGAGGTCGATGTGCCCCTCCCCGACGGCCGTCGGGTGACGTTCCCCGTCGAGGCCGCAATCGGCGCCGAAGCCCCCAACCGGTGCGTCGTGGTGAAGGACGCGGGCGACGATCCCGACTGCACCCACGGCGCCCGCATGACCGCCACCGTCGAGTGGGCCGCTCGCGCCGTCGGCCAGCCGAAGGTCGAGCTCCGAGCGGGCCCGGGCATCGGCACCGTCACCCGGCCTGGCCTGGGCATTCCCGTCGGCGAGCCGTCGATCACCGACGTCCCCCGGCGCATGATCCGCCGGGCCCTGGCCGAGGTCGCCGAGGTCGATGCACGGCCGGTCGTCGTCACGTTCGAGGTCCCCGGCGGCGAGGAGATGGCGACCAAGACCTCGAACCGCCGCCTCGGCATCGTCGGCGGCATCTCCATCCTGGGCACGACCGGCGTGGTGAAACCGTTCTCCACCGCCGCCTACCGGGCGTCGGTCGTCCAGCAGATCGATGTGGCCGCGGCCCAGGGCGCCGACACCATCGTCCTCGCCACCGGCACCCGCTCCGACGCCTACGCCCAGGGCGCCCTCCCCCACCTGCCCGTGGTGTGCTTCGTCGAGGTGGGCGACTTCACCGGCATCGCCCTCCGGCGGGCGGCGGCGGCCGGCATCGGCCACGTCACGTGGGTGGGGATGGTCGGCAAGGTCACCAAGCTGGCCGCGGGCGTGATGATGACCCACTTCCGGCGGACCAAGGTCGACACCGGGCTGCTGGCCGAGGTGGCGGTTGAGGCCGGCGCGCCCCCCGAGGTGGTCGAGGCGGCCACCCACACCAACACCGCCCGCCATTTCTACGAGGTGTGCGTGGAGCACGACGTCGTCGAACCCCTACGCATCCTCTGCCGGCGGGCGGCGGCGAACTGCCGGTCGCACGTCGATGGCGCGCTCGACGTCGACGTGGTGTGCGTCGACTTCGACGGGGCCCGGGAGGTCGCCCGTGGCTGACGACGCTCCCGTCACCGTGGTCGGCCTCCTCGGGGGACGTCCGGTGGGCGACGAGGCCACCGCCGCCCTCGCCTCCGCCGCCCTCGTCGCCGGCGGACGGCAGCAGTTGGCCGCCGTCGCCGACCTTCTCCAGCCCGGTACCCGGACCGTCGTGGTGGGCGCGGGCCTGGGCGTGCTCGACGCCGTCGCCGCCGACCCCGGTCCGGCGGTGGTCCTGGCGTCGGGCGACCCTGGGTTCTTCGGCATCGTGCGGGCCCTGGCCGCCCGCCTGGGCGGGAGCGACCGCCTCGTCGTGCACCCGGCGCCGTCGTCGGTGGCCCTGGCCTTCGCCCGTCTCGGCCTGCCGTGGGACACCGCCGTCGTCCGCTCCTGCCACACCGGCGACGTCATGCGGGTGGCCGCGGAGGTGGCCCGGGCCGAGGTCGCCGCCGTCCTCACCGGCCCCGACGCCCCACCCGAGGCCCTCGGCGCCGCCCTCGTCGCCCTCGGCGCCCACCACCGCCTGGTCGTGGTGGCCACCCGCCTGGGCGAGCCGGGCGAGGCCGTCGTCCGGTGCACCGACCTGGCCGACCTCGCCGCCGGCCACTTCGACCACCGGTCGGTCGTCGTCCTGGCCCACCCCGGCGGCGCCGTCGAAGTCGCCCACCCTCGGCGGACGCCCGGTCGCCGACTTCGCCCACCGGGCGTCGATGATCACCAAGCCCGAGGTGCGGTCGGTGGTGCTGGGCAAGCTCGACCTGCCGGCGGCGGGCGTGATGTGGGACGTCGGCGCCGGCAGCGGCAGCGTCGCCATCGAAGCGGCCCTGGCCGCCCCCGGGCTGACGGTGATCGCCGTCGAGCGCAACCACGACGACGCCGAACGGGTGCACGCCAACGCCGCCGCCCTCGGGACGTTGGTCGACGTGGTGGAGGGTGCGGCGCCCTCCGTGCTCGACCGGCTGCCCCCGCCTGACCGCGTCTTCGTCGGCGGCGGCGGGCTCGACGTGCTCGACGCCTGCTTCGCCGCCCTCCGCCCCGGCGGACGCCTGGTCGCCACCTTCGCCGCCGTCGACCGGGCCGCGGCCGCCCACCGCCTGCTCGGCAACCTCGTGCAGGTGAGTGTCGACCGGGCCGAGGTGCTGCCCGACGGCGGCATCCGCTTCGCCGCCGACAACCCCGTGTTCGTGGCCTGGGGCGACGCACCGGCGGACGCGGCCGAGGGCGACGGCCGGCGGCGGGTCGTCGTCGGCGTCGGCTGCTCGTCGGCGGCGACGGCCGACGAGGTGGCGACGGTGGTGGCCGACGCCCTGGCCGCGGCCGGCGAGCCGTCGGCCGACGCCTTCGCCACCATCGACGTCCGGTCCGGTCACCCTGCCCTTCCCCCGACCACGATCACGTTCCCGCCGTCGTTGCTGGGGGCGGTGGACGTCCCCAACCCGAGCGCGGCCGTCGTCGCCGCCGTCGGGACGCCGAGCGTGGCCGAGGCCGCCGCCCTCCTCGCCGCCGGCCCCGGCGCCCGCCTCGTCGTCCCCAAACGCAAGGGCGCCACCGCCACCGCGGCCGTGGCCGTCGGTAGGCGACAGGCCGGCTCCGGCTCCGGCTCGGTGCACGTCGTCGGACTCGGACCCGGCGGCGCCGCCCACCGCACCCCCGCCGCCACCGCCGCCGTCCGCCGGGCCGACGCGGTGGTCGGCTACGGCCCCTATGTCGACGCCGTCGCCCCCCTCCTCCGTCCCGAGCAATTCGTCCTGCGGGGGACGATGGGAGCGGAGGCGGAGCGGGCCCGCGCCGCCCTCGACCTGGCCCGGTGCGGGTGGCGGGTGGCGCTGGTCTCGTCCGGCGACGCAGGCGTGTTCGCCATGGCCGCCCGCGCCCTCGAGCTGGCCGACGGGGAGGTGGCGATCGAGGTGGTCCCGGGCGTGACCGCGGCCCACGCCGCGGCCGCCGTCGCCGGGGCTCCCCTGGGTGCCGCCCACGCCCTCGTCACCCTCTCCGACCTGCACCTTTCCTGGTCCACGATCGAGGCCCAGCTGCGGGCGGCGGCCGGCGCGGGCATGGCCCTCGCCCTCTACAACCCCCGCTCCGCCGGCCGTCCCGACAACCTGGCCCGGGCCCGAGACGTCCTCGCCGACGTCCTCCCCCCGTCCACCGCCGTCGTGGTCGTCACCGACGCCACCGGCCCCGACCAGTCGGTCGTCCGCACCACCCTGTCCGCCCTCGACCCCTCCATCGCCGGAATGCGCTCGATGGTCCTGGTCGCCGGCCGATGACCTCCGTCGCGGGCACGGTGCGGATCACCGATGCGTGCACCGCCTGCGGAGCGTGCCTGGCGACGTGTCCCGAGCGGGCGTTGCGACGGGCGCCCCGCAAGCCGGCGGTGGTCGACGACCTGTGCACCGCCTGTTGGGAGTGCGTCGACACCTGCCCGGCGGGCGCCATCGTCGAGGTGGGCCGATGACGCAGCCCCATCCCATCGAGGTCGAGTCGTACCGGATCCTCTCCGAACGGGTCGACCTCAGCCGGTGGCCGGCGGCGTCACGAGCCGTCGTGGCCCGGGTGATCCACGCCGCGGCCGACGTCTCCTACGCCGACACGCTCGTGGTCGACGACGACGCCTGTCGAGCGGGCATCGCCGCCCTCCGGGCCGGGGCGCCCGTGATCGCCGACGTGGAGATGGTGCGGGTGGCTACCCGCCGGGCCGGCACCCGCTGCCTCCTCGACGAGGGACGGTCCCTCGCCCTTCGCCTCGCCGACGGCACCACCGCCTCGGCCGCGGCCATGCGGGTGGCGGCGGCGAAGTGGCCGGACGGGGCCGTCGTCGTGGTCGGCAACGCCCCTACGGCCCTGTTCGAGGTGGTCCGCCTGGCCGCGGCGGGTGACTTCCGGCCCGCGCTCGTGATCGGCCTGCCCGTCGGGTTCGTGGGCGCGGCCGACGCCAAGGCCGCCCTCCGGGCCTCGGGACTCCCGTCCGTCAGCAACGTGGGCGAGCGGGGCGGGAGCGCGGTGGCGGCCGCCGCCCTCAACGCCCTCTGGCGCCTGGCCACCACGCCAACTGGTGACGATTCACCACACCCTGGGCGGTGAAGTCGTCACCAGTTCGGGATGGGGGCCGACCGGTGACGGCAGTGTCCGCCCACGGTGCATCTCGTGGGCGCGGGGCCGGGCGATCCGATGCTCCTCACCCGGCGGGCCGCTCGATTGTTGGCCATGGCCGACGTGGTGGTCGTCGACCGGCGGTCGCTCGACCCGATCGTCGCCCTCGCCCCGGCCCACGCCGAGCGGATCTTCGTGGGCCGGGCCGACGGACATCCGGCGTGGGACACCGACGCCGTCGCCGACCTCCTGGCCGACCGGGCCCGCAACCGCGCCGGCGGCGGCGACGGCGGCGCGGCGACGGTCGTCGTCCGGCTCAAGAGTGGAGACCCGTTCGTGTGCTCGCGGGGCGGCGAGGAGATGGCCGCCCTCCGTCAGCGTGGCATCCGCGTGGAGGTCACCCCCGGCGTCTCTGCCGCCACCGCCGCGCCCCTCGCCGCGGGGATGGCCCGGGGCCGTATCGTCACGATCCTCGCCGGCAACGACGACCCCGTGTATCCCGTCACCGACATCGGCGCCCTGGCCGACCCCGACGGCACCCTCGTCGTCCTCGTGGGGCGGGCCCGCCAGCACCACCTGGCCGATGCCCTCCTCGCCGCCGGACTCGACCCGTCCACGCCCGCGGCCGTCGTCCACGCCGCCACCCGCCCCGGCGCCCGCACCGTCCACACCACGCTCGAGCACCTCGGCGCCCACCGCCTCCCCCCGCCCGCCACCGTCGTGATCGGCCCCGCCCGTGCACATTCCTGACGGTTGGATCGACCTGCCCACGTCGGCCGCCGCCGCCGGAGCGGCCGCGGCCGCGGTCACCATCAGCGCCCGCCGGGCGGCGACGCATCTCAAGGAGAAGGCGTCCACCACCCCCGCCGTGGTCGCCGCCTACCTCCTGGTGGCCGAGCTCCTCGTCGTCCCCCTCGGCTTCGGCACCGGCGCCCACCTGGTGGGTACCGGCCTCGCCGCGGTCCTGGTGGGGCCCGAGCTGGCCATCGTGTGCGTGGCCGTCGTGGTCCTCGTCCAGGCCCTCGTCCTGGCCGACGGGGGCGTCACCGCCATCGGCCTCAACCTGCTCAACAACGGGGTGGTCCCCGCCCTGGTGGCGTGGACGCTCTTCCGCGCCCTCACCGCCGGCCCGGCTCCCCCGCCCTGCGGCCGCCGGGATCGCCGCCGGACTGGCCACCCTCGCCGCCGGCACCGCGGCCGCCCTCGAGTTCACCGTCGGGGGCACCGACGTGATCCCGGCCCGGGCCGTCGCCACCGCCCTGGGCGCGGGCCACCTGGTGGTGGCCATCATCGAAGGCGTCCTGACCGCGCTGGTCGTACGGGTCGTGCACCGCCTCCGCCCGGACATGGTGCGCGTGTGAGCCGGGCCCACGGTGGGGCCACCACACTCGACCAGCGGATCCGCACCCCCCTCACCGCCCTCGCCCCCGAGGCCAAGTTGGTGGGACTGGTTGCCTTCCTCGTCACGGTGGCGGTCACGCCCCCGTCCCGCCCGTGGGTCCTCGCCGGACAGGCCGCCATCGCGCTGGCGGTGGCCGCCGTCGCCCTGGTAAGCGGAAGGGCCATCGTCCGGCGACTGGTCATCGACCTGCCCCTGGCCGTGCTGGCGGCCACCATCGCCGTCGCCGGGTCGGGTCCGAGGATCCACGTGGGCGGCGTGAGCCTGTCCCGGGCCGGGCTCCAGGTCGGGCTCGCCCTCCTGGCCAAGGCCACCATCGGCATCGTGGCCGTCTCGGCCGTGGCCGCGTCCACCACCGCCTCGGAGACCGTGGCCGGCCTCCGCCGGCTACGCCTCCCCCCGTGGTTCTGCGACCTCACCGCCCTGACCGCCCGCCAGCTGCAGGTCCTGGGCGATGACCTGGCCCGTCTCCGCCTGGCCGGTTCGATCCGGGCCGGCACCCGTGGCCGCCGGGGCCAGTGGTCGGCCGTCGCTCGATCCCTCGGCGTGCTCTTCGTCCGCAGCGTGGAGCGGGCCGACCGCCTCCAAGTCGCCCTCGCCGCCCGGGGCGGGCCCCCGCCGCCGCCGCCGACGACGACGACCACCGCGCCCGCGGCCGCCACCACCCGCAGTTGGCGCCCCGCCCTCGCCCTCGCCCCGGCCGCCGCCGCCCTCGCCCTTCGGCTGGCCGTATGACCGACCTCCTCCTCATCGGCCACGGCAGCCGCGATCCCGCCGCCGCCGACGAGTTCGCCCAGCTCATGGCCCTCGCCAGGGCCGCGGCCGCCCCCGGAACCCGAGTCGAAGGCGGATTCCTCGAACAGGCCGAGCCCCATGTCGATGCCGTCCTCGACCGCCTCGTGGCCGACGGCGCCACCGACATCGCTGCCGTCCCCTTCGTCCTCTTCGGAGCCGGCCACCTCAAGGACGACGGACCGGCCACGCTCGCCCGGGCCCGCCGCCGCCACCCCGAGGTGCGCTTCCGCCTGGCCCGCGACCTCGGCATCCACCCCGCCGTCCTCGACGTGGCCGAGGACCGGGCCCGCGCCGCCCTCAAACGCCTGCCCCCGTCCGAGCGCCCCGCCGTCGTCCTCGTGGGACGGGGTTCTACCGATCCCGACGCGTGCGCCGACTTCGTGAAGTTCGCCCGCCTCCTCGAGGACGGTCGGGGACTCGGCGCCGTCCACCCCGCCTTCGTGGCCATGAGCCGCCCCCACCTCGACGACGCCCTCGACCGGGCCCTCGGCCTGGGCGCGGAGACGATCACCGTCGTCCCCCTCCTCCTCTTCCCGGGTGTGCTCGTCGACCGCATCTCGGAGCACGCCACCGCGTGGGCCGACGCCCACCCCGACGTCGCCGTCGCCACCGCCGCCCACCTCGGCCCCGACCCCCGCCTGGCCGACCTCGTGGTCGAGCGCCACCGGGAGGCCGTCGACGGCGACGTCCGGATGAACTGCGACGTCTGCGCCTACCGGGTCCGCCTCCCCGGCTACGAGGAGAAGGTGGGCACGCCGCTCACCATCTCCCCGCCCGACGACGCCCCCCGGGGCTGGCGGGCCCGTCGCGCCGCCAACCAGGCTGCGGCCGACGCCGCCACCCGAAGGGAACGGCCCCGCCGGGGACTCGGCCGCCGCACCGGCATCCCCCCCGCCCCCGACCGAGGCGACGACCACCCCGCCGTCCGCATCGTCGGCCTGAGCCATGCGTGGCCCGACGGCACCGACGCCCTCACCGGGGTCGACCTCGACGTCGCCCGGGGCGAGCGGGTCGCCATCCTCGGCCCCAACGGGTCGGGAAAGACCACCCTCGCCCTCCACCTCATCGGCGCCCTCGGCCGACCGTCAACGGGCGGGGGCACAGTCCACGTCACCGGCCTGCCCGTGGTCGACGCCCACCTGGCCGAGGTCCGCCGCCGGGTCGGGCTCGTGTTCCAAGACCCGGACGACCAGCTCCTCCTCCCCACCGTGGCCGACGACGTGGCCCTCGGCCCGGCCAACCTCGGCCTCACCGGCGACGCCCTCGCGGCCCGGGTGGCGACCGCCCTCGACGTGGTCGGCCTCACCGACGCCGCCACCCGGGCGCCCCAGCACCTGAGCATGGGCGAGCGCCGCCGGGCCGCCCTCGCGGGCGTGCTCGCCGTCCACCCCGAGGTCCTCGTCCTCGACGAGCCCAGCGCCAACCTCGACCCCTCCTCCCGCCGGGACGTGGTCGAGATCGTGAAGGGCCTCCCGCCCAGCATCACCACCCTCGTCATCACCCACGACCTGCCCCTCGCCCTCGAGCTCTGCCCCCGGGCGGTCGTCCTCGACGGTGGGCGCATCGTCGCCGACGGCCCCACCGCCGCCCTCCTGGCCAACCCCGCCCTCATGGCCGCCCACCGCCTGGAGCTGCCCTACGGGTTCGCCGTGCCCGCCCACCACCACCACCTCCGAACTGGTGACACTTGACCACACCCTGGTGTGGTGAAGTGTCACCAGTTCGTCGCACGGGGGCGGACGTCGCGCCCCCGCCCGCCGACCACGGCGGCGACGGCGCCCGGCTGGCGGCAGCCCTCGACATCGACCCGGACGAGGTGCTCGACCTCTCCGCGTCCCTCAACCCGGGCGCGCCCGACGTGGTCGCCCTCGCCGCCCGCCACCTGGGGAGCCTCTGTCGCTACCCCGACGCGGCCGACGCCACCGCCGCCCTCGCCGCCGCCATCGGGGTGGACGCCGACCGCCTCGTTCTCACCGCCGGCGGAGCGGAGGCCATCGCCCTCGTCGCCGGCGACCAGGGAACGGGGCACGTCGAGGGTCCCGAGTTCTCCCTCTACGAGCGCCACCTCCGCCCTGGCGGGGGGCGGTGGCGGTCGAACCCGAACAACCCGTTGGGGACGTTGGCGGCCCCTGATGACCGGGCCGCGGTCTGGGACGAGGCCTTCTGGCCCCTCGCCACCGGCACCTGGACCAGGGGGGACGCCGACCGGGGCGCATTCGTGGTCGGCTCCCTCACCAAGGTCTTCGCCTGTCCCGGCCTGCGGGTGGGCTACGTCGTCGCGCCCACACCCGACGCCGCCGACCGTCTTCGCCGCCGCCAACCGCTGTGGTCGGTGAGCGGCCTGGCCTGCGCCCTCGTCCCCGACCTCCTGGAACGGGCCGACCTCCCCGCCTGGCAGGCGGCGGTCACCCGGCTCCGGGCCGACCTCACCACCCTCCTCCGCCACCACGGCCACATCGTCGCCGCCGCCGACGCCCCCTGGGTGCTCGTCTCCCCCGCCGACGACCTCCGCCCCCGCCTGGCCGCCCACGGCATCCTGGTTCGCGACTGCGCCAGCTTCGGCCTCGTCGACACCGTCCGCGTCGCCGTCCCCGGCCCCGCCGGCCTCGACCGCCTCGCCGCCGCTCTTTGACGATCTCCATGGACGGGGTCGGCCTGCGGGCGGAGATGATCGCCGCCCTGCGGGACGAGGCCGCCGCCCGCGCCCACCATGCCTGCCTGGCCACCGTCGTCGTGGGCGACAACCCGAGGTGCCACGCCTTCGCCCGGGACAAGCGGGGGGCCGCGGCCGAGGCCGGCATCACCACCGTCGCCGTCGACCTGGCCGCGTCCACCTCCCAGAGCGACCTCGACCGCGCCATCGCAACCCTGGCCGCCGACGACGGGGTCCACGGGGTCTTCGTCCAGCTCCCCCTGCCCGACCACCTCCACCTCGGCCCGATCCCACCGGCCAAGGACGTCGACGGCGTCGGCCCCGGCAGCCCCCACGCCCCGACCACGGCTGCCGCCGTCCTCCGCCTCCTCGACCGCTATGCCATCGACCTCGAGGGCCGCCGGGCCGTCGTTCTCGGCACCGACCGCCACCCCGCCATCGCCCGCCTCCTCACTGCCCGCGGCGCCGACGTCACCGTCCTCGACGACGCCCAGTCCGCGGCCCAGACCTGCCGCCAGGCCGACATCCTCGTCGCCGCCGCCGGCCGCCCCCGCACCGTCACCGCCGACCACGTCCGCCCCGGCGCGACCGTGATCGACGTCACCGGCGACGTCGACCTCCCATCGGTCGCCACCGTGGCCGGCGCCGTCGCTCCCTACCCCCTCGGCGTCGGACCGGTGGCGGTCGCCTGCCTCCTCCGCCACACCGTCGACGCCGCCCGACGCCCATCGGCCAAGCTGGACGGGTGACCGGGCCCGGAGCCGACCAGCTCCTCATCCACCGCCACGTCGACGGGCGCCTGCGGCGGGTGCCGGACGAGGTCGCGGTCGAGGAGCCGCTCGAGATCCGCCTCGACGGCCACCTGGTCGCCACCACCCTCCGCACACCCGGCCACGACCACGAGCTGGCCGTCGGCCTTCTCCACGCCGAGGGGCTGATCGACGGGCTGGCCATCACCCGGGTCCACCACTGCTTCGACACCAGGCAATCCGCTGATGGCCAGCCCACCGCCGAGCTCAACGTGATCACGGTCGACACCGGCGGGCAGGCACCCGTCCCCACGCCCCGCCTGCAGACGGCCACCGCCGCCTGCGGCCTGTGCGGCTCTACCACCATCGACGAGCTCACCGCCCGCCTCCAGCCCCTGCCCCCCACCCCGCTCCTGCCCGACGAGGTGGTGCTCGCCATCGGCGACCGGGTCCGCCGCGGCCAGGGCTTGTTCGGCACCACCGGCGGGGTCCATGCCGCGGCCGTGTTCGACGCCACCGGCGAGCCCCTCCTCATCCGGGAGGACGTCGGCCGCCACAACGCGGTCGACAAGCTGGTCGGCCGCCTCCGCCTCGACAACCGTCTCCCCGCCGCCGGCCTCGGCCTCTTCGTCTCGGGGAGGGCCGGGTTCGAGCTGGTGCAGAAGGCGTGGGCCGCCGGCTTCGCCTGGATGGTGGCGGTGGGCGCCCCCACGTCGCTCGCCGTGCGCACCGCCCGCACCGCGGGACTGGTCCTCGTCGGCTTCGCCACCGACGAGCGCTTCAACCTCTATTCGCCCCGGGAACCGTGATCACCCTCGTCCTCGGCGGGGCCCGGTCGGGAAAGTCGGAGGTCGGCGAACGGCTGGCCGCGGCCCTCGGCCCCGACGTCACCTACGTGGCCACCGCGGTGGTCGACGGGGCCGGCGTCGACAGCGACTGGGCCAGCCGCATCGAAAAGCACCGGGCCCGCCGTCCGTCCGCGTGGACGACGGTCGAGGCCGGGCCCGACCTGCCGGCGGTGGTGGCCGACCTGGTCGGGCCCGTGCTCGTCGACTCCCTCGGGACGTGGGTGGCAGGATGCGCCGTCCACCCCGACGCCGACGCCCTCTGCCACGCCCTCGTCCATCGGGACGGGTCGACCGTCGTGGTGTCGGAAGAAGTCGGCCTGGGCGTCCACCCTTCGACCGACGTCGGCCGGGCCTTCCGGGACACCTTGGGGACGGTCAACCGGGCGGTGGCCGACGTGGCCGACGAGGTCCTCCTCGTCATCGCCGGTCGGGTCCTCCCCCTCGCCCGCCCGTGATCGCGGCGATCGCCTTCCTCACCCCCCTGGGCGGGGCCCGGGCCCCCGACCGGACCACCTTCGACTGGTTCCCCGTGGTGGGCGCCCTCCTCGGTGCGGCCGTGGGACTGGTGTGGTGGGGCGCCAACGAGCTGTGGACGCCCCTGGTGGCGGCCACCGTGGCCGTCGCCGCCGACGTCGCCCTCACCGGCGCCCTCCACGTCGACGGCCTGGCCGACACCGCCGACGGCGTCCTCCCCCACCTCGACCGCGCCCGTCGGCTGGCAGTGATGGCCGAGCCCGACGTGGGCGCCTTCGGGGTGACCGCCGTCGTCCTCACCCTCGGCCTGCGCATCGCCCTGCTCGCCTCGCTCCCCGCCGACGTGGCCCTGATCGCGGCCCTGTGGTGCGGGTCCCGCACGCTGATGGCGGTGGTCGCCCGCTCCGTCCCCTACGCCCGCTCCGAGGGAGGACTGGCCGCCGCCTTCCTCGGCCGGTCGCCCCTCAGCGTCGCCCTGGTGGGCACCGTCCTGGCCGCCGCCATCGCCGTGTTCGCCACCGACGTCGGCCCCGCCCACGCCCTCGCCGGTCTGGCCGGTCTGGCCGCGGCCGGCACCGGCGTCGTCGCCCTCGCCCGCCACCGCCTGGGCGGCTTCACCGGCGACGTCCTGGGCGCGGCCGGCCTCATCGGCGAGACCATCGGCCTCCTCGTCGCCGCCGCCCGCGGGTGACCCGCCCCCCCGGCCCGCCCGCGGCCCCGGCCTCGGCCAGCGCCGGTGACGGTCGCCGCCGGCCCCAGGGTTGCCCGCCCCTGCCCTGGCCCGCTCCGAGCGGGGCCGTCCGTCGCCGCCGTCGCCGACGCCGGCCGCCCGCTGGTGACGAGTCGGCCCCTGGGCGCCGCCGCCGGCATCCTTCTCGACCTGGCCGTGGGTGAGCCGCCCGCCCCCGTTCCCCACCCGGTCGCCCTCTTCGGCTCCTTCATGCTCCGCGTCGAGCACGCCTTGTACCGCGACCACGAGGCCGCCGGCGTCGTCCACGCCACCGTCGGGCGTGGCCGTGGGCGCCCTCGCCGGCGCCGCCGCCCGCTCCACCGCCGCCACCACCTACGTCGCCGTCGCCGGACGCCTCCTGCACCGCACCGCCCTCGACGTCGCCGCCGCCCTCGACGAGGGCGACCTCGACCGGGCCCGCGCCATCCTCCCCGCCCTCGCCGGCCGTGACCCGTCCGCCCTCGACGAGCCCGAGCTCTCCCGGGCGGTGGTGGAGTCGGTGGCCGAGAACACCGTCGACGCCGTCGTCGCCCCCGCCCTGTGGGCCGCCGTCCTGGGCGGTGCCGGCGCCCTCGGCTACCGGGCCGTCAACACCCTCGACGCCATGGTCGGCCACCGCTCCGACCGCTACCGGCGCTACGGCTGGGCCAGCGCCCGCCTCGACGACGTGGCCAACTGGCTCCCGGCCCGGGCCACGGCCGCCCTGGTGGCCGCCGTCCGCCCCGGCCGGGCCCCATCCGTGTGGCGGGCCGTGCGCCACGACGCCCCCGCCCACCCGTCCCCCAACGCGGGCGTGGCCGAGGCCGCCTTCGCCGCCGCCCTCGGACTCCGGCTGGGAGGCGTCAACCGCTACGGCGACCAGATCGAGCAGCGGGCGCCCCTCGGCCGCGGCCGACCGGCCCACCACGACGACATCCACCGCGCCGTTCGCCTGTCCCGCGATGTCAGCCTCGCCCTCGCCGGCGGTCTCGCGTGCCTACGGGACTCTGCAAACCCGGCTGATACCGTCGGGGATAGATGGAGAGGGCTCAACTACCGGCGACCCGGGTGCGTGACGACGCTCGCGAGCGCATCCTCGCCACCGCCTACGACCTGTTCTGCCACCACGGCACCCGAGCCGTCGGCATCGACCGGGTCATCTCCGAGGCGGGCGTGGCCAAGATGAGCATGTACCGCCACTTCCGGTCGAAGAACGATCTCATCCTGGCCGTCATCGAGCGCCGGGGACTGGTTTGGACCGAAGGCTGGGTGCAGGCCGAGACCGCCCGCCGGGCCACCGATCCCGCCGAGCGGCTGCTGGCCATCTTCGACATCTTCGACGAGTGGTTCCGTCAGCCCGGCTTCGAGGGCTGCACGTTCGTCAACATGCTCCTCGAGGTGACCGACCGCGACAATGCCGTCCACCAGGCCAGCCGCGATCACCTTCGTATCATCCGGGAGTTCGTCCGCAGCCTGGCCGAGGCGGCGGGCGTCCCTGACCCGGACATGTTCGCCCGCCAGTGGCACATCCTCATGAAGGGCTCGATCGTGTCCGCCGGCGAGGGCGATGTCGACGCCGCCCGCGGCGCCCGCCTGGTCGGCGAGCTTCTCCTCCGGCACGAGCTGGCGGCCGCCCAGCCGTCATAGGTCGGGGCTGGGCGCGCCGCCCCTTACCCGGCCAGCACCACCAGCCGGGCGATCAGCGAGCCCGGTGAACCCGGCTCCCCCGTCACCTCGATGGTCGAGCCCTCCTGGATGTCGATCAGTGAGCCCGCCGACCCGTCGGCCAGGCGGTACTCGGTGTCGGACGTGAGGGCGACCCGCGAGTAACCGTTCACCGGCGGGTCGAGCTCGAGTACCCGGGCGCTGGCGAAGACGGTCAGGACCGTGCCCCGAAGGGTGACGTCGCCCGCCACCGTCGTCGCCGTCGAGCCGGCGGTGGTCGACGTGGTGGCGCCCGACGCGCCCGTGGTGGTGGTGGCGGTGGTGACCGGCGCGGCAACCGTGGTCGACGCCGACCGAGACGTCGACGTGGTCGTCGCGGGCGACACCCTCCCGTCCGACCCGCCGTCGGAACACGCCCCGACGCCCACGAGGACGACGACCATCGTCAGCGACCTCAGTCGCCTGTCAAGCACGCCAGCAGTGTACGGCCGGGCCCGGTCAGCGGCAGGTGGCGGCGAGGGCGGCCACCTTGCGCTCCACCGCCGGGGTCGCCTCGTCGGCCGCCAGCTCCTCGTCGGTGAGGCCGTTGACCAGCACCGACCCGAAGCAGCGGGCGGCGTCGGCGTCGGCTCCCCCGTCGAGGGCGTCGGCGGACACGTAGTTGCGGGTGACGGCCAGGTCGAGGGCGTCGGCCGAGCCGCCCGTGCCCCCCGCCGCCGCCGGACCCGGGTCGCACGACTCCAGGTGGACCAGATCCCCGTCCGACGACGTGGTCGCGTCCGTGCCCGGCGGGGCCGCCGCCACCCAGAGGGTGAGGGCGTCGGCCAGCTCGCCGGTCTCGGTGGCGTCGTCGCCCGTGACGTCGACGCGGATGCACGTGCGGCCGTCCCTGGGGAAGACGGCGTAGGCGTCGCCTCCCCACCCGGTGGCCGCGGCCAGGGCGGTGCGGGGATCGATCCGCTCGGCCAGCACCACCAGCAGCGACACCGCCCCGAAGTCGCCCTCGTCCACCGTCTCCTCGCCGTCGGTGTCGGGGATCTCGACCTCGACGGGATCGTCGCCGTCGAGGTAGGCGAACGGGTCGAACACCTGCTCCTCGGTGACGGGCGGGTCGTCGAACGCCCCGTCCACCGACTCCCCGTCGGCCTCGAGGACGGCGATGAAGGAGTCCCCCAGGCCGTAGATGGCGCTGAACAGGCTGTCGAGCGCCACCGGCACCTCCTCGGTGGCGGCCAGGTACTCCTCGTAGCCGGCCAGGTTCTCGGCCGCGATGGCGTCCTGGACCGACGGGTCGAGGGTGTCGGTGTAGATCTGCTCGATGCGGTCGGCGTCGCCTTCCACGAGGGAGTCGAAGGCGAACGTCTCCCCGCTGGTCGGCTCCTCGTCCGACTTGTGATAGCGGTCGAGGTCGAACACCTGGTCCTGGAGCACGTGGGTCAGCTCGTGGACCAGGGTGACGGCCAGGCCGGGCGTCACCTCCGTCCCCCGCACGACGACCCGCTCCTCGAAGCTGTCGTAGTAGGCCAGGGTGCCGGTGTCGGTGAGGTCGTTGGTGGCGTCGAGCAGGCTGGTGTCGCCGGCAAGGATGCCCAGGGCCCGCAGCTCCCCCTCGAACTGCTCGGCCTCGGCCCTCTCCTCCTCGCTCAACGACCCTTCGTCGGTGCGGGTCGTCTCCGAGTACTCCTCCGGCGTGAGGAAGTCGACGGGGACGGGATGGTCGAACAGGGCCCCCCGCTCCCGCTCCACGAAGTGGGCCAGGTCGAGCACCCGGGGGTCCCACTCCGACGGCAGATCGTCCTCCGCGGTGCGGATGATGACGGCGGTGATGCCGCCGGACAGGACGAGGATGCACGCCACCGCGGTGACCCATTCCAACAGGCGCGAACGACCGACCACCCTTACCTCCTGTGTCTCGCCGAACCTCAAGTATCGGTCGGACCGGACGGGCCCTCGAACCGTCGCATCTTCTGGGCACCTCCTGGCGCCCGCGCCGCCGACCCGCCGGTAGCCTTCCCCCGTGACCAAGATCGCCGACCTGCTCGCCGCCGGACGGTGCTTCTCGTTCGAGTTCTTCCCGCCCCGCACCGAGGCCGCCGAGGCCACCCTGCGCCGCACCCTCGTGGAGCTGGAGCCCCTCGGACCGTCGTTCGTGTCCTTCACCTACGGCGCCGGCGGCACCACCCGGGACAAGACCTACGAGATCGTCGTCGACGTCCTGCGCAATACCTCGATGACGCCGATGGCCCACCTCTGCTGCGCCGGCCACACCGTCGCCGAGCTGCGGTCGCTGCTGGCCGCCTACCACGCGGACGGGGTGGAGAACATCCTCGCCCTCCGGGGCGACCCGCCCGCCGACCTGGGCCTTCCCCCCGGCGACCTCCTCCACGCGGCCGAGCTGGTCGGGCTGGTGCGGGAGATGGGGCCCTTCTCGGTGGGGGTGGCGGCCCATCCCGAGGGCCATCCCGCCTGCCCCGACCGCACGCTCGACCGCCAGCGGCAGGCGGAGAAGCTGGCCCAGGCCGACTTCGGCGTCACCCAGTTCTTCTTCAACGTCGACGACTACGTGGCCCTGGTCGACGATCTGGCCGCCCTCGGCGTCACCAAGCCGATCCTGCCCGGGATCATGCCCGTCACCAACGTGGCCCAGATCGAACGCTTCGCCAAGATGTCGGGCGCCGCGTTCCCCGCCTGGCTGGCCGAACGCCTCCACGCGGTGGCCGACGATCCCGAGAAGGTGCGCCGGGTGGGCGTCGAGGTGGCCACCGAGCTGAGCCAGGCCCTGCTCGACGCGGGCGCCCCCGGCCTGCACTTCTACACGCTCAACCGGTCCCAGGCCACCACCGAGATCTGGTCCGCCCTGGGCCTGCCCGTCACCGGTCCCCCGCCGCCGTCGTAAGCCGACGGACGGCGCCGGACCGCCTACGCCGTCGGCGGCTGCCGGTAGGCGGCGAGGAACGTGCGGACGCCGTCGTCGGCCCACCGGTCGAGGTCGGACGGGTCGGGCGCGTCGTAGTCGCCCAGGAGCATGGCCTGGTTGAGGGGGGCGGACATCACCAGCCAGTTGAACTGGGCCGCGGCCAGACCGGCGTCGTCGAGGTGCAGCAGGCCGCGGGCGGCGAGGCGTTCGAAGGCGGTGGCGAGGGCGGCGATGGTGCGGCCGGGACCCTGCTCGTAGAACGCGCGACCCAGGTCGGGGAAGCGGGCGGCCTCGGCGATCACCAGCCGGCGCAGTTGCAGGATCCGGGGCTGCAACACCAGAGCCAGCTGGCGTCGGGCCAGGTCACGGAGGTCGGCGTCGAGGTCGCCGCTGTCCTGGAGGTGGCGGACCTCGTCGTGCACCGGGTCGCTGGCCTCGCTCACGGTGGAGGTGACGATCTCGGAGAAGAGGCGCTCCTTGTCGGCGAAGTGCTTGTAGACGGTCTGCTTGGAGACGCCGGCCGCGGCCGCGATCTCGTCCATGCTCGTGCCCAGGTAGCCGCTGCGGAGGAAGGCCTCGGTGGCCGCTTCGACGATCGCCCGTCGCTTGCGGGTCGACCGCCGCTCGTCCTCGTCAGCCAGGGCCATGCCTCGAAGAGTACTGGACTGACCAGTACTAGGTGAGGTAATGTGGGAACTGTACCGTCCAGTTCTAGCCTCAGGAGGTCCGGACGATGGCCACGACGACGACGAAACCGCGAGTGCTGCTTGACGGCCTGGCCATGGTCGAGTCGCCCCGATGGCACGACGGCCGGCTGTGGTTCGCCCACTGGGGCGCGGAGGAGATCGTCGCCGTCGACGTCGACGGCAACCACGAGGTCGTCGCCCCCGGCCCGCCCGGTCTCGGCTGGTCGATCGACTGGCTGCCCGACGGCCGCCTGCTGGTGACCGGCTCCGAGCTCATGCGCCAGGAGCGGGACGGCACCATGGTGCGCCACGCCGACCTCACCGGCATCACCCCCTACGGCTGGAACGAGATCGTCGTCGACGGCCGGGGCAACATCTACGTGAACAGCCTCAACTTCGACTTCGGCGCCGGCGAGGCACCGTCGGCAGGGATCATCGCCCTGGTCACCCCCGACGGCACCGCCCGTCAGGTGGCCGACGACATCCAGTTCCCCAACGGCATGCTGGTCACACCCGACAACGCCACCCTGGTGGTCTCCGAGTCGTTCGCCCTCCGCCTCACCGCCTTCGACATCGGCGCCGACGGCAGCCTGTCGAACCGGAGGGTGTGGGCCGAGGGCGTCGGCCCCGACGGAATCTGCATCGACGCCGATGGCGCCATCTGGACCGGCTCGGCCGACACCCGCGTTCACACCGGGCGCGACGACAACCCCGAGGGCACGTCCATCCGGGTGCGAGAAGGAGGCGAGGAGCTGGCGCGGGTCGAGTTCGACCGGGCCGGCTTCGCCTGCATGCTCGGCGGTCCCGACGGGCGGACGCTGTTCACCATGGCCGCCGAGTGGCGTGGCATCGACCAGGTGGGCGACGTCATCGCCCGCCGGACGGGTCAGGTTCTCGTGTCCGACGCCCCGTTGCCCGGCGTCGGTTGGCCCTGACCGCCAGGCTGGGGACGTTTTTGGAGCAAAAACGACCGGGAATGTCGCTTTTCCTCCAAAATGCGACCTCAGCGCCGGCGAAGGTGCCCGGCCGGCCCCGGGTGGGCGGTCACAGCGTGGCCGGTGCCGCGAGGAGGCGTTCGGCGACGACGCCGGCGTGAAGCCGACGGTCCCACACCGCCACCACCAGATCGACCGACTCGATTGCGAGCATGCTGGCCAAGTGGACGGCATCCGCTCCTCGCAGCGCCCCTTCCCGCGCCAGCACACCGGCCCGTCGCTCGACGTCGGGGGTGAGCTCGACCGGGCGGGTGGCCGCCCAGAACTCCTCCCAGTCCCGAGTGGCGGCGGCGTAGCCCTCGTCGTCGAGGTCGTGATTCCGGTGGGCCGCGGCGAGGGCGGCGCATACCTCGGGGTAGGCCAGCCGGCTGGAGAGAGCGGCATCGCACCCGTCCCACAGGGCGGACGCGACGTCGCTCCCCTCTTCCTCGACCACCAGCTTCACCAGCGCACTCGAGTCGAAATACACCAGGGCCATTCGCTAGTCACGCTGGTCGCTGACGATGTCGGCCACCGGCCGGCGAGGCTCGGGCCGCCGGCGGCCGGTGGCGGTGGGACGAGCCGGGTTCGCGGGGCGGGCGATCACCCCCCGCTCGGCCAGCTGTTCGAGGGTCGCCGTCGCATCCAACCCGAGAAGCCGCGCCACCGGCACTCCGCGCTCGGTCACGACCACCTCGTCTCCCTGACGAACCCGATCCAGCCAGTGGCTGAGGTGGGCCCGGAACTCACTCACGGCCACGTCCACGGTCGCCAACTGTACAAGCTGACGACGCCGACTTGTACGTCTCACGCGGCCGGCGCAGGGGTGACAGGCTAGGTGACGTCGCCGCCGAGGTAGGCGTTGCGGACGGCCTCGTCGCCGAGGAGCTCCTGGGCCTCGCCCGACTTCACGATGCGGCCCGTCTCGAGGACGTAGGCCCGGTTGGACCGGGCTAGGGCCTGGGCCGCGTTCTGCTCGACGAGCAACACGGTGGTTCCCTGCTGGTTGATCTCGCTCACGATGGCGAAGATCTGACTGACGAGCTTGGGCGCCAGGCCCATCGACGGCTCGTCCAGCAGCAGCACCTGGGGCCGGGCCATCAGGGCCCGCCCGATGGCCAGCATCTGCTGCTCGCCGCCCGACAGGGTGCCTCCCGATTGTCCCCGCCGCTCGGCCAGCCGGGGCAACAACCCGAACACCCGGTCGAGGTCGGGACCGAGCCCGGCCTTGCGGGGCGACCCCCTGGTGTAGGCCCCCATCTCCAGGTTCTCCAGCACCGTCATGCCGGGGAAGATGCGTCGGCCCTCGGGCGACTGGGAGATCCCCAGCCCCACCCGCTCGTGGGCGGGCACGGCCGAGATGTCCCTGCCGTCGAGGAGGATACGGCCCGACGTCACCGGCCGCACGCCCGAGATCGTCTTGAGGGTGGTGGTCTTGCCCGCCCCGTTGGCCCCGATGAGGGCCACCACCTCGCCCGCCTCGACCGAGAACGACACCCCCTTGAGCGCCTCCACCATCCCGTAGTGGACGTGGAGGTCGTCGAGCTCGAGCAGCGGTGGCACGGAGACCTCAGCCCGCTTCCGGCTCGCCCAGGTAGGCCTCGATGACCCGTGGGTCGCGCTGCACCTCGGCCGGCCGGCCCTCGGCGATCTTCTCGCCGAAGTCGAGCACGCACACCCGGTCGGAAGCCCCCATGACCAGGCCCATGTCGTGGTCGATGAGGACGATGGTGAGGCCCTCGTCCCGCAGACGGCGGATGAGGGCCATCACCGCCTGCTTCTCGGCCGCCCCCATGCCCGCCGCGGGCTCGTCGAGCAGGAGCACGCGGGGCCGGGTGGCCACCGCCCGGGCGATCTCCAGGCGGCGCTGGTCGCCGTAGGGCAGGTTGCGGGCCAGGTCGCCGCCCCGGTGGGCGATGCCGACCAGCCGCAGCAGGCGGCGGGCCTCGTCCCGGCTCTCCCGCTCCTCCCGGCGGTGACGGCCCAGGCCGAAGAGGGCCCCCGGCACGCTGGTGCGGTGGCGGGCGTCGGCCCCGATCATCACGTTCTCCTGCGCCGTCATGTTCGGGAACAGGCGGATGTTCTGGAACGTGCGGGCCACCCCCGCCTGGGTCACCTCATGGGGACGGTCGCCGCAGATGGTCGCTCCGTCGAGGCGGATGTCGCCCCCGGTGGGACGGAAGAACCCGGTGATGCAGTTGAAGACCGTCGTCTTGCCCGCCCCGTTGGGCCCGATGAGACCGAGGATCTCGCCCCGCTCGACGGCCACGTCGATCCCGCCCAGGGCAACCACCCCGCCGAACTCCATCCGCAGCCCGTCGAGCTCGAGCACCGTCGTCGACATCGGCCGCGTCGAAGGCTCGGCGACGGGGACCGGCGTCGTCTCCGGAACGGGACGGGGCGGTGGCGGCAGGGGACTGGCCGTGGTGCCGGCACGCACCGCGTCGGCGTCGGCGTCGGCGTCGGCGTCGGCGTCGTCGGCCGGGTCGGCCGGGTCGGCCGGGTCGGCCGGGGCAGCGGTCCTCCTCCGCCACCGGCGCCTCGACGGTGCCCCCCATGCCCCCCTCGGGCGCGGCTTCGGCCAGCTCCGCCGCCCGCTGCCGGCTGGGTATCAAGCCCTGGGGCCGGAAGATCATCATCACCACCAGGGCCAGGCCGAACAGCAGCACCCGGTACTCGGTGATGTTGGTGGCGTGGCCCCCGAGGATCGTGTTGAGCCAGTCGGTGAGCGTCTCCCCCGCAGCCGCGTCCCGGAGGTACTCGGGGAGGAACGCCACCGCGAAGGCGCCCACCGCCACCCCCGGGATCGACCCCATCCCCCCCAACACCACCGCCGACAGCAGGATCACGGAGAGGAAGAACGGGAAGTTGTCGGGGTTGATGAAGCTCACCCGGCTGGCGTAGATCCACCCCCCCAGTCCGCCGGTGGACGCCCCGATGGCGAACGCCCACAACTTCATCTTGAAGGTGGGCACGCCCATGGCCTCGGCCGCGTCCTCGTCCTCCCGGATGGCGGCCCACGCCCGGCCGACGCGCGACCGCTTCAGGCGCACGATCATGACCACCGCCAGGCCGATGGCGACAAGGGTCAGGTAGTAATACGGCAACGGGTCGAGCCCGAACTCCACCCCCAGGATCGGCGTCGGGTGGGGGATGCTCGAGATGCCCCGGGACGCCCCCAGCGACTCCGAGTTCTGGGCCACGATACGGGCGATCTCGCCGAAGCCGAGGGTGACGATGGCCAGGTAGTCGCCCCGCAGGCGCAGGGTCGGGGCGCCCAGGATCACGCCCGCCACCGAGGCCAGCAGCACGGCCACGATCAGCGCCTCCCACGCCGACCACCCCGCGGCCGTCGTCAGCTTGGCCGTCGTGTAGGCGCCCACCGCGTAGAACGCCACGTAGCCCAGGTCGAGGAGCCCGGCCTGGCCCACGACCACGTTGAGACCGAGGGCGAGGAGGACGAAGACCGCCACCGGGTAGAAGAGCACGCTCTGCCAGGCGATGGAGATGCCGAGCGGCGCCAGCACCGCGCCCAGCACGACCAAGGCGATCACCGCCGCCCGCACCGGCCGCCCCTGGCGGTCCCACCACCGGGCCACCGGCGCCGCCACCGCCGGCAACCACCCCCGGCGGGGCCGGCCCGGCCCGCGTCGCACCCCCCATCCGCGGCCCCGCATCGCCAGGCGGTTCACGCCCGGGCCCGTCCCAGGCTCTCGCCCAGCAGGCCGGTGGGACGGAACAGCAGCACCAGCACCAGCACGGTGAAGGCGAAGACGTCCTTCCACTCGCCGCCGAGGACGGTGGACCCCCAGTTCTCCAGCAGCCCCAGGAGCAGGCCGCCGAGCAACGCCCCCCGGATGTTGCCGATCCCGCCCAGCACGGCGGCGGTGAACGCCTTGATGCCGGGCAGGAACCCGATGTCGAAGCGGGCCGCCTCGAAGAAGATCCCGAACAGGCTGCCGGCGGCGCCGGCCAGGATGCCGCCCAGCAGGAACGTCAGCACCACCACCCGGTTGATGTCGACGCCCATCATCGCCGCCGTCTCCGGGTCCTGGGCTGCGGCCCGGATGCCCCGTCCCAACCGGGACTTGGCCACGAACCGCTCCAACGCCACCATCAGGACGACCGCCGCCACCACCACCAGCACCTTGTCGGCGCGGATGTCGGCCCCGCCGATGGACGCCAGCTGCCGCTTCTCCAGGATCCGGGGGAACCCGAGGATCTCCCGCCCGTAGCGGATGGCGAAAAGTTCCTGGAGGAACAGCGACATGCCGATGGCGGTGATGAGGGCCGCCAGCCGGGGGGCGTTGCGCCGGCGGAGGGGGCGGTAGGCGATGCGCTCCATGGCGACCGCAGTCAGCCCCGACACCGTCATCGCGAACAGCATCACCGCGATGACGGTGACCACCAGCGCCACTCCCGTCTTGGCCGGGTCGCCAGTCTCGATCCCGAGGCCGTGCATCGCGAACAGGCTGGCGAACACCCCGATCATGAACACTTCGGAGTGGGCGAAGTTGATCAGGCGCAGCACGCCGTAGACCAGGGTGTAGCCGAGGGCGATGAGGGCGTAGATCGACCCGAGGGTCAGGCCATCGACCGTCTGCGGCCAGAACTGGTCGCGAAGGCAGTGGAAGCAGGTCTCGATGGCGGGCCTCTAGGTCCGCAGAGTCCCGGTTTAGGGCCGGTTGACGGGCCGGGTCAGCCGATCAGCTGCTGGATCGTGCCGAGGACCGTCGGCTTCCCCGCCTGGAACTCGTAGACGAACACGTCGCCCGCCTTGATGTTGCCGTTGTCCTCGAACTCGATGCTCTTGCCCGCGCCCTCGTAGGGGGAGAGGGTCTCGACGTAGGTCAGCAGGGCCTCGCGGGTGGTGTTCCCCGCCTTGATCCCGGCGATGAGGATGTTGGCTGCGTCGTAGCCCTCGGTGGAGTAGGTGGCGGGCGGGGTGTTCCACTTGGCCTGGTAGGCCTTGGCGAACTCGCCCAGCTTGCCGGGAGCGTCCTCGGTGGCCAGCTTGCAGGCGCAGGTGACCTGCACGCCCTCGGCTGCGGGGACGCCGGCCGAGGCCACGAAGCCGACATCGAGCGACCCGTCGCCGCTCAGGAAGCGGACGTTGACCTGGCCGTCGGTGAGCTGCTTCTTGAGCCGCCCCGCCTCCGAGTAGTAGCCGCCGTAGAAGATCATGTCGGGCGGGGGCGTGAGGGCCCGGATCTGGTTGACCACGGCCGAGAAGTCCTGCGACTTGGGGTCGATCGTCTCGTTGAGGACGGTGTTGACGCCCGCCTTCTCCAACAGACCCCGGGTGCCATCGGCCAGGGCCTTGCCGTAGTCGGCGTTGTCGTTGACGTAGGCCGCCGTCTTCACCGTGAGCTTCTTGGTCACGTAGTCGGTGACGCCCTGGCCCTGGACGTCGTCGTCGGGGACGAGGCGGTGGAACACCGTCTGGTTGGGGACGGTATCGGTGAGGTTGGTGGCGGTGGCCGACGCGCTCACCATCACCAGGCCCGCCGCCTGCAGCGACTCGGTGACGGCCCGGGTCTCGCCCGAGAAGGTGGGTCCGACGACGCCCCGGATGGACGGATCGTTGATGAACCGGTCCTTGGCCGTGGTCGCCTGGTCGGGGGCGCCCTGGGTGTCGAACGGGACGAGCTCGAACTTGGCGTCGCCGCCGGCGGCGTTGGCCTCCTCGATGGCGACCTCGGCGCCGTAGCGGATGTTGATACCGAGGTTGGCGTTGGGGCCGGTGAGGGGGCCGACGAAGGCGAACTTGTAGGTCTGCTCTCCGGAGGCTGCATTGCCGTCGTCGTCGTCGCTGCTGCCGCATGCCGCCAACATGAGCGCGGCCACCGACACGGCCGCTACAACCCTCCAGGTCCCAGCCCGGGTCATACGTGACATGACACACACTCCTTTGGAGGATGCGGAAGGTGCGCGGACCTTACCCGCGCAGCGTCTCTCGTACCCGGCTGTGGCAATTCTGGGGGCTGATGAGCGACGACGACCTCGACGAGGCGGCCGAGTACATCCGGATTCTCGTCCGGCGGGAGCTCGAGACGGGGCGCTGGCTGGAGGGGCACCCGGCGTCCGACGCCGACTGTCCGGTGTGCGAGGCGCACCGGTCGGCGGGTGGCCCGGCCGTCCCGTGGGACCCGGACCGGGGGTAGGTAGGCTCCGGGCATGCCCGAAGCGCCCGCGGTCGATCCGATGCTCCAACTCTTCGTCCGCCTCATGAACAGCCTCGACGTGCAGCTGGCGGTGACGGTGTTGGTCGGGGGGTCGTGGGTGACGGGCACCCTCATCCCGCCACGGACGTTCACGGAGGAGTCGGGGGCGGAGTTGGTGGAGAAGGCCGGCGCGGAGGCGGAGGGGCTGCAGGTGTTCTTCCGCGAGCTCGGTCGGCACTGGTTCCCGAGCGACGCCGAGCTGGAGGCGGAGACCGCCGCCGGGACCGGGCCCCGTCGGGACGACCGGCCGTTCCACCTCCACCTGCGCAAGGCGAGGTTGGTGTCGACGACGGGAACGATCCCTCTGGACGGCGCCTACATGCGGATTCGTCTGGCCGACGTCGCCGGGTGGGTGATCGGCGACTTCTCCGCCACCCACCCCTTCCTCCCGCCGACGCCACCCCAACACACCGACTCATAGCGACGTCCGCCGGCGGCTGGTCGGCCGGCGACTCTCGCCCTCGCCTCGCCGTCGCGACCCCTCCCCCACACTCGCCTCCTTCGGCCAGCGGTCGCGCTGAGCGCCGCGGCGCGTTTGCTGCATCCGTAGCGTGGTGAAATCGGCGCCAGACCGCGAAATCACCACGCTATGGACGCATGAAACGGGCGACGATCGGTCGGTCGGAGCAGAGCCTGCTGGTACACCGCCGCCGCCGGCCGGCCCCGACGACATCGACATCCGGCTGGAATTCTTCCCTGGAGGGTGAACGACGGGGATACGCTGGCTCCGTGCGCCGACGACGTTGATCCCCGCTCCATCCTGAGGTTCGCCGGCTCGACCGGCTCGCCGTCGGATGGGCCGCGCTCGCCGACATCATCCCGCTGTATCCGCTCTACGCCTTGCTCTTCGCCGACGCGGGGTTGTCGGACGCACGGATCTCCACCCTCCTCCTGCTGTGGACCGTGGTCGGCATCGTGGCCGAGGTGCCGGCGGGCGCGCTCGCCGACCGCTTCTCCCGTCGGGCGTCGCTGGCGGTGGGGAGCCTGTTGCAGGCCGGCGCCTACGCCCTGTGGACGGCAGCCCCCGGATACACCGCCTTCGCCATCGGCTTCGTGGTGTGGGGCCTGGGCGGGGCATTCACGTCGGGAGCGCTCGAGGCCCTGCTCTATGACGGACTGGCGTCGGTGGGGGCGGAGGACTACTACCCCCGCATCTCCAGCCGGGTCACCGCAGTCGGCCTGTTGTGCCAGCTCCCGACCGCGGTTGCGGCCACCCTGCTCTTCGCCACCGGCGGCTACGCCCTGGTGGGTTGGGCGAGCGTGGCCCTCTGCCTGGCCGGGGCCGCCGTCGCTACCCGCCTCCCCGAACACCGCCCCCCGCCGACCACGTCAGCGGATCGCCGCCCCGGCGACACGGACGCCGACGCCGACAGCGATGGCGATGGCGACAGTCACGCCGGAACGGACAACCAGGCCGACAGGGACGCCGACGCCGACAGCGAGGCCGACAGTCACGCCGGCACGGACAACCAGGGCGACACCGACACCGATGCCGATGCCGATGCCGACGTCGACATCGACGACGGCGAAACCGGCTACCTCACCATCTTGCGCAACGGCGTGCGGGAGGCGGCGCGGAACCCGGCGGTCCGGGTGGCGGTGGTGGCGGTGGCGGTGTTGGGGGGGCTTGACGGGATCGACGAGTACTTCCCGCTCTTCGCCCGGGACTGGGGCATCGACGCCTCGCTCGTCCCCATGGCCATGGTCGGCATTCCCCTGGCCGGCGCCGCGGGGGCGGCCTTGGGCGGGCCCGCCAGTCGCCTCCGGCCCCGGAGCCTGACCCTCATGATGGCGCTGGCGGTCGGGCTGTTCTGCGGCGCCGCCCTCCTCCACCGGCCGGTGGGCATGGCCGGAGTGTCGGTGGCCTATGGGCTCTACCAGCTCGTCCTGGTCGTCACCAACGCCCGGCTGCAGGCGCGGATCGTCGGGCCGTCCCGGGCCACGGTGACCTCGGTGGCGTCGCTCGGTACCGAGCTCAGCGCGGCCGTTCTCGTCGGGGCGTGGGCGATCGACCAGCCCTGGCTGGTGGCGGGCGTGGCGGTGGCGGTGACGGCCGCCCTCCCCCGCCTCCTCCAGGACGACCGGGGCACCGAACCCGTGCCGGGAGGGATGCCGATCCAGAACCGCGGGCCTCGGTAGCCTGGGGACGTGACTGGCGCGTCCCGTGGACGAATCCTGGTGGTCGACGACGAGGACGACGTGCGCGCCCTCCTCGCCCGCTACCTCGAGATCGAGGGCTACGAGGTGGTCCAGGCGGCCGACGCCCAGGGCGTCTACCAGGCCATGGCCGAGGCTCCGCCCGACCTCGTGCTCCTCGACGTGATGCTCTCGCCCGACGACGGCCTCGCCGTCTTGTCCCGCGTCCGCCAGCAGAGCGACGTGGCCGTCATACTCCTCACCGGCAAGGGGGCGGAGGCCGACCGGATCGTCGGGCTCAAGCTGGGCGCCGACGACTACGTGGTCAAGCCCTTCTCGCCGGCCGAGGTGGAGGCCCGCATCGCCTCGGTACTGCGCCGGGTGCGGCCGCCGGCGCCGCCCGCCCTCACCTTCGACGGCCTCTCCATCGACAACACCACCCGGGAGGTCCGGGTGGGCGGCGAGCTCGTCCCGCTCACGGCGATGGAGTTCGACCTGCTCACGTTCCTCGCCTCGTCCCCCAAGCAGGTGTTCTCCCGCGACCAGCTGCTGGCCCAGGTGTGGAACTCGTCACCCGAGTGGCAGAGCCCGGGCACCGTCACCGAACACATCCGCCGCCTCCGCAAGCGGATCGAGGTCGACCCCGAGCAACCCCGGTGGATCACCACCGTCTGGGGCGTCGGCTACCGCTTCAACCCTTAGGCGCTTCAACCCTTAGGCGCTTCAACCCTTAGGCGCTTCAACCCTTAGGCGCTTCAACCCTTAGGCGCTTCAACCCTTAGGCGCTTCAACCCTTAGGCGCTTCAACCCTTAGGCGCTTCAAACCTTGATCCTCAGGTCCGCAGGCGGCGACGCTTGGCCTCGTACATGGCCTCGTCCGCCCGGCGGATGAGCGCCTCCGGCTGCTCGGCCATGCCCTTCCCCACCGAGACCCCGACGCTGGCCGTGATCAGCTCGGTGCCGCCGCCGAGCAGCAGGGGCCGGGCCACCGCCTGCTCGACACGGTCCTGCATCTCGGCCAGGGCGTCGGAGCTTTCGAGGCCGCCGCAGACAAGCACGAACTCGTCGCCTCCGATGCGACCGACAGTGTCACCGGGGCGGACGGTGCGGGCCAGCCGTCGGGCCACCCGCACCAGGACCTCGTCGCCCGCGTCGTGGCCCCAGCGGTCGTTGATCGCCTTGAAGTCGTCGACGTCGAGGTAGAAGACCGCCACCCCGCCGACTCGTCCCGCCCGCGCCAGCTCGAGGCGGATCCGGTCGAGCAAAAGGGTGCGGTTGGCCAGGCCCGTCAGCGGGTCGTGGAGCGCCTGCTCGGCGAAGCGAGCCTCCAAGGCCTTGCGCCCGATGGCGTGGCGCAGTGCCCGCGACAGCCGGGGACGGTCGACGTTGCCCTTGACCAGGTAGTCCTGGGCCCCCTCGTGCACCGCCTGCAGCCCCAGCTGCTCCTCGGCCAACGACGTCAGGATGACGATGGGCGCCAGCGGGTCGAGAGTGGTGAGGTTGGTCAGCGACTCCAGGCCCTGGCCGTCGGGCAGGAACAGGTCGAGCAGGATGCAGTCGGCCCGATGGCGGTCGAGCTCGACCCGGGCGCCGGCCAGGTCGGACACCCGGCGCAGCCGGTACTCGACGTCCGCCACAGCGTCCGCCACCGGGTGGACCCCGGCGGCCGCGACCTCTCCGATCAGGATCTCCTCCACCAGCCGGGCGTGGTCGTCGTCGTCCTCCACCAGCAGGACGTCGACGATCCGGCTCGGCGCCGAACCACCGCTGGCCGCAGAACGGGATGCGGCCGGCGGCAGTTCCGGGCTGAAGTCGAGGGGGACGTCCTCGACCGGTTCGCCGCGGGCGGGTACGTTCCGCCCCGCGGCGGCGGGAGTCTCGAGCCGGGGGACGCCGAGCTCGTCGGGGATCGTGAAACGGAAACGGCTGCCGCCGCCGGGGTTCTCCTCCACCCAGATGGAGCCTCCCCGCTGCTCGACGATGCGCTTGCAGATGGCGAGGCCGATGCCGGTGCCTTCGTAGTCGTTGCGGTGCAGGCGCTGGAACATCCCGAAGATGTGACCCCGGTGCTGGACCTCGATGCCGATCCCGTTGTCGGCGACATCGACGCACCAGGCGTTGACCATCCTCGACGCCGACACCCGGATCCGGGGCGCGGTCCCGGCGGCGACGAACTTCAGCCCGTTGGCCACCACGTTCTGGATGACGTGGAGGAACAGCGTCGGGTCGCCGGTGACCACCGGGAGGGGCTCGTGCTCCACCGACGCACCGGACGCGGTCAGCTCGGCCTCCAGGGACACCACCACCTCGTCGACGATCCGGTCGAGGGGCACCGGCACGTGGAGCCGGCGCTCGGCCCCGACCTTGGCGTAGGCCAGTAGGTCGTCGATCAGCACGTTCATGCGGGTGGCGCTGCGGAGGATGAAGGTCAGGAACTCCTGGCCCCGCTCGTCGAGCAGCTCGCCCTGGGTCTGCTCCAGGAGGCCGGCGAACCCGGAGATGACCTGCAGGGGCGACTTGAGGTCGTGGGCGGCGACGGTGGCGAACTGGGCCAGCTCGGCGTTGGAGCGGGCCAGCTCCTTCTCGTAGCGTTCCCTCAGCTCCTCGGCCCGGGCGCTGTTGATGTCGGCCCGCTTGCGATCGGTGACGTCGAGCACGTGGCCCACGAAGCAGGCCGGCGATCCGTCGCCCTCCCGCAGCAGCGACCACGTCACCACCGTCGACGCGATGTGGCCGTCGGCGCGGACGAAGCGGTACTCGTCCTCGAATCGCGGCCCGTCGCCGCCCAGCATCCGCCGGCGGAGCTCGGCGTGGCGGTCGACGTCGCCCGGGTGGCCGATGGCGTCGACGGAGGTGCCCACCAGGTGGGACTCGGGTCGGGCCACGATGCGGCCGAAGGCGTCGTTGACCTTCTGGAACCGCCCATCGACGTCGAGCAGGGCCATACCGATCGGGGCGTGGTCGAAGGCCAGGTGGAACCACTCCTGGCCCGGCACCGGGTGCCCGCCCGCGGTGACGGCGCCGGCGTCGAGGCTGCCCGCGTCCTCGCTCGCCGCCCCCTCGACCTCGTCCTCGACCTCGACCTCGACCTCGTCCCCGTCCCCGTCCCCGAGCTCGACCCCGTCCGGCGACGCGAGACACGCCTCGACCAGCCGCTGGGCCAGCGAGTCGGCCACCAGGCACTTCTCGATGAAGGCGTCGGCGCCCGAGGCCAGGGCCTGCTCCCGCACCCGCCCCGGGTCCATCGCCGACAGGACCACGATGCGGGTCGACGGTGAGGCGCGGCGGATGTCGGGGATCGCCGACAGCCCGTCCATCAGCGGCATGCTCAGGTCGAGCAGGAGGAGGTCGGGGTGGAACGCCCCCGCCATCTCCACCGCCTCCTCGCCGTCGGCCGCCTCGCCGACGATTTCGAAGGCGGCGGTGTCCTCCAGCATCCGCCGCAGCAGCGCCCGCATGGCCGAGACGTCGTCCGCGATCACGACGCGGAGGCAGTCACCTCGCGACGGGTCGGCGGCTCGGTGGACGGTTCTCGTCATCGTTGAGCCCATTCTCACGGGGTGGACCGCCTTTCGGAAACCCACCATGCCCGCCGGACATCAAACGGATGGCTACCAGCGCTCAACTTCCCCACAACTGTCGGGCTCGCGGACCGCCCGCCCGCCCGTCCGCGTCAGATGGGGGTCAGCCGGACTCGGCCCGGGCCGCCGGGCGGCGGCCGGACCTCCAGATCCGGCGCAGGCGGCGCCGCTCGTCCTCGTCCTTGCCGCCCCAGATCCCCGCCTCCTGGTTGGTCTCGAAGGCGAACTGGAGGCACGCCAGCTGCACCGGGCAGCTGCGGCAGACGGTCTTGGCCGCCTCGATCTGGTCGACGGCGGCGCCGGTGGTCCCGACCGGGAAGAACTTGTTGGCGTCGCAGTCGCGGCACGCGGCGTGCAGGCGCCAGCCCTCCTTGTCCCAGTCGAAGCTCGGGCTCCACGTCACGGCCACTGTTTGACCCTCTTCCAGTCGTCCATTGTCGGGACGCTGCCGGGGTCTGGGGCAACGGGGTTGCTGGTGTCTGCAGTTTAGGTGATTCCGGGGGTCTAAGGTCGACTTGGAGCAAGACAATGACCCCCGAGGTCCGGGCGATGCTGCCGACCCTGGCCGCTGCGTGCGCAAGCTTCAACCACCACGGACGTCTGGATGACTCGCATGCGCTCTGGCTGCCTCCCCTCGGCCCCCCGGGCCCGGGCACCGGCCGCGCCCCCCAGGTGCGCGACCGTTGAGCGGCGAGCGCCGATTGCGCATCATCGCCCGGCTCACCGACAGAGCGGGCGGGGCGGTGGGCGAGCCCCGTCTGTGCGAGGTCTGCCGGGACATCACCGGCCTGGCTGGCGCCGGCATCATGCTCCTCTCCGGCGATCTCCCCCTGGGCTCGATGTGCACCACCGGGCGGTTGAGCGAGCTCATCCAGGACCTGCAGTACACCCTGGGCGAAGGCCCGTGCATCGATGCCCACCGCCTGGGTCACCCGGTCACGGAGCCCGACCTGCTTCATCCCGCGGTGCCACGGTGGCCCGCCTTCACCACCGCCGCGGTGGACGCCGGTGTGGGCGCCGTGTTCGCCTTCCCCATGGTCGTCGGGGGCGTGCGCCTGGGTGCGGTCGACCTCTACGCCGACCATCCCGGCCCCCTCACCGACGACCAGCACGCCGACGCCCTGGTCATGGCCGGCATGGCCGCGGAGGCGGTCTTGTCGATCCAGGCCGACGGGTCGACGGGCGTCCTCGAGGCCGACCTGGAGCGAGGTTCGAACTTCCAGCACGTGGTGCACCAGGCCGCAGGCATGGTTTCGGCGCAGCTCGACGTCACCGTGGCCGTGGCCCTTCTCCGGCTGCGGTCCTACGCCTTCGGCCACCAGCGCCTCCTCGCCGACGTCGCTTCCGAGGTCGTGGACCGGGTTCTGCGCTTCTCCGAGGACGACAAATAGAGGGCCTCTTGGTTACAATCGGGCCAGCGTCCAAACCGTGGGCGCTCGGTTACGGAGGGCTTGAGATCCCCAGAGAAGCGTTGTTGGCCCACACCCTCGTTGCGCTGGCCGACAACCTGGTCGCCGATTTCGACGTGGTGGAGCTGCTCACGCTGCTCACCGACCGGTGTGTCGACGTCCTCGACGTGGCCGCCGCCGGTCTCATGCTGGCCTCCCCCGACGGCGACCTGCGAGTGATGGCCTCGTCCAGCGAGACCGCCCGGGTGCTCGAGCTCTTCGAGGTGCAGTCCAACGATGGGCCGTGCGTCGACTGCTTCCGCGCTGGCACACCCATCGTCAACCACGACCTCAACCACACCGACGGCCGCTGGCCCTGCTTCGCGCCCAAGGCGCTGGAGGCCGGCTACCGGTCGGTGCACGCCTTCCCGATGCGCCTCCGCCAGCAGACCATCGGCGCCCTCAACCTGTACCGCGTCGACAACGGGCAGATGCGCGACACCGACGTGGTCGCGGCCCAGGCCTTGGCCGACGTGGCCACCATCGCCATCCTTCAGCACCGCTCCGTGCGCAACGCCCAACTCCTCAACGAGCAGCTGACTCAGGCGCTCAACACCCGCATCACGATCGAGCAGGCCAAGGGCGTGGTCGCGGAACGGGCCGGCCTCGACATGGAGCAGGCCTTCGCCCGCCTGCGCCGGCACGCCCGCAACCACAACCTGCGCCTAGCCGACCTGGCCCAGGCGGTAAGCGTCAAGGCCCTGGCCGTCTCGTCCCTCGACGCCTGATCCAAGGAGTCGTCCGTGCGTTGGCGGCGTTGCCGCCCACGTTCGTTAGCCACGAATCGCTCCCGAGCCTGCCCTCCGTCTCCTCCGAGCCCGCGATGATGGCTTTGATGTGCAGTTGCGTCGGATAGAGCCACTCAACTGCACACCAAACACATACCTCGCTCTGGAGAGAACAGCCGACCGGCGCCGTTGGCCCCGGCCCGGCCGTACATCGGATCCACGACGTCGTCGAGTCATTCCTCGCGCTGCGCTGGCCCGCCCCATCTCCGCTGAGCTGGATCAGCAGAGCGGCAAATCAAGACCACCGCGATGATCGGGATGGACCCAGACTTCTGGAAAGAAACCCAGTCGTCCGTCGGGCCAGCGAATTCCGTACCAAAGCCGCGATTCGAAGAGTTCCGGGTTCTGGTCGTCGGCGGTGGTGGTGTCGTCGCCGTTCGTGCTTCGCGCGGCCAAGGTCTGGCAGACCGCGGTCACGCTATCGCCGGTACTCAGCACATCAGTGCCGTCGAGCACGCAGCCGTCACGGCGGCAATAGTTCGCCGGCTTGCTGGAGAGGAACGCGACCGAGTCTTCGCTCATCTCTTTCCCGCCACTTGTGACCTTGTTGTAGATCTGGATCGTCCTCGTGACCCCTTGCGCCGTCGACGCTTGCGCGGCGCCGTCGCCGCCTGGGGTCGACCGGTCGTTGAGAAGCAGAACGCCCGCTAACAGCATGGTGGCGGCGAGGCCGGCGATGACGACCGCTCGTGCGCGCCTGTTCGCGTCGGGGCGCCGCCTCCGCTTCGACGGTGGCCCGCAGCTCGCCAGGATCGACAGCACTCCCACCGCCGCCGCCACCTGACGCAGGCAGGCGTGAAGGCGCGGGCGTCCGCCGGTCCGGTGGGCCCCCAACTCCTGCGTGGCCGTCGAACTCCTGGACCACTTCACCCCGCGACATCAACCGGATCAGTGTGGCGGGCGCCGAGCCGCTCGCCTCGCTCCACAGAGCGACCAGCGCCGAGAGATGCTGTGACCTACCCAAGCCGTCGTGATCGCGCTCGTACAGCCGGATGAGAAACGACTCCGGGCATGGCTCGCGGCCCTCCACGATGGCCCCGACCACGCGGCGGTCGAGTTGGAGCGTACGGGCGAGTCCGAGTTTGTTCACCCCGGCAGCAGAGAGAAGCTCGCGGAGCGCCTTCGAGAACACAATCCACTGGTCGAGTGGCGGACGGGTTAAGCCATTCTCAGATCCCATCACAACCCTCCGCGAGGCCCGCTCTCTCGGTCTGCACGCCGTAGACCGATCCGTGATGGCCCATCATGGCCGAGGTTGTCGGTAGCTGGCGAAAGTTGTCGAGAACCCTGGCCCGCAGGTTTCGAATCGGGATTGGATGCGATCACCGCTGAGGCCTTCCGCCCAGCACTCCCGGAGAGGAACGACCCCTTGAAGCTTCTTGCGAACATGCGGCCGCGGCCAGATACCTTGACAATCAAGCAGAACGACACCGCCCGAGGCCCGCGCGGCAGGCATGCCGTGCGAGCGATCGCCGTCGCCATCGCTCTTCTCGGGTCGTTCTTCACGCTGGACGCTCCTGCGATGGCTGCGTGCAACACCCGGTCAGGAGCTGGGTCGTACATGAACACGACCCGCAACCTCAACTCAACGCCGGGCAACGCCTGGTACTTCTCGGTCGACAGCGGCACCGGGGTCTGGATGGACGGTTGGAACCAGGGTCCGAGTTCGATGGGCCAGTACAAGTGGTTCCGCGTCACCGTGAGGACAGGCCCTCGATACGGCACCGTCGGCTGGGTCCCGGCGCCCTCGGTTTCGAACCAGTGGAATTGCTCGCCATACATGCCCTACTGACGGGCGACGCCCGGCGACTTTTGCGAGGCCTTTCTCATCGCAGTAGTCCCCCGACGGGTGGGCTACTCGATGGCGCGGCGGACGGCGCGGGTGGCGACGAGGAGGGCGTCGAGGCGGACCTTGGGTTCGGCGTCGATGCGGCGGAGAAGGGCGGTGACCTCGGCCGAGGCGGGGGCGGCGGAGGCGACGAAACGGGCCACCGCCTCCCGCTCGGCGACCTCGGGCGGGGCGTCGAGCGCCCGGCGGGCCCCCAGGCGGCGGAGGTCGGCCAGGTCGTCGAGCAGGCCCCGGACGGCGTCGTGCGACCACCGATCGCCCTCGTCGACTGCCACCCGACGGAGACGCTCCACCAGTTGGTCGATCCCCAGTGCCTCCTCCACCTCCACCAGCGCCCGCACCACACCCGTGGGGGGACGGCCCGTCGCCCGGGCCACTTCGGCCACGTCGGCCGCCATCTCCAGCTCCCCGATGCACGCCCACCGCACCGCCGCCTCCGGCTCGAACCCGTCGTCGACCAGGGCCTCGGCCAATCGGGCCCGCCGGCGGTGGCGGAGGGCGGTGCCCATCTCGGGCAGGGCCGCCTCCAAGGCCATCGCCGCGGGACGGTCGCGGGCCACGCCGGCGGCGATGTCGAAACCGTCGCCCCGCCGGAGGTAGTCGCGGGTCAACGACTCCAGCACCGTGCGCACCGTCGCCACCTGGTCGTGCACCAGCCGCCGACCCAGTCCGTCGGTGCCGTCGAGCTCCCGCCACCAGCCGTCGGCCCCCACCACGTCCCGCCCGATCCACCAGGCGGCGGCCACCTCCGACTGGTCCCGGCCGGTGTCGGCGGCCAGGCGGGAGGCGAACGTCACACCCATCCGGTCGACCACCTCGTTGGACACCAGCGACGCCACCAGCTCCCGGCGCAGCCGGTGCCCGTCCAGCAGACGGTCGAACCGGCCATCCAATTGGTCGGGCAGCGTGGGCGGGAAGTACGCCACCAGCGCCGCCCGCAGCGCCGGTTGGTCGGGAACCCCCGACGCCAGCAGGGCCGCGGTCAGCCCCCGCTTCGCCCCTGCCAGCAGGACCGCCAGCTCGGGACGGGTGAGCCCCGCCCCCTGCCGGGCCCGGGCCGCCATCTGCTCGGTGGTCGGCAGCGCCTCCACCGTCCGGTCGAGCACCCCCGACGCCTCCAGCTCCGCCATCAGCCGCTCGACCGCCGCCACCCGGCCCGCGCTGGCCGCCACCGCCCGGCTGAGGGCCATGCTCTGGCGGGCGCTGTCGTGCAGCACCGCCGCCACCACGTCGTCGGTGACCTCGACCAGCAGCCGGTCGCGCTGGTCGAGGGTGATCTCCCCCGACTCCACCGCCGGCCGGAGGAGGATCTTGAGGTTGACCTCCCGGTCGGAGATGTCGACCCCGCCCGAGTTGTCGATGGCGTCGGTGTTCACGTGGCCGCCCCGCCGGGCGTACTCGATGCGGGCCCGCTGGGTGAAGGCGAGGTTGGCCCCCTCCCCCACCACCCGGGCCCGAACCTGCGCCCCCGTCACCCGCAGCTCGGCGTTGGCTCGGTCGTCGATCTCCCGGTCGGGCTCGTCGGCGGCCCGCACGAACGTCCCCACGCCGCCGGCGAAGAGCAGGGTCACCGGCGCCTGCAGGATGGCCCGGATCAGCTCGGGGGGCGACGCCACGGTGACGCTCGGGTCGAGCCGGAGGGCGGCCCGCACCGCCGCGCTCACCGGGATGCGCTTGTCGAGCCGTGACCACACGCCGCCGCCGGGGCTGATCAGCGACCGGTCGTAGTCCTGCCACGACGAGCGGGGCAGGGCGAAGAGGCGGGCCCGCTCCCCGTAGGACAGGGCCGGGTCGGGATGGGGGTCGAGGAAGATGTCGCGGTGGTCGAAGGCGGCCACCAGCCGGATGCGGTCGGATCGAAGCATGGCGTTTCCGAACACGTCGCCCGACATGTCGCCGATCCCGGCCACCGTCACCGACTCCGTGTCGAGGTCGATCTCGAGCTCGGCGAAGTGGTGGCGCACGGCCACCCACGCCCCCCGGGCGGTGATGCCGAGCTGCTTGTGGTCGTAGCCGTGGGACCCGCCGGAGGCGAAGGCGTCGCCCAACCAGAACCCGTGCTCCTGGCTGAGACGGTTGGCCAGGTCGGAGAAGGTGGCCGTGCCCCGGTCGGCGGCCACCACCAGGTAGGGGTCGTCGCCGTCGCGCCGGCGGGGGATGCCGACGACCTCGTCGCCCACCACGTTGTCGGTCACCTCGAGCAGGCTGGACACGAAGATCTCGTAGGCCCGCCGGACGTCGACCCCGCCGTCGCGCCCCCGACGGACCACGAAGCCACCCTTGGCCCCGGTGGGCACGATGAGCGCGTTCTTCAGCACCTGGGCCCGCATGAGCCCCAGCACCTCGCTGCGGTAGTCGTCGGGGCGCTCGCTCCACCGGATGCCGCCCCGGGCCACCGGTCCCCACCGGAGGTGCACGCCCTCCACCGCCGGCCCGTGCACGAAGATCTCCCGGTACGGGATCGGACGGGGCACGTCGGGCACCAGGGCGCTGTCGAACTTGAGGGCGAGGTGGGACGGACCCCGGCCGTCGCCCGAGGGCAGGTAGCGGTTGGTGCGCAGGGTGGCGTCGACCAGGGCCAGGAAGCCCCGCAGGATGCGGTCGTGGTCGAGGCGGGGGACGGCGTCGCACCCGTCGACGACCCGGTTGCGCAGCTCCTCCGCCACCGACGCCCCCACCGCCCGCACCGGGTCGAACCGGGCCGCGAACAGCTGGAGGATGGTGCGGGCGATGGCCGCGTTCTCGACCAGCACGTCGTCGACGTAGGCGGTGGTGAAGGTGGTCCCCACCTGGCTCCGGTAGCGGCGGTAGGCCCGGAGGACGGCCACGTCGTCCCACGCCATCCCCGCCCGCAGCACCAGCCGGTTGAGCGAGTCGACCTCGGCCCGCCCGTCCCACATGGCCAGGGCCGCCTCCGCCAGGCGGGGCCCGTCCCGACCGATGTCGAACGGCTGGCCGGTGGGGTCGGTGACGGCGAAGTCGTGGAGATGGGCCCCGGTCGCGGCCGGGCCGAGGGTGTAGGGCACCTCCTCCACCGCCCACAGACCGAGGCTCTCCACGATGGGCAGGAAGCGGGACAGCTCCACCGCCCGGCCCCGGCTGAACACCTTGAGCCGGGCCCGGGAGGCGCCCTGGGGGTCGGCGGTGAGGGTGACGACGATGTCGGGCCCGCCGGCATCGGCGTTCCCGGAGCAGAGGACGTCGAGTTGGAGGACGTCGTCGACCGCGGCCGGCGGGACGACCGCGTTCCGGTAGGCGGACGGGAACCACTCGGCCCACGCGTGGGCCAGGCGGGCGGCCCGACCGTCGCCCACCCGGTCGGCCAGGGCCTGGGCCAGCTCCTCGTCCCAGGTGCGGCAGAGCATGCGCACCTCCCGCTCCAAGGCGTGCAGGGGCGGCTCGGGCAGGGGCCCGTCCACCTGCACCACCAGCCGGGCGATCACGTCGCTGCCCTGGCCCAGGGAGACGTTGGCGTCGACCCGTAGGCCGTCGAGCTGGGCCATGAGGAAGCGCTCGATTCGGACGCGGAGGGCGGTGGAGTAGAGGTCCTGGGGGACGGAGAGGAGGGCGGACACGGTGTGGTCGGCCGGCTCCACCTGGAGGAGGACCTGGACATCGCTGCTCTGCTCGGCCGCGGCCAGCCCCAGGATGACCTCCCGCAGGTACTCGACGTCGGCCTCGAACAGCTCCTCCTTGGGCAGGACCTGGAACAGCGAGACGAGGGTCGACTCGTCGTAGCTGCCCTCGACCACGTCCTCCATCTCCAGGACGCGGCGGAGCTTGTACCGGAGCATGGGGGTGACGATGGACGGCTCCGCCGCCGCCTTCCGGCTGAACACCCCCAGCACCCCGAACGACCCCACCACCTGGCCGTCGGGCCCGACGTCGACGACCTCCACCCGGTGCATCGGCACCTGGCGGTGGACGGTGCTGATCTCGGCCGTCCGCACGATCCGAACCGGCCGGTCGGAGGGCGGGGGACCAGCAGCCACGGGCGTCTCGGAGACGATGCCGAGGCTCACGACCACGTCGTCACCCTGGGTGCGGGTACATCCTTCGAGAACGAAGTTGTCGTCGAGGAGCCACTCGAGCAGGGCCGCCCCTTCGGCCACCTCGTCGGCCGGGTAGCGGAGGGCGGCGAAGGAACGGAGGCGGGTGGCGGCGGCGGCCACCTCCGCCCGCATGGCCAGGAAGTCGCCGGTGGCGGCGAAGACGTCCTCCAGGACGGCGAGCAGGTGGCCCACCAGGGGCCGCCGGGCCTCGGGCGCGACCCGTCCGCCCAGTTCGACCTGCAGGAAGGATTCCCGGTGCTCGGCGTCCCGGGCCGGGAGGATGGCGGTGAGACGCCCGTCGGCCGACCGCTCGCTGCCGAAGACGGGGTGGAGCAGGCGGGTGACCTTGTGGCCGAGGCGGTGCAGCTCCTCCTTCACCGTGGTGACGATGAACTGGCGGTCGTCGCAGTTGACCTGGACGACGGTGCCGGTGGAGTGGGCCCCATCGACCGTCACCCGGGGATCGACGAGGCGAACCTGGATGGCGCCCGGCGCCCGGCCGTCGACGAAGTCGAAGGCGTCGACCAGGGCGACCCCGGTGGAGACGAGGTCGGCGTCCTCCAACTCCTCGGCCGGCACCCGCCGGAGGATGGCCCGGGCGAAGGCCTCCACCAGGTGCCCCCGCTCGCCGGGCGAGCTCAGGAGGGCCAGGATCGGTTCGAGCGGGTCTTCGTCGGGGAGCTCGAGGCCGTCGAGGGGCGGGCGCAGGTCGTCGGGGGACATCAGGCGTTCGTCACCAGTCGGCGCACCTCGGCCACCCGCTCGAAGGAGGCGAGCACCTCGTCGTGGTCGTCGGCCAGGTGGCGGATCAAGACGTCGGTGTAGCCCAGCTCACCCAGGCGAAGAATGGCCTCGGCCACCTCCTCCGGTCCCCCCACCAGGGGTGCGTCGGGCGGGTAGGCCCCGGTAGCCGGCGGCCAGCACCGGGTCGGCCACCCGGCGGGCGTCGGCCCCGTCGGCGCCGACGTGGACGTCGCGGCGGATGGCCACCACCCCCGGCGGCTTTCCGAGCGCGGCCCGCTGCTCGAGGTAGCGGTCGGCCTGCTGCTGCGCCTGGTCCAGAGGAACCCACGGACCGGCGATCCAACCGTCACCCAGGCGAGCGGCCCGGTCGATGCCGCGGGCCGCGCCGGCACCGATCCACACGTCGACCGGCGTGGGCGGCAGCGGGCCGATCCGGGCGTCGCGGATCGCCACCGGGCGGTCGGCCGTCACCGTCTCCCCCGCCAGCAGGCGGCGGACCACGTCGAGGCCGGCCTCCACGTCCTCCGCCCGGCGGGCGAGCGTGGTCCCCATCCCCGCGAACTGGGCCTCCCCGTCGCCCAGGCCGACCTGGAGCACGAACGGTCCCCGGGCCAGGGCGGCGAGGGTGCCGACCTGCTCCGCCACCAGCACCGGATGCCACAGGGGCAGGAGGAAGAGGGCGCCAGCGGGCCGGTCGCCCCATTCGCCCAGGAGCCGCCCGAGCATGGGGACGTTCTGCATGTAGTTGGAGCCGGTGACGTGGTGGTCGCCCACGAACAGGGAGTCGAGCCCGGCCAGCCGGGCCGCCCGGGTGCGCTCCACCATCCACCGGGCCGCCACCCGGGCGTCGAGGTCTCCGTAGCCACTGCGCAACGACACGCCGATCCGCATCGGGAGCATCATTGCCCCTTCTCGTCGGCCAGGTTGACGAAGAACTCGAGCGCGGCGGGGTTGGCCATGCCGTCGGGGGTGACCACCGACGGCCACGGCTCGCCCAGGAGGATGCGCTTGACCGGCACCTCCAGCTTCTTGCCGTTGAGCGTGCGGGGCACCTGGGCGACGGCCAGGATCTCGTCGGGGACGTGGCGGGGCGAAAGCTCGGCCCGCAGCCGGCGGCCGATGGTGGCCCGTAGGTCGTCGTCGAGGACGGCCCCGTCGGCCAGGACCACGAACAGCCAGCAGCGGCCGTCGTGGCCCAGCCGACCGGTGTCGACGACCAGGCTGTCGACGATCTGGTCGAGGTCCTCCACCACCCGGTAGAGCTCGCTGGTGCCGATGCGGACGCCCCCCCGGTTGAGGGTGGAGTCGGACCGGCCGTAAATCACGCAGCTGCCCCGATCGGTGAACCGGATCCAGTCGCCGTGGCGCCACACGCCGGGGTAGGTGTCGAAGTAGGCGGCCCGGTAGCGGGCGTGGTCGACGTCGCCCCACAGGAACACGGGCATCGACGGCATGGGCTCGGTGACCACCAACTCGCCGACCTCTCCGACCACCCCCTTGCCGTCCTCGTCGAAGGCCTCCACCGCCGCCCCCAGGTACGAGCATTGGATCTCACCCGCCACCACCGGCAGGACCGGGCACGAACCGACGAAGGCGGTGCACACGTCGGTGCCGCCGCTGACCGACCCGAGCACGAGGTTGCGGTGGACGTTGTCGTACACCCACCGGAAGCCCTCCGGCGTCAGGGGCGCTCCGGTCGAGCCCACACCCCGGAGCCGGGACACGTCGGCGATCTCCTCGGGAACGATCCCCGCCTTCAGGCACGACTGGAGGTAGGCCGCGCTGACCCCGAAGTAGGTCGTGCCCGTATCCTCCGCCATCCGCCACAGGGCGCCGAGGTCGGGGGCGGCGGGGCTGCCGTCGTAGAGGACGACCGTGGCGCCCACCAGCAGGCCGCCGACCAGCAGGTTCCACATCATCCAGCCGGTGGAGCTGAACCAGAAGAACCGGTCGTCGCGACCGAGGTCGTGGTGCAGCGACAACGCCTTGAGGTGTTCGAGGACGATGCCCCCGTGCCCGTGGACCAGGGCTTTCGGCAGCCCGGTGGTGCCCGAGGAGTAGAGGATCCACAGCGGGTGCTCGAACGGGACCCGCTCCACGACGAGGTCGGCGCCGGGCACGGCCAGATCGTCGAACGAGAGGCCCTCGACTGGCAGACCGACGTTGGCGATCGTCACCACCGCGGCCAGGGTGGGCAGGTTGCGGGCCAGCTCCGCCGTCTCGGGTCGGCGGTCGTAGACGGTGCCCCGGTAGACGTAGCCGTCGGCCGCCAGCAGCACCTTGGGCTCGATCTGGCGGAAGCGGTCGAGGACGGCGGTCACCCCGAAGTCGGGCGAGCACGACGACCAGATCGCACCCAGGCTGGCGGTGGCCAGGAAGGCGACGAGCGTCTCGGGGATGTTGGGGGCGTAGGCCGCCACCCGGTCCCCCCGTCCGACGCCCAGGCCCCGCAACCCGGCCGCCACCTCCGCCACCCGCCGGCGCAGGTCCCGGTGGCTGATCGTCTCCGGCCCACGGCCACCCGGCTCGGACCGGAACTCCACCGCCGGCCGGTCGTCGTCCCACCGCAGGGCCTGCTCGGCGTAGTTCAGCTCGGCGTCGGGGAACCACCGGGCGCCGGGCATGGTCCGGTCGGCGAGGACGGTGTCGCCCCGAGTGCCCGGCACGTCGAAGAAGTCCCAGATCGACGCCCAGAACGCCTCCAGCTCGTCGACCGACCACCGCCACGCCTCGTCGTAGGAGTCGAATCCGACCGTCGCCATGTACCGGGCCAGGTTGGTGGCGGCCACCGCCTCCGCCGAGGGCCGGTAGAGGACGCCGTCGTCCGCCGTCACGGCCGCACCACGTCGGGCTCGTCCAGGAGAAGGAGGGTCTGGGCCGACTGCACCTCGGGCATGGCCTGCAGCCCTTCCAGGATCACGTCCCGCAGGTGGTCGACGTCGGGCGCCCGCACCAGCAGGACGTAGTCGAACGAGCCCGTGCTCAGGGCCAGCCACTCCACGCCCGGCAGCCGTCGCAGGTGCTCCCCCACGTTCCGCCACGCGTGTTGGGCCACCGTCACCAGCACCAGGGCGGCGATGGGCAGCCCCATCTTGCGAGGGTCGACGTCGACCGTGAAGCGCCGGATCACCCCCGCCTCCCGCAGCCGGGCCAGGCGCTGGTAGGCGGTGGCGCGGGAGACGTTCACCCGGGTGGCCAGCTCGTTCACCGACAGCCGCCCGTCGTCCCGAAGTTCCTCGACCACCCGCCGATCGATGGGGTCCAGCTGGACGCTTTGCTCGGTCGAGGCGGTCATGGTTCCAGTATGTATCGACTTTCCGAGATTGGCTATACATCCTGAGCCAAGAGTCGACAATGGTCTGGTGGCCACCGGGTCGCTGTACGCACCCGTCGTACGGGACGGGCAGGGAGAGGTCGAGGTCGTCCTCGGCTCCGATCACCCTGGCTTCCGCGACCCCGACTACCGCCAGCGTCGCAACGACCTGGCCGCCCTCTCCCTCGACTGGCAGCCGGGCGACCCCGTCCCCCGGGCCGACTACACCGCCGCCGAGCACGACGTGTGGCGCATCATCGCCCGCGAGCTCGGGCCCCTCCACCACGCCCACGCCTGCCAGGCGTTCCTCGAGGCCAAGGAGGAGCTGGGCCTGCCGACCGACCACGTCCCCCAGCTGACCGAAGTCAGCCGCCTCCTCGAACCGGTCACGGGGAAGCAGATTCCGGTACCACCCGGTCGCCGGCCTGGCCCCGCTGCGGGACTTCTACGGCTCCTTCGCCGGGTCCGTCTTCTACTCCACCCAGTACCTGCGGCACCCGTCCCAGCCGCTGTACACACCCGAGCCCGACATCGTCCACGAGGTGGTCGGGCACGCCCACCAGCTGGCCGTCCCCGAGCTGGCCGCCGTCTACCGGCTGGTGGGCGAGGCGGTGGCCCGCACCGAGTCCGACGAGGGGCTGCGGCTGCTGTCGCGGGTGTTCTGGTTCTCGATGGAGTTCGGGCTGGTCGAGGAGGACGGCCAGCCCAAGGCCTACGGCGCCGGGATCCTCTCCTCGTGCGGGGAGACGGCGACGTTCCGGGGGGCCGACATCCGTCCCCTCGACGTGGCCGAGATGGCCCGCGTCCCCTACGACATCACCCGCTTCCAGCCCGTCCTCTTCGCCGCCCGCTCGATGTCCCACCTGGTCGACACCCTGTCCGCCTTCTTCTCCGCATTCGACGACGACACCCGCCACCTCCTCATCCGCGAACGGGAGCTCGCATGACCCTCACCGACACCACGGCCGCCGCCACCACCGTCACCCCCCGGGCCCTGCTCCTCGGATGGGACGCCATCGAGCTGTGGGTGGGAAACGCCCGGGCCGTGGCCGGCTTCCTCTCGTCCGCCTTCGGGTTCCGGGTCACCGCCTACGCCGGTCCGGAGACGGGCTGGCCCGACAAGGCGTCGTACGTGCTCGAGCAGGGCCGCATCCGGTTCGTGGTGACAGCCGCCCTCACCCCCGACTCCCCCATCGCGGCCCACGTCCGGGAGCACGGCGACGGCGTGCACAACCTGGCCCTCGCGGTCGACGACGTCGACGTCGCCTACCGGTCGGCGGTCGACCGGGGCGCCCGCGGCCTCGAGGAGCCCCACACCGACGCCGACAACGACGGCCACGGCCTCCTGCGCTCGGCCAGCATCGCCATCTACGGCGAGACCCGCCACACGTTCGTCGACCGCTCGTCGTACCGGGGCCCGTACCTGCCCGGCTACTCCACCGAGCGCCTGCCCCCGGAGCCGGCCGGGCTGGCCGTCGGCCTGGGCCACGTCGACCACGTGGTGGGCAACGTCGAGCTGGGCTCGTTGGAGCGGTGGGTCGGCTTCTACCAGTCCGTCCTCGGCTTCGAGCGGCTGCGCCACTTCGACGACTCCCAGATCTCCACCGAGTACTCCGCCCTCATGTCCACCGTGGTGTGGGACGGGAGCAAGGTCGTCCTGCCCCTGAACGAGCCGGCCAAGGGCCGCCGCAAGAGCCAGATCCAGGAGTACCTGGAGACCTACCGGGGGCCGGGCGTGCAGCACATCGCCCTCCACACCGACGACATCGTGGGCGCGGTGGCCGCCCTGCGCAGCCGGGGCGTGCGCTTCCTGGAGGCGCCCGCCACCTACTACGACGACCTCCGGGTGCGGCTCGGCCACCTCGACCTGCCGTGGGCCGACCTCCAGCGCCTCGGCATCCTGGTCGACGAGGAGCCCGACGGCTGGCTGCTGCAGATCTTCACCGAGACCATCACCGACCGGCCCACCGTCTTCCTGGAGATCATCCAGCGGGGCGGGGCCAAGGGGTTCGGGGCGGGCAACTTCAAGGCCCTGTTCGAGGCCATCGAGCGGGAGCAGGCCCGCCGGGGTCACCTGTGACCAAGATCATCGGCGGCGACCCGTCGTCGGTGGGATCGTTGAGCCATGGCCAGAGGACGCTCGCCCGGAGGTTGGTTCGGATGACCGACGGGATGGGCGCGGGCGGCGCCGGGTTCGGGATCGAGAACCTCCCCTTCGGCGTGGCCCGTCTGGCCGGTGGCGCCCACGCCTGCGTGAGCGCGCTGGCGGCCAAGGTGATCGACTTGTCGGTTCTCGACCGGGCGGGAACGTTCGCCGACATCGACCTGCCCGACGGGGTTTTGGAGGAGCCGTCGCTGAACCGCTTCCTGGCCTGCGGGCGGGCGGTGGTGGGTGCGGTCCGGGAGCGGCTGGCGGAGCTGATCCGGGCCAAGGACGACCGGCTGGAGTCCGCCCTCCTGCCCCGGCGGGCGGTCGACCTGCTGGTGCCGGTGGCGGTGGGCGACTTCGTCGACTTCCACGGGTCGGTGGCCCACGCCCAGAACATGGGGCGCCTGCTGCGGGGGGTCGGCGACCTGCCGCCCAACTGGCGCCGGATCCCCCGGGCCTACCACGGCCGGGCGGGGTCGATCGTGCCCTCGGGCACACCGATCATGCGGCCCTACGGCCAGGTGCCGGGGGACGAGCACCCGGTGGTCGGCATCACCCGCAAGCTCGACTTCGAGGTGGAGGTGGGCTTCGTGGTCGGCGTCGGCAACCAGCCCGGCCGGCCGGTGCGGACCTCCGCCTTCGCCGACCACGTGGCCGGCCTGCTGCTGGTGAACGACTGGAGCGCACGCGACGTCCAGGCCCTCGAGGCCCAGCCGCTGGGGCCGTTCCTGGGCAAGTCGTTCGCCACGTCGGTGTCGCCGTGGGTCGTCAGCCTCGACGCGCTGGAGCCGTACCGGGTGGACGGGCCGACGCAGGATCCTGCGCCGGCCGCGTATCTGGCGGCGCCGGCGTTGTCGGCGTACGACATCCGGCTGGAGGTGTCGATCCAAAGCCAGTGGATGCGGGTGAACGACATCCCCGCGGCCTCGCTCACCCACAACCGCCTGGCCGACCAGTACTGGACGTTCCCCCAGATGCTGGCCCACGCCACGGTGAACGGGACGACGGTGCGGCCCGGGGACCTGTTCGCGTCGGGGACGGTGTCGGGGACCGAGCCCGGGACGGAGGGCTGTCTCATGGAGCTGGCTTCCAATGGTGAGCGTCCGGTGGCCCTGCCCGACGGCACCACCCGGAGTTTCTTGGAGGACGGGGACACGGTCACCATCACCGGCTGGGCCGGTGGCGACGGCCGGCCCCTGCTGTGCATCGGCGAAGTCATCGGGACGGTGCGAGCCGCCCGTCGCCTGGAGGTGTGAGATGCCGAACTACCGGTCCCTGGGCGACGTCCCCCACAAGCGCCACCTGCGGGTGGCGGGTCCTGACGGTGGCCTGCTGTTCGAGGAGCTGATGGGCGAGGAGGGCTTCTCCGGCGACTCGTCGCTGCTCTACCACCGGCGCTCGCCGTCGGCGATGGTCGACGCCAAGGCGGTGGTGTCGTCGTCGGGTGCGGCGGAGGGGCTGGTCGCCAACCAACCGCTGGTGCCCCACCACCTGCGGACCGGTCTGTTGGCGGTGGGAGGCGACCCGGTCATGGGGCGGCAGGTGTTGCTGGCGAACGACGACGTGGTGTTGTCGTGGGTGGCGGCCGACGCGGGCGGACCGCTGTACCGCAACGCCATCGGCGACGAGCTGTTCTACGTGCAGACGGGGTCGGCGGTGCTGGAGTCGGTCTTCGGCCGGATGGCGGTCGGGGCCGGCGACTACGTGGTGGTGCCGGCGTCGACGACGTGCCGGTGGGTGCTGGGCGGCGGCTCGGGTCCGTCGCTGGAGGTGCTGGTGGTGGAGGCTCGGGGCGGCCACGTGCGCCCGCCGCGGCGCTACCTGTCCCCGACCGGGCAGTTCCTGGAGCAGGCCCCCTACTGCGAGCGCGACATCCGCAGCCCCGATGCGTTGGAGTGGTCGTCCGTCGGGGACGGCGGGCCGGTTGAGGTCTTGGTGCGCCATCGGGGCGGCCTGACGCGGCACTCCTTGTCGTCCTCGCCCTTCGACGTCGTGGGGTGGGACGGCTGCCTCTACCCGTGGGCCCTGTCGATCCACGACTTCGAGCCCATCGTCGGTTCCGTCCACCAGCCGCCCCACGTCCACCAGACCTTCGAGGGCCGCGGCTTCGTGGTCTGCTCCTTCGTCCCCCGCCCCTACGACTTCCACCCCGACGCCATCAAGGTCCCGTACCACCACGCCAACGTCGACAGCGACGAGGTGATCTTCTACTCCTCGGGCGATTTCATGAGCCGGGCCGGGTCCGGCATCAACGTCGGGTCGATCTCCCTCCACCCCGCCGGCTTCGTCCACGGCCCCCAACCCGGCAGCATGGAACGCTCCGCCAACCAAACCCGCACCGAAGAAGTCGCCGTGATGCTCGACACCTTCAAGCCCTTGGGGCTAGCCCCCGCCGCCCTCGCCACCACCGACCCCACCTACCCCTGGAGCTGGTCCACCGACCCCCACGGCTAACCAGACCGGGCGAGGGTCCGAGGGGGAGCGCCGCTGATCCTGACCCAGGTATGTATTTCTGGGCCCGCTCTCACCTCTCAGTGTCAACGGCGGCTGATAGGCGTGGCGGACCCCGGTTCACCACAGAGAATCGGCGGCTCCAATTGAGCCTTTGGCTCCAACCGAGAGGAGCACTGTGAGTTCGAACCGATGCACACGCGCAGGAAAGACCGTCCTTGCTGGCGTGAGCGCACTTCTCGCTCTGACAACCCTTTGCGCCACGGATGCCGTTGCTGACAAGATTTACGAGGATCCCATCCACGTGCAACCAGTATGTACTTCAGTGAACCCGCCGCTGACTGCAGCCGGTGATCTGCTCGTAACCACTGGGACCGTCTGCGTCATCGGTGTCGAGTTCATCAATGACCTCACTGTGACCAGCGGCGCCACCCTCTATATGAGCGGGACCAATGTCTTCGGCCGCTTCAAGACCGTGCAAGCGTCGTCGGTCATCCTCTGCGGGAACCTGATCATCGGCCGCGCGAGTATCGCCCAGACCGCTGGTACTGTACTGGTCGGCCAGGGGCCCGACGGCGCGATCGGCCAAGGCCTGGGTTGCTATGGCAATGAGTTCGACGGCGATTTGCTCACGGTCATTAGCAACAATCTCACCCGAACTGGATACGTCCAAGTGAGCGGAAACCGCCTTACAAGCGGGTCGCTGACCTTGACCAGCAACCTCAACGGAACCGCAGTCGGAAATCAGGACATCGAGGTCGAAGGCAACCAGATCGCAGGGCAGCTGAAGTGCCTCTCCAATTCCCCGGCGCCGACGAACGATGGTTACCCCAACCAGGCCACCAGTCGCGGTGGGCAGTGTGCGGCTGCCGGATTCTGAGATCCCGTCAAACGGTTAGCGCTTTGAGCAGACACCCCGGTGGCGGCGATACCGGGGTGTCCTCGCGTCCGACCGACCGATCGAGTCCTGGCAATATTTTATCGGATGCCATGAACCGGTAGGTCGGGAGCACCGCGACTTCTGAATTGGTGCGTCTAAGAGTCAAGCCACTCTTGGCGCTCTCCGCTACACCGTCCGTGCCGACGCTGACCGGATAACTCGGCTGATGTCCTCCGCCGCCGCGCTGGCGACGCAAGCAGCCCATCAGCACCGCCAGATCCACCCTACGAAGGGGAGGTGCTCTCGCGATTTACCAGGAGCTGCCTAAAATTTCAACCTTCGCACTCACCGGGACCGTTTAGGGACTGCAACGCCGCTGGTTTCAAGCTATTTCAGCCGGTCATTTGACGGTGAGCGTCGTTATGGCACAGGCGCCGCTCGGTCCTTCAGCCTTGATAGTGTACCGCTCACCCTTGACCGCGCTTGGGGGTACTTCAATCCTCCACGGGATAAGTGAGCCATTTATACTGGTACCTCGCGACCCCGCAATAACCACGTTTGTGGTCGAGCCGTCGATTCGCAATAGCTGCACGTTTACATTCTCGGCAGGTTCAAAACCAGCTCCAGTGACGATGATTGGTGCGCTGGGACCCGCGATATTCGGATCGACTCCAAGGACGGCCTTTGGCGTGGTGATGCCATCGGTAGAGCCAGGGGGGCACAATGATTCAGCCACGTTGCTGCCCTGATCTGACTGAAACAGAAAGACACCTGCGGTTGCTACTATACCTATAAGGAGAGCGACTAGCACAGTAATTCTCAAGTGCTTACCGAGTCGCCGAAGAAGACCCTTCATAAGGTCGCGCGCAGTCTCGCTTATAGCACCGAGGGCTCCTGTTAGAAATGCTCCGGCGACGGCTGCGAGAACAAATTTCACCTTGCATGACAACGTTGCATTGTCGGGGCATGTCGTTGACTGCATAAACGTTTGAGATTCAAGGTGCCGTATGTTTCTTGGCCAAGGCAAACGCTTCGTGCAACGTCACCGGCCGATTCCCGTTCAGAACCGCAGTTCTTGCCGCCGCTCATTTCCCTCCCAGGTTCGGATGGGCGATCTTACTATCGGCTGAGGTTGTGCGAGCGCTCTCCACGCCAGCCATCCGCAGCTGAACGAGCATGACACACGCGCTGCGAATGGAGGGTACACGTCGTCCACGAGCCGGAGCGCAAGGGTGAGACCTCAGCGGTGACTTCGAGAATTCCGGCCCCCGGCAAGGAAACCGACCTCCCGGTGTTCGCCCGGACTACTACGAGTTTATGGTTCTCGAGCGAGGTATACGGGCATCCGGCGCCTGGCCGCCGGCGGATCCCTCGTAGCGACCCAACGCAGGCCTGACGGATGTGGCCCGGGTTTCTCCAGGAAAGGACGTGGCCATCACCGGCGGAGGAGGGCGCGGTAGACGCCTACCCGTCGACGGGGTGACAATCGGGGCGTGGAGGTCGGGCCGTGGATGAGGTGACGGAGGGCGGTTGGCACACCGTCATGGAGCCGTTCCGGATCAAGTCGGTGGAGCCGCTGCAGTTCACCACCATCGCCGAGCGGCAGGCGGCGTTGGAGCGAACCGGCTTCAACGTCTTCGGGCTGGCCAGCCGGGAGGTGCTCGTCGACCTCCTCACCGACTCGGGCACGGGCGCCATGTCGGCCGAGCAGTGGGCCGCGCTCATGCGGGGCGACGAGTCCTACGCCGGCGCCGTCTCCTACGAGCGCTTCGCGTCGGCGGTGGCCGAGCTCACCGGGATGCCGCACGTCATCCCCGTCCACCAGGGACGGGCGGCCGAGCGCATCCTCTTCGCCGAGACGGTCACCCGTGGCCACGTCGTTCCGAACAACACCCATTTCGACACGACCCGGGCCAACATCGAGTACGACGGCGGCGAGGCGATGGACCTGCCCTGCCCGGAGGCGGCCGACACCCAGGTCGAGGCGCCGTTCAAGGGGAACATGGACGTCGGCCGGCTGGAGGAGCTGCTGCAAGCCCGGGCGTCCGACGTGCCGATGGTGTTCCTCACCGTCACCAACAACACCATCGGCGGCCAGCCCGTCTCCATGGCCAACGTCCGGGCGGTGCGGGAGGTGTGCGACCGGTACGGCCTGCCCCTCTTCCTCGACGCGGCCCGGTTCGCCGAGAACTGCTGGTTCGTCATCTGCCGGGAGGACGGCTACGCCGACCGGACGCCGGCCGAGGTGGCCCATGAGCTGTTCTCCTACGCCGACGGGGTCACCATGAGCGCCAAGAAGGACGGTCTGGCCAACATGGGCGGCTTCCTGGCCGTGCGGGACGACGAGCTGGCCGCCCGCTGCCGGGCCCTGCTCATCCTGACCGAAGGCTTCCCGACCTACGGCGGGCTGGCCGGCCGCGACCTGGAGGCGATCGCCCAGGGCCTACGGGAGGTGCTGGACCCCGAGTACCTGCGCTACCGCGTCCGCACCGCCGAGTACCTGGCCCAGCGCTGCTGGGACGCGGGCGTGCAGACGGTGAGGCCGCCCGGCGGCCACGCCGTCTACATCGACGCCGGCGCCATGCTCCCCCACCTGGCTCCGGCGCAGTTCCCCGCCCACGCCCTCGTGGTCGAGCTCTACCGGGTGGGAGGGGTGCGGGCGGTGGAGGTGGGGTCGGTGATGTTCGGACCGGCGGCCAAGCACGAGCTGGTGCGGCTGGCCCTGCCCCGCCGGGTCTACACCCAGAGCCACCTCGACTACGTGGCCGAGGTCATCGCCGCCGTGGCCCGCAACCGGGAAGCCGTGCCCGGCTACCGGATCACCCAGGAGCCACCCTTCCTCCGCCACTTCACCGCCCGCTTCGCCCCGATCCCGATCTCCTGAGCAGCGCTTTTCCAATCGAGAGGGCGGCTGTTCAGCGGGCCGCGGAACCGTTGGTCGCCGGGATCGAGGACCCGATATCCACCGGTCGGGACTGGAGGATCGCGTCGACCATCCCGTAGGCCACCGCCTCCTCCGCACCGAGGATGTAGTCGCGGTCGGTGTCCTTGGCTATCCGCTCCAGGGGCTGACCGGTGTGGTGGGCCAGGATCTGCTCGACCCGCCCCCGCAGGAAACCGATCTCCCGAGCCTGGTTCTCGATGTCGATGGATTGGCCCTGGGCGCCGCCGTGGGGCTGGTGGATGAGCACCCGGGCGTTGGGGAGGACGAAGCGCTTGCCCGCCGCTCCCCCGGCGAGGAGGACGGCCGCGCCCGAGGCGGCCATGCCCAGGCACACGGTGGAGACGTCGCACTGGACGATCTGCATCGTGTCGTAGATGGCGAACGTCGAGGTGACCGAGCCTCCGGGGCTGTTGATGTAGAGCGAGATGTCCTTGTCGGGATCCTCTGCCTCCAGGTGGAGCAGCTGGGCGGTGAGCAGGCTGGCGCTGCTGTCGTTGATCTCCGTGCTGAGCATGGCGATCCGGTCCTTGAGCAGCCGGGAGTAGATGTCGTACGCCCGCTCACCACGGGATGTTTGCTCGATGACGGTGGGAACCAGGTAGTTCACGGCGGACCTCCAAGTATGCAACTCCAGAGTTGCAGGTTATCGCTTCCCCACCGGTATGTGCAACTATGGAGTTGCTATGACAATTCCATCGGCCGAACACTGATCGGGGGATGTCGATGTTGGAGCGAGAGGTCGTGTTTCCCGTCACCGCGGGCCGCCTGTGGGAGGCGCTCACGGAGCCGGAATCCGTCTCCGGATGGTTCGGGGCCGACGTGGAGTGGGACCTGAAGCCCGGTGGTCGAGCCCGGTTCGTGGGTGCGGACGAGGGCGATCGCCGGGGGCTCATCGACGACGTGTCGCCCGGCCGCCATCTTCGCTTCCGGTGGTGGCCGGAAAGCGACGAGGACGAAGTCTCGGAGGTGTCCTACCAACTCGACCCGGAGGACGCCGGTACCCGCCTGACGGTGACCGAGCGGCGGGTCGCGCCGGCGGCACCCAACGCCCTCGCCCGCGCTTGCGCGGGCACGACCGGCGGCTGGGACGCCTGGGACGACCGGTTGGCGAGCCTGTGGGCCGGGGCCGGGGCCGGGGCCGCGGCGCCGCGACCGCGGCCCGTGCCCATGCTGGTCGCGGTGGCCGTGTTGGCCTGATCGGCCAGTCGGGCCCAGTGAGCACGCTCGACCCCGACGTCGTTTTTGCCGCCCTCGGCGACCCCACCCGCCGCCATCTGCTGGACGACCTCTCCCGCCGGGGTCCGCTGACGGCCACCCAGCTCGCTCGGGCGTACCCGGTGTCGCGCCAGGCGGTGGTCAAGCACCTGGCCGCTCTCGCCTCCGCCGGCCTGCTGGTTTCCGAGCGGCACGGCCGGGAGGTGCGCTTCCGGGTCGACGCAGACGCCATCGGGGACGCCGCCCGCTGGCTGGCCGAGGTGGGCACCCGTTGGGACCATCGGCTGGCAGCCCTCCAGAAGCAGCTCGAGTAGGGCCGGTGCCGGCGGGCCGATTGGTGTGCAGTTGAGTCGGTCTATCCCACTCAACTGCACACCCAACCGGCGAGACCGGGGGACTGCTGCCCAACCAGCGGCGGTTGTCGCTTCGACGCTGGCAGACACTCCCACCAGTCCTCGGCCGGCTTGAACCCGGCAGCACGGGAGGCCGGGACGGCGGGGCCCCCTGACGGCCACCCAGCTCGCTCGCCAGTATCCGGTGTCGCGCCAGGCCGTGGTCAAGCACCTGGCCGCCCTGGCGGCCGCCGGACTGCTCGCTTCGACCGCCACGGCGGCGAGGTGCGCTACCGGGTCGATTCCGACGCCATCGTGGACGCGGCCCGGTGGCTGGCCGAAGTCGGCACCCGTTGGGACCACCGGCTGGCGGCACTCCGGAAGCAGCTCGACGAACACCCGTCAGGACCCCGTTTCCACCCCTCCCCGCAAACGCGAGAAACTCCCCGCGACGAAGGGCAACGGAGGTAGGCCATGAGCGACAAGCAGGTGAACATCGGTCGGCAGGTGCCGGGCGAAGCCGTCAAGGCCCGGCCCATCCTGTTGGCGATCGCGGGCGACAGTGGGACGGGCAAGACCACCCTCACCGCGGGCCTCGTCCAAGCGCTCGGGGCCGACCGGATCACCTCCATCGGGGCGGACGACTACCACCGCTACGACCGGGAGGAGCGCAAGTCGCTCCCGTTCACCCCGCTCCACCCCCGGTGCAACTACATCGACATCATGGAGCAGCACCTCCAGCACCTCGCCCTCGGCCAGGCCATCCTCAAGCCGGTCTACAACCACGACACCGGCCAGCTCGACCGTCCCGAATACGTCGAGCCCCGTGACTTCGTGATCGTCGAGGGCCTCCTCCCCCTCCACACCCGGCTGGCGAGGGCGTGCTTCGACATCACCGTCTACCTCGACCCGCCCGAGGACATCCGCATCGCCTGGAAGCTCGGCCGGGACACCAAGAAGCGGGGTTACACCGAGGAGCAGGTCCGGGCCGAGCTCGAGAAGCGCGAGCCCGAGTCAGCCGAGTTCATCCGCCCCCAGCGGGCCCACGCCGACATCGTGGTGCGGTTCGCGCCCATCGAGGAGCGGGGCGAGACGCCCGCCGACCCCCTCAGCGCCTACCTCCTGCTCCGGCCCACGATCAGCCACCCCGACCTGTCGAACATCCTCGGCGGCGACCGCCGCGACGCCATGCACCTCAAGATCAGGCGGGACGAGGATGGCAAGCCGGTCGACTCCGTCCACATCCACTCCTACGCCGACCGGGAGGACACCCGGCGGGTCGAGAACGCCATCTGGGATGAGCTCGACACGGACCACCCCGTCCCCGACTCGCTCGGCCGCATCGATTCCGACACCCGGGACGAGCCCCTCGCCCTCACCCAGCTCATCCTGCTCTACCACCTCATCCAGGCCCGGGCGTCGGCCGCCAACCCGTAACGAACCGCCGCCCACGAAGCCCCGGCTGTACATTGGCGACCAGTCCAGCAGAGGAGGCGAGGTCCCCGGCTATGACCCATGAGCATCGCCTTCCGCCGACGGCAGCGGCCCGGTTCGACCCAATGATCGTGGGCCCAGTGAAGGGAGCTCAGTGAAGCTTCTCATCACCATCATCTACGGCGGGCTGCTGGCGTGGGGGTTCAGCGTCGGCGCCCGGCAGATCTACCAGGGCTTGAAGCGGCCGCAGGAGCTCCTCAACCCCCTCTTCTCCAACCAGCACGCCATCCGCCTGTTCATCCTCCACATCATCATCGTGTCGGCCGACCTGTTCATCGTGGGACCCCTGGCCATCTCCCACAAGAGCACCCTCTGGTACTGGGGCGGGCGGATCGCGCTCCTGTCGTCGTCGCTCCCCCTGGCCACCTACCTCAACCGCAACCCGCAGTCGTTCGGCAAGCTCATCGGGAAGTGGGTCGTCTTCCGCAACTTCTTCGAATACACCCTGCACGTGGTGTTCGCGGCCATGGTCGTGAGCTGGTTCCGCTACTACGTGCTGCTCTGGTGGATCGTGGCCTACCGCTACCTCGACGTCGGCCCCCGGCGGATGCTGCAGAAGCTCTACAACACCCCCGAGAAGAAGGCGGCCCGGCCGTGGGCGCCCACCCTGAACTGGGCCGTGATCGCCACGCTCTACGGCCTCACCGCCCTGGTCGTCATCAAGGAGCAGATCCTCTTCGCCAAGGTTCCCGACGACTCCGTGCCCACCTATGTCGCCCAGCGCTGGGAATATGGGGTGGTGATCGGCTTCAACCTCGCCCTCGTCCTGGCTACGTGGATCATGACCAAGAAGTACACGGTCTCGCTCATGCAGGAGGCGGCCGCACCTCGGCAGGTCCCCGAAGCCGGCCCGCTGGCCTCGCACTAGGAGGAACGACACATGAAGCGACTGTTCAAGCGGGTGTCCAAGACGGCGGCCGTCGGCTTCCCGGTGGCGATGTGGTTCAAGAAGCGCAAGGCCAAGTCCCAGCAGCCGTCGGTGCCGGGCGCCTTCCACGACAACTTCGTGTGGAACACGTGGGACAAGATCGCCACCAAGGTCGACCACAAGGTGGGATGGGACAAGCTGCCCATCTTCCTCAGCATCCCGGTGCTGATCGGGGTCCGCGACGTCCTGCGCCGGCACAACCTGTTCGACACCACCGGCCAGCCCGCGGTCGACACCCCGCCCATCGACCCCTACGAGCCCCACGTGCTCACCAAGCGCACCGCTGACGGCACCTACAACGACCTCGAGAACCCGGCCATGGGCATGAGCGGGTCACGGTTCGGGCGCAACGTCCCCATCGAGAACACCTTCCCCGAGGGTGGCGCCGACCTCCTCACGCCCAGTCCCCGGGAGATCAGCCGGACGGTGATGACGCGCGATGGCGGGCTCATCGCCGCCACCTCCTGCAACGCCCTCGCCGCCAGCTGGCTCCAGTTCCAGATCCGGGACTGGTTCAGCCACGGCAAGAGCCCGAACGACAACCCCATCGAGATCCCGCTGGCCCCCGACGACGAGTGGCCGACCAACAAGCAGCCCGTCCCCGGACCGATGACGATCCCCCGGACCCGCCCCGACCCCACCCGTCCCCCGGGGCCGAGCGAGCTACCGCCCAGCTACGCCAACACCGAGACCCACTGGTGGGACCTGTCGAGCATCTACGGCAGCACCAAGCCCTACCGCGACATGGTGCGCACCCGCGTCGACGGCAAGCTCCACGTGACCCAGACCGGGCTCATCCCCTACCCCACCGATCCCGACCTCGACCCGGCCCTGGTCCCCGGCTTCTGGCTGGGCCTGGCCATGCTCCAGAACCTGTTCACCCTCGAGCACAACTCCATCTGCGACCACCTCAAGACGCGCTATCCGGCCCTCACCGACGACGAGATCTTCGAGCACGCCCGGCTGATCAACGCCGCCCTGGTGGCCAAGATCCACACCGTCGAGTGGACCACCGCCGTCATCAGCCACCCCACAACCGTGCTCGCCCTGCGCACCAACTGGTGGGGGCTGCTGGGCGAGCGGGTCCACAAGCTGTTCGGACGGGTCAGCAAGAGCGAGGTGATCAGCGGCATCCCCGGCTCCGAGGTGCAGCACTACAACGTGCCCTACTGCCTCACCGAGGAATTCGTCGCCGTCTACCGGATGCACCCGCTGATCCCCGACGACTACCCGCTGCGCTCGGCGTCCGACCACTCCCTGCTGGAGGATGCCACCCTGCGCAGCCTGGCCGGCAAGGGCGCCATCGACACGCTCGACCGGGTGTCGATGACCGACCTCTTCTACTCGTTCGGCCAGCTCCACCCGGGCGTCGTCTGCCTGCACAACTTCCCCCGGTTCCTCCAGGAGTTCATCCGCCCCGACGGCAAGATGCTCGACATGGCCGCCCTCGACATCGTGCGGTCGCGGGAGCTGGGCGTCCCCCGCTACAACGACTTCCGGCGTCTCCTGCACATGCCGCCGGCCAAGGACTTCCACGATCTCACCGACAACCCGGTGTGGGCCGAGGAGCTTCACCAGCTCTACGACGGCGACATCGAGAAGCTCGACGTCACCCCGGGCATGTTCGCCGAGAAGCTGCCCAAGGGCTTCGCCTTCAGCGACACCGCCTTCCGGATCTTCGTGCTGATGGCGTCCCGCCGGCTCAACAGCGACCGGTTCTTCACCGACGACTACACGCCCGAGGTGTACACCAAGGCCGGCCTCGAGTGGATCGACGAGAACACCATGGTCACAGTGCTCCTCCGCCACTATCCGCACCTGCGGGCCACGATGCGGGGGGTCAAGAACGCCTTCCACCCCTGGGTGAAGGCCCCCGGCTGAGAGATCAGGACCGGGCCACTGGGACCGGGCTGGAGGTTATTGATGGATTCTGACCTCACAGGCAAGAACGGTCATGTGGGCGCGGCGTGCGCCCTCGACGCGCGCCAGCCGGCGGCGCCGAAGACAACGAGCGCGCCGAGTACGACCAGATAGAGCCACGCGGCTGGCGTCGACCAGTCAATCTCGTCCGGGTAGCGGGCGACGGCCACCAACTGGAGCACGCCCAGCACCACGTAGGTGATGCTCAACGGGCGGAGGCGGGTCCAGTCGTTCTCCCAGGCGGCCTGGCCCGCGGTGAGGCCGACGATCACCAGCCACGCGCCCACAGCCCGGCTGGTCAGGACGGTGAGGGTCCACGGCCACCACCTCACCGCGTCGGAGGGGATGAGGACGAGCGCCGCGCCCAGCAAGGTGATGGCGATGGCCAGCACCGACGTCACGGTCCGCAGCCAGCTGGGCAGGGGCGCCCGGACGGGCGGATCGCCGCCGCCCACCCGGCGCTGGTGGATGAGCACGGCGAGCACCGACGGTGGTAGCAGGGCATAGGTGACCAGCCAGGCCCACCCGAAGAACGAGTCCATGTGGAAGACATCCAGGTGGACGAGCGTGACGACGAGGGTGGTGGTGGTGAAGACGAGCACCGCTGGCAGTGGCACCCGGGCCACCGCCCACAGCCGCTCCCGGGCCGACATGCCGTCGAGACAGGCCGCGGCCAGGTAGCCGGCGCCGAGGAAGGCGGCGGTGAGGGGAGAGGCGATCGTCCAGGCGAAGAAGTCGTCGGTGCGCTCGGTGAGGACGAACAGGTCGAGTCCCGCGGCCAGCACGAGGACGGTGCCGGCCAGGAGCAGGCGGCGGGCGGGGGCGGTGACCGGCGTGAGCCGGGTGTCGGCGGTCGGGGTGTCGGGGCTCGGGTCGCTCACGGGACTACCACCACCCGTACCTCGACCGCCACCGTCCGACGGGCGACGTAGCCCGGTAGCTGGGCCAGCGCGGCCGACTCGTCGGCCGCGTCGACCGTCCACCACAGGCTGTGGCCTCCCCATTCGCACGACGCCAGGACCGGCTGCTGGCGCAGCGGGCTGTCGAAGCCGTTCCATGCCGCGAAGGCCACCGGGCACTCCCGGGCGTCGTGGCTATGGCACAAGACATAGGTACGCATGACCGTAGAATGACCGCCCCGCGGAGCCGGCGCATCAGGGAAACCCTGGAGCCCGGCCCTGACGTTCAAACGTGGACCGAGACGCTGGGTGGCCGAAGATGGCTGAGGGAACGCAGATCGTCGGGCGGCGGGCGGAGCTGGAGACGCTGGGCCGGGCGCTGGCGGCCCTCGACGAGGGCACGTCGGCCATGCTCTACCTGGTCGGCGAACCCGGTATCGGCAAGACCCGCCTGCTGGCCGAGCTGCACGCCCAGGCCCAGGCCCGGCGCCACCTCGTCCTGGTCGGACGGGCGGCTGAGTTCGAACGGGACCTGCCGTTCGGACTGTTCGTGGCCGCCCTCGACGACTACTTGGCGTCGCTCACCGACAACGACAACGGAGGGGGCGGCGGCGGGCCAGGCCTGCCCCTGCCCGCCGAGCTGGGCGGGATCTTTCCGTCGCTCGGCCACCTGGCCGCGGGCGCCGACACCGGCCTCCAGGAGGAGCGCTATCGGGCCCACCGAGCGGTGCGGGGTCTCCTCGACGGGCTGAGCGGGCGGCGGCCGGTGGTCCTCGTTCTCGACGACGTCCACTGGGCCGACGCCGCCTCCACCGAGCTCCTCTGCCATCTGGTGGCCCACCGGCCCGCCGGTCCCGTCCTCCTGGCCCTGGCCATGAGGCCGGTGGGGACGTCGCCCCGTCTCGCCACCGCCCTCGAGCAGGCGGCCCGCGACGGCTCCGTCCACCGGCTCGCGCTCGGCCCCCTTTCGCCCGACGACGCCCACCGCATGATCGGCGCGCCCACCGACCCCAGGGTGTACCAGGAGAGTGGCGGCAACCCCTTCTACCTGCAACAACTGGTGCGGGCGGGCCGAATGGCCGGGTCCACCGGGGTCTACGACCTGGGCGATCTGGCCGTGCCGGCGGCGGTGCGGGCCGCTCTCGAGGCGGAGCTGGAAGCCCTGTCGGCGCCCGCCCGCAGCCTGCTGGCGGGGGCGGCGGTGTCGGGCGAGCCCTTCGAGCCGGAACTGGCCGCGGCCGCGGCGGGCATGGACGAGGCCCAGGCCCTCGACCTCCTCGACGAGCTGGTGCGCCTCGACCTGGTCCGGCCCACGGCGGTGCCCCGGCACTTCCGGTTCCGCCACCCCATCGTGCGCCACGGGGTCTACCAGGCGGCCGGGCCCGGCTGGCGGCTCACCGCCCACGCCCGCCTGGCCGAGGTTCTGGAGCGGCAAGGGGCGTCGCCCCAGGTGCGGGCCCACCACGTGGAGCGCTCGGCCCGGCCCGGCGACGTCGCCGCCATCGACCTGCTGCAGGAGGCGGGAGCGGCCGCCGCCCCCCGAGCTCCGGCTACCGCCGCCCGCTGGTACCAGGCCGCACTGCGCCTCCTGCCTCACGACCAGATCGAGCGTCGCCTGGGGCTCCTCGTGGCCACCGCCACCAGCCTGGTGTCGGCCGGGCTGCTGGCCGACGCCCGGGCCACGCTCCTCGACGCGGTCGACCTCCTCCCGCCGGCCATGGCCGCGGTGCGGGTGCGGTTGATCGCATCGTGCGCCGCCCTCGAGCACCTGCTCGGACGCCATCGCGACGCTCACGGCCGGCTCACGTCGGCCCTGGGCGAGCTGGCCGACCAGGGATCGCCAGAGGCAGCCACCCTCAAGCTGGAGCTGGCGGTCGACGCCATCTACACGTTCGACTTCCCCGCCATGGCCGCGTGGGCATCGACCGCGGCGGCGGACGCGGCCGCCATAGGGGTCGCACCGCTGGAGGCGGCCGCCCTGTCCCTTCTCGGCTTCGCCAAGTACATCCTCGGCGCCACCGTCGAGGCCGCCGCCCACCTCGACCGGGCGGCGGCCATCGTCGACCGGCTGACCGACGCCGGGCTGGCGGCTCAGCTCGACGCCACCTACTACCTGTGCTGGGCGGAGAACTTCATGGAGCGTTACGAGGCCTCCCTGCGCCACACGGAGCGGGGCATCGCCCTGTCGCAGTCGTCGGGGCAGGGCCACCTCCTCGTCCCGATCATGCTGGGACGCGTCTACGCCCTGGTCGCCCGGGGCCGGTGCGCGGAGGCGTGCGAACTGGCCGAGGTGGCGGAGGACGCGGCCCGGCTGGCAGTCAACCCCCAGTCGCTGTCGTGGGCCCTGTGGGTGCGGGCGCTCGCCGCCACCGCCGCCGGCGACCACGTCCTCGCCCTGCGATCGGGTGAGGAGTGCATGGCCGTCGGGAGCACCGTCGACCACAACGTCATCTCCGCCACCGGCGGATGGGTATTCGGCGCCACTCTCCTGGAGGCGGGGGAGCCGGAGCGATGCCGGGCCGAGGTGCTGAAGTCGGGAGGCGGGCCCGACCTGCCCCTCGTCGGCTCGGGCGTCCGCTGCACGTGCTACGAGCTGCTCACGCGGGCCGAGCTGGCCCTGGGCCGACGAGCGGAGGCGATGGCCTGGGCCGAGCGGGCGGTGGCGGTAGCAGCCGGACTCACCCTCGACGTGGCCCGATCCGCCGCCCGGCGAGCTCAGGCGGTGGTCCTCATCGAGACCGGCGAGCACGCCCGGGCCGCGGAGCTGGCCCTGGCCGCGGCCGCCGACTGCGAGCGGGCGTCTGCCCCCATCGAGGCGGCGCGCTCGCGGGTGCTGGCCGGACGGGCGCTGGCCTTGGCCGGCGAGCGGGAGCGGGCGGTGGCCGAGCTGGAGAGGGCGGAGCGGGATCTGGCTGCTTGTGGCGCTCCCTCGTACCGGGCCGAGGCCGTCCGGGAGTTGGAGCGCCTCGGCCGCCGGGTGCGGTCGGCGAATGGCCCCAAGGACAGCGCGGGGGTGACTTCGCTGACGGCCCGGGAGCTGGAGGTGGCGGGGCTGGTGGCCGCCGGCAACACCAACCGGGAGATCGCCAGCGCCCTCTACCTCAGCGAGAAGACGGTGGAGAGCCACCTCTCCCACATCTTCACCAAGCTGGGCGTGTCGTCGCGGGCCCGGCTGACGACCCTGCTGGCCCGTCACCCTCGGGGACCGGGATCAGGGTAGGGGTACCGAGTTTCCCCCGATGTCGCCGGGGGGCCTCCGCTTCAGAGTGTGGTCATCGGGATCAACCAAGCGATCCCCGCTCCCCTCGGAGGGACTCCAATGAACACCTCGATCCGCCGCTTCGCTTCCGCTCTCGTCGCCGCCACCGGCCTCGCCGTCGGCATCGGCGCCTCATCCGCCTCGGCCACGCCCTTCATCTCGACGACCCTCGGCGTGACCGCACTCGTCAACAACGACTACATCCTGACCGTGAACGGGCACATCGAGATGAGCCAGGCCGATGCCCAAGCCGCCTGCGCCCACACCGGCGACCCGGTCGACGTCGAGCTCTATGGCCAGGACTCCGCCTTCCGGGGCGGCGACGACCTGCTGGTGCGGGCGTCGGAGTACGCCGAGGCCACCATGACCTGCTCCACGTCGGCCACCGGGCTGGACTTCCGGGTGTCGGTCACCCGTGACGGCGACGACCTCAACGAGGACCGCCCCGGCCAGGACGAGCTGTACGCCTACGTCACCTTCTTCGACATCCGCACCGGCATCACCAGCGTCGACGCCTCCAACGTGGTGCTGCGCAACTTCTAAGTCCTCCTCGGTTTTCGCTCGGCAACAGGCCCCCTCAATGGTGAGGGGGCCTGTTGCGCGCTCGGAGCTCGGCCGCGGCCGTTGACGCGGCACGGAATTCGAACTCGTCGTACGCTCGGCCCGTGCGTGGCGGGCAGCAGCTCCATGGCTGAGTTCACTCCCGACGTCGGAGTGCTCATCGTCCACGGCATCGGCACCCAGGCCGAGGGCTCCGAGCTCCGACACTGGGTCGACTCGGTGGTCTCCTACCTGGAGGCGTTCCGGACCCCGGCGGAGCGGGCCACCGGCCCCCGGATCCATCAGTCCAACCCGGGGGACGACAAGCTCGTCCGGCTCCACACGCCGCCGTTCGACTCCGCCACGCCCGGCCAGAGCTGGCTGATCGGCGAGGCGTGGTGGGCCGACGCGTTCGACGTCCCCGACCGCAACGAGGTCACCCGCTGGTTGGTCGACGTCGCGTCCTGGTTCGTGTACCTGTTCGTGGTCCGGCTCTGGCGTCGCTTCCATGTCGACGCGGTGCACGTGGTCTTCGGCGGCTTCCTGGCGGGGTCCATCGGCTGGTACCTCCACCACACCATGAGTGGGCACGACGGTTCGATCGGCTGGGCGCCGGCCGTCGCCGCCGCCTTGGCCACGGGGCTCCACGTGGCCGTGGGTGGAAAGGGGAAGCGGTTCGGCAGCCTCGTCGTCGCCATGAGCCTGCTCGTCATCTACCCGCTGGCGGGGCTGGCTTCGGCCGGGGTCCTCGTCCTGTGGCTCGTCGGGCTCCTGCCGGGCGGGGTGTCGAAGAAGGCCCGGGAGATCCAGGTGTCGGTCGCGGGGAACATCGGCGACGTCTACGCCCTCATCTCCTCCGCCCGCCGCGAACAGCTGATGTTCGACGCCCTGGCCCGCGCCGTGCGGGGCGTGGTCGAGGTGCCGGGGATGGCCGGCAAGCCCCTCGTCCTCGTCGCCCACTCCGAAGGCTCGGCGCTCGCCTACCGCGCCTTCAACCGCGATGCGGGGGTCCAAGCCGCGATCGGCGGGCGGGAGGTCACCCTCGTCACCTACGGCGAGGCGATCATCCCTGTCCAGGTCTTCGAGCGCCGACTGCGGGATGCCAAACCGGCGTGGCTGCGACTTCAGGGCTTCGCCGGCCTCTTCGGGCTGCTGCTGTTCGCCTTCACCCTGGGCCGGGTGGCGGCCGACTCAATCGACGCGGTGTCGCGGGCCACGGCCGCGGCGTCGTTCATCCTGGTCGTGGCCTCGTTCGTCGCCACCCAACGCCAGGAGAGGCAGAGCCGTTGCGGCGCCGCCGCCAGGCGCGCCCGCAAGCAGGACGGGCGCGGCAACGCCGTTCGAGACGTGCTCGCCGACGCCAAGGCCGGCCACTCCCTGCTCGCCCGCCTCAGGATCGCCCGCCTGAAGATCGCCCGCGACGAGCGCGCCGGCGACGACAGCGCGGACGAAAGCGCGGACGACAGGGTCACCATCCGATCGAGAGCGACCACGCCGACGGATGACCACCCTTCGGCCGAGGGCCAGAAGCCCCGGCCGCCGAAGGAGGTGTGCCTCGGCCTGCGGGCGCCGCAGTCGACCCATCTGCGTTGGGTCGACCTGTGGGCCCCGTGGGATCCGGTGCCGAACGGGCCCCTGAGCGTGGCCTGCCCCTGCTCCCCCGATCCCTGCGGTCCCGCCGCCCTCCAGCCTCCGGGCCTGACCGACGAGTTCGTGTCGTGTCGGGTGTCGAACGTCCACCAGCCGTGGCGCGACCACGTCACCTACCGGGACAACCCCGAGGACGTGGTCAGCCGCTGGGTGGGCGAGATCGCGGCCCGGGCCAAGAAGGTCCCCCCGTCGAAGACGGAGCGACCCCGCCGGCCGACGGACAACGCCGACCGGGCCCGGGAGCTGCGGCGCCGCCGTGGCGTGAGGGTGCTGGCCGAGCAGTCCCTCACCGCCATCCTCGGGATGTTCGCCATCATCTGGCATTGGAGCGAGATGGACGAGCTCGGCCGGATCGCCGCCCACCGGCTGCCCTTCCTCCGGTCGCTGCTGGGCAAGGTCTCGGACTTCGTTCCCGAGGGGTTCCGGGACGGGGTGTTCGGCGGGAGCCGGGACTCCTCCCACCTGCAGGGATTGGTCGTGGCGCTGGGCCTCGTCGTCATCGTCATGTGGTTGGAGGGGCGTTTCGCGTCGTCGCGGCAGTCCTCGGCGACCGGCCACTACCTGGCCGGCGATCCCGACGAAGATCTGACCGGCGTCGGCTGGCTGGTCGCGGCGACCGTCCTCGGCCTGGCCGTGGTGCTCGCCTTCGGATGGGTGATGCCGAACCACCTGAAGGACACGCCCACCCGGATCGTCCACGTGCACCCCGCCCAACTGGCGACCGACGGTGGGGAGGCCAGGACGAGCGAGCGGACCGAGGTCGTCTTCGACCCCGTCGGCGGGCAGCCTGCCGTCAGCGTGACGGTCGTGGTCGACGGCGAGGACGACAAGCACGACCGGGCCGAGCTTTTCGAAGATGTCGAGTACCGGATCACTGCCACTGCGACCGGCGGCGAGGACTGCGCCGCGGCCTATGCGCCGGGCACCGATCCGAAGGCCCTCACCGTGACGTGCGCTCCGTCCGGCGCCGTGCTGCCCAAGGGCGGACAGACCCGCTGAGCCCGGCTTCCTGTGCGTGACGCGGGTACTCCTGGAGCGGACGACGGGATTCGAACCGCGACCCAACCTTGGCAAGGCTCGTCACGGTGATACGGGCCAGGGGGGGCAGGAGAGGTGAGCGGCGGACACGGGCGCTCGCCGGACCTTCGCTCCTTCGAGGTGGTTGGCCTCGTATGTAGAATCCGACCGGCGTGGCCCTTTCGTGACGGGAACACTGATGAGGATAGTTGCCAGGCGGTTGACGGCATCGAAGCTGTTGCTCTCGTTGGGGATGCTGGGCCTGTCGGGGGTGGTCGTCGCCGGCCCGGGCCCGGCTGTCGCATCGCCAACCGCGTCCGCCGTCCCCGGCGGCGATGTGTTCGACAAGCTGACGGGAGGGCTCGCGCTGGCGATGCTCACCGCCCCGGGCACACCTACCACCGGAGGGCAATCCACGGCGTCGCTGCGGGTCACGCCGGAAGTCGGCGTCTCCGGGCTGACGATCGCCGTCACCACCCGTGGGCCAGTGCGCTTCGACGGGCCCTCGTCCCAGACCCTGCAGCCGCCCGGCGCCGGCCAATCATCGACCGTGCCGATCCCGTTCGTCGTGACGGGACCAGGCGCGGGCATGGTGCGGGCCAGCGTCAGCGCCCTCGACCGCGCCGGGAAACCGCTGATCACCCGCGCGGTCACGCTGTGGTTGGCCACCCGGGGCAGCAACGTGTTCCAGAGCACCAGTGGCTCCCTCGACGCCGCTATCCGCTCCCTGTCGTCGGCCCGCGGCGTCCTGCCTCCCGACGTGTACGCCGCCGAGCTCGACCGGCTACTGGGCGGCAGCGCCGCGGCCAAGACGGCGATAGCCCCTGCCGGTCCCGCCGTCGCCCAGTCGCCGGGGGGCACGGTGAGCATCTCGGGGCAGGTGCGATACACCGACAGTGCCGGCAACACCCATCCGGTGCGCCTCGCCCCGGTGGAGATACGCGACGCCGAGTCCGTTGGCTCGGTGCTTGTCACCACCGTGAACACCAACGCCGCCGGCAACTTCACGGCCACGGTGGACAACGACGACGGCACCGCCGGCGAGGCGGGCCGCGACATCTTCATCCGGGTGTTGGCCATGAGCTCCGGGTTCGACATCCAGGGCTCGACGGGCACCCAGCGCATCGACTCGTCGGTGAACAACGACGTGGCCGACGGCGCCGTGCTCACGGTGAACCTCACCGCCAACAATGTCGCCGACAACAACACCGCCTTCGCGGTCCACGACGCCCTCGTGACGACCGTCGCCTACGCCGCCACCCTCGCCGGCGGCGCCCTGCCCAGCATCGTCGTCGACTTCCCGACGCCCGACTTCACGTCGTACTTCGACGGCACGCAGCTCCACATCCTCCAGCTCGACCGCTTCGACTGGGACGTCACCCTCCACGAGTTCGGGCATTACTTCATGAGTGACCAGAACATCGAGGACAACCCCGGGGGGAACCATTCCTCGTCCCAGAACCTCTCCGAGACACCGGGCCGGAACAAGGACCTCGGCACCCGGCTGGCATGGGGCGAGGGGTTCCCCACCTACTTCGGCACGAGCCTCCAAGGGATCATGGGCACGGCCGCCTTCAACATCCCCAACGTCGGCGACACCCGCTACACCGACACCGAGGACTCCAGCCTCGACTACGACCTCGAAGGTCCATCGGGTGGCACCGGCCTCGGCGAGGACAACGAGCTGAGCGTGCAGCGGATCCTGTGGGACATCTTCGACACGCCCGCCGACACCGGCGACACGCGGGGAGTCGCGCTTGGCGACTCCGCCGTCTTCGCTCCGCTCAAGGCCTCCGCCACGGACACGCTGTCGGCTGGGTATGCGGCGCTGGTGGCCGGTAAGCCGGCCTCGACCGTGGCCAACATGGGCTGCATCGTCACCGAACATGCGGTCGCGCCGAGGATCACGGCACCGGCCGACAACTCGGCGGCGGTGGCCGGCGCGCCCCCGACCATCACCTGGAGCCCGCAGGGCGGCGGCCCCGCCTTCCGCAACGACAGGTTCATCGTGAGGTTCTACAACGCCACCTTTGGCACCCTGCTCGTCCAATCCGCCGAGCAGGCGACCACCAGCTTCACCCCCACGACGGCCCAGTGGACCTCGATCTTCGGCTCTCAAGGAGCGCTCGTGAACGTGGTGGTGGCCGGACGGCAGAGCAGCAGCCCGCCCACCGGGCCGTACACGAGCTGCAATGTCCGTCTGACCAAGGAGACCGTCGCTCCGATCTGCTCCATCACCCAAATCGCCATCGACGGCCTGGGCCGCAAGTTCGTGCAGGTCAGCGCCCGGGATACGAGCTCCGGCATCGCCAGCATCCAGGTGACCACCGCGGTGAACATCGTCACCCCGGTGACCATGGTGCCCTCACCACTCCCCGTGGGCACCACTGACCCGGTGGTCGTCACCGCCTACAAGGCCGTCCAGGGGACGCCGGCTCAGGTGGCCTATGTGATCACCGACCGAGCCGGCAACCAGGGATCCTGCTCCTGACCGAGCCCGCGGTTGTGGCCAGCTCTACCGGCCGCCAGCCGAGCGCCACCTGCTACCGGGTATCCCCGGGCGACGTTCCTGGCCCGGCTCAGCCCTGGGAGCCGATGATCGTCCGCCCTGACCCGGAGACGACAACCATGTAAGGCGGATACGCGGGAGGACCTTCACCGTCGACGTCCTGGTCGATCGGAACGAGTGGGACGATCTCGTCCTCATCCACATGCTCGTCGTCACCTCCGTCGCCCTCACCTTCGCCATGGTCCTCGAACGCCCGCAGCCACCACTGTTCCGTGCTGACTTGAGCAGGTGTCCAGACACGGCTGGTAGGAGCGACGGGTGGAGGCGCATCGGGGATGGGGAAGATCGGGTCGGCGTGCGGGCCGTGACCGTGCGGCGGAGGTGGGACGGGTGAAGGATCGTCGATGACCTCCGGCGAATGAGAGCGCCGCGATCTGTCCAACTCCTGAGGGAGTGCGATCCGCATGTGGGAACGCTCCAGAGCGATGATCGCGGCGAGGTCCTCTTGGGACAACTTCGCCATGGCTCCCCTCACCACCCCAGGCCGAGGCAGGTGAACTCGGCCAATGTCTTCTGCTCGATCGCTACATTCCGAGCGCCATGCCGACCGTGCGGTATGCCTGCGGCGTACCTCTTCTTCGCCTCGAAGAGTGCCTGAGCCGGAGGGCGTCCGGCCAGATATTCGGAAAAGAATGCTTCGTGCATCGGTTGCCCGAAATAGTTGTGTGGGGCCTCTTCCGGAGAAAAATGCAGGGCGGTACACCCGATGAAGGCGATCGCGCCCTTCCTCAGAAAGGTCAAGGCCACCGATTCATCCTCTGTTCTGATCTCCAGGGCATCCCCATCGTTCACGTCGCCGGCCGGACTCGTGACCGTGAGAGCCCCCCAACAACAGCCGCTGAAAACGACTGCCCCGCAGGTCGATGGCACCGATTTGACACTGAAGCCGACCGGGCGAAAGGTTTCGTCCTTGTCCTCTGCTTCACCGAAGAATTCCCGGACGTTGCTCGGTTCGCCGTGGAGCAGAAGGTAGACGAGATCTCCCTTGGCCTCGCGTGCGCCAATGCATCTGGGCGCGCACTTCTTCATCCTGGTGCTGCCCGACAGTGAGTTGTACAGCGTGTCTGCGTACGCCCGCCTGGCGTTGCGAACTCCGAACCGCGGTGTGGGCTGGGCGTGACGATCAGCGCCCAGACTGGCGCGCAGCAAGGCTGCCGAGTGGCCATCGGGCACGCGCGACACCGGAAGCTCGAGGTTCGTGTAGGCATCATCGTTCCAAACCGTGAACCTGTCGGTCGGGTCTTCCTTTTTTCGGGCTACGCGCGACGAGGAGGACAGGACGTCGACCCGCATGGATGGGACCACGTCGTAGCCTCCAACCAGCACGACACCGGCAAATGATCCTTGGGTGAGCTTCGCTCGGACGGCAGCGACAGCGGCGTCAGCGGCGTCGGAGTTTGCGGGGTTCGGAGGCAGCTCGAGCAACGTTCCGGCCGCCCGGAGCGCCTTCAGGACTATGGCCGCCTGGACCGGATCGTTGATCGAGCGCGCCAAGGCGTCAGGGCGTGTGACGAAGAGCAGCCGAGGTAAGCGCCGACCTCCACCCACGAGAAGGGGGGTGAGGGCTTCATTCTTGTTTTCAGGGGGCATCAGGACACCCGCTTTGCTGCCAAAGAAGCGAGCATCGGTGTCGATTCTCTCTCCCCCCACCACCGCCGATTGCAATCACGTCGGGTGCTCCTTTCGTACCCACATGAAGGCCGTCCAGCAAAGACCCATAGCTTCGCGTGTGCTGCAACCCCCGAAGAACCTACCGTCCCGTCAGGTCCCTCGGCCGAGATCGTCTGGCGCATCAATCGTCGTTCTCAGCCGAGTCCGATGCCGGCGGCCACACATTTCGCCTGGAGGGCCCGGAGACAGCGCTGACGCGTCGGGCCGATGGATCCGACAGGAATGCCGAGGTCCTCAGCCACCCCGCCATAGCCCCGATCGGGCTCCGACATCAGAAGACCCAGCAGCGCCTGGTGCCGGGCGGGCAGGGTCGCCACCAGGGCGCGGAGCTGCTCGTCGTGGCCTCGAGTCTCGACTCTCCGCAGGGCGTCGCCGTCGGCATCATCAATGAGCTGCTCGAGTACGCCCGGGTTCGTGGGTGGGCTTGTCCAGGCCTTCTGGCGCCAGAGCCGGAGACACTCATGACGGGTTGTCGTGGCCAGCCAGCTCCCGAGCCCGCCAGGGTCTCGAATGTCGCCAATGTGCTCGAACAGCCGCAGCCATACCGTCTGGGACACGTCGGCGGCATCGGCCTCCCGGAGGCCGAACCGTCGGGTGACCGCAGAGATCCTCTTGCCGTGTCGCGCCATCAAGATTCGCCATGCGTCCGCCTCGGATCGGGCCGCAGCCGCAAGCAGGTCGATTTGGTCGGCCTTCATCTCCCAGCAGGGGAGCATCGTCGTGCTCACTTGGGCACCCAGTCCTTTCCCTACCGCGCGCCCTGGTCCGGGCGGAGCGCTCATTGGCGACCGGTCCCGTGTGGCCGTGCCGCTTTACGCTCTGGACGCTCACACAGCCCTTGTCCCGGGATCCATGGGCAAGCGTCACGCCGGTGCCCGAGTTCGCGGGTCACACGAGTCCCGCCCAGGTCTACGGCGACCGGGCGAAATCGGGACACTTGCCCATGGGCGCCGGGACGTCAGGTCGGCTTACACTCGATTTCCCGGCGACCGATCCCATCGTCAAGCCGTATCGGCCGCACCCTGCACAGGAGGAGGACAGGTCATGGCCAAGCCGTACGCACCAATCATCCTGATCAGCCGGAAGGAGAACAAAGTCGGCGCGTTCTTCACCATTTCTGAGGCTCTCGGACACGCGAATGACAGGCATTCCAAGTTGGCGCCTGGTGACGAGTGGGAGTACTTCGACGCCAAGGGCCGGTCACTCTCGCCGGTTCTTGTCCCAGGCGAGAAAAAGGTTGACGACCTCGTCGTCGACGGAACGCCGGCTCAGAAGGCAGCCATTCGGAGCCGGGTGGGTATCCGAGCGAAGTTCGTGGAGTCGAAACTGGCCCAGCATCCGAAGCCGGAAGATGCCCCGCGCGACAGTTCCGTCTTGCGCCTGCCATTCGGGAAGACGCCCAGCTTCGAGGTGTTCGCCTGGAAGCTTGCTGAGGTCCTGAGACATGACGGAAGCCCGGCTGACCCGGCGAATCACGGTGAGGACGACAAACGCGGCTTTTGGCACAACACCTTCAGCCACTGAATCGAACCCCCTCCGACTCACACCGTCCCGTCCGGTGCTTGACCTGTTCCCGCGGCCGGCGGACCCCTTGAGAAGGCCCACCGGGATCGCCCGGTACCGACCCGGGTCAGGCCTGCGACTCGCCGCTAGACTTCTGTCGGACAACATGATCTTCCAGAGATCTCGGCGGGGAACGACCACCGGCGGCCGAGAATCGGCCGCCGGTGGTAGGGCAGCGAGCGTGGGACTGACGCTGTGTGCGGGCCTTCTGCTCGCCGCCTTGTTCGGCAATGTGCTCGGCACCGATTCTGGGCCTGCCGACCTGTACACCTTCAATGTCTGGGCGGCTCTCGCGTTCACCGTGCTCGGAAGCATGATCGTGCCTCGCCAGCCGGACAACTCGGTGGGAAAGCTCTTCGTCGGCATTGCCATCGCAAGTGCAGTGGTCGTCTTCAGTGCCAGTTTCAGCCGGTACAGCCCGATGGTGTGGCTGAACCAGTGGTCGCCCGCGGTCGCCTATGGCCTCATCCCGTTGCTGCTCTTGGTCTTCCCCGACGGTCGACTACCTTCCCGTCGCGCCCGGGTTGTCGCCTTCGGTGCGGTGATCGGGACGGGCATTGGCGCGGCTGCAATCGCCGTTGCCGCGTGGGACGTGCCCGGTGTGGTCACCAACCCTGATCTCCCGAGAACCCCGTTGGCCCTGGGCGCGCTTCGGGTGACGAGGGTCGCCTTGTTGGTCCTCCTCGTCAGCTTGCTCGTGTCGGTCGGCTCCCTCTTCAGCCGTTTTCGACGTGCAGATGGGGACACTCGTCAGCAGCTGAAATGGCTTGCAATCGGAGGGGCGGTGATTCCTCTGGCGGTGGGCATGGACATCGTCGGAGTCCCGTACGTGGCCGAGACACTCGGCGCCATTGCAATACCGGTCACCATGACGGCCGCGATTCTCAAATACCGGTTGTACGACATCGACCTTTTCCTCAACCGCTCGCTCGTCTATGCGATCCTGACGCTGTTCGTCGTCGGTTCGTACGCGGTCGTCGTGACCGCGCTCGGTGCGGTGCTCTCCGAACAGGCCGACTGGGCGCCGTCGATCATCGCCACTGCCGTCGTGGCCTTGGCGTTCCAACCCCTGCGCCAATGGATCCAGCACCGTGCGAACCGGTTGCTCTACGGCGATCGGGACGATCCCTATGCGGTGTTGAGTCAACTGGGTCGCCGCTTGGAGCAGACGGTCGACCCGGCCACGGTGCTCTCGAGCGTTGTCGAGGCCTTGGCCGAAGCGCTCCAGTTGCCTTACGTGGCGATCGAGCTGAGAAGCGTCCAAGGCGATCGGCTGGCGGCCAGTCACGGGCGGGGTGGCGTTATCGAGCCCCAGGGTTTCCCGATGAGCTACCAGGGTCAGGTCGTCGGCACCCTGCTGGCCAGCCCCCGCTCGTCGAACCGACCGTTCTCGACCGAGGAAGACAAGCTCCTCCGCGACGTTGCCCGTCAGGCTGGGCTCGCCGCCCATGCCGTGCGCCTCAGCGCCGACCTGCAACGGTCGCGGGATCACATCGTGCGTTCACGTGAGGAAGAACGCCGCCGGCTACGTCGCGACCTCCACGACGGCCTCGGGCCCGCCTTGGCGGGAATGACGATGCAAATCGGAGCGACGCGGGCCCATCTGCCGGCTGACGGCGGCCAGATCGGCGAGGTCCTCGGCCGGCTCGAAGAGCAGCTCCAGGCCTGCATCGGCGAGATCCGGCGCCTGATCGACGATCTCCGACCGGCGGCGCTGGACGAGGTCGGCCTGGTCGAGGGGATCCGAAGCCGCCTCGTCGCGTTCACCGCCGCCGAAGGGCTCGGACCCGCAATCGGCGTCGACGCCCTCGACGAGCTGGGAGAGCTGCCCGCGGCGGTGGAGGTAGCCGCCTATCGGATTGCGATCGAAGCCGTGACCAACGCGGTGCGGCATGCCCAGGCAACCCGGTGCGACGTCCGGATCAGCTTGCCCGACGCACTCGTCGTGGAGATCGCCGACGACGGCATCGGTCTTCCCGACGACTACCGGCCGGGGGTGGGCTTGATCTCGATGCGGGAGCGCGCCGAGGAGCTCGGAGGCACTCTGATCGCGGAGGCGCTTCCCGGGGCCGGCACCCGGCTACGAGCCTGTCTCCCGGTGGCGCCGATATGACCAAGCCTCCGTGTCGGGTCGTGATCGCCGACGACCACCCGATCGTGCGGGAGGGGCTGCGGTCAGTTCTGTCCGTTCTGTCTGACTTCGAGCTGGTGGGCGAGGCAAGGACCGGGACGGAAGCGGTCAGCGTGGCGCAGTCGACCCGCCCCGACATCGTCATCATGGACTTGCGCATGCCCGAGCTCGACGGCGTGGAGGCGACACGGCTTCTCGGCGCTTCCAATCCTGAGACAGCGGTGCTGGTGCTGACAATGCACGACGACGACGGCATGCTCGTCGCCGCTCTGAAGGCCGGCGCTCGTGGCTACCTGCTGAAAGGGGCGAGCTACGACGAGATCACCCGCGCCCTGCGCGAGATCGTGGCCGGGGGCGTCGCGTTCGGGACGGGCATCGCCGATCAAGTCCTCCTCCGCCTGACCGGTCGTGTCCAACCGACACTGCCCTTTCCTCAGCTCACACGGCGCGAACTGGAGATACTCACGCTTCTCGCCAGTGGTGCCGGGAACCAAGACATCGCCCGGCAACTCTGGGTGAGTCCCAAGACGGTCCGAAACCATGTGGCGAACATCGTCGCCAAGTTGGAGGTCGGCAACCGGTTCGAGGCCATCGTCGTGGCCCGCCGGGCGGGCGTGGGAATTGACGAGCCCGATGGATGAGGGTCGCCCTCGTCGACCTCTGACCTGCGACTTGCTGGAGCGGACGACGGGATTCGAACCCGCGACCCCAACCTTGGCAAGGTTGTGCTCTACCACTGAGCCACGTCCGCGATGTGGGTTCAGCCTACCAAACGGGATTCGGGGTGGCACCCCCCGGGACGGGTCAGCGGCCGGTGTGGCCGAAGCCGCCCTCGCCCCGTTCCGACGGGGGGAGGTCGGCCACCTCCACGAAGGTTGCCTCCTCCACCCGTTGCACCACCAGTTGGGCGATGCGGTCGCCCCGGCGCACCAGGTAGTCGCCGGTGCGGTCGGTGTTGACCAGGGCCACCCGCAGCTCGCCCCGGTACCCGCAGTCCACCAGGCCGGGAGCGTTGAGGACGGTGACGCCGCTGGACACGGCCAGCCCGCTGCGAGGGAGGACGAAGCCGGCGTAGCCCTCGGGGATGGCGACGGCGACGCCGGTGGGGACGACGGCCCGGCCCCCGCCGGCGGAGAGCATGACGTCCTCCCGGGCGACGAGGTCGGCGCCCGCGTCGCCGGGCCGGGCGTAGGCGGGCGGGGCCAGGTCGGGGTCGAGGCGCACCATCGGGATCTCGATCATCGGGCACCGGTCATGGAGACACAGCCTACGATCGCCTCCATGCTGGCCTGGATCGACCTGGAGATGACGGGGCTCGACCCGTCCACCGAGGTGATCGTCGAGATCGCGGTGCTGCTCACCGACGACGACCTCGAGATCGTGGCCGAGGGTCCCGACGTGGTCGTCTTCCAGCCGGCGGAGAAGCTGGCGGGCATGGTCGATGTCGTCCGGCGCATGCACCGGTCGAGCGGGCTCACGGCGGCGGTGGCGGTGTCGACCACGTCCCTCGACGACGCCGGGCGCCAGGTCCTCGACTTCCTCCGCCAGCACATCCCCGAGCCGGGGACGGTGCCCCTGTGCGGCAACTCCATCGGCACCGACCGCCGCTTCCTGGCCGCCTACCTGCCCGACCTCGATCGCTTCTTCCACTACCGGTCGATCGACGTGTCGACGGTGAAGGAGCTGTGCCGGCGGTGGTACCCGGAGGCGTACGGGGCGGCGCCGGCCAAGGCCAGCAACCACCGGGCGCTCGACGACATCCGGGAGAGCGTCAAGGAGCTGCGCCACTACCGGGAAACGATCTTCGCGGCCCGGCCGGCGCCGGCGCCGGCTCCGGCGACCGATGCCGCTCCGCCTCCCCCATCGGCTTCGTGACCCGCTGGGCGTACCTCGACCATCCCGGCCCCCTGGCCTTCGCCCACCGGGGAGGCGCCTCAGACTCCCCCGAGAACACCATGTTGTCGTTCCAGAGCGCGGTCGACCTCGGCTACCGGTACCTGGAGACCGACGTGCGCACCACGTCCGACGGGGTGCTCCTCACCTTCCACGACGAGGTGCTCGACCGGGTCACCAACCTCACCGGCCCGCTGTGCGAGCTGCCCTGGTCGGAGGTGTCCCAGGCTCGCATCGACGGCCAGCCCATCCCCCGGCTGGAGGAGGTGCTGGCCGCCTGGCCCGACGTCCGGGTGAACATCGACGCCAAGGAGGACTCGGCGGTGGCGCCCCTGGCCGACGTGATCGAGCGGGCGAAGGCCCACGACCGGGTCTGCGTGGCCGCCTTCTCCGACGCCCGGTTGCGCCAGTTCCGGCGCCTCGTCGGCCGACGGGTGTGCACGGCCATGGGCCCGAGGACGATCGCCCGCCTCTTCGGTGCCGGCTACCGGGCTCCGACCTGGCCCTTTGCCGCCGGCTGCGTCCAGGTTCCGTTGCAACACGGCCGCATCCGCATCATCGAGCCCCGGTTCCTGGCCGCGGCCCACCGTCGGGGGCTCCACGTGCACGTGTGGACGATCGACGACCCGGCGGAGATGGACCGTCTCCTCGACATGGGCGTCGACGGGATCATGACCGACCGCCCGGCCGTGCTGCGCGAGGTGCTCGAGCGGCGGGGACAGTGGGTGGACCCCCCGTTCTGACCGTCGCACCCTGTCGGTAGCCTCCAGGGAGATGGACCTCACCGGCGAGCAGCGGCAGATCGTCGACCACGACACTCGTGGGGCCGCCGGCCGGATGCGGGTCGTCGGCGGGGCCGGCACGGGCAAGACCACCGCCTTGGTGGCGCGCTACCGGCGGCTGGTGACGGGCTCGGGCGGGGTGCGGCCGTCGGCGGTGCTGGTGCTCTGCCGCACCCGGGCCGCGGCCGACAGGTTCCGCGATGCCGTCCTGCCCGACCTGGCCGGGGCCTTCGACGCCCTGCCCATCACCACCTTCTTCGGCCTCGCCTACGACCTCGTCAGCCGCCATCTGCGGGCCCGTCACCCTCCTCACCGGCGCCGAGCAGCGGCAGGCGGTGGCCCGGCTGCTGGCGGCCGACGATCCCTCGCACTGGCCCACGCTCGGGCACCTCCTGGGCCGGGCCGCGTTCGCGGCCGAGGTGGCCGACGGGCTGCTGGCCCCGTCGACGCACCCGGAGCTGGCCGCCTTCGCCGACCGCTACCGGCAGGCGTTGGCCGCCGACGACCGGGTCGATGCCTCCGGACTGCTGGCCCAGGCGGGCGAGCTCCTGGCCGACCCGGCGGTGGCGGCCGCGGCCCGGGCCCGCACCGCCCATGTCCTGGTCGACGACTACCACGCCGTCACCGCCCCCATGGCCACCGTGCTCGAGCGGTTGGGGGTGGCCGACGTGGTGGTGGCGGGGGATCCCGACGGCGCGGTGGGCGGGTTCCCCGACGCCGACCGTGGGCACTTGGCCCGGTTCGCGGCCGACGTCGAGGTCGACCTCGGCGACCACTCCTATCGGCGGCCGGGCCCGCCCGTCCTCGTCACCACCCGCCATCCGTCGATCGAGCCGGAGGCGGTGGCGGGCGAGCTGCTGGCCGCCCATTCCGCCGGGGTGCCCTGGTCGCACATGGCCGTCCTCGTGCGCCGGCCCCGCCACCGGGCCCCCGCCGTCGCCCGCGCCCTCGCCCGCCACGGCATCCCCGCCCGGACGCCGGCCGGGGCGGCGGTGGCGGCGGTGGCCGACGACCCGGTGGTCGGCAGCGTCGTCGACATGCTCCGGTGGGTCGACGGCGACGAGTCGGCCCTCGACCGGCTGCTGGTGTCGCCCCTGTCCGACCTCGACGGGGTGGAGGTCCGGCGGTTGCGGCTGCACATGCGACTGCGGACGAACGGGACGTCGGTCGCCGACGATCCCCGCCTGGCTCCCCTTGTCTCCCTCCGCGACCACCTGGTCGGCCTGGCCGACGTCGCCAGCCCCGCCGACCTCGCCTTTCAGGTGTGGCAGCAGGCACTGGGCCACCTGGTCGAGGCCGCCGACTCCGACGACGCCGTCCTCGACGGGCTGGTCGCCTTCCTCGACGCCCTCCGGCGGGAGTCTGAGCGCAATCCGGGCCACCGCCTGGCCGACCTGCTGGCCGTCCTCGACGACGAGGGGGTGGTGGCCGACCCGTGGCGGGTCGACGCCGCCGCCGGCACCGCCTCCGACGCGGTCACCGTCACGTCGATCCTGGCCGCCGCCGGGCGGGAGTGGGACACGGTCGTGGTGGCCGGGTGCGTCGAGGGCGAGTTGCCGTCGCTCCGGAGCCGGGGCCGGTTGTTCGGGGTGGGGGCGCCCGACCTGGCCGAGGAGCGGCGCCTGTTCGCCCTGGCCTGCGCCCGGGCCACCGGCCGTCTGATCGCCACCGCCGGGCCCGAGCCGGGCGTCCTCATCAGCCGGTTCGTCGAGGGGTGGCCGGCGGCCGACGTGCGCATCCCCGGCCCCCCGGGGCGGGCGCCCGCCTTCCGCCGGCCCACCGCCAACCCCCGGCCCATCGCCGCCGACGCGGGCCTGCTCCTGTCCGCCACCCAACTCGACACCTACGACGACTGCCCGCTGCGCTACGCCTACCGCTACGTCCTGCGGGTGCGCGACGAGGGCGGGGTGCGGGCCGACCTGGGCACGCTGGTCCACGAGGTGCTGGCCCGGTTCCTCGACCCGGAGACGGCCGGCGAGCGTCCCCACACCGAGCAGACGCTGCTGGCCATGGCCGAGGAGATGTGGCGCCACGACATCGCCCGCTACCGGCCCCAGGTCGACGAGGCCCGCCGCGATTTCTTCGCCATGCTGGCCACGTGGTGGCAGTTCGAGGGCCAGAGCGACCTGGCGCCCGAGGTGGTGGCCGTGGAGCGGAGCTTCGACATCCCCGTCGGCGCCCACCGTTTGCGGGGATCGATCGACCGCATCGACCGGGTGGAGCGGGCCGACGGCGGCCCCGGCCTGCGCATCGTCGACTACAAGACGGGCAAGAAGGAGCCCCGCCCGGGCGAGATCGACGACAACATCCAGCTCGCCGTCTACCACCTGGCCGCCACCCGCGACCCGGCCCTCGCCGCCCTCGGCCCCGTCACCGAGCTTCGGCTCCTCTTCCTGCGCACCATGCGGGCCTACGACCAGGTGGTCACCGCCGACCACGCCCAGACCACCGAGAGGCGGGTGCTCGACGTGGCCGCCCACATCCGGGCCGAGGAGTTCGAGCCCGCGGTCGACGCCACCTGCCGGTGGTGCGACTTCCAGCGCCTGTGCCCGATCCAGCCCGAGGGCCGGCAGGTGGAGTCGACATGGCCCTGACGCACGGTGCCCTGACCAGCGGGTTCGAGCCCACCGACGAGCAGCGGGAGGCCATCGAAGCGCCGCTGGAGGCGCAGCTGCTGGTGGCCGGGGCCGGGGCCGGCAAGACCACGGTGATGGCCCAGCGCATCCTCCACCTGGTCCGCTCGGGCCGGGCTGCCGACCACCAGATCCTCGGCCTCACCTTCACCAACAAGGCGGCCCAGCACCTGAAGGAGGCGGTGCGCGACGTGCTCGGGTCCGACTCCGACGTCACCATCGCCACCTACCACTCCTTCGGGGCGTCCCTGGTGGCCGAGCACGCCCTCGAGCTCGACCTCGGGCCCCGCACCCAGGTCCTCAACCGGGCCCAGTCGTGGCAGCTCCTGTTCGCCGTGTTCGACGAGTTCCGGTTCGACCGCCGCAGCACCCTGTCCCCCGAGTTCGTGCTCAACGACGCTCTGGCCCTCGCCTCCCGGTGCGCCGACCACCTGGTGCCCATCGCCGACGTCGAGGCCGACTGCCGGCTGGTGATGGAAAAGGGCCGGTGGAAGGGCATGCGCGACACGGCCGCCTCCCGGTTGGAGCTGTGCCAGGTGGTCGCCGCCTACGAGCGCCGCAAGCGGGAGCGCAACCTGCTCGACTTCGGCGACCAGGTGGGACTGGCCGTGCGCCTCCTCACGGAGAACCCGGACGTGGCCGCCGACCTGCGCCTCCGCCACCCGGTGGTGCTCCTCGACGAGTACCAGGACACCAACTTCGCCCAGCGCCGCCTGCTCCAGCTCCTGTACCCGCCAGGCTCGGCCGTCACCGCGGTGGGCGACGACATGCAGTCGATCTACGGCTTCCGCGGCGCCCACCTGGTCAACATCCTGCGCTTCAAGGACCACTTCCCGCCGGTGGAGGTGCGCCAGCTGCAGACCACCTTCCGCTTCGGCGCCGATCTCGGCGTGCTGGCCAACCGCATCCAGGACCAGGTCGACGAGAGCCTGAAGAAGGTCCTCCGCCCCCGCCCCGCCGCCCCCGACACCGTGATCGAGTGCTTCCTGGCCGCCGACGACGCCGAGGAGGCGGCCGCCATCGCGGGCGATATCGCTTCTCGGCATGGGGTCGGCGGGGGCGGGCCGTGGGCCGACGTGGCCGTGCTGTGCCGCAAGCGGCGGTTGATCCAGCCCATCGTGGCCGCCCTGGAGGAGAAGCGGGTGCCGGTGGAGGCGGTGGGCACCAGCGGGCTGCTCGACCGGCCCGAGGTGGTCGACGTGGTGGCGTGGCTGGAGGTGCTGGCCGACCCGTCGGCGTCGGTGGCCCTCCTGCGGCTGCTGGCCGGCCCCCGCTACCGCATCGGCTTCCGCGACCTGGCCGCCCTGTCCCGGCACGCCCGCTCGCTCGGCCGCTACGACGACGACGCCCAGGCCGAGATCGATGCCGAGGCCACCGCCGCCACCACGTCGCCCGACGACCAGCCCCGCATCGGCACCCCCCTGGCCCCGCCGCCGATGGTGGAAACGATCCTGGCCGACGCCCTGGGCGACCTCGACGGGGCCGCCGACCTGTCCCCCGAGGCCCGCGACCGGCTGGCCGCCTTCGACCGCGAGCGGCGGGAGCTGGCCGACCAGGCCCGCCGCCTCCCCGTGCTCGACCTGGTGGAGGCCATCCTGGCCCGCACCGGGCTGTGGCAGGCGGTCGGTCCGGTCGGGCGCCAGAACCTGCTCCGCTTCCTCGACCTGGCCGAGCGCTTCCGCCCGGTGGAGGGCGACCCCGGCCTGGCCGCCTTCGTCGAATACCTCCACCTCCTCGACGACTCCGAGGAGGACGTGGCCGAGGCCCACCTGGGCGACGCCGACGCGGTGAAGGTGATGACCATCCACCAGGCCAAGGGGCTTGAGTTCCCCACCGTCTACGTACCGGGGATGGCCGGCGCCAAGGGCCCGTCGCGGATCTTCCCCGACGGGCGACCGGGCGAGAACGCCCTCGGCAACTCGTCCGCCCTCCCGTGGTGGCTGCGGGAGGACGACGAGGGCTTCCCGCCCATCGCCACCGCCCGTATGGTCGACATCGACGAGGTCATCCGCCGGCGCAAGCTCGACGAGGAGTGGCGCCTGCTCTACGTGGCCTGCACCCGGGCCCAGCGGCGGCTGGTGTGCTCCGCCGCCCACTGGTACCCGGGGGCGGCCGAGCCCCAGGGCCCGTCCGAGTTCTACGACTTCGTGGCCGGCCAGACCGACATCGTTCGCCAGTGGTTCCGCCACCAGGCGGCCACCGTCGACCCCGAGGTGGCGGCCAAGGAGCGGTTCCGGGCCGCGGCCGCCCGCCGGTACCCTGATCCGGTGGCGTCCGAGCTCGCCGGCCAGCTCCGGCTCGACTCGGTGCTGGCCGATCCGCCCGCCCCGGTCGAAGCCCCCCGGCGGCAGGCGCCCACCACCCTGTCCGTCACCGGGCTGGTCACCTTCGCCCGCTGCCCCAAGCAGTTCTACTGGAGCGTCGTCCGGCCCCTCCCCCGCCGGTCGTCACCCGCAGCCCGGCTCGGCACCGAGGTCCACCGGTGGATCGAGCAGCGGGCCGGGCGCCAGCTCCAACTGATCGAACCCGACGTCCCGGTGTCGAAGGCGGGCGGCGACGTGCTCCGCCGGCTGAAGGACTCGTTCCTGGCCAGCCCCTGGGCCGACCTCGACCCGGTGCGGGTGGAGGCGCCCTTCGTCCTCGCCGTCGGTGCCCACCTGGTGCGGGGCCGGGTCGACGCCGTGTACGAGCGCGACGGGCGGCTGGAGCTGGTCGACTTCAAGACGGGGCGGCCCCACGGCGGGGGCGACGGGGCGGCCGAGGTGCAGCTCGACCTCTACGGGCTGGCCGCCCTCCAGGCGTGGTCGGCCGAGCCCGACCGGCTGCGCACCACCTACTGCTGGCTGCGCACCGACGGCCCGCCCGTCGTCGAGAGCTGCGACTGGGACGAGCCGACCGTGGAACGGGTCCGAGCCCGGGTGGCGAGCAGCCTCGACGCCCTCGCCGCCGGCCGGTGGACGCCCACGCCGGGTGGGTGGTGCGCCGGGTGCGACTTCCAGTCGGTGTGCCCCGAGGGCCGGAGCGCGGCCCTGCCGTAACCCGCGGCCGTCTCAATGGGCGTGGGCGGCGCAGGTGGTCGCCCCGTGGCCTTCGATCCCGGCGAAGGGGCCGCACTCGTTGTCGCGCATCCAGACGTGGAGCATCGGCGGGGTGACCCGGAAGGTGCCGCCCGGGTGGCATCGGCCGGCGTCGTCCACGAAGCCTGCGATCCGCACACCCGAGCCGTCCCAGCAGATGTTGTGGTGCTCGTGCCATGGGGTGAGGCTGCCAGTCTGGGCGGGAACGTCGCCCATCGTGTGGCCCGGCTCGAGGATGTACATGGCCGACACGACCCACTTCCCGGTGGGAGTGCTCTCGACGACGATCGACTCCACCCGCTGCGGGTCGAGCTGGCGCCCGTCATTGACGTACCCGGGGTTGACGAAGTGCTCGAACGAGGAGATGGGGAAGCCGTCGCCGATCGACGAGTAGCCGGCGGCGACCACGGCCTCCTGCGTCGGGAACCGGCTCCGCACCGCCTCCCGGGTCTGCAGGACGAGGGCGGCCGCCACCCGCAACTCCTCGTCGGTGGCAGTCGACGTGTCCGCCCCCGAGAAGAGGGGGTCGCCAGCCAGGCCGACGTGCACGTCGTGGGCGCCGGCGGCGCTGGCGGCGTGGGCGTGGTCGGCGCCGCCGTGGACGTGGGAGGCGGTCATCCCGACCATGGTCGGGCTGAGGGCCAGGATCCACAGCGGGGTGAGGAGGGCGGGGCGGGCACGGGATCCGAGGTGGAGGGCGGCCACCGCCACCACCACCGCTCCCACCTCCAGGAGCGCGGCCATGAGGTCCTGGACGCCGACCGTCTCCGGCTCGGCCAGGCTGGCGACGAGGGGGAGGCCGGTCGTGCGGGAGGCCACCCATCCCGCGAACAGGAGGCTGTTGAGGAGGGCGGCGGCGCCCACGACGGTCCGCGACGGGCGGAACACGGCCAGCGCCCCGACCACCACCTGGACGATGGCGGTGGCCGCGAACAGCTTGCCCAGGGTGGGGTCGCCGTTGTGGCTCCCGGATGCGGCCGCGTGCACCAGGCCCGCCCCGACGGTGAGCAATCCCGCCATCACCACCGGTCGGGACGATCGGAGTTCTTCCATCTCCCTGTTTTCGACAGGAGGAGGCCCGACGTTGACCTCGGTTTGTCGGTTTTCGCCGTTTGGGGAATAGTTGAACGTGCAACGAGTTGAGTAGGGGTGTACGCAAGTAGTTGAGCGATCAAAGATCGAGGGGACACAACGATGACCGTGACCACCACTCCCACCACCACCCAGCTCCTGCCCACCGGCACCTGGAACATCGACGCCAGCCACTCCAGCATCGAGTTCTCCGTGCGCCACCTGATGATCTCCAAGGTGAAGGGCTCGTTCAGGACGTTCTCCGGCACCGTGACGATCCCCGAGGACCCCTTCCAGGCATCGATCGACGTCGTCATCGACCCCACCTCGATCGACACCGGCGACGCCAACCGTGACAACCACCTGCGGTCGGGCGACTTCTTCGAGGTCGAGAAGTACCCGGAGGCCCAGTACGTCTCCAGCTCCGTCCGCCCCCGGGGCGACGGCTACGTGGTCGAGGGCCGCCTCAGCCTCCACGGTGTCACCCGCCCGGTGACGCTCGACCTGGAGTTCAACGGCACCGGCGGCGACCCGTGGGGCAACACCCGGGCCGGGTTCACCGCCACCGCCGAGATCAACCGGCGTGACTTCGGCATCGACATCACCATGCCGATGGAGACCGGCGGCGTCGTGGTCGGCGACAAGATCAAGCTCGCCATCGAGGTCGAGCTGGTCCTCGCCCCGTAAGGACGCTCCGCTCGCAGCAGCCCCCAATCGCAGCACCGCGCGAAGGCCGACCCGGACCCCCAGGTCGGCCTTCGCCGCGTCGCCGCGTCTACAGGTACTGGCCCGGAACCGGGACGGACGAGGCCCGGCCGGCGGTGGCGACCTGGGCGACGTCGCCCCGGCGCTCGAACAGCTCGGCCAGGGTGAGCCCCTCGGCGGTGCGCCCGTTGCCCAGGAAGGCGGCGCTCTCGGCGGCTGTCAAGGGGGTGAACTCGACCTCGGCCAGGCACCGGCCGGGACGGATCACCGCCGGGTGCAGGCGTCCGAGGGGCTCGTTGGTGGTGATGAGCACCAGGACCCGCACGCCCTGGCCGAGGAAGCCGTCGGCCACGTTGAGCAGTCGTGAGAGCGCCTGGCCGGTCTCCTTCTTGGCGTCGGCCCGCAACAGCTCGTCGGCGTCCTCCAGCACGAGGAGACGCCACCGGGGGACGGCGGGCTCCCCCTCATCGTCGTCCCGTCGTCGCGTCATCGTCGTCGTCGTCCGTCGTCGCCGGTGGACTCGAGGAGGACCGACAGCAGGTAGTGGGCGCTGCCCAGGAACCGCTCCGGGTCGACCACGTAGGTCGTCGAGCACCAGGTCGACCACGACCTGGCCAGGGCCCGGATGGCGGTCGTCTTGCCCGTCCCCGGCAGACCGTGCCACAACAGCAGCCGCCCCCCGGCGTCCGGTGGCGACATCGCCATGAGCCCGGCGAGCCGGTCCCGGACGCGGGCCGTGTAGTGGGAGGCGATGGACTCCCACGTGGGGGCGTCGAGCCGCCGGCGCACGGCCGCCGCGCCGCACGGGCCCTCGTACCAGAACTCGACCGAGAGCACGTCGGGGCGCGGCTCCACCACCGGCGCCCGGGACCTCACGTCGGCCACCATCTTCGCCAGCAGCTCGGGGTCGGCCGCCGCCACCCGGAGCGAGGACCACCCCGAGCTCCCCCGCTGCACGAGCACGGTCCAGCCGTCGCCGCCGGCCAGGACCCGCTCCCACTTCTCGCCCGTCACCTGCTGGCGGACGGTGCCCGGCGCCACCAGGTTGGTCGCCCGGGCCACGCCCTCGACCTCGAACGACTCCACGTACGGCTGCGACCCGTCGACGAAGCGCGCCAGGGCCAGGACCGTCAACGCATCGTCGAAGTCCGTGTAGTGGTCGAGGGTGAGGCGCACCTGCGCCTCGGAACTGCCCATGGGTCAAGGGTGACAGGCCGACCCCGCGGCGGCGCCGCCGATTTACGTCAGACGAAGACGACCAGGGCGTCGGGCTCGACCCGCACCGAGAGCACCCGGGCCTTGCCCACGGACTTCCCGTCGAGGCGGAGGGGGAGCTCGCGGTCGAGCTCGATCTGCACCGCCGGCGCCCGGCGTTCCTTGATCCCGGGATGGGGCAGGTGGGCGCCGTGGGGCAGGCGGGAACGCACCGCCGCCAGCTGCCCCGGCTTGAGGTGGACGTCGTAGGTGTCGAGCAGGCCGTCGTTGGGGTGGGCCCGGGGGCCGAGGTTCCAGTCGTCGAGCCACTGGGCGTTCATGGCCACGAAGGCCCGGGTCCACAGTCGGGTCCGGGCCACCAGGTGGGCCACGAACAGGTGGAGGCGGCCGTCGGCCAGGACCACCCCCAAGTCGACGGGGAAGCGCACGCCGAGTGAGCGCGGGGCTGCTCCCTCCGCCCAGGGTGCGGCACAGGTCGCCGCCGAGCAGGCCCAGCGCCGGGTACGGGCGCCGCTCCCGCCGGGCCTCCTCCAACGCCGCCCGCGCCTCGGCATCGGACCGCACGACGACCAGCCCGTCGGGGACGGCACCCGGCTCCCCATAGGACGACCCCTTCGCTATCGGCACGCCGCCGCACCCCCGCCCCCGCCCCCGCCCCCTGCGAACCGGTGACACATACCGCCCTGTGAGGGCTGTAACCGTCACCAGTTCGGACCGCCCCTGCGAACCGGTGACACATACAGCCCTGTGAGGGCTGTAACCGTCACCAGTTCGGACCGCGCCTGCGAACCGGTGACACGTTTGGTCGTCCTGGCGACCACACCCGTCACCGGTTCGGTGGCGGCGATGGGCACCCTCACACCGCCGAGGAGGCGGCGACGACGCCGCGGAAGAGGCGGTCGGCGGCTTGGGCGGCGGCGGTCGGCGGTGGCCTGGTCGGGGGCGACGATCGACAGTTGCCGGACCAGGTCGATGAGCTGCTTGATGTTGCGGACGAAGTCGCCGCCGGTGACGAGGTCGTCGGCGATGACGGCGGCCAGGTCGGCGCCCGACGCCCACCCGTGGGCGGCGGCGAAGAACCCGGGGTCGGGGGTCCGGGTGAGGGGCAGGCCGGCCGCGGCCTCGGCCGCGTTCAGGTCGAAGGCCAGCTTCTCCATCTCGACCCACTTCCGCTGCACCCTTCCCGACGGGAACCACACCTTGGGCTCCTCCCCCGGGCCGCCACCGCCGCCCCCCCGATGGCCCGAGACCCGCCGGGCCTGGAACGTGAACGACGAGGCCAGGGCGGCCAACGAGGCGGGGTCGAGGTCGTCGAACAGGCCCTCCCCCAGGGCGTGGGCCACCAGCAGATCCGACTCGTGGTAGATCCGAGTGAGGCGGCGGCCGGCGTCGGTGAGGGTCCAGTCGTCCACGTAGCCCCAGACGTCGAGCACCCGCAGGACCCGGTCGAACTGGCGGGCCAGCGACTCGGTGCGGCCCTCGATCCGCCGCTCCAGCCGGCGCAGGTCTTTCTCCAGCCGCTCGGCCCGCTCCGCCGCCCGCAGGTGCCGGCGCACGTCGGGACAGTCGGCCACCGGGTGCGCCTCTGCCGAATGAGCCACTGAACGGGGCACGTGGGCGCGGCGACCGTGACCGTGACCGGTCCGCCCCCGTCCCGACCTTGACCTTGCCCAGGGCCTGGGCCACCTCCCGTTGGAAGGCGGCGTTGCGGGGAGCGAAGGGGGTGGGCAGGTCGAGGTGGGCGACGGTTCGTGGCGGCGACGTGAAGTCCCGGGCCGACAGGGTGAGGTAGCGGCGGTCGGGCGTGATGGCCCCGAGCCGCACCTCCGAGCCCCGGCGACGGGCCGTCGACAGCACCGCCACCCGGCCCGCCGACTTGCCCCCCGCCAGCAGGAGCACGTCCCCCGGCTTGATCCGCTCCAGCGCCTCCACCACCGCGTCCCGCGACGACGGCGCCCGCCGACCCCCGTCGCCCCCACCCGCCTTCGCCAACCGCCGCCGGTACTCCTCCACGTCGCCCAGCTCGCAGACGGCTTCGGCCCGGGCCGCCTCCATCAGCTTGCGGCTGCGCTCCACCTGCCGCTCCAGGCGGACGACGTCCTTGTCCGCCCGGTACTGGGCGAACGACAGGTTGAGCAGGTGGTGGGCCGACTCGGGCGTGTACCGCCGCACCAGGTTGACGGCCATGTTGTACGTCGGCCGGAAGGACGACGTGAGGGCGTAGGTGCGGGTCGACGCCAGCCCCGCCACCTGGTCGAAGGGCACGAAGGGCGACCACAGCACGACCGCGTGCCCCACCTCGTCGATCCCCCGGCGCCCGGCCCGCCCCGTGAGCTGGGTGTACTCCCCCGGCGTGAGGAACTCGTGCTTCTCGCCCGTCCACTTCGACAGCTTCTCGATGACCACCGTCCGGGCCGGCATGTTGATGCCCAGGGCGAGGGTCTCGGTGGCGAAGACGGCCTTCACCAGCCCCGACTCGAAGCAGGCCTCGACCGTCTCCTTGAAGGGAGGCACCATCCCCGCGTGGTGGGCGGCGAAGCCCGACTCCAGCCCCGCCAGCCACTCGCGGTAGCCGAGCACCTCCAGGTCGTCGTCGGAGAGACCCGCGGTCCGGGACTCGGCGATGGTGCGGATGGCCTCCCGCTCCTCGGCGATGGTGAGGCGCATCCCCGTCATCAGGCACTGGCGGACGGCGTCGTCGCAGGCGGCCCGGCTGAAGATGAACGTGATGGCGGGCAGCATCCCCTCCCGCTCGAGGCGCTCGATCACCTCCGCCCGCCGGGGGGTCTGCCGGGCCGACCCCGACCGCCGTTGGGGGCCCCGGTACGAGACCGAGTGGGTGACCTGGGCGTCGAGCTTGGCCGCCTCCGGGTTGGGCTTGCCGTCGACGAAGGTGGGCAGCAGCCGCAAGTCGTCCGAGTCCCGGTCGCTCACCATGTAGAAGTGGTTGAGCTCGACCGGCCGCCGCTCCTCGATGATGGCGACGGTGGCCCCCCGCACCGTCTGGATCCAGTCGGCGAACTCCTCCGCGTTCGACACCGTCGCCGACAGGCACACCAGGTCGACCTCGGGCGGGGTGTGGATGATGACCTCCTCCCACACCGGCCCCCGGTACTGGTCCTGCAGGTAGTGCACCTCGTCGAGGACGACGTAGCGCAACCCGTCGAGCGTCGGCGAGGCGGCGTAGATCATGTTGCGGAGGACCTCGGTGGTCATGACCACGATCCGGGCGTCGCCGTTGATGGAGTTGTCGCCCGTGAGCAGGCCCACCTTCTCGACGCCGTGGGCCCGGCTCAGGTCGTTGAACTTCTGGTTCGACAGCGCCTTCAGGGGCGTGGTGTAGAAGGTCTTGCCCCCCTCGGCGATCGCCTTGGCCACCGCGTACTCGGCCACCACCGTCTTGCCCGACCCGGTGGGCGCCGCCACCAGCACCGAATACCCGGCGTCGAGGGCGTCGAGGGCCCGCACCTGGAAGGGGTCGAGCTCGAACGGCAGGCCCGCCGCGAACTCCTCGCGATTCACGTCACTTCTTCAGCAGCCGGCCGATGAGGATCGCCCCTTCGTAGAAGAGGTACATCGGCAGGGCCATGGCGAACAGCGAATACGGGTCCTGGCTGGGGGTGATCACGGCGGCCACGGCCACGATGATCACCAGCGCCGGCCGCCGCCACGAGCGCAGCTTGCGGCTGGTGACAACCCCCGCCAGCTGCAGGAACAGCAGGAGGACGGGGAACTCGAAGGCGATCCCGAAGGCCACCATCATCAGCGTGATCAGGCTCAGGTACTTCCCGGGCGAGAACATCGGGTCGACCGAACTGCCGCCGACGCCGATGAGGAAGCGCAGGGCCTGGGGGAACGTGATCAGGGCCACCGCCGCCCCCAGGGCGAAGAGGATCATCGACCCGACGATGAAGGGGATGGCGTACTTCTTCTCCTTCTTGTGCAGGCCGGGGGTGATGAACCGCCACAGCTGCCACAGCACCACCGGTGCGGCGATGAACGCCCCGCCCCACGCCGCCACCTTGAGCCGGGCGGCGAAGCCCTCCAGGGGGTCGAGGATGATGAAGTCGGTCTTGCCGGTGATGTCGGTGTAGGGCTGGATCAGGAAGTGCAGGATCTGGTTGAACAGGGCGAAGGCGATCACCGCCCCCACCAGCAGGGCGATGACGGAGATGATCAGCCGCCGGCGGAGCTCGGTGAGGTGGCCGACGAGGGGCATGCGCTCACCGGCGTCGCGCTCGTCGTCGTCCGCCCGCGGATCGTCCTCGATGATGGCGATGGGACTCGCCTACAGGCGGGCGGGATCCCCGGGCGGGGGCTCCGGCGATTCGGCTGACGGCGATTCGGCTGACGTCGATTCGGCTGACGTCCTACGGCGATTCGGCTGCGGGCGGTTCGGCTGACGGCGGTTCGGCTGACGGCGGTTCGGCTGACGGCGACGTCGCCTCGTGCTCGGCGTGGTCGGCGACGAGGGCCGGACCCGCATCCGCCACCGCCACCGGCGCCACCACCGCGCTGGCCGGCGCGATCTCGGGACGGGTCTCCACCGCCGTCGTGGTGTCGGCCACCACCACCGGCGCGACCACGGTGGACTTGGCCGGGACCTCGATGTCGACCGCGCTCTTGATCTCGGTGGTGACCTCCGTCGTCCACCGCCGCACCTCGGCGATGGCCTTGCCCACCTGGCGGCCGGCCTCGGGCAGCCGCTTCGGGCCGAGGACGATGAGGGCGACCACCAGGATGACCAGGATCTCCGCCGGTCCTAGCGAGGTCGGCATTGGGCCAGTCTACTGAGACGTGTTATTGGGGGGGCACGTCGTCGGTGGCCGCCTGCTCGGCCGCCAGCTGGTCGCGGAGCTGGTTGAGGCCGACGCCGACCTCCTTCAGCTGCTCCATGCTCTGGGCCAGCGACCCGACCGTGTTGCCCAACTGGCGGACCGCCTTGAGGACGAAGAGCAGGGCGATGATGCCGATGGGCACCAGGAGAAACCACACCGCGGACATCCCCGGATCCTACCGACTTCCCCCGGGCCAAGGGTCGGCCGCCGCGGCACCACCGGCCGGGCCAAGATGGTCGCCCCCAGATGGTGAACGAATCCCTGCGCCGCCCGCCGATCGCCTTCGCCCACCGGGGCGGGCGGGCCCACGCCCCCGACAACACGCTGGAGGCCTTCCGGCTGGCCCTGCGGTTGGGCGCCACTGGCCTGGAGAGCGACGTGTGGCTCACCGCCGACGGCGTCCCCGTCCTCGATCACGACGGCCTGGTGCGGGCCCGGCGCCTGGCCCGGCTGCGGAGCGTCCCCATCTCGGCCCTGCCCCGGGCCGACCTGCCCGAGCACGTGCCCACCCTGGCCGAGCTGTACGCCGAGTGCGGCACCCGGTTCGAGCTCTCGCTCGACGCCAAGGACCACACCTCGGCCGAGGCGGTGGTGATGGTGGCCCGGGCCGCCGGCGACGGGGCCCACGAACGGCTGTGGATCTGCCACCCGGATTGGCAGCTGCTGGCCCGCTGGCGCCAGGACCCCGATTTCGCCGGCGTCCACCTGGTCAACAGCACCACTCGCAAGGACATGCGCCAGGGGCCGGAGCGGCGGGCGGCGCAGCTGGCCGAGGCGGGGATCGACGCCGTCAACCTCCACTACAGCGACTGGACGGCGGGCATGGCCGCCCTCTTCCACCGCTTCGGCCGCTACGGCTTCGGTTGGGGCGCCCAGCACGAGCGCATCATCCGCGACCTCGTCCGCATGGGCATCGACGGCGTCTTCAGCGACCACGTGGACCGCCTGGTCGACGCCATGGGCCTCATCGATCGAACTGGTGACACTTGACCCCGCCCTGGGGGGGCCAAGTGTCACCAGTTCGACTGGCTCGGAGGGCTAGGGCCCGACCTCCGTCTGGCGGACCTCGTCCCGGGCCGCGACGCGGACGATCTTGTTGACCGCCGAGAGGTAGGCCCGGGCCGACGCCTCGACCACGTCGGTGGACACGCCCCGTCCCGAGACGCGGATGCCGCCGGCCTCGACTTGGACGATGACGTCGCCCAGGGCGTCGACGCCGCCCGTCACCGACGACACGTTGAAGTCGGTGAGCTTGCCGTCGATGCCGGTGGCGGCCTTGATGGCCTGGCAGGCGGCGTCGATCATGCCGTCGCCCTCGGCCTGGGCCTCCACCTTCTCGCCGTCGCGGATGACCACCACCCGGGCCCGGGGGATGCCGACCGTCCCCCCCGCCACTTCCAGGGACTCGAGGGTGAAGGCGGGCGCCTGGCTGGTGCCCAGCTCCTCGGCCACGATCGCCTCCAGGTCGGCGTCGGTGAGCTGGACCTTGCGGTCGGCCAGCTCCTTGAACCGGGTGAAGGCGGAGTTGAGGGCGTCGCCGCTGATGGTGATGCCCATCTTGGCCAGGGTGTCGGAGAAGGCGTGGCGGCCGGAGTGCTTGCCCAGGACGATCTGGCTGCCGACCTGGCCCACCGCGGCGGCGTCGATGATCTCGTAGGTCGAGCGCTCGGCCAGCACCCCGTGCTGGTGGATGCCCGACTCGTGGGCGAAGGCGTTGCGGCCCACCACGGCCTTGTTGTACTGCAGCGGGTAGCCGGTGAGGCGGCTGACCAGGCGGCTGGTGCGGGCCAGCTCCTCGGTGTGCACGCCGATCTCGACGCCGGGGAACTGGTCGGCCCTGATCTTCAGGGCCATGACCACCTCCTCCAGGGCGGCGTTGCCGGCCCGCTCGCCCAGGCCGTTGACGCACACCTCCACCTGGCGGGCGCCGGCCTGCACGCCGGCCAGGGAGTTGGCGGTGGCCAGGCCCAGGTCGTTGTGGCAGTGGACCGATGTGATGTAGTCGCCCTTGACCTCCCGGCGGACGTACTGGATGAGGGCGCCGAAGTCCCACGGGATGCCGTAGCCGACGGTGTCGGGGATATTCAGGGTGGTGGCGCCAGCCTCCACTGCCGCCCGCAGCACCTCCAGCATGAAGTCGAGGGGCGTGCGGGTGGCGTCCTGGGGGCTGAACTCGACGTCGTCGGTGTGCTCCCGGGCCCGGGCCACGCCCGACTTGACCGCGGCCAGCACCTGGGCCTGGTCCATCTTCAGCATGTGCTCCAGGTGCTGGGGACTGGTGGAGATGAAGACATGGATGCGACCCCGGTCGGCGTCGCGCAGGGCGTCCCAGCAGCGGTCGACGTCGGTCACCTGGGTGCGCGACAGCCCGGCGATCACCGGACCTTCGACCTTGCGGGCGATGCCTCGGACGGCCTCGAAGTCGCCCTGGCTGGCGACGGGGAACCCGGCCTCGATGTAGTCGACGTTGAGGCGGGCCAGCTGCTCCGCGATCTCGAGCTTCTCGGCCGCATCGAGGGAGATGCCGGGCGACTGCTCGCCGTCTCGAAGGGTAGTGTCGAAGATGATCAGCCGGTCGGGTTCGGGGTTCACTGGAATTCCTTCCTGGGCGAAACACACACGTTTTGGGCAAAGAAAAAACCTCCCGGCCCGGAGGCACGAGAGGCTTGGCGAGCGCGGTGGCGCTCGCCGCTAGGTAAGGAGCAGGTCGGTGGCGAAGGTGATGTACGACATCTCGCCCGACAATGACAGCCCGCTCGCCAACCGTCAAGTCGGCCACCACCAATGATGCCACCACCAATGATGATCGAAGGACGTACTGCATGAAACCTCTTCGCACCGGTCTGGCCGCGGGACTCCTCGCCGGAGGAGCCGCCGCCGCCAACAAGCTCGTCGCCGAGTTGCGGGCGGGAACCGCCGGTTCGCCGCGGGTCCTCACCGGGGCCAACGGGAAGGCGGCGCCGAAGGGAATCGGTGCCGGCAGCGGCATCGCCGGGGTCACCGACGCCGTCGGAACCCTCGTCGCCCGGCGGGCGGCCAAGAAGGCGGAGGCCAACCGTCCGCCGTGGGTCGTGGCCGCCGTCCCCGGCACCACTGTCACCGCCGCCGCCCCGCCCCGTCCCGCCCCCGTCGTGCCCCGGAAGCTGCCCAGCCTCGACCAACTGCGGCCGCCGTCGGCCAAGTCGGTCGGCGCCAGCATGGGCAAGTACGCGGTCAAGCAGGCGGCCAAGGCCGTCGGCAAGGTCGCCGCCGACCGGGTGGGCAAGGTCATCGAGGTCATCGAGGTGCTGGAGAAGGTGGTGGCGTCGGCGTCGCAGGAAGCGGCGGCGAAGCCCGACACCACCCCGTCCGGCCCGGGCGCCGTCACCCGGCGCCGGTCGCGGTCCCGCCGAGCCCCGCCGCCGCCGCGGTCGCCACCGAGCCCGCCCCGGTGGCCCGGGGGACGCTGGTGTCGGTCCGCAAGTTCGAACGGGGCCCCCGGGTGGTCGTCGGACCCGGCGTCAGGCAGCCCGAGCCGGAGCCGTCGGAACCGACCGCCGCCGGGGAGGCGGCCGTCGAGGCGGCGGTGGAGGTCGTCGTGGAAGCGGTGGAAGTGGCCACCACCGAGGCGGCGGTGACCGAAACGCCGCCCGAGGCCCCCAGCGGGGCGACGCCGGAACCGAAGGCGAAGCCCGCAGCCAGGAAGGCGCCGACGAAGAGGGCGGCGGCGAAGAAGCTACCGGCGAGAAAGCCACCGGCCAAGACCAAGACCAAGGCCAAAGCCGCCACTCCCCCGCCTGAAGCCACGCCTCCGGCGGCGACCAGGGACGACGCCCCTTAGCGGGTCGTCCTCTAACCGCGGGCGGGGAGCCGCCGGCGGTCGCGGTAGTCCCAGCAGGCGAAGTGCCAGTGGCGGCGCAGGTCGGGGGTCTCGAGGGGCACGACCACCAGGTGTCCCATCCCCACCGCGATCTCCTGGTTGCACCCGGGGCAGAGGTAGGCCTTGCGGGCCTGGTAGGGCTGGATGCGGCGGACCTCGAGCGCCTCCTCCACCACCCGCTCCATCAGGCCGAGCTGACGGAATGGACCTGGATGATCCCCGGTTGGGCCCGCAGGTCGTCCAGCACCTCCGTCGGCAGGGGCCGGTCGGTGGAGAGCACCATGAGGGCGGCTTCGCCCGAGGGGGCCACGCCCACGTCCATGTCGGAGATGTTGATCCCCGCCCGCCCGACGGTCACGCCCACCAGGCCGATCATCCCCGGACGGTCGTCGTTGCGGACCACCACCATGTTGCTCGACGGCGGGATGTCGACGGTGTGGTCGTCGACCATCACCAGCCGGGCCTCGTTGCGCAGGCCGAAGAGGGTGCCGGCGAGGCCGTGGTCGTCGCCGTGGAGGGAGATGAGGTTCACGTACTCCTTGGCCTCCGACGTCTTCGACTCCCGCAGCACCACGCCCCGCTCGGTGGCCAGCTCGGGCGCGTTCACGTAGGAGACCGGTTCCTCGCTCCCCGCGCCCAGCAGGCCCTTGAGCACGGCCAGGGTGAGGATGCGGGTGTCGTAGTCGGCCAGGTGGCCCTGGTACTCGACCTCCAGCGTCGCCGGCACCCCGTCGTTCAACGAGGCGAAGATCCCGCCCAGGCGCTCGGCCAGGGGCAGGAAGGGCCGCACCGTCTCCGACGCCTCGGTCGCGCTCACGTTGACCGCGTAGGGGACGAACCCGCCGCTCAGCGCCAGCTGCACCTGCTCGGCGATGGTCTCGCCCGCCTTGTCCTGCGCTTCGCGGGTGCTGGCCCCCAGGTGGGGCGTGACGACGACGGAATCCAGCTCGAAGAGGGGTGAGACGGTGGTGGGCTCCTTGTCGAACACGTCGAGGGCCGCCCCCCCGATCTGCCCCGAGCGCAACGCCGCATCCAACGCGGCCTCGTCGAGGATGCCGCCCCGGGCGGTGTTGACGATGCGCAGCCCGGGCCGGGCCCGCGACAGCATGTCCTCGCCCAGCAGGCCGATGGTCTCCTTGGTGCGGGGCAGGTGGATGGTGACGAAGTGCGACACCGCCATCAGCTCCTCCAGGCTCATCAGCTCTACGCCCATCTGCCGGGCCCGGTCGGCGGACACGAACGGGTCGTAGGCGACGAGGCGCATCCCGAAGGCGGAGGCCCGCTGGGCCACGAGGGCACCCACCCGCCCGAGGCCGACCACGCCCAGGACCTTGCCGTGCAATTCGATGCCCTCCCATCGGGTCCGCTCCCACTTCCCCGCCTTCAGGGCGGAGTTGGCCTGGGGGACGTTCCGGGCCAGCGACAGGAGCAGGGCCATGGCGTGCTCGGCGGCCGACAGCACGTTGGATTGGGGGGCGTTGACCACCATCACGCCCCGGCGGGTGGCGGCGGCCACGTCGACGTTGTCGAGGCCGATCCCGGCCCGGCCGACCACCACCAGGTCGGTGCCCGCGTCCAGGACCTCGGCCGTCACCTGCGTCTCCGACCGGATGATGAGGGCGGCCGCCCCCTTCACCGCCACCGCCAGGTCGGACGGCGTGAGCCCGAGGCGTACGTCGACCTCGTGCCCCGCCTCCCGCAACCGGGACAGGCCCCGCTCGGAGATGGTTTCGCTGACGAGGACTCGGCCCATCCGGCCATCGTCTCCCATGCCGACGCTCACCGCCAAAGCGTTTCTCCGCCCGGTCCTACTCATCCCGACCCCCCGCCCGTTCCGAACTTCTTCCGAGGAGGCGCCGCCGCGTTCCTCCCGATCCGTCCCCGAACGAGGAGTCCACCCTTGAAGAAGCGTTTCCTGATGACCGCTCTAGGCGCGTCCGCCGTCGCCCTCAGCCTGGCCCTGCCCGCCTCCGGAGCCTCCGCCGTCGGATCGGGCACCACCCTGTACGGCCTCACCACCACCAACCGCATCGTCACCGTCAACACCTCCTTCCCCGTGTTCTCGTCGAACGACGTGGCCGTCACCGGGCTGGCCGCGGGCGAGCAGCTGATCGGCATCGACCGCCGGCCCAAGACGGGCGCCCTCTACGGCGTCGGCAAGCTGGGCACGGCCGGCCGGCTCTTCACCGTCGACCCGTCCACCGGTGCCGCCACCTTGGTGGCCAACCTGGTCACCTCCGGGGCGCCGACCGCGCTCACCGCCTCCGAGTACGGCTTCGACTTCAACCCGGTGGCCGACGCCCTCCGCATCGTGGGCGACAACGGGCAGAACCTCCGCGTCCTGCCGTCCGACCGGGCCGCAGGCGTGGCCGGCACCACGTTCGTCGACGGCACGTTGAACGTCGGGGGCGCCACCGCCACCGGCGTCTCGGCCGCCGCCTACACCAACAACGTCGCCGCCCCCGTCGGCGCCACCACCCTGTACGACCTCGACACCCGCCGCGACCTGCTGGTGAAGCAGGACCCGCCCAACACCGGCACCCTGGTGACCGTCGGATCCCTGCGCTTCCCGGCCAGCTCGGTGGCCGGCTTCGACATCGTGACCACCAACGGGGTGGACACCGGCTATGCCGCCCTCACCATCCCCGGGCGGGCGCTCACGCTGCTGGCCTCCGTCGACCTGTCGTCCGGCCCGGCCACGGTGACGAACGTCGTCGCCTACCCGCACGTCCTGCGCGGTCTGGCCGCCTGACCCACGGCCGCCGGTCCGGTCCGTGTCGGGGGACACGGACCGAGGCCGGCGGATCATTTGTCTCAAATCCGTCGGTCGGGACTCCTTTCCGGTAGGTGACGGACGGACGGAGGACGGCGATGGCGGACATCTCGGCGGGTGGCGCGGCCAGGGAGGTTCCCCCGTTCGACCCGGGGGCGGAGGTGCGGGCCGAGGCCGCGGAGCGTTTCGACCAGCGCAAGGACACCCGCAGCGACAAGATCGAGCGCCTCAACGCGGGCGAGGCGGTGGTCGACACCCCCGAGCGCATCGCCAAACGGGCGGCCCGGCTGCGCCGGTACAACGCCGGCCAGCCCCTCCACGGGGCGCCGGTGGCGGTGCCCTCCCCCGGCTCGGAGACGGCTGCGGTCGACGGGCGCACGCTGGAGCAGGTCATCAACAGCGCCGACTTCGTCGACATCCGCTTCCTGGAGGCGGGCGTGGCTGCGGCCCGGGCGGTGGGACGGGTCAACATCCGCAACCAGGCCGAGCGGGTCGTGGGCTACGGCACCGCGTCGCTCATCTCCAACCAACTGGCCCTCACCAACCACCACGTCCTGCCCTCGGCCGAGGTCGCCCGCCGGTCGGCCATCGAGTTCAACTACCAGGACGGGATCGACGGCCAACCGCTCCAGCCCCGCCTGTTCCGCCTCGATCCCGACCGCTTCTACCTGTCGGACAAGGAGCGGGACTTCGCCATCGTGGCCGTGGCCGCCACCGAGGCCGAGCTGGCCGACTTCGGCTTCAACCGCCTGATCGACGTCGAGGGCAAGGCGGTGGTGGGCGAGTTCGTCACCATCGTCCAGCACCCCCGGGGGGAGAAGAAGCAGGTCTCCCTGCGGGAGAACCGGGTGGTCGACCTGCTCGAGTCCTTCCTCCACTACGAGACCGACACCGAGCCGGGCTCGTCGGGATCGCCGGTGTTCAACGACCAGTGGGAGGTCGTCGCCCTCCACCACGCCAGCGTGGCCGCGCCCGACCACGCCGAGCTGGGCTCGATCATGAACGAGGGCATCCGGGTCAGCACCCTGGTGCGGACCGCCCGCGAGCTGGCCCAGGCGCTACCGGCCCCGACCGCGGCCCTCTTCGAAGGGCTGTTCGAGGACAAGCGCTCGGCCGTCGGAACCCCTGCCGCCGCCACCCCCCCGTCGCCCCGGGTCGTGAGTCCCGGCCTCCAGTCGCTCACCCTGCCCGAGTCCAGCACCGCGGCGGGCGAGACCCGGATCACCATCCCCATCGAGATCGTGGTTCGGTTCGGCGGAACTGCGGCCGGAGCGGCCTAGGTGCGCAGGCGCAGGCCGAGCTCGACCAGCTGGCGCTCGTCGGCGGGCGTGGGCGCGCCGGTGAGGGGGTCGACGCCGGACTGGGTCTTGGGGAAGGCGATGACCTCCCGGATGTTCTCCTCGCCGGCCAGGATGGCCACCAGCCGGTCGATGCCGAAGGCGAAGCCGGCGTGGGGCGGGGCGCCGTGGCGGAAGCCGTCGAGGAGGAACCCGAACTTGCGCTGGGCGGCCTCGGCGTCGATCCCGAGCAGGGAGAAGACCCGCTGCTGCACGTCGGAGCGGTGGATACGGACGCTGCCCGAACCCAGCTCCCACCCGTTCAGCACCAGGTCGTAGGCCTGGGAGCGCACCGACAGGGGGTCGGACTCGAGCCGGTCGAGGTCGTCGGGGTGGGGCATGGTGAAGGGGTGGTGGGCGGGGATGGGCCGGCCCTCGCCGTCGAGGCCCTCGAACAGGGGGAACTCGGTGACCCACACCAGCTTGGTGCCGCCCTCGGCGACGGGCGGGCGGCCGAGGTCGAGGCGGAGGATGCCGAGCACCCGGTTGGCCATGCTGCGCTCGCCGGCCACGATGAGGAGGAGATCGCCCGGCTGCGACTCGGTGGCGGCCAGCAGGTTCTTCTTCTCGTCGTCGGCCAGGAACTTGACCACGGGCGAGTCGAGCTCGCAGTTCCCAGTTTCGAAGTCATCAGTGACCTTCATCCACACCAGGCCGGCTGCGCCCGCCTGCTTGGCCCGCTCGACCAGGCGGTCGAGGGCGGCCCGGCCGTGGGTGGCCACCCCGCCCGGCACCCGGATGGCCTTCACCGCCGCCGGCGGTAGGAACGCCCGGAACTCGGTGTTCTCGAACACCGGCGTGAGGTCCATGAGCTCCATGCCGAAGCGGAGGTCGGGCTTGTCGGTGCCGTAGCTCTCCTGGGCCTCACGCCACGTCATGTGGGGGATGCGGCCCGGATAGCCCCGGCCACTGGCCTCGACCGCGGCCACCACCGCCTCGGAGATGAAGGCGATCACGTCGGCCTGGTCGACGAAGCTGGCCTCGGCGTCGAGCTGGGTGAACTCGAACTGGCGGTCGGCCCGCAGGTCCTCGTCCCTCAGGCAGCGGGCCATCTGGTAGTAGCGGTCGACGCCGCCCACCATGAGCAGCTGCTTGAACAGCTGGGGGCTCTGGGGCAGGGCGTAGAACTTGCCCGGCTGCAGCCGGGACGGCACCACGAAGTCGCGGGCGCCCTCGGGGGTGGACGCCACCAGCACCGGCGTCTCCACCTCGAGGAACCCGTTGGCCTCCATGGTGCGGCGGACGGACGCCATCACCGTCGCCCGCAGGCGGAGGTTGCGCTGCATGGCCGGCCGGCGCAGGTCGACGTAGCGGTGGCGGAGTCGGGTCATCTCGTCGGCGTCGGTGCGGTCGGAGACGGGGAACGGCGGCGGCTCGGCCCGGGAGAGGATCTCGACGGTGCAGTCGCCCACCTCGATCTCGCCGGTGTCGAGGGCGGGGTTGACCGTGCCCTCGGGCCGGACCCGGACCGTGCCCGACACCTTCACCACGTACTCCGAGCGCAGGTCGTGGGCCCCGTCGACGACGCACTGGATGATCCCGGTGTGGTCGCGCACGTCGACGAAGGCCAGGTGCTTGCCCTGCTCCCGGCGGGTGGCGACCCAGCCGCAGACCTCGACCTCCCGCCCGACGTCGGCGACCGTCAGCCGCCCGCAGTAATCGGTCCGCATCATCCCGACGAGCGACCAATCCGCGCATTTACACGCATGAGGGGGTGGGTGCGCGGACTGTTCATGAGAGGAGCTTCCTGACGTGGTCGACGAGGTCGGCCCGGGGCACGACCTCCTGGTCGCCGGTGCGCATGTCGCGCACGGTCACCGTGCCCGCCTCCGCCTCCCGCTCGCCGATGACGAGTGCCAACCGGGCGCCTGAGCGGTCGGCCTGCTTGAACTGGGCCTTCATCGACCGTCCGTCGAAGCCCCGGTCGGCACCGATGCCCGCTTCTCGCAGCTCGGCCGCGTGGAGCGTGGCCGCCACGCCGCCGACGGTGTCGATGACGAACACGTCGACCACACTCTCGGGCACGGGGAACACGCCCTCCGCGTCGCAGGCGAGCAGGAGCCGCTCGATGCCCATCCCGAAGCCGATGCCGGGGGTGGGGGGGCCACCGAGGGCCTCGGCCAGCTTGTCGTAGCGGCCGCCGCCGCCGACCGCGTTCTGGGCCGAGTCAAGCGCCAGGGCGGCCAGCTCGAAGGTGGTGCGGGTGTAGTAGTCGAGGCCCCGCACCAGCCGCGGTTCGATCCGGGCGGGCACCTCCAGCGCCTGCAGGCCGGCCAGCACCCGGCCGAAGTGGGCCCCGCACGGCTCACACAGGTGCTCGAGCATCCGGGGGGCGGCGGCCGTCGTCTCCGTGCAGGCAGGGCGCTTGCAGTCGAGGACCCGTAGCGGGTTCTGGTCGTAGCGGCCCTGGTGCTCGGGGCAGAGCTGGTCGGCCCGCTCGGCCAGGTAGGCCCGCAGGATGTCGAGGTACGCCGGACGGCAGACATCGTCGCCCAGAGAGTTGACCAGGAGGTCGACGTGGGTCAGGCCGAGGTCGCGGCACACCGACCAGGCCAGGGCCACGACCTCCACGTCGAGGTCGGCGTCGTCGGTGCCCAGCGCCTCCACCCCCAGCTGGTGGTGCTGGCGGAAGCGCCCCGCCTGGGGCCGTTCGTAGCGGAAGTTGGGCCCGACGTACCAGGCCTTGAACGGCGGGAGGGGCCGGTGCTGCACGTAGGCCCGCACCACCGAGGCGGTGCCCTCGGGACGGAGGGCGAGGTGACGGCCGCCCTTGTCCTCGAAGTCGTACATCTCCTTGCGAACGACGTCGGTGCCCTCGCCCACCCGCTCGAAGACGCCCACGTCCTCGAACATCGGGCTCAGGACGAGGCCGTACCCGGCCCGCTCCACCCGGCCGGCGAAGCGCGCCACCAGGTGCTCCCACCGGCGCGATTCCGGAGGCAGGACGTCGCGCGTCCCCGGCGAGGCTTGAAACTCAACGATGAAGGGAGGCTACCGGAGGTATTCGGTAGCCTCCCCCGTCGTTTTCAGGCGTGCGTTTCAGGCGTGCGCTAGGCGATCATCCGGCCGGGGGCGGGTCCTGCGGCTTGCCCAGGGTGTCGCTGACGATCTTCAGGGCCTTGGGCAGGTACTTGCCCAGGGCGACGGCTATGGCGGGCTTGATCGCCACCGCGTAGCCCTGCTCGCTGGTGTCGGGGGCCCGGACGACGGGGGGCTTGCCCCGGCCGCCCGCCGTCTTGTGGATGCTGGGCGGAAGGTTGGCGCCCGGCTTCTGGCTGGCCGAGGCGTGACCGACGGCGACGCGCAGAGCGGCCGAGGTGGGAGCGGGCTCGGGCTCGGGCTCCGGCTCGGGCTCGGCCGCCGCCTCGGGCTCGGCCGCAGGGGCCTCGTCGGCGGGCGCCTCTTCGGCGGGGGCCTCGTCGGCGGGGGCCTCGTCGGCCGCGGGGGCGTCGTCGGCCGGGGCGTCGGACGCGTCGTCGGCCCCGTCGTCGGCCGCGGGCGCCTCGTCGGTGGCGGGGGCTTCGTCGGCCGCGGCAGCCTCGTCGGTGGCGGCGGGAGATTCGGGCTCGGCCGCGGGACGGCCGGCGGTGGCCTGCTTCACGGCCTGGGCCACCGAGTCGCCCATGCGCTTGAGGGCGGAGACCACGCCGGACATGTCGACCGACGGCGCCGGGGGAGGCGGCTCCGGCGGAGGGGCACTGCCGGCCGAGGCGCCCTGAGCCACCAGCTCGTCGACCGCGTCGGCGATGCGGGTTTGCAGGGCCACCATGCTGCCGATCTGCCCCGACATGTCGTTGACGACCGCGGTGAGAGCCTCGATGGCCACCACGCTGGCGTCGGGCTTGGGCGGGGCGGGAGGCTCGGGCGTGGGCGCGGGGGACGGGGCGGGCGGGGGCATGCTGGCCGTCCTCGCCTTACGGGGAGCCGACGCCCTCTTGGCCGGGGCCTTGGCCGGGGCCTTCGAGGCCTTGGCGGGCGGTGCCGGCGGCGGCGTCGCAGCCTCGGGCGCCGGTGCCGGGGGGGCCGCGGCGGCCGCCTTGCGGGTGCGCGGCGAGGCCGCCTTCCTGGCCGGCTTGGCGGCCTTGCCGGTGGGGTTGATGTCGGTCACGGTCGTGAACCCTCCCTACGAATCGTTGTCGACAGAGCGGACGAGCGGTTGCTGTAAACCGGCCCGTCACTCGGCGAAGCGACCATGAACATCGGATGATCCGAAGCTTGCGGCAGCATCGGGCGTAAAGCTACACCGCCACGCGCGTCGCGCCAGGAGCCGCGAAGTGTCCCCGTGCATGTGCCCGTCAGCGAGGGCCGGCGCCGGGGAGGACCCGGTAGGCGTCGTACACCGATTCCACCCGCTTGACGGTGGCCAGCACCGACTCCAGGTGCGACGGGTCGGCCAGCTCGAACTCGAACCGCAGGTGGGCCACCTGGTCGGAGCCGGTGGACGTGAACGACGACACGATGTTGACGTGGTGCTCGGACAGCACCGTCGACACGTCCTTCAACAGGCGGGCCCGGTCGAGCGCCTCGATCTCGATGGACGCCACGAACATCCCCACCGAGACGCCGTCCCAGTCGACCTCGATCTGGCGGTCGCCCATGCGCGACGACAGGGCGACGGCGTTGGCGCAGTCGGACCGGTGCACCGACACCCCCCGCCCGGCGGTGACGAAGCCGACGATGTTGTCGCCCGGCACGGGCGTGCAGCAGCGCGACAAGCGCACCATGACGTCGTCGAGGCCCTCCACGTGCACGCCGACCTTGCCCCCCGTCCGGCGGCGGGACGGGCGGCGCACCGTCGTCGGCAGCTGCTCCTCGTGGACACCCCCGTGGAGCTCGCGCGACACCCGCTGGGCGACGGTGTGGGCGGAGACGTGGCCCTCGCCGATGGCGGCGTGGAGCGAGTCGAGGTCGGCGTAGTGCAGGGCCTCGGCCACCGACACCAGCACCGGCGAGGTGGTGAGCTTCTGCACCGGGAGGCCCTCCCGGCGCATGTAGCGCACCAGGTCCTCCCGGCCGTTCTCGATGGCTTCCTCCCGCCGGCTGCGGCTGAACCATTGGCGGATCTTGTTGCGGGCCCGGGGCGTCGCCACCACCTTGAGCCAGTCGCGCGAGGGCCCCGCTCCCTCCACCTTCGACGTGAAGACCTCGACGGTGTCGCCCGACGACAGCGACGAGTCGAGGGGCACCAGCCGGCCGTTGACCTTGGCCCCGATGCAGCGGTGGCCGACGTCGGTGTGGATCGAATAGGCGAAGTCGATGGGCGTGGCGCCCGCCGGCAACGTCACCACGTCGCCCTTGGGGGTGAAGACGAAGACCTCGTCCTGGTCGAGGTCGACCTTGAGCGTCTCCATGAAGTCGGCCGGGTCGATGGTGTCGCGCTGCCAGTCGACGATGCGGGAGAGCCAACCCGGCTCGGTGACCGCCGTCTTCTCCTTGTAGCCCCAGTGGGCGGCGATGCCCGCCTCCGCCCGCTGGTTCATGTCGCGGGTGCGGATCTGCACCTCCAGGGGCTTGCCCTGGGGACCCACCACCGTCGTGTGCAACGACTGGTAGAGGTTGAACTTGGGCATAGCGATGTAGTCCTTGAACCGGCCCTGCACCGGCTTCCACGTGGCGTGGATGGCGCCCAGGGCGGCGTAGCAGTCCTTGTCGCTGCCGACGACCACCCGGATGCCGACCAGGTCGTAGATGTCGGAGAACTCCCGGTTCTTGAGGACCATCTTCTCGTAGATGCTCCAGTAGTGCTTCGGCCGGCCCGTGACCTCGGCGTCGATGCGCAGCTCGGCCAGCCGTGCCTTGACCATGTCGAGGACCTGGCTGATGTAGATGTCGCGCTCGGGGGCCCGCATCGACACCATCTGCTCGATCTCGGCGTAGCGCTTGGGATAGAGGGTGGCGAAGGCCAGGTCCTCCAGCTGGAGCTTGATGCCGGAGATGCCCAGGCGGTGGGCCAGGGGGGCGTAGACGTCGAGCGTCTCCTGGGCCGTGCGGTGCTGGTTCTCGATCGGCATGGCCGCGATCGTCCGCATGTTGTGGAGGCGGTCGGCCAGCTTGATGAGCAGGACCCGGATGTCCTTGGCCATCGCCACCAGCATCTTGCGCATGGTGGCGGCCTGCTGGGCCTCCTTGGAGTCGAAGCTGACCCGGTCGAGCTTGGTGACCCCGTCGACGATGGCGGCCACCTCGGCGCCGAAGTCCTTGACGATGTCGTCGAGGCTGACCCCGGTGTCCTCCACCGCGTCGTGCAGGAGGGCGGCGGCGAGGGTGATGTCGTCGAGCCCGAGGTCGGCCAGGATGGTGGCGACGGCCAGCGGGTGCTGGATGTAGGGGTCGCCCGAGCGCCGCATCTGGCCCCGGTGGGCCTGGGCCGCGATCTCGTAGGCCCGGGTGATGAGGGTGGTGTCAGCCTTGGGATGGCGGGTCCGGTAGGCGGCCAGGACTTCCTTCAGCTCGTCGGCCGACGCCGATCCGCCCGCGGTTCGCCGCCACGGCAACACCCGATCGGCGGTGACCACCCTGCTCCCCTCCCCATTGAAGGTACCGACCGGGCCAGTCTAGGTGACGGGTGTCGGCACCATCGGAGGGCCTACTCGTAGGTGAGGAGGGACACGGCGTCGAGGTCGCCGATGCGGGCCCGCCCGCCGAGGAAGGCGAGCTCGATCACGAAGCCCAGCCCGGCCACCTTCCCCCCCGCGGCCTCGACCAGGCGCAGGGTGGCGGCGGCCGTCCCACCGGTGGCGAGCACGTCGTCGACCACGAGGACGTTGTCACCCTCGTCGATGGCGTCGTGGTGCATCTCCAGGCGGTCGGTGCCGTACTCGAGGGAGTACTCCTCCACCCGGGTCCGCCACGGGAGCTTGCCCGCCTTGCGCACGGGGACGAAGCCGGCGTCGAGGAGGTAGGCGATGGGCGCGGCCAGGATGAAGCCCCGGGCCTCGATGCCGACGACCTTGTCGACCGGCCGGTCGGCGAAGTGGGCGGCGAGGGAGTCGACCATGCACCGGAAGGCCTCGGCGTCGCCCAGCAGCGGCGTGATGTCCTTGAAGACGATCCCCGGCTTCGGCCAGTCCGGGACGTCCCGGATGAAGTCCTTCAGGTGGCTGACGTCGGTCACGCCTAGCGCTTCTTGCCCTTCTTGCGGGGGCGGGGGGCGCCGGGGCGGTTGGCGGGGGGACGGGGGGTGCCGCCGGCGGCGGTGGCACCGCTGCCGCCACCCGCGGGCTTGGCCGAGGTGGTGGGACGGGCGGGGACCAGGACGTCGCCGTTCTTGCCGGCAGAGGCTTTGGTGGCCGCCGGGGGCTTGGCCGCCGGGGACTTGGTCGCCGGGGACTTGGTCGCCGGGGACTTGGGCGCCGGGGACTTGGGCGAGCCGGGCTTGGTGCCCGCCGGCTTCGAGGCCCCGGGCTTGGCGCCGGCCGGCTTCGAGGCGCCGGGCTTGGCCGCGGCGCCCGGCTTGAGCGGGCCGGCGGCACCCTTGACCTTGCCCGATCCGGACGCATTTCCGCCGCCACCCCCGCCGGCCAGGGCCGCGGCTGCGGCCGGTGTCAGCGCGCCCGAGCCGCCGCCCTTCGCCGACAGGCGTTGGCGCACGGCCAGGTAGCGGGGCTCCCGCTCCTTGAGGAGGGCGAGTACCGGGGCGGCGATGAAGATCGAGGAGTAGGCGCCGGTGAGGAGACCGATCAGCAGGGCCAGGCCGAAGTCCTTGAGGGTGGTGGCGCCCAGGACTCCAGCTCCGATGAGCAGGATCGACAGGATGGGCAGGATGGCCACCAGCGACGTGTTGAGCGACCGCATGAGGACCTGGTTCATCGACAGGTTGACGGTGTCGGTGTACGTCATCCGCCCGGTGGCGGACAGTCCCTTGGAGTTCTCCTCCACCTTGTCGAACACGACGATGGTGTCATAGAGGGAGTACCCGAGGATGGTGAGGAAGGCGACCACCGTGGCCGGCGTGACCTCGAAGCGGGAGATCGAGTAGACGCCGACGGTGATGAAGATGTCGTGCACCACCGCGGCCAGGGCGGCCACGGCCATCTTCCACTCGAAGCGCAGCCAGATGTAGGCGCTGATGAGGACGAAGAAGGCGATGAGGGCGGTGCGGGCCTTCTTGGTGACGTCCTTGCCCCACGACGGCCCGACGTCGTTGACGCTGACCTGGCCGGCGTCGACCTTTCCCATCTCCGCCATGGCGTCGGTGATCCGGTCCTGCTCGTCCGGCGCCCGGGTGTCGGACTGGACCCGGACCGTGTCGCCGCCCGCGATCTGGATCTTGGCGTCGCCCATCCCGAAGGGCCGGAGCTGGTCGCGGGCCTCCTCCACCGAGACGCCGGGGGCCTTGACCTCCCACGACGTGCCGCCCTTGAAGTCGATGCCGTAGTTCAGGCCCTGGGTTCCCAGTGACAGGAGACCTGCGGCGATGACCAGGGCGGAAGCGATGAACCAGATCCGGTACCGGCCGACGAAGTCGTACGACGTCTCCCCGTGGTAGAGGCGGTGGCGAAGGGTGCGACCGTCGGCGTCCCTGCTCATACCTTTTCCTTTACCGGGGCGGCAGCGGCGACGGCCGGCGCGTTGAGGCCGCGGGCGACGCCGACCCACCGGGCCTCGGTGAAGAGCCGGCTACGGCCGAGCAGCACCACCATGGGCCGGGTGAAGACGTAGGCCACCACCACGTCGAGCAGGGTTGAGAGGGCCAGGAAGAAGGCGAAGCCCCGCACCGACCCGACGCTCAACACGTAGAGGACGACGGCGCCGATGAAGGAGGCGGCGTCGGCGGCCAGGATGGTGCGGTAGGCCCGGGAGAAGCCCCGGTCGACCGACGAGCGGATGGTCTTGCCCGAGCGGATCTCGTCCTTCAGCCGCTCGAAGTACACCACGTAGGAGTCGACGGTGACGCCCACCGACACGATGATGCCGGTGGCCCCGGCCAGGGTGAGGGAGAGCCCGCTGGTGCTCCCCAGCAGCGTGACCAGGGAGTACATGAGGGCGCCCGATACCAGGAGGCCCAGCCATACCACCAGGCCCAGCGCCCGGTAGTAGAGGACCATGTAGATGGCGACCAGGCCCAGGCCCACTGCGCCCGCGATCATGCCCGCCCGCAGCGAGTCGCGGCCGAGGCTGGCCGACACCGTCTGCACCGTCTGCCGGTCCAGCTGGACGGGCAGGGACCCGTAGCGCAGCACCAGGGCCAGGTCCTTGGCCTCCCGCTCGCTGAAGTTGCCCGAGATCTGCCCCGACCCCGGGAAGTTGGTGGTCTGCAGGCTGGGGGCGGACTGGACGACGCCGTCGAGGTCCATCGCGATCTGGCCGTTCACCCCGACCTTCTCCGCCATCGCGTTCCACTGGGTGGTGCCGTCGGAGGTGAGGCTGAACTCAACCTCCCACACGCCGTTGTTTGGGTTGACGGTGGCGCTGGCCGACGACATCGCCTGGCCCTTGACCTCGGCCGGCCCCAGGAGGTAGCGGACGGTGACGTTGCCGTTGTCGTCCTTCTCCGGGAGGATCACCTGGGCCTCGGGGGTGTTCTCCTCCGGCGTGGTGGTCCTGTCGAGGTCGAGCGGGACGGTGGTGGGCGCGGTCGGGTCGACGGTTGTGGTCGGGTCCGTCGGGACGGCGGTGGTGGTGGGTGCGGGCGTGGGGGTGGCCGGCAGCCGCTGGAGGACGGGGCGGAAGTAGAGCTGGGCGGTCTGGCCCACCACCTCCACCGCCCGGTCCTTGTTCCTGACACCGGGGAGGGAGACGATGATCGAGTCGCCCTGGCGGGAGATGTCGGGCTCGGCCACGCCCAGGGCGTCGACCCGGTTGCGGATGATCTCGATGGCCTGGTCGAGGACGCCGGAGTTGACCTTCTCCCGGGGCTGGAGGACCACCGAGGCCCCGCCTTGGAGGTCGAGGCCGAGCTGGGGGGAATTACCGGAGGCGACGGTGAAGCCAAGGGCTCCCGCCGCCAGCACCAGAATCCCGATCAGGCACACCGCCATGGAACGGGGCACGGATCAGGCCTTCTCCTCATTGGCGGGGGGTGGGATGTACTCGGCGTCGACCTCGGTGGGGGTGGCGGCCACGGGCGGGGTTGGCGCCGGGGGCGGGGGTGGGGAGGAGGCGGGCGGCGGGGGAGGCGGGGGCGGCGGCTCGGGCTCGAGGACGTCGTCCTCGAACTCCGACATGTCGTCGTCGTCGAAGACCTCGTCGGGCTCGGAGTAGGGGGCGATCCGGCTCTGGATGGCGGAGCGCAGGAGGCGGATCGACATGCCGGGTGCGACTTCCAGGGTGACGATGTCGTCGACCACGGACACGATGGTGCCGACGATGCCCCCAGTGGTGATGACCTCGTCGCCGGCGGACACGGTGGCCACCAGCTGCTGGTGTTCCCGGACGCGGCGCTGCTGGGGGCGGATGAGCAACGCCCACATGAGTCCGAACGTGATGATGAGAGGGAGAAGGGCTTCCATGGCGAAGGGCGCCCGTAGGGCCTGCCGCGAAGACTACCTGGGTCGTGGCCGGTGGGTCAGGCCGGGCCCGGCGATCTGATCAGTCGAAGAGGGGGGCCACGCCGGGCGGGCCGACGGCCGCGGCCGGTGGCTCGAGCCCCAGGTGCTGCCAGGCGGCGGGGGTGGCCACCCGCCCCCGCGGGGTGCGCTGCAACAGGCCCAGTTGGAGGAGGAAGGGCTCGTAGACGTCCTCCACCGTCTCCGGCTCCTCGCCCACGCAGATCGCCACCGTGGACAGGCCCACCGGCCCTCCCGCGAAGCGGACGCAGACCGCGTTGAGGATGGCCCGGTCGACCTTGTCGAGGCCCTGGGCGTCGACCTCGAACAGCTCGAGGGCGGCGTCGGCCGTGGCCCGGGTGACCACGCCGTCGCCCCGGACCTCGGCGAAGTCGCGCACCCGGCGCAGGAGGCGGTTGGCGATGCGGGGCGTGCCCCGGGCCCGGCGGGCGATCTCGTAGCCCCCGTCGGGCTCGAGGGGGACGCCCATGATGCCGGCCGCCCGGCGGACGATGGCCTCCAGCTCGTCGACCCGGTAGTAGTCGAGGCGGGCGACGAAGCCGAAGCGGTCGCGGAGGGGTCCGGTGATGAGCCCGGTGCGGGTGGTGGCTCCCACCAGGGTGAACTTGGGCAGGTCGAGGCGGATGGAGCGGGCCGAAGGGCCCTTGCCGATCATGATGTCGAGCTGGAAGTCCTCCATGGCCGGGTAGAGGACCTCCTCCACCACCCGGCTTAGACGGTGGATCTCGTCGATGAACAGGACGTCGCCCTCGACCAGGTTGGTGAGGACGGATGCCAGGTCGCCGGCCCGTTCGAGGGCGGGGCCGGACGTGATGCGGAAGCCGACGCCCATCTCCGCGGCCACGATGCCGGCCAGGCTGGTCTTGCCCAGCCCGGGCGGGCCGGCGAAGAGGAGGTGGTCGACGGGCTCGCCCCGGCCCCGGGCCGCCCCCAGGAGGATGTCGAGGTGCTGGCGGAGCTGGCCCTGGCCCACGAACTCGGCCAGCCGCCGGGGCCGGAGGGTGACCTCCTCGGTGGCCTCCTCCGGCCCGGGAACGGTGGCCAGGAGCTCGTTGCGGGTCACCGGTGGCCCCTTGGGTGTGCAGTTGCGTGGCTATATCCGACGCAACTGCACACCAAAGCGGTCATCGGCGGGCTCCCAGGAGGCGGAGGGCGCGGCGCAGGAGCTCCTCGACGGTGCCGTCAGGGGGGAGGTCGCGCAGGGCGCGGTGGACTTCGTCGGCCTCGTAGCCGAGGGCGGCGAGGGCGGCCCGCACCTCGGCCCGGTTGGAGACCGACCCGTTGCCGTTGCCGTGCGGCGTCGGGGTGGCCGTTGCTGGCCACCGCCGCCTCCAGGTCGCCGTCGGGAAGGTCGAGGCGGGACTTGAGCTCGATCATGAGCCGGGCCGCCGTCTTGCGGCCGACGCCGGGGACGAGGCACAGGGCATTGAGGTCGCCGTCGGCCAGGATCTCGCGCAACGGCACCGGCCCGTGCACCGACAGGATGGCCAGGGCGAGGGCGGGCCCCACCCCGTGGGCGCCGATGAGGGCCTCGAAGCAGTCGCGCTCGTCGCGGGAGGCGAAGCCGAACAGGGTGAGCGAGTCCTCCCGGACGGCGAGGTGGGTGTGGACCAGGGCGGTTGCGCCGAGTTCGCCCAGGTGGGCCATGGTGACGGGCGGGACGGTGACCCGGTAGCCGACGCCACCCACCTCGAGCAGGACCTCGCCCCGCGCCGAGCGGTGGACGATCGTGCCCCGAAGGGAGCCGATCATGGGCGGGTCCCCGCCGCCAGCCGGGCCCGGAGGGGGGCGCTGGCCAGGTGGCAGAGGGCGAGGGCGAGGGCGTCGGCGGTGTCGGCCGGCTTGGGCCGCTCGGCCAGGCCCAGGAGCGACTGCACCATGCGCTGCACCTGGTCTTTGGTGGCCGACCCGTAGCCGGCCACCGCCTGCTTGACCTCGTTGGGCGTGTACTGCACCACCTCGCACCCGGCCCGGGCGGCGATGGCGAGCGCCAGCCCGCTGGCCTGCCCCACCGACATGGCGGTGCGGGCGTTGACCTGGAAGAAGACCCGCTCCACGGCCACCGCGTCGGGCTTGAGCTCGTCGACCAGGGCCTGGAGGTCGGCGTGGAGGTCGGCCAGGCGGGTGGGCAAGGGGTCGGACGGCGGCGTGGTGAGCACGCCCGCGGCCACCAGCGTCGGTCGGTGGCCGACGGCGCCGGCCAGGCACCCGTAGCCACACCGGGACACCCCCGGATCGATTCCCAGGACGACGAACACGCGTTCGGACGCTAGCCGATACGCCGCCCGGAATCGAGCACCCTCCCTGCCCGATCGGACTGGTGACACTTTCGGTCGCCCCCGACGACCGGATCCGTCACCAGTTGGCGACACCAGCCCGCGAACTGGTGACGGTTACCGCCCTCTCCGGGCTGTACGTGTCACCAGTTGGACGTGCGCCGCGAACTGGTGACGGTTACCGCCCTCTCCGGGCTGTACGTGTCACCAGTTGGACGTGCGCCGCGAACTGGTGACGGTTACCGCCCTCTCCGGGCTGTACGTGTCACCAGTTGGCGGCGAGGGGTCAGGCGGTCAGGGTTTCCAGGACGGAGTCGGGGATGTCGAAGTTGGCGTAGACGGCCTGGACGTCGTCGTGGTCTTCCAGGGCGTCGACCACCCGCAGGACCTTGCGGGCGTCGGCCTCGTTGTCGAGGGCGATGGTGGCCGACGGGAGCATGGTGAGGTCGGCGTCGGTCACCTTCACGCCTGCTTCCTCCAGGGCGGTGCGCACCTTGGCCAGGTCGGACGGGGGCGTGACCACCTGCCACGTGTCGCCCTGGTCGACGAGATCCTCGGCGCCCGCCTCGAGGGCGAGCATCATCAGCTCGTCGTCATCGATGGAGTTTGGGCCGCCCGTCTTGTCCACCACCATCGACCCCTTGCGCTCGAACTGCCACGCCACCGCCCCCGGCTCCGCGCTCGACCCGCCGTTCTTGGAGAAGATGGCCCGGACGTCGGCGCCGGTGCGATTGCGGTTGTCGGTGAGCGTCTCCACGTAGATCGCCACGCCGCACGGGGCGTAGCCCTCGTAGTTGATGGCCTCGTAGTGGACGCCCTCCAGACCCCCCGTGGCCCGCTTGATGGCCCGCTCGATGGTGTCGGTGGGCACCGAGGCCTCCCGCGCCTTGGTGTACATGGTGCGCAGCGAGGCGTTGGCGGTCATGTCGGCGCCGCCTTCACGCGCCGCCACCTCCACCTGGCGCAGGACCTTGGCGAACACCTTGGCCCGCACCTTGTCCTTGGCGCCCTTCTGGTGCTTGATCGTGGCCCATTTGGAGTGGCCGGACATGGAACCTCCTCAGGTCCTGCTCAAGAAGTGCTGGTGCAGGCGCAGGTCGCCCGACAGCTCAGGATGGAAAGCGGCCACCAGGATGTCGCCCTGGCGGCAGAGAACGGGCTGGCAACCGCCCGACGGCGAGGCGACCACGGCGAGGACCTCGACGCCCTCCCCCACCCGCTCGACCACCGGCGCCCGGATGAAGACGGCCGGGAACGAGCCCCCGGCCAGACCGTCGACCTGTCGAGCGAGGTCTCGAACGAGTCGACCTGGCGGCCGAAGGCGTTGCGGCGCACGGACACGTCGATGGCGGCGAACGATCGTTGGTCGGGCCGTCCGTCGAGGACGTCGTTCGCCAGCAGGATCATCCCCGCGCACGTCCCGAAGGCGGGCATCCCGTCGGCCAGCAAGCCCGCGATCTCGTCGAACAAGCCCGAGGACTCCAGCAGCTTGGACAGGGTGGTGGACTCGCCGCCGGGCAACACCAGTCCCTCGACGCCGGCCAGGTCGGACGGGGTGCGCACCTCCACCGGCGCCGCCCCGAGGGCCCGCAACGCCTCAGCGTGGAGGCCGACCGCCCCCTGCAGGGCCACGATCCCGACTTTGTGCACCTGGCGGCCTCATCGGGCCGCGCCTCCGGCGAACAGTTCGCGCGCTTGCCCCCTCAGAGGGGGAATTGCGCGGATCAATCGGGGTGGGGTCACCAGCCGCGCTCGGACAGCCGCACGCCGAGGGTGCCGATCTCCTGGCCGGGCATGGCCTTGCCCAGCCCCCGGCTGACCTTGGTGACGATGTGGGGGTCGTTGAAGTGGGCGGTGGCTTCCACGATGGCCTTGGCCATGCTCTCGGGGTCGTCGCTCTTGAAGATGCCGGAGCCGACGAACACCGCCTCCGCCCCCAGTTGCATCACCAGGGAGGCGTCGGCCGGCGTGGCGATGCCGCCCGCGCAGAACAAGGGAACGGGCAGGCGGCCGGCGTCGGCCACCTCGTTGACCAGGGCGATCGGGGCCTGGAGGTGCTTGGCCCAGGCGTAGCGCTCGGCCTCGTCGGCCACCGTCAGCTGGCGGATGTCGCCCAGGATCGACCGCAGGTGGCGGACGGCCTCCACGATGTTGCCGGTGCCGGCCTCGCCCTTGGAGCGGATCATGGCCGCCCCCTCGGAGATGCGGCGGAGGGCCTCGCCCAGGTTGGTGGCGCCGCACACGAAGGGGACGGTGAAGCCCCACTTGTGGATGTGGTGGGCCTCGTCGGCGGGGGTGAGCACCTCGCTCTCGTCGATGAAGTCGACGCCCAACGACTCCAGGATCTGGGCCTCGGCGAAATGGCCGATGCGGGCCTTGGCCATCACCGGGATGGTGACCGCGGCCTGGATGGCCTCGATCATGGCCGGGTCGCTCATCCGGGCCACGCCGCCGTCGCGGCGGATGTCGGACGGCACCCGCTCGAGGGCCATGACCGCCACCGCGCCCGCGTCCTCCGCCACCTTGGCCTGGCCGGCGGTGACGACGTCCATGATCACGCCGCCCTTGAGCATCTCGGCCAAGCCCCGCTTGACCAGGTCGTTCCCGGTGGTGGCCCGATTCGTCTGCTCGTCCGTCACGCGCCCATTCTACGGCTCAGACCAGTGCCGCCCGATCCGATTAGGGAGCGACGGTCGTCGACGGCTCCGGCACGGGCGGGGACTCCACGCTCACGTTGGCGTTGGAGTGCACCAGCTCCACGACGGTGCGCCCGGGGGGGAACACCATGGGCGCGCCGTTGGCGTCGGCGTAGGACGTGACCGTGATGGCGCCCGCCTTCGACCACGTGCCCTTGATGAGGGTGCCGTTGAGGAAGTACCAGGCCTCCCCGGTTCCGGTGACCTCGGGGTAGGTGACGGCGGCGTCGGCCGCGAAGCGGGAGTAGGGGACGTATTGCACGATGACGTTGCCGGGCGTCCACACCCCGCCGCTCTCCAGGTTGTGGGGCTGACCGTTGGTCGACCGGGCCCAGCCCTTGGCCGTGGCGTCCCACGTGTAGGAGGCGGTGATGTCGGCCAGGGGGATGTCCATGGCCGAGACGGGGGTGGAGCCGACGGGGGCGTTGAACGTCTCGCCCAACTTGAGGAACTGGGCGAAGGGCGGCGGCTCCTTGGTGTCGTCGTCGACCTGTCGGTACAGCTTCTCCGAATCGGTGTACAGGTTGTGGGGGGCGGACCGGCCCGACCGTCGGTAGAGGACCTCGGTGTTGTTCTCGTCGATGAAGTCGAGGTCGGCGTTGCGCACCAGCTGGACGATGTTGGGAGCCCCGCCGGAGAAGACGATCGGTCCGCCGAGGGGGGCGACGATGAGCGGGTCGGCCGGCCGCACCGAGCGCACGGGGCCGATGGGGTCGGTGTCGGTGGACTGGAAGACGACGACGAAGCGGGTGATGCCCTCGGTGACCTCTTCGTAGACGATGTCGGCCGCGTCGAGCCCGGCCTGGGGACGGGCGGCGGCGTTGTTGTCGATCTTCACCGTCACCGCCGCCCGGTGGAGCTTGTCCGGGTCGGTCTGGGGCAGCCCGGTGAGCGGCGCCTGGGGCGGGAGGGTGGTCGTGGTGGTGGAGGGGGGCACGGTGGTCGTGGCCCGCCCCTGGGAGCCCTTCTTGCCGCCCCCGCAGGCGGCGGTGACCATCAGCAGGGCGACGGCCAGGACCACCGTGGTCCGGCGGGCGCTGCCCGGGCGTGAAATTGCCATCTTCCTAAAGCTCCTTGAGGGCCTGGATCCGCTCGTCCAGCGGCGGATGGGTGTCGAACAGGCGGTTCAACCACGCTAGGCGCCCCTCCTGCGGGGTGCGAGCCAGGGGCGACTCGATCCAGAGGTGGGCGGTGGCCCGCGACGAGGAGTGCACGACGGTGGTGTCGTCCTTCAGCTTCTCCAGGGCCGAGATGAGACCCGGCGGGTAGCGGGTGAGCGACACCCCGCTGAAGTCGGCCATCGCCTCCCGGCGACGGGAAACGGCGAACTGCATGACACGGGCCACGATCGGCGCCAGCAGGAGGAGGGCGAAGCCGAACACGGCGAAGATGGCGGCCGGGCCGGCGCCGCCCGAGCTGCTGTCGTCGCGGTGGCGGGGGCCGCCCCACCACAGGAAGCGCAGGCTGAAGTCGGCCACCAGGGCGATGACCCCGACGAAGGTGACGGCCAGCGTGGAGACGAGTACGTCGTAGTTCTTGATGTGGCTCAGTTCGTGGGCCAGGACCCCTTCCAGCTCGATGCGGCTGAGCTTCTCCATCAGCCCGGTGGTGACGGCAATGGCCGCGTGCTGGGGGTTGCGGCCGGTGGCGAAGGCGTTGGGGGCGGGGTCGTCGACCAGGTAGACGCGGGGCTTGGGCAGGCCGGCGGCGATGCAGAGGCCCTCGACCAGGTTGTGGAGGCGGGGCTCGGCCTCGGGGGTGGTGAGGCGGGCGTGGCTCATGGCCAGCGCCACCGCGTCCGACTTGTACCAGGCGATCGCCGACCCCACGCCCACCACCACGAGGGCGATCAGCAGGCCCCCGACGCCGAAGCCGAGCAGCGTCTGGACGGCCCAGGCCACGCCCATGGCCAGCACCACGAAGCCGGCGACGAGCAGTAGCGAGCGCCGCTTGTTGGAAGCTATCTGCTCGTACAGCGGCTTAGAACTGGACGTTTATTGGACCGCGACTGGTGTCGTCGGCCTCGAAGAACTCCTGCTGCTGGAAGCCGAAGCGCCCGGCCACGATGTTCGAGGGAAAGGACTCGATCTTGTTGTTCAGCTGGAGGACGGCGTCGTTGTAGAACTGGCGGGCGTAGCTGATGCGGCCTTCGGTGCCGGTGAGCTCCTCCTGCAGGGCCAGGAAGTTGGTGTTGGCCTTGAGCTCGGGGTAGGCCTCGGCCACCGCGAACAGCGACTTCAGGGCGCCGGTGAGCATGTTCTCCGACTGGGCCTGCTCGGCCACGCCGGTGGCGTTGATGGCCGCGGCCCGGGCCTGGGTGACGGCCTCGAACGTCTCCCGCTCGTGCTTGGCGTAGCCCTTGACCGTCTCCACCAGGTTGGGGATGAGGTCGTAGCGGCGCTTGAGCTGGACGTCGATCTGCGACCAGGCGTTCTTGACCCGGTTCCGCAGACGAACCAGCCCGTTGTACGTGAGGATCACGTACAGGACGAGGAGGACCACGACGCCGAGGAGGATCCACTTGATCATGCGGCCCCAATCATACGGCGCCCCGAGGGCGGAGGCCGGGCGACGTCGCCGTTCGTGGCTCGGCCGCGGTTCTCATCGTCCGCCCGGGTCAGGTTGGCAACCTCCATGCGACCGGTTTTGTACGGCACCGGTACGCTCCGTTCGTGCGGATCGCCCTCGTCTGCCCGTACAGCCTCACCGTGCCCGGCGGGGTGCAGGGTCAGGTGCTGGGGCTGGCCCGGGCGCTGCGGACGCTGGGCCACGACGTCCGGGTGCTCGGCCCCTGCGACGGCCCGCCCCCCGAGGTCGGCGTCATCTCCCTGGGCAACAGCATCCCCACCGCGGCCAACGGCTCGATGGCCCCCATCGCCCCCGACCCGTCGTGCGCCATGCGCACCATCGCCGTGCTCCGTGACGAGCACTTCGACGTGCTCCACCTGCACGAACCGCTCGCCCCCGGCCCCACCGTCACCTGCGTGGCCCTGGCCTCGGTGCCACTGGTGGGCACCTTCCACGCCTCCGGGGTGAGCGCCGCCTACCGGGTCCTGCGGCCCCTGACCCGGTGGCTGGCCCGCCGCCTCGACGTCCGCTGCGCGGTCTCGGAGGACGCCCGGGCCATGGCCACCCGGCACCTGGGGGGTCAGTACGAGGTGCTCTTCAACGGCATCGAGGTCGAACGCTTCGCCAAGGCCACCCCCTGGCCCACCACCGGCCCCACGGTGCTGTTCATGTCCCGCCACGAGTCGCGGAAGGGCCTCGACGTCCTCCTGGCAGCCATGGCCCGCCTCCCGGCCGACGCCCGGCTGTGGGTGGCGAGCGACGGCCCCGAGACGGCCCGGCTCCAAGCCCTCACCGCCGACGACGCCCGGGTGGAGTGGCTGGGCCGCATCGGCGATGACGAGCGGGCGTCCCGGCTGCGGGGGGCCGACGCCCTGTGCGCCCCGTCGCTGCGGGGCGAGTCGTTCGGGATGGTGCTGCTGGAGGGCATGGCCGCCCAGACGCCGGTCGTCGCCAGCGACATCCCCGGCTACCGCAACGTGGCCGGCGGCGGAGGCTGCGGGCAGGCCGCCCTGATGGTGCCGCCGGGCAACTCCACCGCCCTCGCGGGCGCCCTCACCAAGGTGTTGTACGAGCCGTCCACCGCCGCCCACCTGGTGGCGGCGGGCGAGGCGAGGGCCAACGAGTTCTCCATGGACCACCTGGCCGAGCGCTACGTCGACCTCTTCCGCCGGGCCATCGGGCGCTCCTGATACGACGCTCGAAAAGCACTGAAAAGAGGGCCCACCGGCCGCGACCTGGACTTTCGCGAGCGCAAATCCGCCACATTCCACGGCTTCTAACCTGACGCCATGGATAACCTCACGCGAGCCGAGGCCGAGGCGCGGGCGGCGCGCCTGACGGTCCGCTCGTACGACATCGCCCTCGATTTGGCCGGCGACGGGGACACGTTCGCCAGCACGACGACGGTGTGGTTCCAGTGCACCGAACCCGGGTCCGACACGTTCGTCGACCTCGACGCGGCCGCCGTCCGGGAGCTCACCCTCAACGGGGAGGCCGTCGCGGCCGACGCCTTCGACGGCGAGCGCAGCCGCATCCACCTCCGGGGCCTGGCCGCCGACAACGTGCTGACCGTCGTCGCCGACTGCTCCTACCAGCACACGGGCGTGGGTCTCCACCGCTTCGACGACCCCACCGACGGCCGCCGCTACCTCCACACCCAGTTCGAGCCCTACGACGCCCACCGGGTCTTCGCCTGCTTCGACCAGCCCGACCTCAAGGCCACCTTCGACCTGGCGGTCACGGTCCCCGAGGGGTGGACGGTCGTGAGCAACGCGCCCGTGGCCTCGCAGGACGGCGGCCGTTGGACGTTCGAGACCACCCGCCGCATCTCCACCTACCTGGCCGCGCTGGTGGCGGGGCCCTACCACGCCGTCCACGAGGAGCACCGGGGCATCGGGACGTCGATCTACTGCCGGGAGTCGCTGGCCCAGTACCTCGACGCCGACGAGATCCTCACCCTCACCCGCCAGGGGCTCGACTTCTTCGACGCCGAGTTCGACTACCCGTACCCCTTTCCCAAGTACGACCAGCTCTTCGTGCCCGAGTTCAACTTCGGAGCCATGGAGAACCCCGGCTGCGTGACCTTCAACGAGGGCTACGTGTTCCGGTCGCGGGTCACCGACGCCGCCTACGAGCGGCGGGCGGGGACGATCCTGCACGAGATGGCCCACATGTGGTTCGGCGACCTCGTCACCATGCGCTGGTGGGACGACCTGTGGCTCAACGAGAGCTTCGCCACCTACATGGGCAACGACGCCGTGGCCCGGGCCACCCGCTTCACCGACGCCTGGGTGCGCTTCGCGTCGGGCGACAAGGCGTGGGCCCTGGTGCAGGACCAGCTGCCCACCACCCACCCGATCTCGGCCGACATCGTCGACACCGACGCCGTCCGCCTCCACTTCGACGGGATCACCTACGCCAAGGGCGCCTCCGTGCTGAAGCAGCTGGTGGCGTGGGTGGGCAAGGAGGCTTTCACCGCCGGCGTGCAGCGCTACTTCCGCCGCCACCAGTGGGCCAACGCCAGCCTGGCCGACTTCCTGGGGGCGCTGGAGGAGACCAGCGGGCGCAAGCTCGACCCGTGGGCCGAGGAGTGGCTGGAGGCGTCGGGCGTGAACACGCTGCGGGCCTCGTTCAACGAGACGTGCGGGCGCTACGACGCCTTCGCCATCACCCAGGGGGGCGAACCCCTGCGGTCGCACCGGCTGGCGATCGGCCTCTACGACCACGACGAGGCGAGTGGCGGGCTGGTCCGCCGGACCCAGGTGGAGCTCGACGTGGTGGGTGAGTCCACCGAGGTCGACGACCTGCTCGGCCAGGCGCCGGCCGACCTGGTGCTCATCAACGACGGCGACCACACCTACGCCAAGGTCCGCCTCGACGAGCGGTCGGTGGCCACCCTCGAACACCACATGAGCGCCATCACCGACCCCCTGGCCCGCAACCTGGGCTGGTTCTCGACGTGGGACATGGTGCGCGACGCGGAGCTGCCCACCCGGCGCTTCGTCGACCTGGCCCTGGCCCACGCCGCGGGTGAGGCCGACGACTCCACCCTGGCCCGGCTGCTGGGCCAGGCCAACAGCGCGGTCGACGCCTACGGCGACCCCGACCACCGGCCGGCGGCGCTGGCCGCGCTGGCGGCCCAGGCCCGCCGCCAGCTCGATCTGGCCGAGCCGGGGACGGACCGGCAGCTGGTCTGGGTCCGGCACCTGCTGGCCGCGGGCGAGTCGGCCGACGACCTCGCCTTCGCCCGGGGCCTGCTCGACGGCTCGGTCGTGGTCCCCGACCTCGAGATCGACACCGACCTGCGCTGGCAGATCGTGGGCACCCTGGCCACGGCCGGGGTCGACGGCGCCGAAGAGGTGATCGCCCGCGAGCTCGAGCGTGACCCCACCGACATCGGCCAGCGGCGGGCGGCGGCGGCCCGGGCGTCGATGCCGACGGCGGCGGCCAAGGCCGAGGCGTGGGCCACGGCCATGTCGCCGGGGCTGTCGCTGGCCATGATGCGGGCCGTCACCGGCGGCTTCTGGCAGTGGGGCCAGGACGCCCTGCTCGAGCCCTACGTGGAGCCCTACTTCGCGTCGGTGGCCGAGTGGTGGCGGGACCGGTCCCGGGAGGAGGCGCTGGGGCTGGTCAACGGCTTCTACCCGTCGACGCTCGTGCGGGCGGAGGTGGTGGCCGCCACCGACCGGGCCCTGGCCGACGCCGACCTGGCCGGCCCCGTCCGCCGCATCCTGCTGGAAGGCAAGGACGGCATCGAGCGCGCCGTCCGGGCCCGAGCCTGCGACCACTCCTAGCCCAGGCGACGTGGACGGACCGGGCCCCGGTGCGCGGTGGCGCCGGAGCCGGCGTCGCCCGTGATCGTGGAGGCGGTGGTCGCCGGGGGCGGGGTGGTGGTCGATCCGTCGGAGGCGGAAGCACTCATGTGGACGGAGCCCATGGACGGCCCCGGCCTGGCCCAGACCCTGGACGGGGCGCCGGGGGTGCGTTGGGTGCAGCTGCCCTTCGTCGGGGTCGACGCCTTCCTGTCGCTGCTCGACGACAGCCGTATGTGGACGAGCGCCAAGGGCGCCTACTCGGAGCCGGTGGCCGAGCACGCCCTGGCCCTGGGCCTGGCCGGGCTGCGCCACCTCCCGACCCGGGCCCGGGCCAAGGAGTGGGGTGACCAGGCCGGACGGCGGCTGATGGACGGGCGGGTGACGATCGTCGGCGGCGGGGGCATCGCCGAGGCCCTCCTGCGGATGCTGGCGCCCTTCCACGTCGAGTCCACCGTCGTCCGCCGCCACGAGGGGCCGGTGGCGGGAGCCGACCGGGTGGTGGGACCCGACCGTCTCCACGACGCGCTGCCCGGCGCCGACCTGGTCGTCCTCGCCCTCGCCCTCACGCCGGAGACGGAGGGCATCGTGGGCGCGGCCGAGCTCGCCCTGATGGAGTCCCACGCCTGGCTGGTCAACGTGGCCCGGGGCAAGCACGTGGTCACCGACGACCTGGTCGACGCCCTCCGCCAGGGGTCGATCGGCGGGGCCGCCCTCGACGTCACCGAGCCCGAGCCCCTCCCGTCCGACCATCCCCTGTGGGACCTCGACAACTGCCTGATCACGCCCCACACCGCCAACACGTGGGCGATGGCCGAGCCCCTCTTCGCCCGGCGGGTGACGGAGAACGTGGCCCGCTTCGCCCGGAACGAGGAGCTCCTGGGACGGGTCGACCCCCGCCTCGGCTACTGAGGGGTGGGCCCGGCCTTGGACGCGACCACGTAGAAGGCGTGGGCCGCGGCCTCGCCCGACCCACCGAACCGGCGCAGGGCCCGGTCGAGGCGCTGGCCGGTGCGGATGAGCGTCCGGTCGAGGCGGGGCAGCCTACTGCCGGCGGTGGAGCCCACGGCCGTGAACAGGCCGTCCTTGCCCTCGAAGGTGTCGACGGCCAGACCGGCGGTGGCGATCATCCGGCGCAGGCCGAGGGGCGAGTAGCGCCACAGGTCGTCGGTGTGGAACGGGTGCATCCACGGGACGGAGATGAACAGCCGTCCGCCGGGGAGGAGCACCCGCTGCACCTCGGCCAGGACGGTCCACGGCTCGGCGAAGTGCTCGAGGGTGTCGACGCTGAGCACGATCCGGAACGTCTCCGCGGGGAAGGGGAGGCGGTGGGCGTCGCCCTGGACGCCCGTGGGCGGCCGGCTGAAGTCGAGGTTGACGTAGGTGTAGCCCCTGGACGTCACCGGCCCCTCCAGCTCCCCGTGGCGCCCGCCGAGGTCGAGCGCCGGACCCGAGCCGGGCGGGATCGGGATCACGCCGTCACCTTAGGCATCGGCTGAGGAGCTCCTGGGCCGGGTCGAAACCAGGCCCGCCTCGGCTACCGAGGTGGGGACGGGGTGTCCTCGAACACGACCCCCGGGGCGGCGACGGTGTGGCCGATGCCGACGGAGACGGCGCGCGACCCAGCCAGGCCGGCGATCGGCGCTGGAGACCGGCGGTCGGTGCGCGTCCCGTCTCCCACCTGCCCGAATGCGTTCCACCCCCAGACCGATACCACCCCGCTGGCCGCCAAGGCCGCCGACACGTAGCCGCCGGCGACCACCACCCGCACGCCCGAGAGCCCGGGGACGGGCCCGGGCGTACGCGACGGTGACGACGTCGGACGACCGAGTTGGCCGGCGTTGTTCAGGCCCCAGGAGTCGACCGTGCCGTCCCGGTGGGAGACGATGCTGTGACCGATGCCGGCGGCGACGGACACCACCGGGCTCCCGGTCCCGAAGGGAAGGTTGAAGGCGGGCAGCCACCGAGGCTCGGCCCGGTTGGTCTCGGTGCCGTCACCCAGCTGGCCCCATGCGTTCCACCCCCAGGACAGCACCCTTCCCGTCGATACGACCAGGCTGTGGTAGCCGCCGGCCGCGATCACCTCGACCGGCAGCCCGATGGCGACCCGGCCCGGCACCAGGGTTGAGCCGGCCCGGCCGAGCTGGCCCAGGGCGTTGAAACCCCACGACGACACGGTTCCGCCGCGGTGGCGGACCAGGTTGTGGGCGGCCCCGGCCGAGATGAGCAGGGCGTCGGTGATCCCCGAGACCCTGACCGGCGTCCAGCGGTCGACCGTCGTGCCGTCACCCAGTTGGCCATAGGCGTTCCAGCCCCAGGCCCACACCGTCCCGTCCGACTTCAGCGCCAGCGAGTGGAAGGCGCCCGCCGCCACCGCCACCACGTCCGTCAGACCCGGCACCATGGCCGGTGTCGACGCCCCGCCGGGCCCGCCCCGGCCCAGCTGGCCGAGGTGCCCCAGGCCCCACGTCCACACCCTTCCGTCCTTCAGGGCCAGGGAGTGGAAGCCGCCGGCGGCCACGTCCTCGACCCCGGTCAGGCCCGCGGGCAGCGGTGAGGCGTGGCTGGCGGTGGACCCGTCGCCCAGCTGTCCGTAGTCGTTGAAGCCCGCGGCGAGCGAGGGGAGAGCCTTCATCGGTCCGAGAAAGGAGCTGTTGGCGGTGTTCCAGTGGGTGGCCAGCCAGCTGCCGGGCGCGGGCGCGGTGGAGAAGTAGTCGTCGTGGTTGCAGTCGAAGAGGTTCTCGTGGGACGGGGGGCAGGCGGGGACGGCCGTCCCGCCGGTCTCGTCGTTGCCGGCGCACATCCGGTCGTGCTCCTCACTGCAGTGGCTGCCGGGGATGGCATGGGGTGCAGAAGCCTGCACCGCGCCCAGGGTGTGCATCACCTCGTGGGCCTCGGCCGACTCGCTCAATCCCCAACACCCGTTGTCGACCCGGGCGATGAGGCCGGTTATCAACCGGTTCCCGTTGTTGCCGTTCACGCCCGGGATGCTGGAGGGGTCCTCGTCGGCCGAGAAGCCGGCCAGACCGCAGAAGATGTTGGCGTCGACGTAGACGAGGTAGCGACGGTCGGACCGGAAGTACCCCTGGGCGTGAAGGTCGTCCGCCATCGCCTGGTAGGTGTCGTCGCCTCCGGCGGACAGCGTCACCCGGTCGACGACGAGGTGGCAGGCCGAGTCGGTCAGGAAGCGAAGGTGCCGGACGCCGCCGGTCTCGGCCGCGCTGTCCGCCACCGCCCGCTCCACCCGGGCCGTCCAGGCCACCAACGACGCCGCGTACTGGTCGTAGCGGTCGGGGACGTCCGCCGCCCGGGCGTAGATCACCTGCACCCGGTAGCCGTCCCTGCCGTCGCCGAAGCAGGCGAACGGGCTCGGGTTCGGGTTCGGCCCTTCGGCCGGGGCCAGTCCTCGCTCCGACTCCGGTGGCCGCCGCACGCGCACGTCCACGCCGTCCGGAGCCGGGTCGGGCCCATGGGTGCACACCGTCCCGTCGCCCACCTGCACCTGGTAGCCGCCCGAGCACGGGCCGCCGGCGGTGGCGGGCTCGAGATCCTCGTAGACAACCCCCCGGCGCCGGTCATCGGGCGGAGTCCGGGCCGCGCCCGCGCCCGCCGGGCCCGTGGCGACGAGGACCGCGGCGATCGTCAGGGCGACGACCAACAACGGGCGCGCGGCAACGGCTCGGCGACGTGCGAGGGACACACGCGGGCTGTCGACCGGTCGACCGGTGTTCTTGAGGGTGGGTTCAGCCGACGGTGAGGCTCAACCGGTCCATCACCGGGGGGTCGAGCGGGACCCGTTCGGGGGAGCCGGCGACGACCCACAGGGTGTGGGTACCCGGCGCCACGTCGGGCACGGTGATGGTCGTCTCCGTCGATTGCACCACGCCCGGCTCGTCGGGGATGGGCTGACCCGGGGGCGGCGCGTCCCGGTCGAGGAGGACATAGAGGAGGGCGTCGCCGGGCACGGCCAGACCCGTGACCTGCACCTGGAGCACCACCGGCTGGCCGGCGGAGATGTTGGGCGGGGCGGAAGCGTCGAGCCCGGGGCCGGCGATGGTGAACGACGTGGACGCCTCGTTCAGGCCGATGCGGCGATGGGTGCCGTCGCCGAAGATCACCGAGATGCGGTGAGGGCCGACGGCCAGGCCGGGGATGACGACGGGATCGTCGGCGGTGTGGATGATGTCGGCCGCCACCGGGATGACCGCGCCCGAGTCGACCGGCTCCCGGTCGATGAACACGTGGTAGTGGCCCCGGCGGGACCCGGTCCCCCCGTCGGCGGGGACGATCGTGATCCCCGAGCTGGTGAGGTCGAGGCGGACGACGTTGCCCCCCACCACCGCGCCGGTGGCGGGCGAGACGATGGCGAGGACGGCCGGCGGTCCGAAGGAGGTGGGCGGCCCCGCCTCGACGACGGTCGTCGGCACGCTTGCCGCCCCGTCGCCACCGTCGCCACCGTCGCCACCGCCACCGCCGCCACCGCCGCACGCCGTCGCCGCCAGGAGCAGCACGGCGGCGAGGCCGGCGATGGCGGGCGACCGCAACCTCATGGCCGCCGAAGCTACCCCGACCCACCCGGACAGCGGCTCAGCGGACGGTGACCCTCGCCCTCGGCGTCGTCGTCGCCGGGTCCGCCCTGTTCGTCCTCAGTCGAGATCCCGCCTGCCGCTGATCGCCGGCCCGGTCAGTACACCCCGGTCAGTACACCCACACCGGCGAGCCGACGGGCATGAGGCCCTCCGACCAGATCCAGTCGATGGCGGCGTTGCTCACCCGGACGCAGCCGTGGGAGGCGGGGTAGGCGGGCACGTCGGAGTAGCCGTGGACGGCGATCCCGTCCCGGTGGAAGTACCGGGGCCGGTAGAGGCCGCCCAGCTCGCCCACGTCGAGGCCGTCGACCGCCCATTCCACCTGCCAGCGGCCGGCGGGGGTGTCGGCCACCTCGGTGCGACCGTTCACCCAGTACTCCTCCTCGGTTCCGGTCGACACGTTGAGCACCCACCGCACCTCCCCGCCCCGCACGACGAACAGCACCTGGCGGGCCTTGTCGACCTCGATCAGGTCACCACCGGAGCTGGCGGCTGAGGGGCGACGGGCCTGGTCGAGGGCGGCGGCGGTGCCCGCTCCGACGACGCCGTCCCGGTCGAGACCCTCCACCTTCTGGAAGGCCATGACGGCCTGGACGGTGAGGCCGCCGTACGTGCCGTCGGGCGTCGCCAGCCAGTAGCCCAGGCTGCGCAGCCGCTGCTGGAGGGCGAGAACCTCGGCCCCGTTGTCCCCCGGGCGCAGCGTGCCCGACGGGGCGGCGGGCTCGGGGTCGGGGTCGGGGTCGGCGGCCGGCTCGGTGGTCGGCGGCCGAGCGATCGTGGTCGGCGGCCGAGGGGCCGGCGGCGAGGGGCCGGTCGGCGGCGGGGCGACCGTCGTCGGGGTGACCGTCGTGGTGGTTGTCGTAGTGTCCACCGGCGCGGGAACCATCGGGGCTTCGGCCACTGCGTCGGTCTGGCCCTGGAGGGCGAAGAGCATGACCGCGACGCCCGCGGTCAGGACGGCGATCGCCGCCGAGAGGCGCTTCAGGATGCGTGTCGTTCTCATGTCCTATTCGGACGGGTCGGACCCCCCGTTCGTTCCGTTGCAGTTCGGTAACAGCGGGATTGGAAGGAATCGCCGACGGCCTCCGTCGAAGGCTGGGAATGGCCCTCGCCCTCGCCCTCGCCCTCGCCGTTGCGGGTGCCCGCCTGGCGGCGTTGGGGTCGCCTGTGGGCGGCGGCTGTCCCCCAGGCCCCGAGCGACGTCGACCGCCTGGTCGTAGCCCGGGCCCGGCGGGGCGACCACCGGGCCTTCGCCCAGATCGTCGACCACTACGACCACCGCCTGCGGGGGCTGGCCTTCCGCCTCCTCGGCGACCGCGACCGCATGGACGACGTCCTCCAGGAGGCGTACGTGAAGGCGTTCCGGTCCCTGCCCCGCTTCAAGGGCGAGTCGGCCCTCGGGACGTGGCTCTACCGCATCGTCTACAACGCCTGCCTCGACGACCTCCGCTCCCGGAAGGTGACGGTCTCGCTCGACCGGGACGATGCCCCCGACCCGGCCGACTCCCGTCCCGGCCCGGCCGACGTCGCCGTGGCCCGAGGCGACCTGGCCGCCGCCCTCGACACCCTCCCTCCCGACCAACGGGCGGCGGTCCTTCTGGTCGACGCCTACGGCCTCGACTACGGAGAGGCGGCCGACGTCCTGGGCGTGGCCGCGGGCACCATCGGTTCCCGCCTCAGCCGGGCCCGGACCGCCCTGCGCACCGTCCTGGGAGCGGGAGAGTGACCGAACGCAACGAGCGCCTGGGCCAGGCCCTGCGGCGCCTCGACGTCCCCGACCACGGGCCCGACTTCTACCCCCGACTCATGGCCCGGCTGGAGGACGAGGCCGCCCGCCACCCCGGATCGACCCGATCCCGCCGGTCCCGGTGGACGAACCCCTACCTGCTCACCGCGGCCGCGGCCGCGGTGGCGGTGATCGTGCTGGCCACGACCACGATCTTCACCGGCGACGGCGGGCCCGGACCCGGACCGGGGCCCGGGCCTCGCATCGACGAGCCGGAGCTGATCACCGCGTCCGAGGTGCGGTCCCGGGTGGCGGGGGCGCTGGCGTCCCTGGAGACCCTGCGGGGGGAGATCACGCTCGAGTGCGCCATCAACTACGGGCCCTGCTCGCCGCCCGACGGTGGCGGCCGGACCACCCTGCGCTGGTCGTTCGTCACCACCGCCGAGGGCGACGAGCGGGTGACCGGCATCGGAAGCGCCGACGACCTGGCGTTCAGCTCGTCCACCCGAACCTACCGAGTGATCACCAACTTCGGCGACCGGTCCCAGGCCTCGGAGACGGTGAACGTCCCCGCCGGGGCACCCGACTTCGGCAACCGGTCCCCGCTGCGCCGGGAGGTGGGGTCGGTGGTCCGGGCGTTCGTGACCGATACGTCCGACGTGCCGGTGACCGACATCGTCGAGCAGGGGCGGCCGGCCTGGCGGCTGGTGACCCCGGTCGTGCCCAACAAGCTGGCCGGCCCGGGGGGAAGCGGCGACCAGCTCGAGGTGGTGGTCGACCGGGCCAGCGGCTTCCCGCTCCGCGTCACCGAGACGCTCCAGGGGGAGTTCCTCCAGGAGATCCGCCTGTCGGACGTCGTGGCCGACGAGCCCGTCGACCCGGCCACGTTCGTCCTCGACTTCCCGTCCGACCTCGACGTCTTCCATCAGGACCGCGGGTTCCGCCCGGTGACCGTCGACCAGGCGGCCGCGATCGTCGGGTACCGGCCCGTCCTGCCCACTGACCTGCCCGACGGGTTCGAGCGGGCCGAGGTCACGGCTGCGGCCGAGGGGGGCGGCACCGGCATGGAGGGGATGAACCCCGCTACGGGGGGCGTCGTGTCGGTGGCCTACCGCCGGGGCTTCGACCGGATCGTGGTGTCGACCCGGTCGACGGGCGGCATCGCCAGCTGCGACAGCCTGGAGCCGCCCATCACCACCGACTGCTGGTCCGACCCGGTGGCGTCCGGCGAGGGCTTCATCGACGAGCCCCAACCCTTCGTGGTCGGCGACGGGGCGCTGGAGGGAGCGGACGCCGAGCTGGTGGTGTCGCCCCGGGGCACCCCCCACGTCTGGACCATCGACGACCGCCTGGTGGTCACCATCGCCGGCGACGCGTCCGCCGCCGAGCTCCGCCGCCTGGCCGAGTCCTTCTCCCCCGCCTGAGCTGCGCCCGCGGCGACCGCCCAAGCTCGTCCGCGTCGCGAAACGGGCGCGTCCCGCCCCTAACGCGACAAGGACCCGGCAATCCAAATCCTGGGTCATAAACGACCCGAGTCCAAGCCTGGCGGCAGTCCTGGGCGCGAGACGCTCGCCTGCCGACGTCTACGCGCCGATGAGCGTGGCGTGGCCGGCGTCGAGGAGGTGGCGGAGGGTCCGGGCCTCCGGGGCGACGGCGACCACGTGGACGGCGGGGCCGGCGAGGGGGAGGACGGCCGCCGACCCGTCGAGGACGACCGGGCGGGGGGCGCCGTCCCCGTCCACGCCGGATCGACGACCAGCAGCGACCCCGCGCACCGAGCCCCGCCGCCGACGGCCACACTCGCCCAGACCGAACCGGGGCCGATGTCGACCTGGTGCCGGATGAGTGGCCGACCGTCGTAGTCAACCGCCAGACGGCTCGAAACCGATCCGCCGACTTCGCCGTGGCGGCCCCCGACCAGCTCCTCCCGCCACACCAGGCGGGCGCCGGCAGCCAGCGCGATCCGAGTTCGGGTCCGGTGGTCGCAGCCGGCGGCGGCCACCGTCGGTTCCGGGAGCCAGTGCAAGACGCCGCCCTCGCCCACCTCGGCGTCGATGTCCACGACCGACGGCCCCGGCGTCGGCCCGGGCAGGGCGACGGCCGCCGCCACCGTGTGAAGGACCAGCTCCGCGCCCGGTCCGACCACGATCTCGATGCGGAGGACGTCGCCGCCCAGGGGACCGCCCGCCCCGCCGACCAGGTGGACCAGCGTCCCCGCCGTCGGTCGCAGCACGAGCGGCCCGTCGGAGCGGAGGCACGACAGGTGGGAAACGCCGTCGCTGTCGGCCTCCACCACCACCCGCCCCCGGGCGATCACGCCGGGCGCCGCCAGGCAACCAGCTGGGCCCGGACCCAGTCCGCCGCCGCCGACGCTCCCCGGTCCTCCACCAGCGAGCTGAACAGCACCGGCCCGTCGCCCCGTTTGGCCGCCGCGTCCCTCGCCATCACGCCCAGGTCGGCCCCGACCAGGGCGGCCAGGTCGGTCTTGTTCACCATCAGGAGGTCGGCGGACGTCACCCCCGGGCCGCCCTTGCGGGGCACCTTGTCACCCCCGGCCACGTCGATGACGAACACCTGACGGTCGACCAGACCCCGGCTGAAGGTGGCGGTGAGATTGTCCCCGCCGCTCTCGACGAGGACCAGGTCCAACGGAAAGTGGCGGGCCTCGAGGTCCTCCACCGCCTCCAGGTTGGCCGAGATGTCGTCCCGGATGGCGGTGTGGGGGCAGCAGCCGGTCTGCACGGCCACGATGCGGTCGTCGGCCAGCACGCCCGCCCGCCGGAGGAACTCGGCGTCCTCCTCGGTGTAGATGTCGTTGGTGACGACCCCCAGCCGCAGCTCGCCACCCAAGGTGCGGCACAGGGCCGCCACCAGGGCCGTCTTGCCGCTCCCCACCGGTCCGCCGATGCCGATGCGCAACGCCCGGCCGTGGCCGGCCGGCGCCGCGTCGTGACCGTCGGGGCCGTGGTCATGAGGCAAAGAGACGCACCTCCCGCAGGGCATGGAGCTCGGCGCCGAGGTCGAGGAGGGGTGCCGCGGGGCAGGGCAGGGCGGCGAGCGACGTGGCACCGTCGCCGGCGGCGAAAGCGGCCGCCTCCGCCGCCACCTCGTCGATGGCGGGGGCGAGGGCGGCCACCGTGGCCGACACCAGGAACGGGTCGAGCCCGAGCAGGCGGACGGCCGCCGTCGCCGGGGTCATCACCGCGTCGTAGGCCGCCCACCGGGCCGCGTCCACCGGCGCCAGGCCGGCCGCGGCCGCGACCACCCCGACCGCCACCGCGTGGTGGGGGGACTCGACCGTCGAACGGGACACCGCGGGCCAGGCGTGGGCCGCCGACCGCAGCAGCTGCCGGCCCTGCCGGCGGGACGCGGTCCGCAGCGCGGGCGAGGCCATCCGGGCGTCGGCCTCGGCGTCGAGCACCGCCTCCGCCCACCGCCCGCCGCACGCCACCGCGGCCAGCCCGGCCGCGACCCGGCCCGCGGTCGCCAGGCGGCCGGCCACGAAACCCCGCAGCGACTCCAAATCGGCCACCCGGCCCGACGTCACCGCCTCCTCCAGCCCCCCCGAGTGGGCGTGTCCCCCCGACGGGAAGCGCCCGTCGGCCAGGAGCAGCGCGGCAACGACGCTCACTGTCCGCCGGTTTCAATCATTCGTAGCGTGGTGAAATCAGCTGCTCGGGCGGGAATCACCACGCTACCGATGCATGAAACATCAGAAGAGGAAGTAGCGCTGGGCCATGGGCAGCTCGGTGGCCGGCTGCGCCACGACCACCTCGCCGTCGATGCGGACGGTGAACTTGTCGGGCTCCACCGTGATCTCGGGCAGGGCGTCGTTCTCGGGCATGTCCGCCTTGGTGCGGCGGCGGACGTCGGCCACCGCCACCATCCGCCGGCCCAGGCCCAGACGGTCGGCCAACCCGTCGTCGAGCGCGGCCTGGGCCACGAAGGCGACGCTGGTAGCGGCCGCGGCCCGGGGAGCAGCGCCGAACATGGGGCGGGGCAGCACCGGCTGGGGCGTGGGGATGGACGCGTTGGCGTCGCCCATGGCCGCCCAGGCGATCATCCCCCCCTTGATCACGGCGTGGGGCCGGACGCCGAAGAAGGCCGGCTCCCACAGCACCAGGTCGGCCAGCTTGCCCACCTCGACCGACCCGATCTCGCCCTCCAAACCGTGGGCCACCGCCGGGCAGATGGTGTACTTGGCCACGTAGCGCCGGGCCCGGTGGTTGTCGGCCACGGAATCGCCCGCCAACCAACCCCGCCGCTTCTTCATCACGTGGGCCGTCTGCCACGTCCGCAGCACGACCTCGCCCACCCGCCCCATGGCCTGGGCGTCCGACCCGATCATCGAGATCGCCCCCATGTCGTGGAGGAAGTCCTCGGCGGCGATGGTCGACGGGCGGATGCGGCTCTCGGCGAAGGCCAGGTCCTCGGCGACGGCCGGGTTGAGGTGGTGGCAGACCATGAGCATGTCGAGGTGCTCGTCGATGGTGTTGACGGTGTGGGGGCGGGTCGGGTTGGTGGAGGACGGGAGCACGTTGGGGTGGCCGGCGACGGTGATGATGTCGGGCGCGTGCCCGCCTCCGGCACCCTCGGTGTGGTAGGCGTGGATGCCCCGGCCGGCGATGGCGGCGAGGGTGGATTCCACGAACCCGGCCTCGTTGAGGGTGTCGGTGTGGATGGCCGCCTGCACGCCCGACTCGTCGCACACCCGCAGGCAGGCGTCGATGGCGGCAGGCGTGGTGCCCCAGTCCTCGTGCAGCTTGAAGCCCGACGCCCCCGCCCGCAGCTGCTCCCACATCCCCTCGGCGGAGACGGTGTTGCCCTTCCCCAGGAGGGCGACGTTGACCGGCCACCCGTCGAGGGCCTCCAGCATGCGGGCCAGGTGCCAGGCGCCCGGGGTGACGGTGGTGGCCTTGGTGCCCTCGGCCGGACCGGTGCCGCCGCCGATGATCGTGGTGATCCCCCCGCCGAGAGCCTCCTCCAGGATCTGGGGGCAGATGAGGTGGACGTGGCAGTCGATGGCGCCGGCGGTGAGGATGCGCCCGTTGCCGGCGATGATCTCGGTCGACGGTCCGATGACCAGGGCGGGGTGGACCCCGTCCATGGTGTCGGGGTTGCCGGCCTTGCCCAGCCCGACGATGCGCCCGTCCCGGATGCCGATGTCGGCCTTCACCACGCCCCAGTGGTCGAGGACGACGGCCCCGGTGATGACCGTGTCGGCCGACCCCTCGGCCCGGGTGGCCCGACCCTGGCCCATCGACTCCCGGATGACCTTGCCTCCGCCGAACACGGCCTCGTCGCCGCCCGCTGATCGGTCCTCCTCCACCTCGATGAACAGGTCAGTGTCGGCCAGCCGGATGCGGTCGCCAACCGTCGGTCCGAACAGGAGGTTGTAGCGGGCCCTCTCCACGGAGCTCATGGGTCGAGCGGGCCGCCGACGTCGCCGCGGAGGCCGGCCACGATCCGCCGCCCGCCGATCGGCACCAACTCGACCTCCCGCTCGATTCCCGGCTCGAACCGCACCGCGGTGCCGGCGGGGATGGCCAGCCGCAGCCCCCGGGCCGCCGACCGGTCGAAGGACAGGGCCGGATTCGCCTCCGCGAAGTGGTAGTGCGATCCCACCTGCACCGGCCGGTCCCCCGTGTTCGCCACCACCAACGTCGTCACCGGCTTCCCGACGTTGATCTCCACCGCCCCGTCCCCCAGCACGACCTCCCCCGGGATCACGCCGCCCCCGACCTCGAACCGGTGCCCAAACCGGTCGCCGGGACGACCGAAAACGCCACCGGTTGCGGTGGGCAGCCCGAACTGGTGACGGAAACAGCCCCGGGAGGGCTGTACGTGTCACCAGTTCGCAGGGCGCGGCGGGCCCATTCGGGAACTGGTGACGGGAACAGCCCTCGGAGGGCTGTACGTGTCACCAGTTCGCGGGGCGCCGCGGGCCCGATCCGGAACTGGTGACGGGAACAGCCCCGGGAGGGCTGTAGGCGTCACCAGTTGGCGGGGCGCGGCGGGCCCATTGGGAACTGGTGACGGAAACAGCCCCGGGAGGGCTGTACGTGTCACCGGTTCGCAGGCGATGGGGGGTCACGGGATGGGCTGGTGGACGGTCACCAGCTTGGTGCCGTCGGGGAAGGTGGCTTCCACTTGGACCTCGTGGATCATCTCGGGGACGCCCTCCATGACGTCGTCCCGGGTGAGCACGGCCCGACCGCTCTCCATGAGGTCGGTGACCGACCGTCCGTCGCGGGCGCCCTCCATGAGGAACGAGGTCAGCAGGGCGACCGCCTCCGGGTAGTTCAGGCGCAGGCCCCGGGCCCGGCGCTCCCGGGCCAGGCCGGCGGCCACGTGGATGAGCAGCCGCTCCTGCTCGTGAGGGGTGAGGAGCATCGACGGTCAGCTTGCCATCTCATCCATCGGGCCCACCACGCCGCCCGCCAGCAGGTCGTCGATGGTCCAGCACAGCTCCCGGAACGTCTTGTCCCGCAGCAGCGACCGCTCCCGCCCCGGTCCGAAGGGCACCGCCAGCTCGGCCGCCACCCGTCCCGGCCGCGACGACAGCACGTACACCCGGTTCGACAGGTACACCGCCTCCTCCACGTCGTGGGTGACCATGAGGATGGTGGCGCCGGTGTCGGCCTGCACCTGCACCACGAAGTCGCGCATCGACGCCCGCGTCTGCGAGTCCAACGCCCCGAAGGGCTCGTCGAACAACAACACCGACGGCTCGGTCGCCAGCGCCCGGGCGATGGCCACCCGCTGCTGCATCCCGCCCGACAGCTGCCGGGGCAGGGCCGACGCGAACTCCGACAGCCCCATCACCCGCAAGTACTCCGTCACCCGGGAGGCGATGTCCGCCCGACCCATCCCCTTGAGCTCCAGCCCGAACCCGACGTTCTCCGCCACCGTCCGCCACGGGTACAACGAGTAGCCCTGGAAGACGAGGCCCCGGTCGGGACCCGGACCGGCGACGTGGCGGCCGTCGACCAGCACCGCCCCCTCGGTGGCCTCCACCAGCCCGGCCGCGATCGCCAGCAGCGTCGACTTGCCGCAGCCCGACGCCCCCACCAGCGTCACCAGCTCGCCCTCGTCCACGTGCAGGTCGACGTCGGCCAGCGCCCGCAGCACCTTTCCCCTGCGGTCGACGTAGTCCTTCGTCACCGCGATCATCTGCATCTTCGGAATGGTGGTCATCGGGCCCACGGGGCCAGCCGGTTGCGGAGGAGGCGGAAGGCGATGTCCATCGTCACGCCGATCACGCCGATCACGAGGAGCACGGCGAAGATGGTGTCGGTCTGGAGGAATCGCTGGGCCCGCACGATCCGGTAGCCCAGCCCCTCCTGGGCGGCGATGAGCTCGGCCACCACCACCAGGTTCCAGGTGGCGGCGATGTTCACCCGCATGGCGTCGAGCAGCCCGGGGACGGCAGTAGGGGACGATCACCTTGCGGATGACCTGCCACCGCCCCGCGCCCAGCGTGTACGACACGTTGATCAGCTCGGCCGGCACCTGGGACGCCACGTCGGCGCTCATGAGGGTGTTGAAGAACACGGTGCCGATCACCAGCAGGGCGATCTTCGACGACTCCCCCAGCCCCAGCCAGATGACGAGCAGGGGGATGAAGGCGGGCGCGGGCATGTAGCGGACGAGGCCGATCATGGGCTCGAAAAGGGCCCGGGCCACGGGCCAGGTGCCCATCGCCAGCCCCAACGGCACGGAGACGACCACCACCAGGGCGAAGCCGATCGCGACCCGGGTGAGGGTGGCCTGGGCGTCGGACCACAGCTCACCGCCCGCCGCCAGCCGCCGGAGGGCCCGCAGCACTGCGCCCGGGGAGGGCAGGAACTTCGGGTCCACCGCGCCGGTGCTGCTCAGGGCGGTCCACACCAGGAGCGGGAGGAGCACCGAGACCACCGCCAGGGGCAGGCGCAGCCGGTCGGGCACCTGCTCCCGCAGCCGCAGCATCCGGACCCGGGGCCGACCCGGAGCGAGCACCCGGCGCGGCGCCGGCATCGGCGTCGGCGCGGGGGCGGGGGCGGGGGCAGCGGCGAGACCGGCGGGCGGCCGCCCGTCCATCGCCGGCCCGTTCACCGAAGGATCGTCGACGGGGCCGGAGCCGGAGGCACCCGGTCCCCCGGCAAACGGCTGCCCCTCTACCGCGGACCCGTCCAGCGGCGAATGACCGTCGGCCGCGGGCTCGGTCACCCCGATCTCGGTCACCGGGTCAACCGGCGGCCGCCCGGGCGGTCACGAACGTGGGGTCGAGCAATCCGTCCAGGTCAGGCGGGGTGTCGACCAGTTTGGAATCGACCAGGAAGGTGGCGATCTGGCGGGCGGCGAAGTCGAGGTGCTTCTGGTCGGTCCCGGGCGCGAAGGCCTGCACGTTGGCGGCCAGGGTGAAGAGGGTGGTGCCGGCGTCGTACTCCCGGTAGGCGGCCACGTCGACCCCCGCCCGCTTGGCCATGATGGCGACGGCCTCGTCGGGGTTCGTGGCGATGTAGTCGAGCGTGTCGAACCAGGCGTCGACCAGCTTCTGGACGTCGCCCGGCCGGTCCTTCACGAAGGCGGCATCCATCACCAGGTGGTCGGGGATGGCTCCCGGGAAGTCGGCCGAGCTGAACAGGACCTTCGACCCCTGCCGGCCCCGGGCGACGTCGGTGAAGGGGGCGAAGGCTCCCACCGCGTCGAGCCGGCCGGAGGCGAAGGCGGCCGCGGCCGCGTCGGTGAGGAGGGGCTGGAGGTCGACGTCGGCCGGCGTCATCCCCGCCCGCTGGAGTCCGAGGAGGAGCAGGTAGTGGTCGACGGTGCCCTCCTCGACCCCGACCTTCTTGCCCCGCAGGTCCTCCACGGTGGCGATCTCGGCCGCGGCGATGATCTGGTCGTTGCCGGTGGAGTTGTCGTTGACCAGCACGATGGACTGCTTCGACCCGCCCGACACCGACGAGATGGTGTCGTTGAGCGTCTGGCTGTTCCCGTCGATGTTGCCGGTGGCGAGGGCGTTGAGGGAGTCGGTGTAGCTCTCGAAGTAGGTCAGGTCGACGTCGAGCCCGTGGCTGGTGAAGATCCCCTTCTCCTCCGCCACCTGCCACGGGAACCACCCCGGCCAGGCGCTGAAACCGAGGGACACCTTGCTCAACCCGCCGCCGGACGGGGACGATGACGACGACGACGGGGAGTCGTCGTCGCTGCCACCGCACCCGGCCAGCGCCACCAGGCCCACGACCACCGCCACCGCCGCCAGACGTCTACGCATCGGAACGCTCCTTTTCACTTCTTCGGCTTGGATCGCGGCAGGTGACCGTGGTTGACGAGGGTGCCCAGCACGTCGCAGATCACCCGGGTCCCGAGGAGGGACGTGATCTCGGCGCTGTCGTAGGGCGGGGAGCACTCCACGATCTCGATGCCGGCCAGCCCGCGGGCGGCGACCCCCTTGACCAGCTTCAACGCCTCCCGGGGCAGGAACCCGCCCGGCTCCGGCCACCCCGTGCCGGGGACGAAGGCGGCGTCGAGGCAGTCGACGTCGAACGACAGCCACACCGCCTCGGCCCCGTCCCACGCCACGTCGAGGGCGTGCTCGATGGCGGCGTCGAGGCCCATGTCGACGCAGTCGTTGACGGTCATGATCGTCGTCTCCCGCTCCCGGCAGACCTTCACCCCGGGCCGGGGCGCCTGCCACCCGCCGATGCCGATCTGGACCAGGTTCTTGGCCGGGACGTTGGGGATGTCGGTGGCGTGGAACCAGGGAGTGGTGTGCATCCGTTCGTCGAGGTCGGTCTCCTGGGTGTCGACGTGGCGGTCGAAGTGGATGATCCCCAGGTTGCCGCCGCCCAGGTGGGGGGCCACCGCCCGCACCGTCGGGTAGCCGATGGAGTGGTCGCCGCCGAGGACCACGGGGAAGGCCCCGCTGGCGTACACGTGCGACACCGCCTTGGTGATCTGGTCGAACGACTTCTCGATGTTGCCGGGGATGGTGAAGATGTCGCCCAGGTCGCACATGGTGATCGACTCCCGCAGGTCGACCCCCAGCTCGAACGAGTAGGGCCCGTAGAGGGTGGAGATGGCCCGCATCCCCCGGGGCCCGAAGCGGGTGCCGGGCCGGTAGGTGGTGCCCGAGTCGTGGGGGGCGCCCACGATGGCCACGTCGTACTGGCCGCACGTGCGCACGTCCTCCACGTAGGGGGCCTTGAGGAACGTGGTGATGCCGGCGTAGTGGGGAAGCTCGCCCCGGCTGAAGGTGGGGATGGTCTTGTCGACGATGGAGTCGGCGCCGGTGAGGCCCATCTCCAGGCCCCGGGCGATCTCCCGCCGCCAGCCGTCGAGGGGGAGGAGCGCCTCCATCTCCAGCGCCCGTTTGGCCTCCGGTCCGTGCCGGTCGTGGACTGCCACCTGTCGGCTGCTCCTCTCTGGTGACCGACCCGGGACCAACGACAAAGCCCGGACGATCGATGTGATCTCCCGGGCTTTTGTCCCTCCGTGGACGGCCCGTCCGCAAACGCATCGGGGCCGCCTGCACCTCTCGGACCAGACCCCCCGCAGGTGGGGGCGGAACCCTAGGTGCTGGTGTATTCAGTTGTGACCAGGACGGTACGCACCGCTTCGTTTCGATCGTGTTTCCGTCGAACGACGAACTGGTGACACGGATGGTCGCCCTGGCCGCCGAATCCGTCGTCGGTTCGGCGGCGGGAGCATCCGCGTTTGGAAGCGGATGGCTACGTAGCGTTCCGGCGCGTGAGGCCCGTCCTCTTCCACGTCACTACTTGGGCGGGCGCCGTCGGGGTGCCCACCCACGAGTTCTTCGTCGCCCTGGGCCTGCTCACGGCCGGGGCCGTGTTCCTGGTGGAGGGCCGCCGGCGGGGCCGCCTCGACGAGGCCATGGGATGGATCGTCGCCGGCATCCTCCTGGGCGGTGCGATCGGCGCCCGCCTGAGCACGCTGTGGGGGTACGTCGACAACGCCGCCGACCCGAGCGTCATGGGCGCGGTCCTCGACGGGGGCAAGAGCATCCTCGGGGGGCTGTCGGGCGCCTACGTCGGGGCCCTCGTGGCCAAGCGCCTGGTCGGCTACCGCCGGTCCACCGGCGACCTCTTCGCCCCCGCCGTCGCCCTGGGCATGGCCGTGGGGCGGGTCGGCTGCTTCCTCACCGAGCAGGTCGGCACGCCCACCTCGCTGCCGTGGGGCATCCGCCTGAGCCCGGAGGCGGCGGCCCGCATCCCCCACTGCCCGTGGTGCGCGTCGGGCGTGGCCATGCACCCGTCGATGCTCTACGAGATCGCCTTCCACCTGGTCGCGTTCGTGGTCGTCCTCCGCCTCCGGGGTCGCCTGAAGGTGGAGGGCGACGTGTTCAAGCTCTACCTGCTGGGCTACGCCCTCTTCCGCTTCTGGGTCGAGTTCGTGCGGGGCGGCGACCAGGTGCTGGCCGGCCTGACCCGGCCCCAGCTGTTCCTGATCCCGTCGAGCCTCCTGCTGGCCGGCTACTTCGCCCGGTCCCTCCGCCGGACGGAAGCGGCACCGTCCCTGGCCCCGGCGACCCGGCGGTGAACGACGCCTCCGGCGTCCTCGTCCTCGTCGTCGGGTTCCTGGTCCTCCCGGTGTTGATCGCCGGGGGCCTGGCCAGCACGGTGCACGCCACCCGCCGCAACCTGGCGCCGGACGAGCGGCGGCGCGTGACGAGAAATGTCTTCCTGGTCGCCTTCGTCGTCGTCCTGGCCGGCGAGATAGCGATCATCGGCGCCTGCGCCTCGGCCCTGTCGGGCTGATGGAGGTCGTCTCCGTGCTCCTCAGCCTCCTCCTGATCTTCGGCACCCCCGCGGCGGTGGTCGGCGGGATCACAACCGTGATCGTCCGCTCGGCGGCCAAAGGCCGAGGACTGGCGCCGGCCGAGGCCGGTCGCAGGGCGGTGAAGGGCTTCTGGATCGCGTTCGTCGTCACCGTCGCCCTCGAGCTGCTGCTCCTGGGCCTGTGCATCGCCGCCTTCAGCAACGCCTACGGGGCCCCATGAGAGGCATGCCCCTGCGGGGCGACCGCATCCTGCGCTACGTCACCGCCTTCTGCCCCACGTGCCACGCCGAGCAACCCGAGCGCCCCCTCGCCGATGTGGCCCGGCTGGGCGGCTACCTCTCGGAGGCCGACGGGCGGGTGTGGCTGGTGCGGGGCTGTCCCACCCACGGGCGCATCGTCACCCTCTACGACGAGTCGCCCGAGATCCTCGCCTACCTCGAGCAGTGGACGGCCCCCACCAAGGCCCACCGCCCCGACTCCCCCGGCAACTTCGACCCCATCCCTTCCGCCTACCTCCGGGGACTGGGCGAGCTGCAGACCCAGCACACGTGCACCCTGCTGGAGGACATCGCCGAGAAGTGCAACCTCCGCTGCCCGACGTGCTTCACCGACTCGAGCCCCGACCTGGGTGGCCTGGTCCCGGTGGCCGACGTGCTGGCCAACGTCGACCAGCGCCTGGCCCGGGAGAACGGCGCCCTCGACGTGGTCATGCTCAGCGGGGGCGAGCCCACCGTCCACCCGGAGCTGGTCGAGCTCCTCGACCGGCTGCTCGAGCGCGACATCACCCGGATCCTCGTCAACACCAACGGCATGCGCCTGGCCCACGACGACGCCCTGCTCGGGGCCCTGGCCGATCGGCGCGACCGGGTGGAGCTCTACCTCCAGTTCGACGGGTTCCGGGCCGCCACCCACCGCCACCACCGGGGCGCCGACGTGGGGGCGGTCAAGCGCAAGGTGGTCGAGCGGCTGCGGGACGCGGAGATCTTCACCACCCTCACCATGACCGCGGCCCTGGGGGTGAACGACGACGAGATCGGCGACGTGGTCCGCTTCGCCCTCGACACGCCCTACGTGGGCGGGGTCAGCATCCAGCCCCAGTTCGGCTCGGGCCGGTCGGGAGCCATCGACCCCCTCGACCGCCTCACCCACACCGGCGTCCTCGCCCGCCTCGGCCCCCAGACAGGCGGTGTCTTCGGCTGGCGGGACATGACCGCCCTGCCCTGCTCCCACCCCCACTGCTGCAGCATCGGCTACGCCATCCGCACCGACGCCGGCGAGTGGAAGTCGCTGGTGGGCCTCATCGGGCACGAGGAGCTCAAGGCCAACCTCGACCTGGTCAGCAACCGCATCGCCGACCGCGAGCTGCCCGCCCGCCTCCGCCGGCTGCTCAAGGACTCGCTGCTGGGCCTGCTCAGCGACCAGGCATCGCTCACCCACCCGAGCGTGCCCCAGCTCCTGCGCAACGTGTGCGACCACTGCGACCTGGGCGTGGGCACGCTGGCGCGCATCGCCACCCGCCCCGGGGCCGAGGGCCGCCGCCGGATCCGGGAGCTGCTGGCCCACCGGGTGAAGCGCATCGTGGTGAAGCCGTTCATGGACCTCGACACCATGATCGAGGAGCGCCTGCAGCAGTGCTGCGTCCACGTCGGCTCCCGCGGCGACGACGACACCGGGGACGATGACAACGCCGCCGACGGAGGCGGCCACCAGTGCGCCCCCTTCTGCGCCATGCAGGCGTGGCCGGCCCTGGGGCGCACCCGCCTGAGCGCCGTCGCCGCCGCCGCCGAGAGCCAGCCGGTCGAGATCGGGCGCCGCCCCGTCAACGCCGCGCCAGTGGCCGCCGCCGCCCGCCCGTGACCGACCCCCGCATCCCGGCCGCCCTCACCGGGGCGTCGCCGGTGCCCGACCCGCTGCACTGGTGCGTGTTCGCCACCGTCAGCCTGTTGACCTGGGCCCTGGGCCCGATCGTGCTGCTCCTCTTCGCCGGCGCGGGCCTGATCGCCTACGGCCGGGCCTGGGCGCGGGGCCGGCGCAGCAGCCGCTGCCTGCTCCGCGACACCCGCCTGGTGCTCCTCTACCTCGGGCTGATCGCGGTCGTCGCCGCCACCGCCACCGTCCGCGGCTGGTGACCCCGGCCCGTCAGCTACGGGCCACCTAGGAGCAAGAAACCCGACAGGGAATGGTCACCCCGCGTACACGTCTGCTTCACGGACGGGCAATGGCGCGTCCGTATGGTCGGCGCAAATCACCCGTCCAGACACAGAGGAGCTCATGGGACAGCCCCGTTCGGCCCACACGCGGTCGGCACCGAAAACCCTCATCGCCAGCCTGGCGGTGGCCGGCCTGCTGTTGGCCGCCTGCGGTAGCAGCGACGACGACACCACCACCGGCAGCGGCGACACCACGCCCGCCTCGCAGAGCGTGAAGGTCGGTGTCATCCAGTCCCTGAGCGGGACCATGTCGATCAGCGAGGTGGCGGTCAAGGACGCCGAGATCCTGGCCATCGAGGAGATCAACGCCGCCGGCGGCGTGCTCGGCAAGCAACTCGACCCGATCATCGAGGACGGGGAGTCCAAGCCCGAGGTCTTCGCCACCAAGGTCGACAAGCTGCTGAACAGCGACAACGTGGAGGTCGTCTTCGGCGGCTGGACCTCGTCGAGCCGCAAGGCCATGAAGCCGGTCGTCGAGGGCGCCAAGGGCCTGCTCTTCTACCCGGTGCAGTACGAGGGCCTGGAGGTGTCGCCCAACATCTTCTACACCGGCGCCACCACCAACCAGCAGATCATCCCCGGCCTCGACTACCTGAAGGAGAAGGGCCTGACCAAGATCTACCTGGTCGGCTCCGACTACGTCTTCCCCCGCACCGCCAACAAGGAGATCAAGGCCTACGCCGCGGCCAACGGCCTCGAGATCCTGGGTGAGGACTACGTCCCGCTCACCAGCGGGGCCGACGCCCAGAGCCTGGTCCAGAAGGTCCTCGACGCCAAGCCCCAGGCCGTGTTCAACACGCTCAACGGCGACGCCAACGTGGCCTTCTTCAAGGAGCTGAAGGCCAAGGGCAACACGCCCGATCAGATCCAGACCATCTCCGTGTCCATCGCCGAGGAGGAGACGGCGGGCGTCGGCGTCGACAACCTCGTCGGCCACCTGGTGGCGTGGAACTACTACGAGACGACGAGCAACCCGGCCAACACCAAGTTCGTCGCCGCCTACAAGGCCAAGTACGGCGCCAACCGCCACACCGACGACCCCATCGAGGCCGGCTACAACTCGGTCTACATCTGGAAGGCGGCGGTGGAGAAGGCCGGCACCTTCGACGTGCCCGCGGTCATCAAGGCGGCCGGCGGCCTCGTCCTCGACACCCCCGAGGGCACGCTGACGGTCCACCCCACGAACCACCACGTGTTCAAGACCGCCCGCATCGGGATGGTCAACAGCTCCGGGCTCATCGACGAGGTCTGGAACTCGGGATCGCCCATCGCCCCCGACCCGTGCCTCGACACCTATGCCTGGGCGGCGGCCGCGGGGCTGGCCACCGGTACGGCACGCGCCGAATGCGACGCGGCCAAGGCGGCCGGTTAGCGGATGAGGACGGCCGTCGCCCGGGCCCCAGCCCCCGGGCGGCGGCCCCTCATCCGGTCCTACCGAGGAGCGATGACGTGGACACCTTCCTGAGCAACCTCTACATCGGGATCACCCTGGCGTCGCTCTTCCTGCTGGTCGGGCTGGGCCTCACCTTCACCTTCGGCCAGATGGGCGTCATCAACATGGCCCACGGCGAATTCATCATGGCCGGGGCGTACGTGCCCTTCGTGCTGCAAACCACCCTGTTCGAAGGGGCCAAGGGCACGGCCGTGATCGTCGCCCTCCCCGTCGCCTTCCTCGTCGCCGGCCTCATGGGCGTGGTGCTCGAACGGGTGCTCCTCCGGCGGATGGCGGGCCGGCCCCTCGACACGCTGCTGGTCACCTTCGGGGTCAGCCTCATCCTCCAGCAGCTGGCCAAGGACCTCTTCTCGGCCAACAACAAGGAGGTCACCACGCCGACGTTCCTGCAGGGCAAGACCGAGCTCCTGGGCGTGAGCATGACCCACACCCGGCTGTTCCTCTTCGCCGTCGTCCTGGTGTCGATGGGCGGGGTCGCGCTCTTCCTGAGCAAGCTCGCCGCCGGGCGCCGCATGCGGGCCGTCATGCAGAACCGGGACCTGGCCGCGGTCAGCGGCCTGCCCGTCTCCCGGGTCGACGCGACCACGTTCTTCCTCGGGTCGGGCCTGGCCGGCGTGGCCGGCGTGGCCGTATCCCTGATCGGCTCCGTCGGACCCGAAACCGGCAGCGCCTACATCCTCTCCGCCTTCCTGGTCGTGATCGTCGGCGGCGTCGGCAGCCTCAAGGGGGCCGTCCTGGCCGCCCTCGCCCTCGGCATCCTCAACTCCTACGTGGAGTTCTCGACCTCGTCGACCCTCGCCCGGGCCGCGGTGTTCGCCTTCGTCATCCTGTTCCTGCAGTGGCGGCCCAACGGGATCGTCTCCTTCCGCACCCGGGGCCTCACCGCATGACCGGCCCGGGAGGCCGGTCCATCAACAATCACGGGGCTGCCCGAGGAACGAGGGCAGGCCTGTGACCGATACCAGCCTCGTCCCCCCGGCGTCGGAGCAGGTCTTCGGGGAGAGCGACCCCGCGGTCAAGGCCCCCCGGCGCACCCCGCTGTCGATGCTCGCCCCGGCGTCGTCCAACCCGTGGACGGGACGCCTGGCCTTCGTCGCATTCGCCATCGTGCTGCTGGCCGTCCCCAGCGTCATGGGCAACCCCACCGACATCCGGCAGTGGGCGGAATGGCTCTGCTACGCCATGGTCGCCATCGGCCTCGACATCGCCTGGGGCTATGGCGGGATGCTCTGCCTGGGCCAGGGCCTGTTCTTCGGCCTCGGGGCCTACGCCATGGGCATGCACCTGTCGCTGGAGAACGTGCCGAAGGGCTCATTGCCCTCGTTCATGAGCCTGTACAGCGACTACACCGAGCTGCCGCTCCTGTGGCGGCCGTTCCGGAGCTTCTGGTTCACCGCCTTCGCCGCCGTCATCGTGCCCATGATCGTGGCCGGGCTCCTCGGCCTGCTCGTGTTCAAGCGCCGCATCCGGGGCCCGTTCTTCGCCATCCTCACCCAGGCCACGGCCGTGATCTTCGCCCTGGTGCTCGTCAGCAACCTCAAGCTCACGTCCGGCTTCAACGGGCTCACCGAGTTCACCAAGATCTTCGGGCGCAACAAGTACCAGCCGTCGACCAACACCTGGCTGTACATGGTGTCGGCCATCGGCCTGCTGGTCGTGCTGGCGATCGCCATGAAGGTGGTGCGCAGCCGCTACGGAAAGCTGCTGCAGGCCACCCGCGACAGCGAGGACCGGGTCCGCTTCCTCGGCTACGACCCCGCCATCGTCAAGGCCGTGGGTTTCATGATCGCGGCGGGGATGGCCGGCCTGGCCGGCGCCATCGCCGCCCCCGTGTTCGGCATCGTCTCCCCCGGCCAGTTCGACTACGTGCCCTCCATCCTCATGATCTGCTGGGTCGCGGTCGGGGGACGGGGAACGCTCTGGGGCGCCGTCCTGGGGGCGTTGGTCGTCAACTGGCTCCGGGTGAAGGTGAGCGCGGAGCGGCCCGACGACTGGCTGTACCTGCAGGGCCTGCTGTTCGTGGTGGTGCTGGCCTTCGCCCCCGGCGGGATCGCCGGCATCGTGAAGTCGAGGTTCCAGGGCCTGACCGCCGTAGTCGGACGAAGGCGCGACAAGGCGCCTCTCGAAGTCGGAGGGACCGAATGAGCAAGGTGCTGGAAGTCCAGGGCTTGGCGGTGGACTTCGACGGGTTCAAGGCCCTCGACGGGGTCGACTTCGCGGTCGACCAGGGCGAGCTGCGCTTCCTGATCGGGCCCAACGGGGCGGGCAAGACCACCCTCATCGACTGCATCACCGGCCTGACCAAGCCCACCGCGGGCGACGTGCTCTTCGAGGGCAGGTCCCTCCACGGGCTGGCCGAGCACCGCCGGGTGAAGCTCGGCATCGGCCGCAGCTTCCAGACGCCCACCGTGTTCGAGACCCTCACCGTGGCCGACAACCTCGACCTGGCCGAGGTCTTCCGCAGCCGCCTGCCCCGGCTGTTCCTGCGCCGCAAGGGGGTCAGCCCGGGGGTCACCGCCACCATGGAGCGGGTGGGCCTTTCGGCGGTGGCCGACCGGCCCGCGGGCGCCCTCAGCCACGGCCAGAAGCAGTGGCTGGAGATCGGGATGCTGCTGGTGCAGGAGCCCAAGCTGCTCCTGCTCGACGAGCCGGTGGCGGGCATGAGCCCGCAGGAGCGCATCGACACCGGCAACCTGCTCCACGAGCTGGCGGGCGAGCGCACGGTGGTGGTCATCGAGCACGACATGGCCTTCCTCCGCCGCTTCGCCCACACCGTCACCGTCCTCCACGAGGGCAAGGTCATCTCCGAGGGCTCGGTCGACAAGGTGCAGGCCGACCCCATCGTGCGGGAGGTCTACCTGGGCCGGTCCCGCGACGAACGTTCGGGCCAGGTCAAGGAGCCGGCGGCGGCCGGCGGCCGGCGGGGGAAGGGCTGATGCACCTCGAGGTCGACGACGTCCGCATCGCCTACGGGCGCACCGAGGTCGTCTTCGGGGTATCGCTGGCGGTGCCCGACGGGAGCTGCACCTGCCTCATGGGCCGCAACGGGGTGGGCAAGACCACCCTGCTCAACGGGATCATGGGCATGCTCCCCCTCAAGGGGGGCTCCATCCGCCTCGACGGCCGCGACATCACCGGGATGGCCGCGCCCGGTCGGGCCCGGGCCGGGATCGGCTACGTGCCCCAGGGCCACCAGGTCTTCCCCCACCTCACGGCCAGGGAGAACCTGCGGGTGATCCTCGAGCGCGACCGCAAGGGCGACCCCAAGGCGATCGACGAGGCCCTCGACGTGTTCCCCCGGCTGCGGGCTCTCCTGGACCGGCCCGCTGGGCTGCTGTCGGGCGGGCAGGCGCAACAGCTGGCCATCGCCCGGGCCCTGGTGTCGCGGCCCCGGCTGCTGGTCCTCGACGAGCCCACCGAGGGCATCCAGCCGTCGATCATCCTCGAGATCGAGGACGCCATCGCCGAACTGCACCGGTCGGGCGGGATGACGATCCTGCTGGTAGAGCAGTACGTGGAGTTCGCCCTGCGACTGGCCGAGCGCTACGCGGTGATGGAGGGCGGCATCATCACCCACCGGGGCGAGACGTCGACCGTGGAGCTGTCCACCTTCGCCGACCTGCTGGCGGTCTGACCCTGACCGGCTCAAGTGTCACCGGTTCGGGAGGGGGGTCAGGCGCTCACCCGCACTTCGATCTGGTGGTGGCCGGTGGCGCCGTCGGGGAAGGGGGAGTGCCTGGTGGCCGTCTGCACCTCGCCGTCGCCGGTGGTGGCTCGCACCGCCACCTGGTGGGTGCCGGGGACGGCGTCCCAGGGCGACGACCACTGGCGCCAGCCGTCGTCGCCCAGGGCCGGGCCCAGGGCTGCCTCCTGCCACGGGCCCTGGTCGACCCGCACCTCAACCCGCCCGATGCCCCGGTGCGGTGCCCACGCGACGCCGGCCAGCGTGTGGGTGCCGGCCTTCACCCGGCTGAAGTCGCGGGGGACGTCGATGCGTGACTGCACCTTGACCGGCCCGTCGCGCGACCAGTTGCGCTGCACCCAGTAGGCGTCGAAGGCCTCGAACGTGGTCAGCTCGATCTCCGTCAGCCACTTGGTGGCGGAGACGTAGCCGTAGAGCCCGGGGATCACCAGGCGGGCGGGAAAGCCGTGGGGCGCGGGGAGGGGTTCGCCGTTCATGCCCACCGCCACGAGGGCGTCCCGGCCGTCGGTGGCGATCCCGACCGGGAAGCCGACGGTGAAGCGGTCGACGGACCGGCCGACGAGCTGCGTCGCCCCCGGCTGCACCCCGGCCCGGGCCAGGAGGTCGGCCAGGCGCACTCCCAGCCACTTGGCCGTGCCCACCAGGGGCCCGCCCACCGGGTTCGACACGCACGAGAGGGTGATGTGGCGCTCGACGAGGGGGAGGGCGAGGAGCTCGTCGTAGGTCAGCTCGAAAGGCTCGTCGACCATGCCCGACACCTGGAGGCGCCAGCTGCCGACGTCGACCGAGGGCGTGACCAGGGCCTCGTCGATCCGGTAGAAGCTGCGGTTGGGGGTGACGAGGGGGCTCAGGCCCTCGACCTCGTTGAACCCGCGACCGGCGCCGCCGACGGAGACCGGTGGCGCCGACGAGGCCGGGAGGGTGATCGCGGCCCGCGGGTCCGACCGACTCCTCCGGAGCCCGGCCGCACCCGCCAGGAGGACGGCCGCACCCCCGGCCGCGGTCGTCCCTGCCACCAGGAACCGTCGCCGGCTGACGGTGTGGTCGCCCGGCCAGGCGAGCGGTCCCGGCCCGCCTTCGCTCCCGGCCGCCTCCGCGGGTCCGGCGGGCTCGGCGGGCTCGGCGGGCTCGGCGGTGTCCGTCGGCGCGGCGGGCTCGGCGGCGGCGGCGAGAAGGCGGCGGAGGGTGAACGCGCCCGCCACCGCGGCGACGGTGGCGCCGGCCAGCGTCGCCCCCAGGGAGACGTGGTGGAGGGACGCGGCGCACACCACCGCCAGCAGGCCGAAGCCGGCGAAGGCGACGTCGCCCACGCGTGGCCGGCGGCGGGCGGCGAGGGCCACCCGGGTGCCGATGCCGATGGCCAGGACGACGATCATGGCCAGCAGGAGGGGCTTGTCGGCGGTGCCCACGCTCTCGGTGGCCCCCCGGCTCAGAAAACCGGGTGTGTTGCGGATGACAGCCTGGCCGACGACGGCCACGAGCGACGGGACGGGGCCGGAGAGGGCGTCGACCAGGGTGCTGGCGGCCAGGGCCACCGCCGCCGCCAGGGCACCGGCGAGCGCCGTCCGGCGGGCGCCGACGGGCGGCGACGGGGCCGGCGGGCGCGTCTCGACCTTCATGTGGAAGATGGTCCCGGCGACGGCGTCATCCGTTACAGCGTCCCACCGCTGGGAGAGGGACGGCTGGCGCCTGTCCGTGTGGTCTAACCTGGCCCGATGCTTCAGGGTGTGAAGAGAAGCGTGGCCGGGCTGGCGGTGACGATGATCGCCTTGGCGGTCGTCGTTCTTCCCGCCGGGGCCCAGACCGCGACCGGGGCGTCGAGCGTCGGCACGTCCGAGTCCAGCGGGGCCGGTGGCGGCGAGACCAGCGTCGTCGTCAACCCCACTGCCGTCTCCGGCAGCTCGGGCACGTCCAACGCATCGTCCACCGCCACCAACTCCGGAGCCACCGGCGACGCCACGTCGATCGCCATCTCCAACCCCTTCGCCGCGTCCGGCGTCTCCGGCGGGGCGGGCGACAGCGGCGTCACCGCCGTCACCCCTACAGCCAACAACTCCGCCGCCCTGGGCACATCCGTCGCCGCCAGCCCGTCGGCCGCCTCGGCTACCGGCAATCAGTCGACCGCCACCGGCAACCAGTCCGCCGGCTCCGCCGCCGCCGCTCAGAGCGCAGTCGATATCCCCACCGCGGCCAGCGCGTCCGCCGACGGTTTGGCCGCGGCCGACGCCGCCCTGGCCACCGCCGCCGAGCTCGGTCAGCCCCCCGCCTTCGAGCCGCCGCCGGCCCCCGAGATCGACCTCGTCCTGCCGCCCAGCGTCCTCGACACCTCGATCGCCAACTTCAGCCGCACCCTCGTCAACGACTACACCGACGCCGGCGCCACCAGCCTCCTGGTGCTCTTCCTCGGGTTCCTGCTGGCGGGCAAGATCGCCCGGGAGTACTTCCGCCTCCAGCACTACTGGGACCTGCTGCCCTAGCGATTTCACCCGGTGGCGCTCACCCCGCCGCCGGCTCGCTCATTCGGAAGGTGGGGGCACCGGCGCCAGCTCGACCGTGCGCGCCTCGGGCTTGAAGTTGAGGCTGGCGCACGGACGCTCGGCGGAGAACCCGAGGCCGTCCTCGCCCACGCCGGTGACGACGGTCCAACCCTCCAGGCCGGCCCGCACCAGCTCCTCCCGGACGATCATCTCCGCCGGGCCGACACCGACGCACCCCTGACCGACCAGTCGGGGCAGCACCGCATCCCGGAAGGCGGTGAAGCGAGCGGACGCGACCTCGGGGGCGTCCGCCTCGCGACCGCCTCCCGCCGGGGTCGACACCGATGCCAGGCCCAAGTCGAAGCACACGTCACGGCCCGTGGCCTGGGGGAACACGCCCACCGCGCCCGACTCGAGCACGCACGCCCGCAACGCCGAGGCGGTTGCACGACCGAGGAAGCCGCGGTCGCGCAGGCGGGCGCAGGTGGCCACCGGCCCACCCTCGCCCGTGCCCACCACCGCCGTCTCCGCGGCCAGGTCGGCGGCGGCGAAGCAGGCGACGGTCTGGGGCTTCGAAGGCTGACGCCCCGCCAGGGCGTAGCCGGCCACCACCAACGACATGCTGCCGACCACCGTCAGCACCGCCACCCGGAGAACCCGCCGGGGCCGCCGCGGTCCGGCGGGCAGGGGCGCCCGGAGGCGGCCCGGGCGTCCCTGCGCCGTCGGGATCTCACCGGCGACGATCCGCCGGAAGCTCGCCTGAGCCGGTTCCGCCCAGACGAGCGCGTCGAGTTCGTCCGCCGAAACAGGATTCAGGACCCGCAGTCGCGCAAGAGGGTCCCCGTCACGCTCAGTAGTCATTCTGGCGCCTTTCCGTGGGGTTCGGGGGGCTCCGATCGAGTGTCGTGTCCGGCCGCGGGGAGATCTTTCTCAATTTCCTTTCCCAGCCGCCCCCGGGCCCGGTGCAGACGGACCGCGACCGTCGCCTCGGAGCAGCCCACCACCAGGCCTATCTCCCGGTGCGACAGTTCCTCCCAAACCGCCAGCCGGAGAAGCTCCTGGTCTCCCTCCCGCAGCCGGCTGAGGGCGGACAGCACTGCTCGCCGCTCGTCGTTGATGAGGACGCCGGCGTCGACGTCTGGGCGCGACGGCGACTCCCGGGCCAGGCGGGAGGCCAGCCCTCCTCGACGCAGGTTCCCTCGTCGTTGGTTGGCGATCACCCGGCGGGCCACCCCGTAGAGCCAGGGCAGGGCGTCGGATCCGGTGGGGACGTCGTCCAGTCGCCGCCAGGCCACCAGGAAGGTCTCCGACACCGCGTCCTGGGCCAGGTCGCCGTCGGTGAGGCGACGGCGGGCGTAGGCGGAGACGGCTCCGAAATAGGCGGCATAGATCTGGCCGAACCGCCGCTCCCGCTCGTCCATTGGCTGCTTTCTAGACCGCAAA
>CAWHIC010000003.1:0-193537 GCA_963829165.1 uncultured Acidimicrobiia bacterium | reverse complement strand
GAGGCCGGCTTCGACCGTTTCGTGTCCGTCGCGTCGGCCTCGGGTCTGTCGGCCCGCCGCATGGCCGAGCGTGTGGGGTTCGAACGGGCGGTGTCGGGGGCGGACACGGTCATCGACGACCCGGACGTCGACATCGTCGTCATCGCCACACCCCACGACTCACACGCCCGGCTAGCCACTCAGGCGTTGCGAGCGGGCAAGCACGTCTTCTGCGAGAAGCCCTTGGCTCTCACCATGCAAGAACTCCACGACGTCGAGGCCGCCTGGAAGGAGAGTGGAAACGTGCTCTTCGTGGGGTTCAACCGGCGATATTCTGAGCCCGTACGCCTCATTCGTCGGCACCTGGCCACGGGCACCGGGCCGCTGGTGATCACGTACCGAGTCAACGCCGGCATGTTGCCTGATACTCACTGGTACCACGACCGCCGGCAAGGCGGCCGCCTGCTGGGCGAGGTTTGTCATTTCATCGACCTCTGCGCCGCGATCGTCGGAGCAGAGGCGATCGATGTTCAGGCAATGGGATCGGGTGAAGGGACGGAAGGTCTCCTTCAAGGGGACGTGGTGGTGAACCTCCGTTACGCGGACGGGTCGCTCGCCGCGATCAGCTACGCAAGTTCCGGCCATACTTCATCCCCGAAAGAACGAGTCGAGGTGCTCGGCCGCAGCCGCGCGGTTGTGGTTACGGACTTCGCGCAGCTCCTTCTCGACGGTGAGCGCGTTCGCGGCGAGTCGATCGACAAAGGGCACCGCCTGGAGGTCAAGGCCTTCTGGTCGGCCGTGCGCGCTGGCGAGCTCTTGGAGTCTGGGTTGTCCTCGACCCGCACGACCATCCTGGCCGCCGCCCGCCTCAGCGCTTCGAAGTAAGGCCATCCGGCAACCTCTCCAGGAGGTCCACGAGCTCGCGGCCATGCTCGTCCCATGAGAACGGCCACGCCCAGTAGGCCTGACCCCGGGGCCTCGAAAGTGCGTCGTCAAGCGCAAGCGAAAGCGTAACGATGTCTCCGACGGGCACATAATGAGCGTAATCGCCGGCGATCTCGCGGTGTGGTGCGATGTCTGACAACAACAAGGGGCAGCCATGGCTTCCGGCTTCGTGGGGGGTCAGCGGAAACGCCTCGAGTTCGGAGACGGAGAGCGCGAGATTCGCTTTCCGGTAGAGGCTGGCGACCCGCGCCGGGCTCGATATAGCTCCGAGGAATCGGAGGTCACTCATCCGAGCTCCCGCGAGTTCGCCTATGCGACGCTGCTTATCGTTCGGGATCGATCCGACGAAGACGAGGCGACCTGATTGGGCGGTCCTGGAAAACGCAACGGCGATGTCCTCGAGTCGCTTGTGGGCGTAATAGTTCGCGACCGAAAGGACGAATGGCGTGTGACGGAGATCCTGGTCCTCATCGACTTCCTCATCCGCGGGGATCTCGTTTGGAGAGCCGCTCAGGATTACCCGAAAATTGGCCCGACGAAGGAAGGACTCGGACTTCACCTCGTTCATCATGGAGTTCGAGATCACGACGACGGACTCCGCTCGCCTCATTGAGAGCCACGACAAGCCAATTTCGAGGTAGAGCCGAACTCTCTGGTTCTGGGGCAAACGGCGACCGTACCCAATATAATTGGGATTTTGTAGGATCACGACCTGCGGCCGTGGGGACCAGATCATGCCGATATTGCCCGCGCACACCACGACATCGAACCTGCGCGACATCACCGGCATCACCAGTTGCTCCCACAACACCCGTTGGGCGACCGATCGTGACCGGATCAGCCGGACCGTGATGCCCGGGACAGTGCTGATCGCCTCGACGCTGAGCGGTGTGACGAGCGCCGTGATCTGCCCTTTCCCCAGGTTTCGTTGCAAGGCACCAAGCTGGGCCACGGCATAGCTGAGCCCGCCCCCGACGCTCGCTGAGGTCGCGTTGTAGAGCACTCTGAGGGGCACGCCCCGACGCTAGCGGCCGGATCGATGCCGCCAGGCCAGGTATTTCAAGGCATCTTCGAGTAGACGGTGCTGCTGAATGCCCACCACCTGCAGCGGGTCGAGGTCGGAGTGATGAGACGCGCATCCTAGGCATCGGGGGCGCGCTCATCGCTGGCGAGTCGTAGGGGCCTAGCGGCCACCAGCAGCGAGAAGCCACCGAGGATGCGGGCTGCATTGGGCTCGCCGACGACTTTGCTCGTGAGGGAGCGGAGGAGATCAACCGCCCGCTTACGGAACAGCGAGGAACGGGAGTCCGGTGAACCAGTCGTCAAGGTGTGGGCAAGAATCTCGTAACCCGCCAACTCGATGCTCGCCTGAGCGGTTTCCTGGGAGAAATAGTGAAGATGCCCGATGGCCTCTCGTGACTGCATTATGGGCGTCATACGAGCCACCGTTTGAATGGCCATATCTAACGGGACATGAAAGATGAAGATGTCGGCAAGCGGTCGGATCGAACGCATGAACCCGAGGTAGTCCTCGACGTGCTCGACGACGTCCAACACCAGAGCGAGGTCGAAGGTCTGACCGCGATAGGTTTCGGCGTCTTCTTGAAGGATGGTGACGTTCGGATGGTGCGCCTTTGCCAGACGAACGGCATGCTGGGATATCTCGAACCCGGTGAGGGCGACGCTTTGGCCGAGAACCTGACCGAGATGATCAAGCACAGCCGCGGTTCCGCATCCAATGTCGCAGATCGATTGCGGATGCAGGCCTAGGCCCATTAGAAGTGAATAGACCTTGTCAGCCTTCCACTCACCGTCCGGTTCATGCCAGGTTTCGTTGGCGTTCAGGTAGGTGTCGCTACTGTACATATTAGGCTGTAAGTCGTTCCCCGGATTCATTGGAGAACACTCCGAACTCGAACGAAAGACATCAGCGTCCAGGATAGCCCTCTCGCCGTCCAGGAGAGGTCGTGACTGCACTGGACGCCCTCGGGAGGGCCGTTCCGAACCGGTTGGGTCCGAGTCACAGCGGCCTCCGTCTCACTGCGGCCACGCACGGGAGCCACGACGACCGCCGGCCCGCCTGCGCGCGGCTCGGAATGTAGGCTCTGTCGGTGGTCGGGGCCGCAGCGCTCGACACAGCCGACTGCTCTCGCAGCGGCAGCCAAGTGGAGGCAGGAAGCAATGCGTCTACATGTGGTCCGCCGGAGCGGAAGTGAGCCGGGCGGATGAAGTTCGGCCTACGTACGTTGGGTCGCGTCGTCAATCTCCTGTGGAGGTTGTGCATCCTGCCGGTCGGATACGTCGACCACCGTGTCTACATGCGGCTGTATGCCCGATATCTGAGGCACAGGGGTGTCATCCTCGATGGGTTTCCGCTCTACGTCTCGCCGTCGGCCGAGCTCGACCTGGGTTATCCCGGGTCGTTGTCGCTTGGCGACCGGTGTGTGATCTCATCAGGCGTCCGGCTGCTCGTGCACGACTTCTCCATCGACCGCTTCATCGAATCGTCGAGGAACGAGTCGAGCGATAGGTCCCGGAAGGAATACGTGCTCGTGTCGCCGGTGAGGATCGGCAAAGGCTCCTTTCTGGGTGCCGGGTCCATCATCCTGCCTGGGGTCACCATTGGCGATGGGGCAATCGTCGGTGCCGGGGCGGTCGTGCGCGGCCATGTGGCTCCCAATGCGATCGTCATCGGGAATCCTGCAAGTCAGATATCGACTGTTGATGACTGGGGGCCCAGAGCTGCAAGCCGGGCGGTCCAGCGCAACTAGCGGTAACCGTTCGTCATGCATCGGAGAGCGGCCCGGATAGCCAGGATCCGGCGATGAGAGCAGGTGTCCGCGTCCTGATCTTTGGTTACTACGGTATGGCGAACTTCGGTGATGAGGCGTTGTTGGACGCACTGGTCGGGGATCTCGCGGCCGCCGCCATCGATCTCGATTGTGTCACCGTGATCACCCACGGTCACAACGCAAGCGCCAGGACCTCCCGCCCAGCACTTACTTACGCCACCATGAGCCGCACATGGACCATCGTGAAGGCTGTCCACCGCTCCGACCTGCTCGTCGTGGGAGGTGGATCATTATTAAAGGATCCGTCCGCCGGTGGTGGGACCATGGTGCTCATCGCATTGTGGCCGGTCGTCCTGGCCAGTCTGATCGGTCGACCGGTCGTCTATTACTCAATCGGCACCGGGAACATTCGCCACCGGCGGGGAAGGCTGAGTGTGCGCCTCCTAGCTGATCTTGCCGTGGCGGCGTATGTGAGAGACCCTGCGAGCGCTCTCTTGTTCGGAGCGTCGAGATGTCCGCTGGTCCGGTCGATGCCAGATGCTTTGTTGGGCGGGTTTGGGCTGCGGGCACACGTCGGACCCGTCGCCGGGGTAGATCGCCAGTCCGTTCTCTTCGCACCATCGCAAAGCATCGCGTCTCTTCGACCCGAGGTGGGATGGCCATCGGACGTATTGCGATGCCTGGTCCAGTCGGTGGAAGGTCTTGGAAATCCGGTAGGCGTGGCCGTCTTTCAGGGCGGCCCATCCGGCGACGCGGCGATGGTGACCTGGGCTGCCCAGGATGGTGTCCCCGTCGAGGACTTCTCCGCATCGACCTTCGCCGAAGCGATCGAGCGGCTGGCCCGTTGGGACGTTGTTGTCACAGACCGCTTGCATGCCGCCGAGGCCGCGATAACCGCAGGCTGCCGGGTCGTCATCCGACCCAGCGATCAAAAGCTGCGCGATCTTGCGAGCGAGTTGAAGCTCCGACAGCTGCCACCCGAGTTGCCTGCCGCGATCGCATGTCTGGGTCGGGCAGACGAGGGTACACAGTCGTCGACGATTCCGAACCCGTCAGTTCCATCGGAGCGACGCCAGTTTCTGGATGAGGCGCTTCGTGTGGTGCACTCGCCGTCGAGGTGGCGGAGCCGTTCAGTACTAGGTGGCCTGGCAGCGTTCGCCGTCGTCGAGGTTGGTACGCGCCGGCTACTCAAGAATTTCGGCGCGAAGCGGCCGCGCCGATGAAAACGGTCATCGTCAGTCCCGTCGATCTGGATGCACGGACAAATGGCCTCACACTCCCCCTGAGAGAGCTGGCGGCCGCATGTGGCGAGCTTGGATCCCTGGAATGGATCGTTCCGAGGCCAGCCAGCCCTGCCGGAAGAATCGGTGCAGCAGCCTGCCTCTCCCGCGGGAACCCTGTTGCAGTCGTCCGATCGGCGATCGGATTGCCTCGTAGCGAGGTCGCCAAAGGTCTCCGGCGCCATGATCCCGATGTCGTTCTTGCCTACCTCGGCACGACCGCTTACTCGATTCCCTCGGAATGGAGAAAGAGGACATTCGTCGTGGTGCAGGACTCGTTGACGCGAATCGGACGTCTCAATCCGCCGCTAACGCGGCTGGGTCTATTGGGTCGGTTGGTGTCGAAGGCGAACTCTCGCCTCGTCGGTCGTTACGAGAGGCGCGAGTACAGCCGCTTCGGCGCCCTTCAGGTCACGACAAGGGCCGAGGCGGACTATCTGGAGGGTCTCGGGCTGGCGGGTGGTCCGCCGATCGTCGTCAACCCAAATGGTGTTCATCCCGCAGCAGGTCGACGCCGACTGTACGACGAACGGCGCTACGATTTCATCTCCGCCGGTGATTTTCTGGCGCCCCGTGCCCGGCAGATCGCCTACCGAGGCATCGCCGTCGCAACTCGGTCGAGCCCATGTCGATACGTGGTTGCAGGTTGGAGCGCAAATCGAGTCGACGACCCGGGCGGAGGCCTCGACCTGACCCGTTTGGAGGCGGTGGACGACCTGCGCGAGGTGCTGGCGTCAGCCCGTCTAATGGTCTGTCTCGACAACAACGCCACTGGTATCAAGAACTCGGTCTTGGAAGCGTGTGTCGAAGGCGTGGTTGTCCTAGCGAATCAATCTGTTGCCGATGCGCTTCCGCCTGGTCTGGTGGAGGTCGTGGGCTCCGAAGGGCAAGCCGCGGATCGGGCCCAAGCGCTGCTCGCTGACGCCGCAGAGTGGGATCGTGTCTCGGCCACCTCGGTGAGAATCGCAGAGCGCGACGCGTCTTGGCGCTCATATCGGAGGTGCACCCAGGCGGCCCTTCGAGCACTCGTTTCGAGTGATCTCCCAAAGCCATAGGGCTGAGATGGAACCTAGAGCGCTGGGACCTTCTTGCGGCCATCGACCAGAAGAAACCAGCCAAAGCGGTTTCCAAACAGAGCAGAAACCCCTGGTGCCCATTTCCGGTCCCACCGGGTCAGCGTTGGCCTGACCGAGATATTCTCGACCTGCGGCAACATGGCCCGGACTTCGTTTGCCGTGAATGCCTGTGTGCCCGGACTCTCCACCAGGGCGACGGCGTCACGCAAGCGAGCGACAGGTCGGCCGCGCAGGAGACAGAACCGAATCCAAGCGGCAAAAGCCACCCAGGAGCGCCGGTGGTACAGCATCAGCTTCAGTTGTCCACCTGGCGCCAACACCCGTTGGGCCTCAGCGATCGCTCGCTCCGCGTCCGGAGTGTGGTGGAGCACTCCCCACGAGTACACGACGTCGAACGCAGCGTCGGCGAACGGAAGGGCTTCAGCATCGGCCACTCTCACCTCGGCCTCGAGTCCCTCCTCGAGTAGTCGTCCGCGGGTGAGAGCCACAGCTCGCTCGGTAAGGTCGATACCGGTTGCATCGGCACCTGCGCGCACCCAGCGCAGGAAGTCCGCTCCCATCCCCACGCCGATCTCGAGGACACGGGCTCCCGTTGCGGCCTCGAAGTTCGCGAACCCGAGGATCTCGGGCTCGAGCTCGTATCGAAGCCGGTCCTGATCGGCACCGTACCGCTCACCACAGGCCTCGGTCTCCCAGAAGGCCCTTACCTGCTCCTTCGCCGTCGACGTCATTGGTCGCAGCATAACGGGCTCTCCGCGGACTGGGGGGCGCGAGGTAGTAGGTGAATCCATCACAGGGCGAGGCGCCTCCGTCATCGACCGCTATTGAAGTATTGACTGCACCATTCGACCCACGGCCTCATCAAGTCGCTCCGTGGTAAGCCACCCCCGGACCCAGGCCGTCATCTCATCTGGCCGTCGATCGATGTCCCCTAGGTATTCGGCGAGCGGGTCGGCAAGATTTCCCTCCCCAGGGTCAAACGTAAGGGACGGGTCTCCGAGAAAGTACCTCTCGAGGTGGTAGCGCTTTGATGCCTTAGCGATCTGGGGATAGGCGGAGGAGGCCCTCAGATCCAGTTGGAGTACTCGGCGGTTGGCTGCCGCAGCGTCGAGGGCAAACGTCGTCCCATAGGAAATGACGAGATCGCATGATGCGAGTTCTCGGAGTCGCTCGTCGTTGTAGTTGTCCTCAAGATAGTAGTTTGAAATCTCCGTGCGGTCTTGGCTTCCCTGCCGGTAATGACCCACAGAAACATGGGGAAAGCGCGATTCAAGATCGTGGAACTCACCCGGAATTCCGTTTGGTTTAGGTTTGATCAAGAGCCGCCACCGAGCCCTGGCGGTCGCAACGGCAATTCCCTCGAGGAGGCCGATCTCGTCGGCGAACCAGTCTCGGTAGTAGGTCTGGCTGGAGGTGCTGGCCGCGTACATTGCGACTGGTTCGTCACACGGATTTCTACTCAGATCGGCTAGCGGCCCGCTTTCGAGCGCATACCGAAGCTTCAAAGGGTATCCGATGACGACGTTCCGGTCACCCTGAAAGTGAGTCCAGTCGGATCCGAGATCGCGGTTCCAGGGGATGACCCGGTGAGATACGTATCCTGCCGGCGCTTTGAACGGATGATCCCAGCTCTCCATGAGCGTTGTCACCTGCAGGCCTGGGGCGCAAAGGAGGTGCGGCACGTCCGCTTGGCTCAGCGCGACAATGCGTCTGCTCGGGAATGGGTTCACGACAAGCCGACCAATTTGCCGGGAGAGACGCAGGTTCACTTCATCCGACGGCCAACTTGGTATCCATCCCGATGTCTTCAGAAAAGCCCCCCGCAGAGGGGAACCACTCGCATGTGTCAGCTCCGCGCGTAAGGAGCGATAGTGCTGAGAGAACTGTAAGCTCGTGAATGATTGTAACAGAAGAGAATGAAGCTTCTGAGCCTTCCTATTGCGGTCTTCAATCGGTTCGAGTGGGACAAGAGTCTCGGAGAGTTCTGGGAGGATTTTTCGGACCTGGGCTACGACTGGTTTGCGGCAGGCGATGTACACTTCGGCGTTCCTCGACAGAAGCGCCCTCAGGAGGGGTGCAGCCGAATACAGTCCGACCCGGGTGCTAATAAGAAATGTGATCTTGTCGGTCACAAAACCTCTCTGGGGACAGGTGTCAGGGAAGGGCGTCGTACACAGTCTGCGTTCCCGACCTCGGGGCGAGACACCGCAGGGCACGCCCACTTCCAAGGCACACCGGTTTCACTGAGAGTCTACAGGGGGGTCATGCGCCCACGCTTCGGGGTAAGGTACGGTCAGCTCGACCGTGATGGATCGAACCACTCCGCAGTTTCCGCTGCTCGCCGGCGAGTCATGAGCAGGGGTACTTACGCTGGCGACCTGGGCCTAGGCATCCTCTCATCGACGCCGACGGAGCAAGACGGTCGGTTGACTGGATCCGAAGTCGACCTCTTGGGCCCCGCTCCCCAGGCCCAACGGGGCCCAGTCGGGGCTCACTTCCATCCCTTCTTTCCAGCGTGGCCTCCGGTGGCCGAACGCTCCACATGGTCTGCCAGACGAGGTGGCCTCGCGTGACCATGTCGTCCTGGATGTTCACCCTGTTCTCAGTGTCCGCTGCCTTCTTCGTCACCGACGCCCTTCTCCTGAGCCATTCGTACGGCGACCCGTTCACACCAGGAGTTTCCGTCGCCATAGCGGCCTACTGCCTCTTGGTCATGACGCTGTTGCGCATCAGTGAAGGCGAGCACCGGCGGATCATGCTCATTTTCTGCCTACCACTCTTATTGAGCTACATCATCCGGCTTTTGGTTCTCTGTCTGGATGCAAAGCGCCTCATCGTACCGCCGAACATTGTATTCACGTCTGACGATATATTGCGATGTTTGGGGTTTATTGCGCTTGGCACTATTGCGTTCTGGCTGGGCACGAAAGTTGCGATGCGAAGCGGTCGGGAACCCACGATTGAGAGCTTGGCAGCTATCGATCAGGCCGCCTACAGACTCCGTGGCCCGCTGATCGTCGTGGCGATCCCCCTCTCCGCCATCGCTGCACTCCTACCCGCCCTCGGGCTCGTGAGTAGAGTCCAAACTGAGGCTACTGCCTTCACCGCGGTTGCGCAGGTTCTGCCAGTAGAGGCAGCGACCTTCATGATCATGTTTCTTGCGGTACGGCATTGGTCGAGGCTCCTGCCACCCGAACGCATCGGCATTGTCATCGCTCTTCTATTCTTCGTCACGCGCGATCTTGTGTATGGCAGGCGCAGTGCACTCTTCTCCTTGGCGCTGTTATGGATCATGACTAACACATGGGCTGAGCCGCTCTCGAAACGCTTTAATGTCAAAAAGACTCTTCTTGCCGGTCTGTCGGCGATCCTGATCGCGCCTGTGTTCCTGTCATATATTATAGCCTTTCGGATCTCCGGCGAGAGCACCGTCGATCGCTCCGAGGCGCTGGCGCAGCGGAGCCAATACAGTATCGAGGCAATCGGGGAGTTCGTTACCGACAGCCAAGCAGGATTCGACTCGACGCTGTCGGCAACTACATTTATGCCCTTCGGCCTCCCTCAGCAACTTAGCCTGGCATCGACCGCCCAGACCATGGCCTCCCAAATCACCCCTGATCGCCTCTGGAAAACCGAAAAGCTTACTCTTGGTCGGCTCTATACCATCTACTACTTCAACTTCCCATTGCACCTCGCAAACTCGGGTGCCTGGTCCGGATTCGGCCTTGCTTTCGGGTTGGGCGGCTGGTTTGGGCTAATAGCCATTGTCGCGTGGGGATTTGGCGTCATGGCTTTGGTTCGCCGATGGCGTCGGGTGCCCAGGTGGGGTGGAGGGCTCTCTGTCTACTCTTTGAGTGTGCTCGTTGCGGTCACGGTTAAGTCCGGGAACATTGATGTGCTGCTGGCCCAGTACATTGCGCAGATTGTCGGTGCGTTCATACTTTTTATTATCCTGGAGGCCATTTGGTCAGCCCATTCGGCAGTTCCACGGAACAGCCCCAGCAGGGGATCGGTCCGATCCTCGCTTGAAGACTAGAAGCGATGTACCGGAATAGTTGATGAACAGGCTTCGTCAAAATGTGCTAGCGAACTTTATCGGAAACGCAGTCACCGCCGCGGTCGCTATCGCTACCGTCCCCATTGTCATCCATTTCTTGGGTGTCGAAGCTTACGGGCTGCTTGGCATTTATGCGAGCCTGTTGGTAATCAGCACGCTTCTCACAAACGGGCTCGATGTCACAATCAACCGAGAGATCGCCGTTAGCACCGGCACGGGCACCGCCGAGAGCCCAGTTCGAAACCTCATGCGATCGCTTGAGATCGTGTACTGGCTTGTCGCCGCCGCCATCGGCGTCGGAGTCGTCGCGGTGTCTCCGGCGCTTACCACTTGGATTCAGCGAGGAGATGTCCCAGAAGCGTCGGTCAGGCAGGCCGTTGTTCTCATGGGTATCGGTTTGGCCTTGACCATCCCGGCGAGCCTATACATGGGCGCGCTGAAGGGACTCCAACGGCATGTGTTGCTCAACAAGGTCGTCGTCACATTTAGCGTTCTCCAGGGTGTCGGCGTCGCCCTCGTTCTCTGGAAGATCTCTCCGTCCCTAAATGCGTTTTTCATCTGGGAGGCTGCCACCTGTGCTTTGCAGACCTTTGTGCTCAGGCACCAGGTTTGGCAAAATCTGCCAGGTTCGAAGGGATCGTTCAGGTTCGACGAGCTCCGACGGGTCCGGCGGTTCACGATGGAGATCAGTGGGATCACCCTCCTGAAGGTTCTGTTGACACAGTCTGACAAGATCCTCCTGAGCAGGTTGCTGCCTTTGCGCACGTTTGGCTATTACGTGCTTGCGGGCACTGTCGCGTCTGGGCTGACTCGCCTTCTGGCGCCGTTACCGAGTGCGTTCTTCCCGAGGTTTACGGAGCTGGTCGGCCAGCAGGACGAGCGCTCGCTTGTAGTGCTCTACCATCGGGGCTGCCAATTGGTGTCCTTGCTTGCTCTCCCCGCGGCCGCGGTTATCGTGGCCTATTCGCCCGAGTTGCTGCAGTTATGGACCCACGACTCTGCTATTGTCCAAGGGGCACGCGTGCTCACCAGCCTTCTCGTTATCGGTGCCGCTTTGAACGGATTGATGCAGCTCCCATACTCCCTCCAGCTTGCCTATGGGTGGACGCGGCTTGTCCTCATGACGAATCTCGTAGCTGTCGCAGTGCTGTTGCCGGCGATGGGCGGAGCTACGGTTCTTTGGGGGGCAACGGGCGCCGCAGTCGTGTGGATCTGCCTCAACGCCGGATACGTCGGCATTACCCTGCCGCTGATGCACCGCCGGCTGTTGCGTGGCGAACTGCTTCGTTGGTGCCTTTACGACGTGGGCTATCCGCTCCTGGCCAGTGGGCTGGTCGTGGCCGCCTCAAGGCCGGTTTTTCTCACTGGTGAAACTGCGATAATTACCATCGCCTCTCTCGGCATCGTCTATCTTTTGGCGTTCACCGCGGCTATCGCGACGCTACCGCAGGCACGCCATGAGGTGGCCCGATGGATTCGGGCGCTTTCGAGGCAGAAGTCGGAAACACCAGGACGGGGTCACGCACACTCGGCGCCTTCGGCGTGAAAGTGGTGCCGACGATGCGTGAGCGGGACTACCTCGCGAGGCACGATGAAGGGGGTGTCTCGGTAACGTCAGTCACGGTCGGTGTTCCCGTGCGCAATGCTGAAGCATCGCTTGAGCGTGCCCTTGCCTCGCTGTTGGGCCAGACACACCGTAATCTCGAAATCGTCGTTTCCGACAACGCCTCGACCGACCGCACGATGGCTATTGTCGAGCGATTTGCGGCACAGGACAGTCGGGTGCGTTTCGTCAAACAAAGCGGAAATCTTGGCGTGATGCGGAACTTCGAAACCGTTTTGGAACTGGCGGAGTCCGATTACTTCATGTGGGCCGCTGCCGATGATGAATGGGATCCGACATTCGTGAGTCGTCTCCTCCACGAGCTGGAGACCCACGCAGATGCTGTCGTCGCGATGTCGTCCGTTCGGCGGCGTTGGCCCGACGGGCGAGAAGATGTCGTGTCCTGGCAAGGCCGTGCCGACCCGGCGACAATGGGGCCGCTGCGGCTGGCTGCTCAACTTGCTGCTGGGATGCCGTTCCACCTGTTCATCTACGGCATTCATCGCACCGCGCTCCTTCGCAGTGTGTTCGCGATGCTTCCACGCGTGCAAGGCCCAGATCGTCTCCTGATGTGCGAGTTGGCGCTGGCAGGAAGGTGGCGGCACGTCGACCGCGTCTTGTACACACGGCAAATCGCCGACATCGCACACGCCGAACGGCATGGGGATGCTCCCCGAATCGCCCTGCTGGCGAGCGGGCCCTTTACCGCTTGGAGGTTACTGGGTGCTGCTGTGCCATATCTGGCCCGTTCGAAGGGAATACCGTTACGCCGCAAGATGTACATACCGCTTCTGATCCCTGTGTTTGCAAAAAGGGCCACATTGGCGACCCTTGCCTACGCAAAGGCTGCTCTGCTTGTCCGAGCAGGTCGGACCTAAAGCAAGGGTCATGTCGGTAGCCCATCCCGAACCCTAGCTTGCTAGAGACGGCCCGCTCCCAGGACGCTGGAGGTCACCGGCGACGTATTCGTCGAGGATACGCCGGGCGCGGGCGAAATACGCACCCTGTCGGAATCCCCGCTCGCCGGCTTTCCGCTTGCTGTCGCCGACGCGGCTCGCCGGTGCCGAGAACCCCCGCTTGGGCCGGTGGGCGATCCCGGGACTGAGCTCGACGGCAGCCAGATCGCGTGTGAGCCGCTTCCCCCGGCCCCGTCGAGCCAAGGCGTGGTCAGGGAGTGTGAGGGTCCAGCGCACGAAGTCGAGGTCGAGCCACGGGACCCGAATCTCCACGCCGAATTCCATGCCGGCGCGGTCGACGTACGCCAGCCCGAGGCCGGGCAGATAGACGCCGAGGTCGACGGCCATTACCTTGCGAAGGAATGACACACCGTCGGGCAGGCGGTCGTACACCTCACGGTGGCGTTGCCAGACGACCTCGTTGCTGACCTCGCCCTCATTGCAGTCGAGTGCTGCCGCCCGCTCGGTGGCCGTGCTATAGGTGCACAGCTGCATGTAGGCGGAAAACGGGTCGGTCTCGCCCGTGGCCCGAGCTAGCCGGGCGGCGTATTCACTCGACAAGCGCCCGGCGGGGAGGCGCGAGAGCGAGCGCTCCAGCACGCTTCCGGCCGAGCCCATACGTAGCCGCCCAACCAGCGGCGCAATGGTATGCCGCCGGTATCCGGCGAATAGCTCGTCGCCTCCCTGGCCCGAAAGCAGGACCTTGTAGCCCTGGTCCCGGGCGGTGCGGGCGATGAGACGAGTCAGATCGTAGGCTGGATCGGCGAAGAGGTCGCCGCTCAACGGCAGGACGTCGCCTGCCGTCTCGCCCGGCAGGTACTCGACCGGGGTGCCGAATCGAGCTTCCAGCTCGACGACCGCACGGCGGTCGTCATCAAGGCCCTCGAAGTCGTCGCCGGTGTGCCAGTCGATTGTGTAGGCCCGGGCTAACGAGTCGTGGGTGGCCCACCAGATGAGCCCACTATCGACACCACCCGAAGCCATGAGCCCGATGGGAACATCGGCCAGCAACTGGCGCTGAGCGGCGTCGACGAAGCGGCCCCGGACCTCGTCTAAGAGGTCACCGTCGCCGGAGCCTTTGGTGTCGGGGTCGGGGACCAGCGCTTCGCCGTAGAAGAACAGCTCCCCGGATCTGCCAGGCGCCCACCGGAGGGCCTGGCCCGGCTCCAGGCTCTTCGCTCCCTCGAACGGCGTCCGGGGATCAGGGACCCAAAGGAATGAGAGGAATTGGGCGAGCGCAACCAGGTCGTGGCTCCCGATCGGTGCATCGGTGGCCCGGAGTCCTGCAAGCTCGGACGCGAACCACAGGGCATCCTCGGCCCCCTCGCAGTAGAAGAGCGGCTTAACCCCCAAGGGGTCTCGGGCGACGACGACCTCGCCTGTCTTGGTGCTGGCGATGCCGACCGCGAAGATGCCGTTGAGCCGGCGAAGACACGCCGCCCCTTCCATCTCCCACAAATGGAGGATGACCTCGCCGTCCATGGTCGAGCGGAACCGGTGCCCTTTGGCTTCGCAAAACCGCCGCAGCTCGGGCGAGTTGTAGATCTCGCCGTTGAACACCATGACGAGGGAGCCGTCCTCGTTGTCCATGGGCTGCTCACCGGCGGTGGACAGGTCGACGATCGAAAGCCGGGTGTGGGCCAACGTCCACGATGACGAAGACCCGGACCAGGTACGGGCGGCTTCTGCGTCAGGTCCCCGGTGGCGTATCGCGTCGAGCACGCCGGAGCTGAGCGCCGCCGACATGCCGTTCGCCGCCGACCCCGCGATGCCACACATGCCGCGCACCCCGTCCTGATCGACCGACCCTGGCCTGAGTCTTCCATGTCCCACGGTGGCGGTTGGTCTGGTCCGTTCTTACTGCCGTCGCTGCAGATCAGCAGCGTTCCGAGCGCGCCCATCGCTACCAGACCGGCGGCATGCTCCGTCGCAGCCCAGACGACAATCCGCCGGAGCAGCGCTCCATCCACAGGGCTCGTCAAGGCGGTCGGGTGCGGATGCGTGTGTAGCATCTGTGGGTGAAGAACGCGAAGGGCTTCATCCTTCCGCAGGCGGCGCGGCCGTGGCACGCGCCGGGCGTACGGGTGCGCCGTGTTCGTCTCGGTGGCTCGGGATCGAGATGACCACCGAGATCGCTCTCGACGCTGCCTGCCTGGCCGAAGCGCTTGCACTGGCAGGCCGTGACGTCGATGTCAGGGCTCAGATCTTTGAGACGCTTCGGCGGGCCGAGACGACCGCAGAGGATGCTGCGGCGTTCCGCGACCACGTGCGGTGGCCCCTTGTTCTCGCTCTGCTCCAAGACGTCACGAGGCACGAGGTCGTGCTCGAGAACGGCTTGGTGTTCGAGGTTGGGCCGGACAGCCGGATCGACAAGGCGCTTCTCCTCAGCGTGCAACAACATCCGGATCATGTCTGGGAGCCTCAGACCACACGGCTGGTCGTAGCCCTCGCCACCCGCTCGACCAATGTGATCGTCGGCGGGGCCTACATCGGGGATCAGGCGTTGCCAATGGCCCGGGCCATGCCCGCCGATGCCGTCGTGCACGCATTCGAGCCCATGGAGCATGCCTACCGACGGCTCGTGGGCAACATCGCCGCGTAACTCGATCGAGAACGTCGTGCCCAACCGGCTCTCGCTCTGGGATCGCAGTGACGTGCTGCTACGGCTGTCGGGTCAGCTTGCGCTGGCGTCCTCCCTCGCACTGGTCGGCGAGCCGGGCGAGGACGACGAGGTGGTGACCTCGATCACGATCGACAAGTACCGGCGGCGCGCCGGGCTGGGTTCGATCGGCCTGATCACGCTCGACACCGAGGGTGGAGAGGAGCGGGCGCTCGTCGGGGCGACCGAGCTTCTCGGCCTTCCTGGAGGCGAGGCGCCGAACATCGTCTTCGAGGTTCACCGTGAGTTCGTCGACTGGACCGACGGCCTGGAAAAGACATCGGTCGTCCAATTGCTCCTTGCTCACGGGTATTATCTCTTCGCCATCCGCGACTTCCACAACAATATTTCAATGGGATCTTCACCAATCGAGATCATCCCTATCGATCAGGTCTACCTGGATGGGCCGCCGCACGGGTTCAATGTTCTTGCCATCAAGAATCGCGATCTGATCGCCCAACTCGGGCTCAATTTGGTGGAATGCGTGAGTCCAAAACTGCTTCTCGACGGGAACCCTGCTTTGCATCATCCGATCGGCGGCCTCCCGCTTAACTTCAACTCCTCGCGGAACGACTGAACCAGGTGGGGGAGGTCATCGAGGACTGACCGCGGCCGAAAGTCCAGCTCGGCCGCCAGTCGCTCGATGCTGATCACCGGAGGGCTGAGGGTCGTGGCACCGGCGGCCCACTCGACCCGACAGCCGGTGAGCTCCTCGATCCGGGCCAATAGCGCCGCGTGGGTCACGTTGGTCCCGCTGGCCACGTTGTAGATCCCGTCTCGGCCCGTTTCGACTGCCAGCCTGACGATGACCGACACCACGTCGGCGACCGCGACATAGTCCTTGACCGACTCGGGAGAGGTCTGGAGCACGACGGTCCCCTCTACCAGAGCCTGCCGAAGGACGCTGGCGAGGAAGGTGGGCGAACCGACGTCCGTGCCATAGACGTTCGAGAGGCGAAGGATGTGGACCCGTCCGGCCCCGGCCAGGGCGACTGACTCACCCATCGCCTTGGAGAGGTCGTAGAGATCGTCCGCCAATGCGGGGTGCAGCGGGAGATTTTCCACCTCTGTAGCCGGCGACGGACACCGACGGTAGAGCCGGGTCGACGACAGGTACACGAGTGACTCAATCCGAGACGTGAGGAGGAGGTGAACCAGATGGCAGACGTGAGCGTCCACCGTCGCCAGCGGCCGCACCCGGAAGTCGGCGGTCACCCCGATGCAGTACACGACACACCCCAGGTCGTGGCCGGAAAGATCAACGTCGCGTGCTGGTGCGGCGTAGCCGATGCCGACGTCGTCGAGGTGCCGGGTGAGCGAGCGGCCGATGAATCCGGAGGCCCCGAGGATAGTGAGCGGTGTCACCCCGGCCCGGAAAGGAGCTGCGCGGAAAGGAGTTGGGCGGCGATCAGGCACCTACCGAAGTCGGCGAAGCCAACCGCCCGGCCAGTAGGTCACGCTGTCGCTAACCGCTCCCTCATTGAACGGCGGGACCGGGGGGTCGAGCGCGAAGTCGTCATGGGTCCGGGCAAATTCCAGTGCAGCTTCCCGGGGGTTGTTCCACGACCAGTCGGGGTTGGAACGCGGGGCGCCCACGAGGTCGCCCATGATGCCGTCGGCGGCGATGATGTACGACCCGACCGCCACCAGCGGCGAGTACGCCTCCAGCTCGGCCAACACATGCGCCTTGGTGTGATTGCTGTCGAGTGATACCAGCACCCGCTGTTCGGGCCCGACGAGTGAGCTGACCTGCTCGATGATCTCCGGCGCTACCGAGTCTCCTTCGACGAGTTCGATGAGGTCGAAAAGTTCGTGGGATTCGATCGCTTTACGGTTATGTGGGCGAATCTCGAGGTCGACACCGATGACCCGCCCATGGCCCATCGCCCGGAAGAGGCTGGCGTAGAACACCAGGGAGCCACCGTCCGCGACACCGGTCTCGATAAGGACATCGGGACGGAGGCTGTAGATGATCTCCTGCATGCGAACGAGATCTTCGGGGAGTTGTATAACAGGTCGCCCCATCCACGTGAAGCCGTAGACGTACTTGGTGTCCCACCCGAGCCGCAACCAGAGCTGTGAGACAGCGGCAAACGCCTCGGGACTGGCGAAGGGCATCTCGCGCAGGTCGTCGCCGTGTTCCACGGTTACGAGTTCTGTATCGAGATCTACCCGGACGACGTTCATTCCGCCGCACGCTAGCGGCTTCGGCTGCTGCGCCTCCACGTCCACTCATGCAGCGAGAGGGCGAGACCGGTCTACCCAGCAAGAGTCGGCAGGGACCGATCGCGCTCGGCGATGATCAGGTTCGGCACGTCGGGCCACTCGACCGCCAGGGAGGGATCGTCCCACCGGATCCCGCGAAACGACGCCGGGCGGTACGTCGTCGAGATCTGGTAGACGAGCTCGCTGCCTGGCTCAAGCGTGAGGAAGCCGTGGGCGCACCCTTCAGGGATGTACAGGGCGAGGTGGTTGCCCTCGCTGAGCTCGACGGCCGTCCAGGTGCCATACGTCCGCGAATCAGGGCGTAAGTCGACGGCGACATCGAACACCCGGCCCCGGCTGCACCGAACTAGCTTTGCCTCCTCATCAGGAGCGGCCTGATAGTGGAGGCCTCGCAGGACCCCTCGGTGGTGGTTGTAGGAGATGCTGCACTGGACGACGCAAGGGTTCAGGCCCCGAAGCGTGAACTCCTCAGTGCAGAAGGTGCGGCCGAAGAAGCCCCGTTCGTCCTCCCGAAGTTCGGGCTCTACGACGAAGCAGCCATTCAGTGAGGTCTCGGAGAAGATCACGGGTACACGAAGACCTCCGGAACCGGTGTGACGAACCGACCGCCCCATAATTTGATGTGCGCCATCTGGTCCATGATCTCGGCCCGAAGGTTCCACGCCAGAATCAGCAGGTATGACGGCTGAGCATCGAGCAAATACTCGGGAGCATGGATCGGTATGTGGGTCCCGGGAAGGTAGTGGCCCTGCTTGTGCGGACTTCGATCCACCACGAAGCTGATCTCATCGGGACTGATTCCGCAGTAGTTCAGGAGCGTATTTCCCTTCGCCGCTGCGCCGTAGGCAACGACGCTCTGTTTCTCATCGCGGGCCGTGGACAGGAAAGCGAGGAGCGATCGGCGGCAGGCATCGGCGCGTTCCTGGAAACCGGCATAGGTCTCGATCCGATGGATGCCCGCCCGATGTTCCACGTCCCGGAGGTGCAGCAGATTGGGGGAGGGGCGTCGATCCACCTCAGCATGACCGGCCCAGATACGCAGACTTCCACCGTGGGTGGGCAACTGCTCGACGTCGTGCACGACCAGTCCGTGGCGGAGCAGTGCCTTCTCAGCAGTGTAGAGCGAGAAATAGGAGAAGTGCTCGTGGTAAATGGTGTCGAACTGCACCTCCGAGATCAGGCGGAGCAACCAGGGAACTCGATCGAGATAGCGCCTTCTGGCTTAAGATATGCGGGACATGCCTGCGACGAAGTCCTGGATCGGGGACATGGGCGAACACGTTGTTGGCGACGATCAGGTCGGCCTCGAAGCCTTCGGACACGAGCCGTTGGGCCGTTTCCAGGCCAAAAAAGGCCGTATCCGTGCGGATACCCTTCTCGATGGCGGCCGCGGCGACGTTCGCGGCCGGCTCCATCCCCAGCACCGGGACGCCAGCGGCGACGAAGTGCTGCAGCAGGTAGCCGTCGTTGCTGGCGAGCTCCACGACGAGGCTTTCGGCGTTCAATCCGAGCTTGACCGTTGTGACGTCGGCAAACCGCCGGGCGTGTTCGACCCAGGTGGTCGAATAGGACGAGAAATAGGCATAGTCGCTGAAGATCCGCTCGGCGGGAACGACAGCCTCGATCTGGACGAGCAGGCATTGGTCGCACACTCGGGCGTGAAGCGGATAGCGGGGTTCGTCTACCTGCAGTTGGCCGGCGGTCAGGTAGGAGTTAGCGAGGGGCATCACGCCGAGGTCGACGAAGGTTCGAGCCACGATCGCGCCGCAGCACCGGCACGTTCGGACCCCTTCCTCACTCATGAGTGTCGGCCCTCGTAGGCATTGATTTGGTCGGTGGCGAGCCCAAGGAGGTCTCGACCGTCGATTGCGCTTCTCCACCATTCCATCGTCCACTCCAGTGCCTCGTCGAGGGACAGTCGTGGTTGCCATCCCAGGACCTCGCGCGCCAGGGAGGAGTCGAGTCGCAGAAACTTCGCTTCCGCGACATCCGCGCCGTGATCGATCTTCCAGCCGCCGCTTCCCCACTGGGAATAGATCCGGTCGAGTACCCCGGCGACGGTCTCGCTGCCTTCAGGATCAGGTCCGAAGTTGACGGCAGGGGGGACAGCAGCTGGCGTCGTGGCCAGTCGTTCGGCGAGGAGGAGATACCCCCACAAGGGCTCGAGCACGAACTGCCAGGGACGGATTGCCTCTGGGTTGCGGACCAGCAGCGTCTCGTCCGCTTCGATGCAACGCCATGCGTCGGGAAGCAGCCTGTCCTCGCCCCGATCTCCACCGCCGATGACGTTGCCCGCCCTCGCGGTCGCGATGGCAGCGTCGCTCTGCTCCAGGCCGGTGTCTCGCCAAGCGTCCACGAGGATCTCGGCCAGTGCCTTTGATCCGCTGTAAGGATCGTCGCCTCCGAGCACATCGCCCTCGCGAAAGGCATCGAGTTCCCCGCCAGGGGAACCGGCCGGCCCCCTATCTCCCTGGTCCTTGTAGACCTTGTCACTCGTGGCAATGACCACCGCTCGGGCCGACGGCGCTCGCCGGAGGGCATGGAGGATGTTCATCGTTCCTGCCGCATTGGTGGTGTAGGTCACGAACGGCTCGGCGAAGCCACGGCGTACCAGTGCTTGGGCGCCGAGATGAAGGATCACCTCGGGGTCCACCTCCGCCACCACGTCCGCGACACCGCGGTGGTCCCGAAGGTCGACGTAGCGCGAGTCAATGGACTGCGACAGGCGCATTGCGGTATATGCACCTGCAGGATCTTCTGGCGGCAACGCCAAACCAACGACACGTGCCCCCAGCGCTCGGAGCCAGAGCACCAACCACGCGCCCTTGAAGCCTGTATGCCCAGTGACAAGAACCCTACGGTCATCCCAAAAGGAACCGCCGATAGGGGTCATGTCCTAGGACCACACCTTCCACGGAGCGCTCCCTCCATCCCAGAGCCCTTGGAGCATTTCCTTCTCCCTTAGCGTATCCATCGGCTGCCAAAATCCATCATGTCGCCACGCCGCCAGTTCTCCACTCTTCGTCATCTGCTCAAGAGGCTCCCGCTCCCAGGCCGTTTGATCGTTCTCGACAAAATCGAGCGTTGAAGGGTGGAGCACGAAGAAACCTCCGTTGATGAGACCGCTTGATGCCTGCGGCTTCTCTTCGAAGGCGACGATCCGCTCGCCCTCGACGACAGAGCGGCCGAATCGGGCGGGTGGCCGCACGACCGTCATCGTCCCCAACAGCCCGTGCCGGTGATGAAATGCTAGCTGGGCGCCGATGTCGACATCAGCCAGGCCATCCCCGTATGTCAGGCAGAAGGGCTCATCCGGGTCGAGGAACGGGCGGACCTGCCGGACCCGACCCCCAGTCTGCGTCGACTCACCGGTATCGACCAAAGTAACCCGCCATGGTTCTGCCCGGCTGCCGTGGTAAGTCAGCCTATTGGCGGCCATGTCGATCGTCACATCAGAGCTATGAAGGAAGTAGTTGACAAAGTATTCCTTGATCATGTAGCCGCGATAGCCCATGCAAATGATGAAGTCATTCACACCATGGTGGGAATAGATCTTCATGATGTGCCAGAGCAATGGGCGAGCACCGACCTCGATCATAGGCTTTGGCCGGAGGTGGGACTCCTCGCTGATGCGTGTTCCTCGCCCGCCAGCAAGGATGACACATTTGGTCACCTCAAGCTCCTAGTTCCGTCTGCGAAATTTCTCCGCCAATGCGGTCTAACACCCCGTCGATTGTACGTTTTCCCTGGATGCCGGAAGGTACGTTCGTGGCCGCGAGTCCCAGGCGGGCGACGAACTCGTCCGGCCCGGGGAGCCGCTCGAGCACCCACCACGCACCGTCGACGTCGAGATCGACCGGAAGGTGCTCCCCGGTGGCCACGGCGATCATGCGGATGCCGAGTGCAGAGGCGCACGCGATGTCGTAGGGACTGTCTCCGACCAGGTAGACCCGGGCCGGGTCGAGCTCCCCGACTGTCTCCGCAACCCGCCGGAGGGCCGCCCGGCCGATCTCGACCCGGTCGAAACCGTCGTCGCCGAAGCCGCCGGTCTCGAAATACTGGTCGAGGCCGTAGCACACGAGCTTGGCGTAGGCGCAGGACCGCATGTTGCCGGTAAGCAGGGTGACGAGGATGTCGGCGCGGGCCGACAGGTGCTTCAGGATGTCGGTCACGCCGGGAAGCACGCCGCCGCGTGCCAGCGTGAGGCATCCGGGTAGTTCTCGGCTGTAGACGGCAATCAGCTGACGTTCCAGGTCGTGGTCGGCCGGATGGCCGGTAAACGCCAGGATCTCCCTCGCGATCATGGGGTCGGTCAGCCCGGACATCCGCACCGACGCCAGGTCGACCTCGGCCCCGAGCACCTCCCGCACCGCGTCGACCCACGCCTTGAGCCCGGCCCGGCCCGTGCTGAGCAGGGTGCCGTCGATGTCCCAGAGCACGACGGTCGTGGGGAGGTCGGTCACAGCGCGGCCTCCGAGCGAGCCACCAACACGTCGCCCACCAAGCTGGTTGCGTCCAGCCGGTGGAACCGGAGCACCTCGTCGTTGGTGCCGCACACCGGGACGGAAATCAGACCCCGTTGGAGCACCCGGGCCGGGCTGCCCAGGGCCGCCATGGTCGAAAGGACCAGGTCGCCCTGCCCGCCCCGCAGATAGTGGTTGTCAAGGGTGATCACCTGATCGAGCCCCTCGATCTCACCCGCCAGCCAGTCGGCGTCGATCCGGTTAAGCCACGGCAGGGCGACGACGCGCAGCTCCAAGCCGTGGTCCCGGGCGAGAGTCTCGGCCGCGTGGAACGCCTCCGACATGAGAACCGGCCCGTACCCGAAGATCACGCCGTCGCGCCCCTCACGCACCCGGAAGCCCACGCCCGGACTTGGCTGGTACGCAGACGGCAAGGAGAAGGGGACGTCGACCGGGACGGAGACGAGCCGCAGGTACACGCTGTCGGGCAGACCGTTCAGGCAAAGGTCCAACAGAGGACCCACCTCGTCCCGATGGCAGGGCTCAACTGCCACCAGACCGGGGACCGCCCCAAACATGGAGATGTCGCAAACCGACTGATGCGAATGCCCGGGCCCGCCCGGCAGCACCCCCGCCAACGACCCGACGTAGACGATCTTCGTGCCCTCGGTGGCGTTCGTGTAGATCTGCTCGCTGGGCCGGGTGGAGAGGAAACAGGCGAACGAGTGGACCACCGGCAAGAGGCCACGCAGGGCAATGCCGCCCGCCTGCGACACCATGTCCTGCTCGGCGATGCCACATTCGAGGAAGCGGTCGGGGAAGCGGGTGGCGAAGGGAACGAGGCCAGTATCGAGCACCAGGTCGCCGTCGAGAGCGACGATCCGGGGGTTGCCCGCCGCCTCGCGGCACAGGGCGTCGGAGTAGGCCGCGACGAGTCGATGACCGGTAGGCGGCGCGCGGTCGGGCACGGCGACGACGACTGGTCGGAGTGGTCCGCCGCCCAAGGCCGCCACCCGGTCGTCGCACCGGGCGAGGAGCTCGTCGAATGCCCTGTCGAAGTCGTCGAGGCGGGGGGCGCCGCTGTGGAAGTGGTACATCCCGTCGTCGCCCATGCCCTCCATGAACGAGACACCCTTGCCCTTGACCGTGTCGGCGATGACGACCCCGGGCACGGCGGGATCCGAGCTGACCGCCTCCAGCGCGGTCGCAAACGCCGGGAGGTCGTGGCCGTTGCAGCGGCTGGCGGACCAGCCGAAGGCTCGGAACTTGGCCTCGAGATCACCCAGGTCGGAAACGTCGCGCACCCAGGTGTCAGATTGAATCTTGTTGTGGTCGACGATTGCCGTTACCTCGCCCAGTCCCCGGTTGGCCGCGCCCTGGAGCGATTCCCAGACCTGGCCCTCCTGGAGCTCGCCGTCGCCGGTGAGGACGAACACCCGTAGTCGCTTTCCGGCAAGCCGGGCCGCTTCGACCATGCCTTTGGCCTTGGAAACGCCCATGCCCAGTGATCCGGTATTCGCCGGAATGCCGGGAGTGGCCACGTCGGGATGGCCTGGGAGCCCGCCCAGGCGCCGCAATCCGTGGATCAGGTCGAAGTCGAGACGGCCGCAGGCCGTCATCGCCGCATACAGGCCGGGTGCGTCGTGGCCCTTGGAGGACATGTAGACAGCCTCGTTGCCTCCCGCTGTGGCGCCGCCCGGCGACAACTCCTGCAGATGTATCCAGGCGACGAGGTCGAGGGAGCTGAAGGACGAGCCGATGTGGCCGGAGCCCGCCCGCATGATCATGTATAGGGCGTTGAGCCGGCACATGTCGGCGAACACCGCCGCCCGCTCGTACGGGTCACCCATCAGGCTCCACACCCTGTCGAAGTCGTCCTTCGACAAGTGGCGCAGGTGCACTCAGGCCTCCTTCGGTCCTACGGCTGCGGCCACCCGCACCTCGGGCAGCGACGCCAGCCCGTCGGCCAGGATTCGCTCGAGCACCCACCAGTCCGCCTCGTCGTTCAGGTCGAACCCCTCGTATGCCTCGCACTGGAAAGGCCGTACCGCGCTCCCGGAGATGGTGCCGGTTTCACGCAGCGTCCGCACCCAGGCCACCTCCAGGCTCGCGTTCTGAACGAGGACGGGTGCTAGGTCCTGGTAGGGACGGCTGTGGAGGGGCGGGTCCGCAGACGATTCGAGGAGGGGCCGGACGCGGTGGTCGGTCCGCACCCACATCTTGGCCGGGTGCTGACGGCAGGGTTCAACGGCGCGCAGCGACTCCGCCTCCGGGTCGGCGGAGAACTCGGCCCAGGCCCGCCTGATGGTGTCGGCCTGCCGCAAGGGGCTGGTGGGCCGCAATATCGAAAAGGCGTCGAAGTGGCGGCCCTCGTCGGCCAGCCGCCCGATCGTGAACCGGACCCATGCAATGTCGGGCGAGAGGTCGTCGGCCAGCTCGGGCGGTCGGAGGAAGGGGACCTCGGCCCCGTAGTGGCGTCCGGTCGCCGCGATCTGGGGGGAGTCCGTCGACAGGACGACGGCGCTGAAGACGTCGCTCTCCAGAGCAGCGGCGATCGTGTAGGCCAGGAGTGGGTGCCCGGCGAGAATCCGCACGTTCTTGCCCCGGATCCGGCGCGACCCGGCTCGGGCCGGGACGAGGGCGACAATCCCGCCTGCGTCGAGAGGCCGACCTGCGCCCGAAACGCTCATCAGGTACGGGTCGGGTCGTGCAGGACGCAGACGCTCTTCCATTCGGAGAAGGCGTCGAGGGCCTCGGTTCCGGCCTCCCGGAACCCGTTCCCGGACTGCTTGAAGCCGCCGAACGGCATGTGCGGCTCGCTCCCGTAGGTGGGGCCGTTGACGACCGCCATCCCAGCCTGTACCTGCTCGGTGAACCGCATGGCGCGGTGAACGCTCTCCGTGTAAATGGCCGCAGTGAGGCCGAACGGTGAGTCGTTGCACTGCCGCAGCGCGTCGTCGAGGTTGCGGGCCCGGTAGAGGCAGGCGACGGGTCCGAACAGCTCAGTGGTGGAGATGGGGTCGTCTGCCGGGGCATCCTCCAGGAGGGTCGGCTCGACGAATGAGCCGTCGGCCAGGGGGCCGGTGCCGGCCCGACGCCCGCCGGCGAGCAGCTTGGCGCCTCGCTCGAGGGCGGCCTCCACCGCCTCGAGGATGCGGGTCAGGCTGCGCTCATTCACCACGGGTCCGAGATCGGCATCGTCGTCGGAGCCGAGCCGTAGCTCCGCGGTTCGAGCGAGCAGTCGCTCGCGGAACTCCTCGTAGACCGCGTCGAACACGATGAGGCGGCTTCCGGCCGCACACCGCTGGCCAGCGTTGCTGAAGGCGGAGAGAGCGGCGGCTCTCACTGCGGCATCGAGGTTGGCGTCGTCGCAGACGACCAGCGGGTTCTTCCCGCCGAGCTCGAGACACACCTTGGCCAACCGGCCACCGGCCACGGAGGCGATCTGGCGCCCGACCAGGCTGGACCCCGTGAAGCTCACTAGGTCGACGTCCGCGGACGCCACCAGCGCCGAGCCGACCTCGGGTCCTAGACCGTGGAGGACGTTCAGGACCCCCGGTGGCACTCCGGCCTCCTGCAGCAGCAGGCCGAAGAGGTGGGCGCTGTGGGGCGTGTCCTCTGACGGCTTGAGGACGGCGGCGTTTCCACAGAGCAGGGCCGGGAATACCTTCCACGCGTAGTTGGGCAAGGGGGTGTTGGCCGCCACGATGAGAGTGGCCACACCGATCGGCGACCGAACGAGCGACACGGTCTTATGGGGCACGGCGCTGGTGGTAGTGCGCCCGCTGAGCCTGCGGCCCTCGCCGGCGACGAAGTACCCCATCTCGACCGCGGCACCTAGCTCGCCCTTCGCGTCCCGAGGAGGCTTGCCAGTCTCCGCGCATACGGCCGCCGTCAGCTCGTCAGCGTGCTCCCGGAGCAATTCCGCTGCCCGCCGTACGATGTCGCCCCGCTCCACTGGCGTGTGGGCCGCCCAGGCGGGCTGGCTGCGCCGCGCCGCTCCGACGGCGTCCTCGACGTCGGCGTTCCCCGACCGGGGCAGCCGGCAGTAGAGGCGACCGTCGGCCGGCGAGCGCTTGTCGACCCATTCCCCCTCGCGCGGATCGACCTCGGTTCCGCCGACCAGGTTCGGTAAGCGGGGGACGGCGTCGTCACCAGACACCGAGCCCACCGTCCACCATCAGGTCGATGCCGTTGACATAGGAGGAGGCGCCCGACGCCAGAAACACGAGAGGTCCGCCCAGGTCTTCCTCACGGGCCAGGCGACCCATTGGCACCCGGGCCGAGTACTTCTGGACGAACCGTGCGTCCTGGCCGCCGGCCACCCCACCTGGCGACAGCGCATTCACTCGCACGCCGAAGGGCCCCCAGTGGGCGGCAAAATAGCGGGTCAGGTTGACCACAGCCGCCTTCGACGATCCGTAGGCGGGGGGCTTGAGAAAGGGGGGATCGAGAGGCATATGGTCGTACAGGCGGGGATCGGGCGACAAGGACGCATACACCGATCCGATGTTCACAATACTTCCACCACCACCGGCAACCATCGCCGCTCCGAAGACCTGCGTCGCGACGAACGTGCCCACCACGTTGACGTCGAGTACCGATCGGAGGTCATCGGCCGAGACGTGCTCGAGCAACGCCGTCGGCGAGGGCATCGGCGGCTGGTCGACACCTGCATTGTTGACGAGGACGGTGGGCCGACCGAGCTCGGCGAAGCATTGCTCCAGGGCGCGCTCGAGAGACGACCGATCGCGCACGTCGCCCCGCAGCAGGCGGAGCCGGTCGGCGCCCACCTCCTGCTGCAGGGAGAGGAAACTCTCACCTGCGGTGACCTCATCGAGGTCGAGGGCTGCCACCGCCGCCCCGGCGGCGAGAAGGGCCGCGGCCCAGACGGGGCCCAGCCGGCCTAAGCCGCCGGTGACGACCGCGACCGAGCCGGTCATGTCGAACCGTCCCCGAGCCACCCGACCCGAGCCGGCCCTGACCACGGTCAAGGGTTCTCAGTCGAGAAGGTCGAGGGTAAGCGCGTCATCGGCTCGGAGTGGCTGCTGCAACGTCCGCCCGAGGACCTCGGAGAGCATATGGGGCGAGATCCCGTCACCGGGCGACTTCATGGCCAGATCCTCCCGGCCGAGCTGGTGGCCGGCGGCCAGATCGTGCCGGGCGACGATCTTCTTGCCCATCTTAATGCCCGCGGCGACCTCGTTCGGGTGCACCTGCTTCTGGCCTGTGCCCAGGGCCACCCGGGCCCGGCGGAGGTCGCGCACCATCTTGCGCATGCCGGTTGGCTCCAAGGAGAACGCGTGGTCGGTGCCCTTCATGGCCCGGTTGAGGGTGAAGTGCTTCTCGATGACCCGGCCACCGAGGGTGTAGGCCACCGCAGCCATGGCGATTCCGTTGTCGTGGCTGGAGAAACCGATGACGACGTCGGGGAACGTCTGGCGCATGAGCTCGATCACTCGCAGGTCGAGCTGGTCGAACTCGGGCGGGTACGCGGCGGTGCACTGAAGCAAGCACAGCTGCGGGTTGATCGGCATGATCGTGTCGTATGCCCGTCGAACGTCGTCGAACGTAGCTGCGCCGGTGCTGACCACCATCGGCTTTCCCAGCCTGGCGGCGTACTCCAGCAGGTACAGGCTCTTGAGATCGCCCGAGGCGATCTTCAGGGCGGGGACGTCGAGCTCGGCAAGGAAGTCGACGCTGATCTCATCGAAGGCTGTGGCAAAAAAGGTGACCTGCAGCTCCTTGGCGTACTGCTTGAGCTCCTGGTATTCGTCCCAGCCGAACTCGAGCGCCTCCCGGTGGAGGCCGTAGGTGGGCCCGAAGCTGTTCTCGTGGTCGTAGGGCCGGTCGAACGCCTCCCGAGTGTAGAGAGAGCGGTTCTCCCGCTTCTGCAGCTTGACCGCCGACGCCCCAGCCTCCTGGGCCGCCCGAAAGAGCGCCTTGCATTTCTCGACGCTGCCCTGGTGATTGTGCCCGATCTCGGCGATCACCCAGCAGTCGGTGTCGTCCGCGATCCGGGTGCCGTCGATGACCAGTTCGCGATCCATCCGTCTCCAAGCCGTAGAACATCCGCCGCTTGACAGGACTCTACCCGCCGACTTACCGGCTTCCTTGCCACCGACACGGTTCGCGCTCGATCGCCGGGACCCCGGCGGGCAATCGGAAAGGACACCGGACTGCCGGGATGGCGGTCCTGAAAAGCTCAGAACGGCCGCTGGACGAGCGCGACACACGATTCGTCCAGAGACCTTTCCCGCGCCGCCTTCAAGGATCTGCAGATCGACCGCCGTTTCGGGCACGATCCTCAGTTGGGCCGTCGAGGCGGACCTCGAGCCCACACCCGTCGGATCGTGTTGCGACCTCCGACCATCGCGGCCGGCCTCGCCACTCGGCAGCACCGAGGCCGTAACCGCGTCCGCCGCCGAACCTTCCTCCGACACGCTTGGGGGACCAAGGGCACCTCATCGGGATGCGATCTAGCGAGGCGCCGGCGAGGTGTGCGACGCTAATCCTGCACTTGGTAACCTGAGAGGACACCAAGTAGATCGGAGTGGTGATGCCGGCAGTGTCGGAGTTCCTCGTCTCCACGAGCGGTCAGATGTCGGTACCTGCGGCGGTTCGACACCGGTGGGGGCTCGACCATGGCGGGCGTGTCACCGTGGTCGATCTCGGTGACGCGGTCGTCTTGCTTCCACCTGGCGGGCAAGCCGCGCTTCTCGCCGAAGCCCTCTCCGCCGAGGACCATCTCGCGTTCGTGGCTGGCATCGACGATCCCGATCTCGCCACGACGTAGTGCCGGCAACCGTCGTCGACGACCACCTGTTGCGCGACATCCTGGCCGGCGAGCGCGACGAGACCCTCGACGGCCTCGCTCCGGATGGTGTAGCCACGACGGGCCTCTGGCTGTTCCGTCTCTGCTCGTCCTTCGCCGAATCGGCCGTCGTCGGCAAGCTGTCGAGGCCGGTCGCGTCGCTGCCGGAGGCGCTACAGGCACAGTTCCGGACTCAGCTGATGGGGTTGCCCGCGACCATCGAGGTGGTGAGCATCCGGGAACTCGCCTGGTCGATGGCGCTCCTCCAGACTCGTCACCGCCACGAGGGCCGGCCCTTGTCTGCGGCCATGGTCGAGGCCCTCGCCGCCGCCCACCGGCTGGGTCGGGCGATCGCCGTGTCGCACAACGACGTCGGCCCGAACCTGCGGGCCGCCGCCGAGGCGGATGGGGTCCTGTTCCACATCGTGGAATAGCGAGCCCTCCGATCACCGCCCCGACGTTCGCGTAACGCGCCCGCCCGACCATTGGACTGTCGGGCATGAGAAAAAACATCGTTGTTCGTCGGGCGGCGGCAGCACTGCTCGCCGTGACCGGCATCGTCCTGGCCGCATGCGGCTCGAGCGAGTCGAACGAGACCACGGCCCGGTCGACGCCAGAGAACGTGCGCAGCTATGTCGGGACGGTCGAAGGGACCGATGCCTTCGTCTCCGTCGTGTTCGACGGTGCACGGGCGTTGGCCTACGTTTGCGACGGCGTTCCGGCCGACCCGACGGGGACCGCGCCGACGATCCAGGCCTGGTTCAACGGGTCGTCCGACGGCGCCACGGTGGACGTGCAGGCGCCCGCCGGACGCCTCCAACTGCAGCTCACCGATGCCGACCTGTCCGGCACCCTCACCCTCCCCGACGGTCGCCGCGTCACGGTGAGCGGGCGCAGCGTCGCGGCCGATGGCGATGCCGGGCTCTACCGGGCGGAGGCGTCCGGCGCCGGCGGCACCGCGGTGGGCGGCTGGATCATCGCCCCCGACGGCCAGCAGCGAGGGGGTGTCGGAACCGCCAACGGAGGCACGACCAAGAGCTCGGGCGCACGAGTGCTGTCTCTGTCGCAGCCGACCTTCAGCCCCCAAGGCCTGGCCACGGCACGGATCGCCAAGGTCGGCATCACGCCCATCCCTATTCCCTGAGTCGGACTGGTTCCGTCCGGCTCTACGCCGGTGGTGTGCCGGCGTCAGCCGGCGGAGGCTCGGGGATCGGTGACGACCACGTGCGCAGATGGGCCAAGGTCGCGGCGAGTACGGCTTGGAGGGCGGTCGTCGAGCGTTCCGCCTTGCAGAGCAGCTGGCCGCCTTCGAGCGCGGCCAGGGTGGTCGAGGCCAGCGCCTCCACGTCGGTGTCAGGCCGCAGGACGCCAGCGGTCCGCATGCGCCCGTAGGACTGGGCGATGCGCTCTCGCCACGAGGCGAAGCAGGCGGCGGTGGCCAGGCGGGCGGCGTCGTCGGCTTCCGCCAGCTCGGCCGTCAGAGAGCCGACCGGGCACCCGCCGTAGAACCCGACCTCCTCCTGGAACCACACCACGGCCGCGAACCAGCGCTCGATGTCGTCGAGGGTGCGGGCCTCGTCGATGAAGGCGGCGGTGGCGGCCAGGATCTCGCCGCCGTGACGCTCGATCACGGCCACGACCAGGGCCTGCTTGTTGGCGAAGTAGTGGTAGAGCTGGCTCTTGCTGGCACCGGCGGCGGCCAGGACGTCGTCGAGCGAGGTCCCGTTGACGCCCCCGCGGGCGAACAGTTCGGCGGCCGCGGCCACGATCCTGTCCCGCGACCGCAGTCCCCGAGCGGTGAGCGCTCCTTCCACGCCGCAACAATACAGTGGACCGGCCGGTCCAGTGCGGCTACGGTCTGGACTAATCAGTCCAGAACAAGGAGGCGGCATGTCACTCGACGGAACCAAGGTGCTGGTCACCGGCTCGACATCCGGGATCGGCGAGGCGATCGTGCTGCGCCTGGCCGCGGACGGGGCGGACACCATTGTCACCGGCCGGGACGAGGAACGCGGACGGGACGTCGTCGAGCGCATCTTCGACAAGACCGGACGACGGGCCACGTTCATCGCCGCCGATCTCTCCACGCCGGCCGGTCCGGGCGCCCTGGCCGCGGCGGCCGAGGATCGTCTGGGCGGCGTCGACGTGCTCGTGAACAACGCCGGTGTCTACGCCTTCGCCGCCAGCCCCGACCTCGGCGCCGACGCCTTCGACGCCATGTTCTCGCTCAACGTGCGCGGCGCTTACCTGCTCACCACCGCCCTCTTGCCCCTCATGGCCGGGCGCGGTCGGGGGGCCGTCGTCAACATCACCACCGCCGCCGCCTACCGGGGCGTCGCCGGCGCCGCCGCCTACGGGGCGTCGAAAGCCGCCCTCGACCTGCTGACGAGGGCGTGGGCGGCCGAGTTCGGACGCTCCGGCGTGCGGGTCAACGCGGTTTCACCGGGGCCGGTGCACACGCCCGGCACCCAGGGCGCGGCGGAGGCCCTCGACGACCTGGCGCGCGGCTTCGTCGCGGGCCGGGCCGGCACCGCCGAGGAGATCGCCGCCGCCGTCTCGTTCCTGGCCGGGGCGGAAGCGGCCTACGTGCACGGGGCGACCCTCCACGTCGACGGCGGCGCAGTGGCGGTGTTCGCATGATCCGTCACCTCGATCTCTCGGTGTCTCCGACGTGTTGGGCGTCGTGGCGCCGGCGGCTGGCGGCCGAGCCCCCCGGCGACGACGTGTGACATCGTGGACCTCGGCGCCCGAGGAGTGGCGTCGATTGGCCGAGCGGAGGACGAGGGGCTCTGGCGACCTGGTCAGCGGATGATTGGCGCAGGTGGCGGGCACTGCCGGGCGCGGCGGCGCGTGCGGCCGCGGGCTAGCCGCCGGCCCGCGTGAGTGCCTTGAGAAGCGAGTTCCGCTCCTTCCTCAGGGCGTTGACCCATCAGAATCGGCGCTCCCTGGCGTGGGTGGCGTTGGTCCAGTTGGCGGCGACCGCCACCCAAGGACTCGGCCTGCTACTGCTCGTGCCGTTGCTCGAGGTCGCCGGAGTCGGCGACGGCGGCCAGGGGGCAACGTCCGGAGGCCTCGCCGGTCTGGCCCGCTCCCTCCTCGGCACCGTGGGGATGTCGCTGACGCTGCGCTCCCTGTTGTTCGCCTATGTGGTGATCGTGGCCGTGGCGGCCGCCCTTACCGCCTATGCCTCGGTCCAGCTCGTGCGCTACCGACTCGAGTTCGTCGACGGGTTGCGCCAGCGCCTCTACGACGCGGTGGCGGCCGCGGAGTGGAAGCACCTGGCCGCGCTCCGCCGGTCCGACGTCCTGAGCACGATCACCGTCAACGTGGGCTGGGTCTCCATGGGAGTCTTCGCCTTCCTTCGCCTGAGCGTCACGGCCGTCCTCGTCGTCGCCCAGTTGGCGGTAGCCCTGCGCATCTCGCCCTGGATCACCGCGCTGGCGGCCGGGACGGGCGCCGCCCTTCTCGCCCTGGTCTCGCCGCTCGTCACTCGCAGCCGCCGCCTCGGACGTGAGCTCGTCGACGCCAATCACCGCGTCGTCGCGGCCGTCACCGGTTTCCTCGACGGTCTCAAGTTGGCCAAGGCCCATGGGCTCGAGACCGGCCACGTGGCCACGTTCACGGGCGCCATCCATAGTTCGCGCCGGTCCCAGATCGCCTTCTCCGCCGCCCAGGCGGCATCGACCGCCGTCCAGGTGGTTTTGACCGCCGCCGTGCTGGCGGTGGTGGTGGACATCGCCGTCGGCAGGCTCGACCTCGACCTGGCCAGCCTCCTGGTGGTGGCCTTCATCTTCAGCCGCCTGGTGCCCCAGATCACGTCGGGCCAGCAGAGCCTCCAGCAGGTGGCCCAGTCACTCCCGGCCTTCGGCGACCTGCTCCAGGTCATCGAGGACTGCGAGGCCGCGGCCGAGCCTGCGCTGGCTGGACCGGGCGGACGGCTTCGGCTGGACCGGGGCGTCACGGTCGACGGCGTCAGCTTCTCCTACGGCGGCGCCGGCGAGCCTGCTGTCCTCCACGAGGTGAGCCTCGAGCTGCCCGCCCGGTGCACCACCGCGTTGGTGGGGTCCTCCGGCGCGGGCAAGACGACCCTCGCCGACATCGTCATCGGGCTGCAGGCGCCCACGACGGGGCGGGTGGTCGTCGACGACGTCGCGTTGACGCCCTCGAACGTGCGGTCCTGGCGGGCCGGCATCGGTCTCGTCCCCCAAGACCCCTTCCTGTTCCATGACACCCTGCGGGCCAACCTGCTCTGGGCCCGCCCCGATGCCACCGACGACGAGCTGTGGGCGGTGCTGGAAACGGCGGCCGCCGGTGACTTCGTCCGCCGGCTCCCCGATGGGCTCGACACACTCGTCGGCGACCGAGGCACGCGCCTGTCCGGAGGTGAACGCCAGCGGGTTGCCCTCGCGCGCGCCCTGCTGCGCCGCCCGGACCTGCTCGTCCTCGACGAGGCCACCAGCTCCCTCGACAACACGAACGAGCGTGCCATTCGCGCCGCCCTGGCCCGGCTGCACGGCGAGACCACCATGCTCGTCATCGCCCACCGCCTCTCTACCGTCAGCCACGCAGACGCCATCGTCGTCATCGACGCGGGACGGATCGTCGAGACCGGGACGTGGTCCGACCTCGCGGCGCGAACCGACGGCCGCCTGCGGGCCTTGATCGACGCCGGATCGGTCGATTAGTTGAGGAGGGCGGGCCCGTCGGGACCAACACCGACGGATCGCCGCGTTCTACGGATCGTGGGGGGCCGGGCTGGCTTCACGGGAGTGTTCCGGGCGTCGGGCAAAGCCGCCGTTCGTTGTCCGCCATTTCCTACGCCGCCTCTTTTCGCGGCACCTTGAGGCTGACAGCATTGAGCGGTCCGACGAGGGTGGATCCGGGAGGAGCGACATGACCGAGAACCGAACCGCCATGCGAGCCTGGTCTTGCTGTATCGGGGTCGTGCTGGTGGCGGTGTTACTGGTTCCCGTGTGGACGGTGCCGGCGGCGGCGGACAGCGGTCAGCCGGGCGACGTCGTCAGCTCCGGACCGAGCGTGTTCACGTTGGATCCGCTTCTCCGCCTCCCGATGCCGGGCGTGAAGGCAACCTCGGTGATGTACCGGTCGACGAACTCCTCCGGGGCGCCCAACGTGGTGTCGGGCACGGTCCTCGTGCCTACGCTTCCCTATCCGGCCGGCGGCAAGCGTCCGCTTGTCAGCTTCGCGGTGGGAACCCAGGGCCTGGGGGACCAATGCGCGCCTTCCAGGCAGATGGCGGCCGGCACCGAGACCGAGGCGGGCGTCATCCAGGGCCTGTTGCTGCAGGGATGGGCGGTGGCGGTGACCGACTACGAGGGGCTCGGCACGCCCGGCCAGCACACCTATGTCGTCGGACCCAGCCTGGGCCACGCCGTCCTCGACGTCGCCCGGGCCGCCATCCGGCTGCCGGATACAGGGTTGGCGGCCGACACGCCCGTGGCGATCTGGGGGTACTCGGAGGGTGGGGCGGCGTCGAGCTGGGCCGCCGAGCTCCAACCGAGCTACGCCCCCGAGCTCCGTTTGCGGGGCGTCGCCACCGGTGGGGTCCCGGCCGACATCGTGGCCACGGCCAGGAACCTCGACGGCGGGCTCTTCTTCGGCTTCGGCATGGCCGCGTTGATGGGTCTCGAGGCTGCCCACCCCGACCTGAACCTGTCCAAGTACCTGAAGCCGGCCGGCCAGACTTTGGTCTCGGCCCACCAGAACGACTGCTTGCGCGACCTCGTCGCCGCCTTCGCCTTGAAGAGGTATCGAGACCTCACCACCACCGACATCTTCGTCCTGCCCGATTGGCAGGCCGCCTTCAACCGGAGCCGATTGGGCTCGGTGGCCCCCCGAGTCCCGATCTTCCAATATCACGGCCTCATCGACGAGGTGATCCCCTACGCCCTGGGCCGGGACCTGCGCGCCCAGTGGTGCAGCAAGGGCGTCGCCGTCGAGTTCCACACCTATCCCGCCGAGCACGTGACAGGCGTCCTCGAAGGGGTCCCGGCGGCCATGGTCTGGTTGGCCGCCCGCATCGCCGGGGCGCCGGCTCGCAACAACTGCTCGTCTCCTTGACGTCGTCGGGCGGCCGGGACGGCGCCAGCCGGTCGCCCTGACTTCTCACGCCGCCGGCGGACGTCCTGGCAAGACCCCTTGCGCATTCTTTGCGCAGTCCGCTCAACCAGGGAGCAATTGCCGGTTCCACCCGGGGGTGATAGAACGCGAGCCTCGGCGACGGTGGAGGTCCCCAATGGGATGGTACGGCGGACCGTTGCGGTCCTGCCCGTCCGTTGTCTCCCGGGCCGTGGTGGCCGTGATCACCTCGCTCGCCTTCGTCGCCGCGGCGGCGGCGCCCGCCTCCGCCGTCCCGACAGGAGCAGTGGCGACGGCCGGCGTCGTGTCGAACAGCCCGTCCAACACCACGCTGGGCAACACGTCGAGCGGCACGGGCGCAAACCGCTCGACCACCGATGCGGACACGCTCGACTGGGCCACGACAGTGTCCAATGGCGGTCCGCCCCCGGCGCAGGCCACCGTGACCGACGTTCTGTCCGGCTCGCCGATCCAACACGAGTACCAGGCGGGCTCCATGACGGTCCCACCGGGGTTCACACCCGAGTGGTCGACCGACGCCGGCGCCACGTGGGCGACGAGCGAGCCGGCGGCGGCCTCGGCGGTCGACGCTGTCCGCTCGAGCGGTCTCACCGCACCCGGCCCCGATCCCGGTGCCGCTTTCGGTGTGCTCCCGACGCTGAATTCGATAACGCTCCAGAGCGGGTCCGACGGCTGGGACGTTGCCTTTTACGGCGACAACGTCTACATCACCCCCCATCACACCGCGGGACGAGTTCTCTGCTACGTGAAGGCCACTGGGGCATCGTGCGGGAGCCCCCCGCTGGGCTCGGACTTCTTCACCAGCGGTGTCGCCGGTCCTGGTATCGACCGCAACCTCGGACAGCTGTGGGAGGCCGGTTTCTCGCCGGCAACCAACGACCAGATCGCATCCCTCGGGCGAGTCGAGCTGCAATGTCTCGACCTGGAACAGCCCAACCTCCACCAGCCCTGCGCCACGAACGCCATTCCATTCGGAGCAACGCTCACCACGTTTGCCCAGGACGTGGCCAGCGAGACGGTGGTCGTCAATGGGAAGGTCTACTTCCTCTATTTGGCCCAGGCCACGGGTACGACAGCCGACCCCAACGCGAAGAGCGTGCTCGCCTGTTGGGACCCCGTCAGCGGCGCCTATTGCGCCAACACGACGAATGGGTTCTTCGACCTCGACCTCGGAAGCTGGAATAGGGGGCCCTCCAGCCACGGGAAATTCGCTTCCAACGTAAACACCGCGCTCTGGGTGCAGAACGGCAGGCTGTATCTCCAGAACCAAGGCATGCAGGTGACGTGTTGGGACCCTGTTCTCGACGTCAGCTGCTGGCCTGCCCCGGTGAACCTGGCCCAGGGCGCGACCCACGACCGCCAATACGGCCTGATTCCCCGCATCGTCGGCACCGCCGAGGATGGATTCTGCGCCGTCGAGGTCAACCCCCTGAAGATCCTCTGCGTCGACGCCAACGGAACCGTGGGCGTGTCGTTCCCGTCGGGATTGTTGTCCTTCCCGTGGGTGCTACCGACGTTCACCTGGCATGGCGCGGTAGCCCTGGGCTCGCGGGTCTACATCCCCCAGCACGGCAACAGCAGCGTGAACTGTTTCGACTACGCCAAGAACGCACTCTGCTCAGGGTTTACGAAGCTCTTTATTCAGAGCGAATACACGGTACGCAGCGATCCCTACCACCCGGAATGCCTCTGGGCCAATAGCGACAGCGGGAAAGTCGTCGCCTTCGACGCGTTCACGGGTGCGGACTGCGGCACCACGCAGAGATTTGCGGTGGAGCCGTCGGCTTATTACTGCTCGGGCACGACCACGATCAAGAAGTACGGGACCCTGCGCCTGAACGGGCTCAATCCGTCGGACTTCACCGGGGCGACCGTGGCCCTCACCGACGCAGCCGGCACCGCCATCCCTGGCTTCACGGGTGTGCCGCTGGCGTCGGGCAATCCGACAGTATCGCTGTCCGCCATTCCCTACGGCCCGGCGGTGGTGATCGGGGGCGCCACCCTGGACACGACCACCATCAACGTCGAGCTCACCTTTGCCAGCACGGTGCAATCGAGCACCTCCTGGTCGGCCAAGCCTCCGCCTAGCGTGAGCATCACCTGGGACGGGCCGCCGATCGACGCCCTCTGTTTCCAGACCCTGGTCCCCGAGCCGTGCGCGGGCACGGTTGTCGGGGGCGTGGCGGTGACGACGTCGGGCGGGCTGCGGGACACCTCCGGAACCACCACACTGGCCCCGTCGACCGCCTCGTTCGATTACCAACAGGCTCGGACGTGCGTGAAGGAGGGCACCCTCACCATTTGCAAGGTGGCGGGCGAGGGGGTGGCCGCGGGGACGGATTACACGTTCACGGTCGACGGCCGCCCGCTGACGGTTGCCGCCGGTCCGGCGCCGGACGGAACCTGCGTCACCGTCGCCACGCCCTTCCCGGTCGGCGCCAAGGTGGTGGTCGATGAGAACCCGCCCCAGGGCCAAGCGGTGACGATCGCCGTCACTCCGCCGGAACGGATTGTGGGCGCCGCCGATGTCGCCGGGGGGCGCGTGACGGTGGAGATCGGCCCGGACGTAACCAAGGTCACGTTCACCAACCGGCGTTTGGTCCCGCCGACGACCAAGGTCGTCCCGACCACCGTCGTCGAGCGGAAGCCGCCGGGATCACTACCCAGGACGGGAGCGGAGCTCGGGCGGCTGATGCTCCAGTCGACCCTCGCGATCGGTCTCGGCGTGGTCGCGGTCACGGCATCGAGGACGCGGCGTCGTGAGCGGTTGGCGGCCTTCAGCGAATGGGTCACCACCGCCGATCTCGCCGAGCTCATGACCTTCTGCCGAAATATCGACCGCCCGAAGCGGACCGGACTGGTAGGCCGAAAAAGACCTAGCCCTCGAGCGTGACGTCGGGCTCTATCGGTCGGCGACGAGCGCCAACTCGCGGTCGATGTCGAGGAGGTACGTTGCGACAAGACTTCCATACGCGCACTTGCATGCGTCCGAAAGTCCATCCCATCCGGTCACGCACCCACGACAGATTCGAGCTCCGCACTCACACACCCGGGGGAAGTGCTCGATCGAGTAGTTCCGCATGGCGTAGTCGAAGGTAACCTCCTCGTCAGCGGCGATGATCCTGCGAGCGATCAGATCGGGTGCCCCGGTGGCATTGGTGCGGACCCCGCAATTGGGATCACACGAGTGATTCACCTTCGACGCTAGACCAGCCAATTCGACGTAGCCGAAACGGCTGACCTGCGTGGCGTGGGAGTGATTGTTCTGCACCCCGTGCACGATGACACCTACGACGACTATGTCGCCCGGCTCAAAACTTTGAGTTGCGAATACACCATCACCTTTGCCGTTTGCGGTCGCCCGCAGTTCGTACCCGTCCGGCGCCATCCGCGGTCTCCTTGCTGAATCCAGCCACCGGTCACCCTATCCCATCGGCACCCACACACGGCCAAGCGCGTCGGACACCACAAATCGCTCGAACGCTCGCCGCGACGGTCAGCCAAATCCCGCGGCTCGTCCGGAAGGGCGTCATCCGATGCCTGATCAGGTTCATTGGAGGATGTGTTTCGATCAGGCCGTCGCCTTGAAATGACACCTGCGGAGGGGGCTTCGGACCGTGCCCACCGTACGCAGGTCGACCGCGCCCTCGACCTCAACGTGGGCCAAACTCGCCCGGGCGCCACCGGCCACCAGACCGACGAAGGCCTCACCGGTACGACGAAGATGTGATGGACGCCGAGGCGGGGCACGGACGCCTACGCTGGGTGCCCGGACAACCACGAGGAGAGGACGGCGAACGTGGAACGGCGAAGGAAGGCGATTTTCAGCGGGGTCCTGTTGGCGGTGGCGTTCGCGATGCCGGTGGGGCTTCCCTCGGCAGCCCGGGCGGACGTGTTCGACTCGACGTTCTTCCCCGCCCATTTCGGGCCCAACCCGTACCTGACGGTGCCGACCACCAGCCCCTACTACCGGTCGGTGGCGGTGATCGACAACACCAACGATCCCAGCCTGAGCCAGTGGATCCAGGTGCTGTCGCGGGTGATGAACGACCTGCACAACGGCTACAACGGCAACTACCCGGTGATGCTCTACTACCAGAACATCCTGTTCGCGGCGGGCGACCCCTGTGCCCCGGGACCGCCCCAGTTCCTCGTGCTCTGCAAGAGCGAGGCGCTCGATCCCATCTCGACCCCGGGCGATCCCGGGTTCACCGGGATCGACGTCGACTTCAACGAGCACATCACCGCCGCGGTGACGATGTTCCGGCCGAGCGTCGTCGACCCGCTCTGCACCGCCGACAAGTTCACGCTCGTGGTCCACGGCTTCATCGGGGCACTGGGGGTCGACGACAACCTCACCAACCCGGCCTCGGGCCTCGCCCCGTCTTTCCCGGTTGGGCGCTGTGCCTACGCCGGCCTCACCCTGCCCGACCTCGACCGGATGAGCTCGGCCTACAACCATCCGGTGGGGTAGCCGGTAGGTCGGCGAGGGGCCCAAGCCACGATGTTTCTGGAGGAAAAACGACACCGGATGTCGCATTTCCTCCAAAACCCAGGCGAGCGGCCGGTCGCCACAGCCATCCGCAGGGCGGTCAGCGAACGCGGACGGCGACGTTGCGTGACGGCGTTCCGAACCAGGCCACCCCGTCGAGGACCTCTTCCACTGGAAGTTCCGCGCCTCGTCCCTGGCCGACGGCCGCATCGGGAAGGTAAAGGTGACTTCGGTGCCGGGTGGCACCGGATGCGCCGGGAAGGCGTGGCCTGGATGGCGGTGCTGACTTACGCGTGAATCCGACCTGGCCACGACGGGTTTGGGTGCGGATGGCGTGGCTGGCCGCCCTCCTCCTCGCCACGGGCGCGGTTGTGTTGATCGCGGGAAATTTCAGCGACCTTCCTCCCGGCTACGCAGGGAAGCAGTTCGAGTCCGCGTCCAAGCTGGTGCAGAGGCAGGGCGAGTGGAGGGCGTTGCGAGCGGCGGCAGTGCGGGACCTCTCTATCTTCGTTCCGATCTACCTCGTGTGGGGACTGGCCGCGGCCGGAATGGTCGGTGCCGCCGCGCCGGCCGACGCCAGCGGGCACGTCCGGCCCTGGTGGTCCCGTCTGGCGAGGTCGCGGCGCACCGCCCTCGTCGGTTCCGCGGTCGTGGCCGTGCTGGGCAACGTCGTCGTGCTCCTCGGCCGACGATTGTGTCAACCGGACTGGACGACACTGGTCGGCGTCCCCCTGATCGGCGCCCTCGGGATCTTCATCCTGTACCGACGGGGGCGGACTCGGCCGGAGCTGGGTCTCCAATTGCCGGCGCTGCATCGGGTGGGGCCGGTATCGAACGGTTTGTTCGTGACCGCGGTGGTCATGGCCTTGGGCTCGGCCGTGCTCGCCATTCTCCTTCGGGACCACGTGACGGTGCTGAGCGTGGTGCGCCTCCTCGTCGCGACCGCGATCTTCGAGGAGGTGATTCACCGGGGCGTGGTCCTCGGACTCTGGGCGGGCACCGGCGTGAGTGCACCGTGGATCGTCCTGGCCAACATGGTCACCTTCGCCCTGTGGCACGTCGCGGGAGCCGATCACAAGGATGGCTTCGCGCCGATGGAGGTGATCGGCCCGGGAGCTTTGGCCCTACCTCTGCTGTGGGCTCGGCTTCGGTTTCGAAGCGTCCTCGCCGCTGCGGCGCTCCACGGGGCCGCCAACATGACCGCGACCCTTCTCACGGCGGGCGCACCCCCATCGTGTACCCCCTGCTGCGTCACGCCCCCGTTTGGGACCGCCCCGGCGTCGTAGCGGGCGACGCTCTAGCGCCGCGGGCGGAGGCGAACCAAGCCGCCGTCACTTTGGGTCTTCGCCAGATGGCCCGCAATTGCCGCCCGAACCGAGCGATCCTGGCGCGCCTTCCGGACGTTTCGCAAACGAGCCGTCAGCCTGAGGCTCGGGTTTGTCGGTCGAATTCAGGTAACAAGTGACGAGTTCAGCAAGAGCGTACTGGCCCTTTTGCGTTGGGTGAAATGTTGCGGACGTTACCGGTCGGAGTTTCAGAACCGGTCTCACCGCGTTCGTGTACCACTCACCGGTAGCACACGGCTCATGTCCGTCCCAGATCTGCTCGGGCGATACGAACTCGAGCCCGTGGGCGTAGGCTCGCTCATAAAGGACGTCGTTCATGTGCTTGCCCAAGCTGCGCAATTCTTCCCGTTCCTTGTTATCGACCCGGTTTAGCACGGTGAAGCAGTCCGGTTCCCTGTGTAGCGAAGGTGGCTCCCGGGCCGGAAAAAGATACGGATATCCGATGACAAGGATCCGCGCCGCTGGGTATCGGTTCTTCAGAGCTTGGAACAGTCTGTCGAGGTCTGGTTTCAGATATCCATCAACAGTCTTGTTCGCCCAGTTGACGAAGGGCATATCCTTGTCGTCCGGCGGGTAGTCGAGCAATGGACGAGCCGGAGTCTCCTTCTGGCGAGCATTATACGGCTCGTGAATGCAATCATCGTACAGAATGCACGCTTGAACCACGTTCGCGAACGTAACATCATTTCCCCCGATGGTGATCGTGACAAGCGATACATTCTCCTCGGGCCCGAGTATCTGTGCCGGCGTTCCACCAACGATCCCCTCGTCAACATCCGAGGTGACGGCGCCAGCGCACGCGCGGAAAACTGTCTGCACGTTGGGTTCTGCGCGGTCCGAGTTGGCTTCGAAACGAAGCAAGAAGGGATACGCCCGAGGGGAACGGTGGCATCCCGGATCGGAGCCGGGGAGGAAAGGATCCAAGCCTTCGCCCGCCGAGTAGGAATCTCCAAGGGCGACGTAGGTCCCGGATCCGATCGCACGAATCACAGGAGGAGCACCCGGGCCGCCGTCGGTTTGGCGTTGGTGGTACGAAGCTATCGCTCCGATAGTAAGGGCGAAAATGAGGATGGTCCCGAAAAGTCCAATGTAGGTGGACCTAGCTCTACGCGCCCATTGGCTCCATTTGTTCGAGTCCCGCCAGCGTATCCAGCCGAAAAGGGTTAAGCCAGCTATAAAGAGGTGGCTGACTATCCAGAGTACTTCTGACTTGGGCTGAAGGTGGAGATGATTCAAAACTGTGTCGTGGAGCTGAATCGTAACCCAGACTCCGGCTGCGGCCAGCGCCAAATCAATCAGTTTACGACTCAAAGGGCGTTTTAGAAATGAACGGAATTCAAGAATGAACACCGTAAACAACGCAGACGCCCCGAGTTCAACAAAGAAGGCCAGCCAGTTGCCCGAGTCCACCTCATCTGCGATCGCGACCAGACAGAGCGATAGAGCCGCGCCTACGCCTACAAGGACCCAAAATCCTGAGAGTCCTAGAGGTCGTACTGGTGCGACCGTCGTACTCACTTCGGTCGTTTCGATCGACTGATCTTCGTTGTTTGATTTGAGGTGATCGCTCATGACGCCACCGCCTTCACTCAGAGCACCGCGAGGCGCAATCCGGATGGCTCCTAGCGCCGCGATTCGCGCAGTGACACCTTGGCGCCCTTGGTGGGGGGGTTGGGGGGGGCGGCTGTGCGGCGGGCGAGGGGTAAGGCCCGGGGCGGCGGCGCGGGCTCCTCGACGATCTCCTCCGTCCAGACCAGCTCGCCTACTTGGGCGATGACTTCGGCCAGGTCGGTGGCGAGGGCGGAGTTGGACTGGGCGAGGGCGTCGAGTTTGGCGCCGATCGACTTCAGCTCGTAGTCGGACTGGGCGATCGAATCGGCCACGACCTCGATGAGGGGTTGCAGCTCCTGGCCGAGCGTGGTGCGGAACGCCTTGCGGTTGCCGGCGTCGTGCCGGCTGAGCTCGGCGGGCAGGTTCGTGGTGACGTCGACCATCTCGTCGACCGACTCCTTGAGCGCAGCCAGGCTGGCCTCGTTGGCTTCCCGCACCGCGTCGGGCAGGGCTTCGCCGACGGCCGCCACCTGGGCGACCGACGCCTTGAGGACGTCGACGTTCTCCTCGCTCGCCTCCCGCACCGCGGTGGGCAGCGCCGCCACCTGCTCGACCGATTCGTGGAAGGCGGCGAAGTTGGCCTCGTTGGCCTGGCGCAAGGTCTCCAGTTCGCGGCGGACGCCTTCGAGGATGGCGGCCACGGTGTCGCCCAGGGCCACCGCCTCCCGGCGCACGGCCGCCCGCACGGCGCCGTCGACCAGCGCCCGCAGCGCCTCGGCGTCGGGTCCGGCATCGGTGCGGCCGCTGGTGACGAGGGTGGCGACCAGCGCCTGCTCCTGGGCCAAGGCACCCCGCAGGCCGTCGACTTCGCGGCGGAGTGCCTCTACCGACCGGCGTTCGTCGGTCGGCGTTGGCGAAGCCCCGACGACCTCGGGCAGGCGTGGGGCAGCGCCGGGGGCCGGGAGGGCGACCGCCGGAGCGGCGGCCCCGCCGGGCCCGTCGTGGCCGTTGCCCTCGTGCCGCGCCCGGGGAGGCGCCGGTGCCATTTCGGTGGACTGGGCCTTGGGCGCCCGGAGGACGGGGTGCGGCCCGCGGGCCCACACCGCCGGGCAAGCCTCGAACCGGCCCTTGCAAACCACGCCGCACCGCTCGCAGGTGCACGAGTCGGACCCCGCGCGGATCGGGTGGTCGCACCCCTCGGCGATCTGCGAGCCGAAGTCGTGACACAGGCCCATGGCTCATCGATTCTACCGGTGGGGGCTCGTTCTGGCGCCCACCGCAGTCAGCCTCCGGAGGCTGCCGCCGGTGACGACTCCTGCTCACGGCGCCGCCCCTCGCCGAGGAGCCGAACCACGAAGGTCGTCGACCTCGGCCGCAACGACGCCCGTACGGGTACGATCCCGGGGTGACTCAGGCGGAGCCGTCGGGCACGCTGGCCCTGCGCGAGTACCTCACCGTCCTTCGCACCCGTCGCGTCGTCGTGCTGGTGGCGGTGGTCGTGCTGGTCGGTCCGGTCCTGGCCCTGTCGCTGGTCCAGACGCCGCGCTACTCGTCCAGCGCCGAGATCCTGCTCCAGGCCCGGGCCAGCGAGAACCTGTTCGACGCCGACACCGGCATCCGGAACGACCCCGGGCGCACGGTCCAGAACGAGATCCGCATCCTCAGGGGCCAGGCCGTGCGCGACCTCGTCCGCCAGCGGGTGGGCTCGGCGCCCAAGGTGTCGGCCACGCCGGTGGTGCAGACCGACGTCATCCGCGTGACCATCACCGACGAGGACCCGAACCGCGCCGCCGACGTGGCCAACGCCTATGCCATCGCCTACATCGACTACCGCCGCCAGCAGGCGGTCGACGACATCCTCGCCGCCGGCCAGCAGATCCAGGGCAAGATCCGCGACCTCCAGTCCCAGATCGACCTGGCCCCGCCCGACCAGCGGGCGCCCCTCGTCGACGCCCAGGCCCTGTTCAAGCAGAAGCTCGACCAGCTCCAGGTCGACGGCGCCCTCAAGCGGGGCGGTGCCCAGGTGGTCAGCCCGGCGGTGGCGTCGGACTCGCCGGTGTCGCCCCGGCCGGTGCGCAGCACCGCCCTCGCCCTCGTCCTCGGCCTCGCCGTCGGCGTCGCCCTGGCCTTCCTGCTCGAGTTCCTCGACGACTCGGTGAAGAGCAAGGACGACCTGCAGCGGGCGGCACCCGGGGTCCCGGTGCTGGGCCTGGTGCCGACCGTCACCGGTTGGCGGGCGAAGCAGGACGCTTTCCTCATCTCGGTGGCCGAGCCCAACTCGCCGGTGGCGGAGGCCTACCGCACACTGCGCACGGCCATCCAGTTCATGGCCCTCGACCATCCGATGCGGACGCTGCAGATCACCAGCGCCAATCCCCGGGAGGGCAAGACCACCACCCTGGCCAACCTGGCCATCGCCCTGGCCAGCACCGGGCAAAACGTGCTGATCATCTGCTGCGACCTGCGCCGGCCCCGCATCCACGAGTTCCTCGGGTTGAGCAACGAGATCGGCTTCACGTCCGCCCTCCTGGGCAAGGTGCCCCTGGCGGGCGCCATCCAGCGGGTGCCGGACCAGCCCGGTCTGAGCCTGCTGGCGTCGGGGCCGCTGCCGCCCAACCCGTCCGAGCTGCTGGCGTCGGCCCGCACCGCCGAGGTGCTGACCACCCTCCAGGCCGAGTTCGACATCGTCCTCATCGACTCGCCGCCCATCCTTCCCGTCACCGACGCCCTCGTCCTGTCGGGCCGGGTCGACGCCACTCTGTTGGTGGCCATCGCCGGCACCACCAGCCGGCGGGAGGCGGCCCGGGCGGTGGAGCTGCTGCGCCAGGTCGACGCGCCCCTCGTGGGGGCGGTGCTCAACGGGGTCGACAGCGAGGGGTCGGACAGCTATGGCTACCAGTACTACCGGCGGGAGGAGGACTCGCCCGCGCCCCGCCGACGGCGGCGGCCGGGCCTGTCACGGGCGCCCGGGACCGGTCGGGAGCCGTCGGTCAGGCGCACCCGAACGCCCGCCCGTCCCCCGGAGCCGGCCGAGAAGTAGCGGTTGGGGCGGTACCGTTGGCTCCTTGGAGTCCGGCGGGGACTGTGTGCCGGAGGAGGGCAGATGCTGACATCGAAGGTGGCCCGCACGAGGGTTTGGCTAGCCGTCGGGGCGACGGTGGCCATGTTGGCGGCAGGGATCGTCACCGCCGCACCGGCGATGGCGGCGGCGATCGTCCGGGCCACGCCGACGACCGCCTCGCCCATGACTGTGGGGCAGACGTATCCCGCCGCACTCGCCATCGCCAACCAGTCGACCCCGCCCGACGCGACGGCGTCGTGGACGGTCACCTCGGTGCGGATGGCGGCCGGGTGCGGGGCCAGCACCACCAGCACGTGCACCGCCCCCGATCCCGGCGTCCTCCTGCCCAGCGCCACCGGCGCGGGGCGGGCGGGCACCGCCTGCGCCGGCATCGTCTTCACCTTCGGCGCCCCCGACGCCAACAACGTGCGGACGGTCTCCTATCCGGGCACGATCGTCCTGGGGCCGACCGGCGGGGCGTCGGCCACTTGCATCGTCGATTTCAGCCTGACCACGGTCAAGATGCCCACGATCGACGCCGAGCCTGGCATCGACGGTCAGCACACGCAGGTCGTCGGGTTGCTGACCACCACCATCGTCGGCGGCGGCGTCATGACGTCGTCTCGGGCGTCGCTCTCGGTCATCGTCGTTCCGCCCGCGGCTCAGGCGCCCCCGGCCGACTTCGACGGCGACAAGAAGAGCGACGTGACTGTCTTCCGGCCGAGCACGGCTGTCTGGTACGTGGCCCGGAGCACCGGGGCCAGCTCCCTCATCAACTGGGGTTCGCCCGGCGATGTGCCCGCGGTGGGCTACTACGACGGCGACAACCTGTCCGACTATGCCGTCTTTCGCCCGTCGACGGCCGTCTGGTACGTCAACCGGAGCGCCGGCGGGACCACGATTCTCAACTGGGGTGCCAACGGCGACATCCCCATGGCCCAGGACTACGACGGCGACAAGAAGACCGACATCGCCGTCTACCGGCCCTCGACTGGGGTCTGGTACATCTCCCGCAGTGCCGGCGGCACCACCGTCAGCAACTGGGGCTCGCCCGGCGATGTCCCCGCCGCCGGTGACTTCGACGGTGACGGCAAGGCCGACCTGGCCGTCTTCCGCCCGTCGACCGCCATCTGGTACGTCCAACGGACGACGGGCGGGACCACGATCCTCAACTGGGGGTCCAACGGCGACGTGCCCAAGGCGGGCGATTGGGACGGCGACGGCCGCACCGACATCGCCGTCTACCGACCGTCGACCGCGGTCTGGTACGTGTCGCTCAGCGGCGGCGGCTCCATCGTCACCAACTGGGGCTCGCCCGGCGACCAGCCCGAGGTGGGCGACTACGACGGTGACGGGAAGTCCGACTTCGCCGTCTTCCGCCCCTCCACCGGCATCTGGTACGTGAACCGGAGCACGGCCGGGCTCTTCGTCATCAACTGGGGGTCGTCGGGCGATCTCCCGATCGGACCGCCCCCTTCGTAGGACACACCTCGTTCCCCGGTTACCTTGGGCGGGAACGCGGGCCACGCGGTGGACATGACCGCGGACATGTGGATCGAGGCAACCGGGTGAAGAAGACCTACCGATTACGGGTTGTGCTCGCAGTCGCCGCGGCCGTGGCCGGCGCCAGCCTGCTGTCCACGGTGCCAGCGCAGGCATTTGGCTTCGTCGTGCCGGGGATTGGGGTCCCGTCGCAGGTCATCGTCGGCCAGATCGGTCCGGCCACAATCGGCCTGTCCAACGCCTCGACGGCCGGCGAGACCTTCACGGCAACCGACATCGACGTCGTGCCCGCCTGTAGCAACACCAGCTTCGGCTGTCCCGGCGGGATCGAGGCCGGGGTGTTCCAATTGGGCTCGGCCACCGGCTCGGGTCCCGTCACCTGCGCCGGCTCGTGGACGATCACTCAGACCGGGCCCGGTACCTTCCGGTTCGAGCCTCCGGGAGGTCACGGCACGGTCTTCCTCGTCCCCGGCGACCTCTGCCAGGTCGACTTCCATCTGACGGCGTTGCGGGTGCCAACCGTCGATACCAACCCCGCTCCTGGCACCCAGACCTCCGCGGTCATCTCCGCGGTCTTCGTGGCGACCGGGGGTGGGGCCGTCGGCAACTCGTCGAACACCATCACCACGGTCCTGCCCGCGCCGCCTCAGGCCCCGCCGGCCGACTTCGACGGCGACGTCAGGTCCGACGTCACCGTCTACCGGCCCGGCACCGGTGTCTGGTACGTCGCCCGCAGCACCGGGGGCAACACCGTCATCAACTGGGGCTCGCCCGGCGACGTGCCCGCGGTGGGCGACTACGACGCCGACAACCTGTCCGACTATGCCGTCTTCCGCCCGTCGACCGCCGTCTGGTACGTCAACCGGAGCGCGGGGGGTACGACGATCCTCAACTGGGGTTCCAACGGCGACATCCCCATGGCCCAGGACTACGACGGCGACAGACAGACCGACATCGCCGTCTACCGGCCCTCGACGGGGGTCTGGTACATCTCCCGCAGCGGCGGCGGAACCACCGTCACCAACTGGGGCTCGCCCGGCGACATACCCGCGGCCGGTGACTTCGACGGCGACCGCAAGGCCGACCTGGCCGTCTTCCGCCCCTCCACGGCCATCTGGTACATCCAACGGAGCGCGGGCGGGACCACGATTCTCAACTGGGGGTCCAACGGCGACATCCCCAAGGCGGGCGACTTCGACCTCGACGGCCGCACCGACATCGCCGTCTACCGACCGTCGAACGCGGTCTGGTACGTGTCCCGGAGCGGCGGCGGCACCACCGTCGTGAACTGGGGCTCGCCCGGCGACCAGCCCGAGGTGGGCGACTACGACGGCGACGGGCAGTCCGACTTCGCCGTCTTCCGCCCCTCCACCGGCATCTGGTACGTGAACCGGAGCACGGCCGGGCTCTTCGTCATCAACTGGGGGTCGTCGGGCGATGTCCCGATCGGACCGCCCCCTTCCTAGGAAGAAGGCGTCGAAACTGGTTCGCCGAGGTTGTCGCGCCACCCTGGCGGCGGCGGTGTTCGTGTTGCTGACGGGGATGGTCGGGGTGCCGGCACCGCTGGGGCCGGGGACGGTCGCGGCTGCCGCGCAGGCCGAGTGCCCTCCCGACTGCGACCCCAACCCGATCGACGACAGCCCGTGTGGACCGGTGCCCTGCGCCACCGTGCCGGTGGAGGACGGACCCTGCGGCGCCCAGCCGTGCTCGTCGATCCCCCCCGGGGAGGAGTGCCCCGACGCCGGTTGTGACGCGGTGGAGCCGCCGCCGGCCGAGGGCCCGTGCGGGGCGGAGGCGTGCGCGCCATCGTCCACGTCGCCTCCCGGGGCGGATACGCCGCCGGTGGTGGACGACGTGGTCACGCCGGCTCCGGATGGGGCGGGTGGCGGCGGGAGCGGCGTCCCGGGCGCAACCGCGACGACGGCGGTCGGGGCGGGAGGGTCGTCGTCGTCGACGAACACCACCAGCCGGGCGGGGGCGGCCGGGGGCGCCGCGGCACCGACGCCGGGGGAGAAGCGGGCGGCGCCGGCCGAGGACGACGACCGCGGTGGAGGGCGCTGGCTCCTACTGATCGCGGGCGTGATCGTTTCGGTGGCCGTGGCCGTGATCGCCCGTCGGCGGCTCTCGTTCCGCGGCGCAGATGTGTCGCCCGGCGAGCAGAACGCGCCGCGGACGCCTGCGCGGGACGTCCCCGTCGATGAATGATCGCCGGCCCCGAAAACGGTGAAGATGGTGTCGTACGCCCAGAACTTCGAGGACGTGGTTCTCGACCGTCTTTACCCGCCCGACCACCTCGGCTTTTTTATCGATGTCGGCGCCTACGATCCGGTGAGCACCTCGGTGACCAAGCACTTCTCCGACCGTCAATGGCGCGGCGTCAACATCGAGCCCAGCCTCCTCGGATACCAGCGCTTCGTCGCGGCCCGTCCTCGGGACGTGAACCTCAACGTGGCCCTGTCGAGCGCGGCCGGATCGATGACGTTTTTCGAGGCTCCGGAGCAGGCGCGCGGCGTGTCGACCATGTCTGCCGAGCGAGCCCGGGCGTATCGGGCGGCGGGAAACAAGCTGGTCGAAAGGGTTGTCCCGGTGATGACGTTGGCTGACGTGTGCGCCGAGCACGCGCCGGGCGACATCGACTTTCTCTCCATCGACGTCGAAGGTCACGAGCGGGAGGTCATCGAGGGCGGGGACTGGAAGCGCCACCGGCCGCGGGTGGTCGTGGTCGAGGCGGTGACGGCCGAGGGTTTCGTCCCCAACCATCAGGAGTGGGAGCCACTGCTGCTCGGATCGGGCTACCTCTTCGGGCTTTTCGACGGGTTGAACCGCTTCTACGTCCGCCACGAGGACCAGGCCCTCTTGCCGCGTCTCGACCTGCCCGCGAACGCCACTGACAACTTCGTGTCCCAGTTCCACATGTACCGGTACACGACGATGGTGGGGGGCATCGACGGCCTCGAGTCGGAGGATCTCCGAGCGCTCCAGGCCGTGGCCATGCGCTTCCCGCGCACGACGTCGATGGCCAGTCGGCTGGTCCGCCGGGCGACGCAGCGCCGGGCTTAACTTAAGCGGTGGCTCGGTGGCGGGTCGAGGAGTCGGCCACCGCCCGGCGCAGGAGGGCGAAGGCCACGAACGTGACCGCGATGCTGGCCAGCGACGTCGACAGGTCGTCGCGCAGCAGCGAGTAGAACCACGTGGCCACGATCAGGAACTGGGGCAGGCGCGACACCATCCCCTGCACGTAGCCCCGGTCGCAGGCGGCGGCGGCGATGCCGATGAGGGCGAGGAGCACCATGGTGCCGCCGACGCCGAAGTTGAGCAGGGCCACCCCGAACAGGCTCGGCGCCAGCGAGAAGCCGCCCTGCAGCTCCTGGGGGCGGAGCTGGCGCATGTAGTACTCGGTGCTGGTGATGGGCTTGTCGCGCCAGATCGACCGGGGCACGAGCCGGGTGGCGAAGGCGCCGACGATGTTGCTCCCGTAGCGGTAACCGAGGAAGTCGATGTTCTCCTTGACGTCCCGGTAGAAGACGATGGTGGTGAACTCGCTGCGCAGGACCTGCTGGAGGGTGTCCGTCTCCCCGCCCTGGACGAAGACGTCCTGGCTGATGCGCTTGGCCCGGATGTCGCCGAACTTGACGGCCACCCCCACCGCGCACAGGAGGACGGCGAGGGCGACGACCACCCGTCGGCCGTTGCCCGCCAGTGGCCTCGAACCGGGGCCTCCGGGGTCGCGGGCCCGCCGCTCGCACAGGAAGAGAGCGGCCAGGAGCACGCTGCCGTAGACCACCGACGCCCGCTCCAGGGAGAACAGGGGGGGAACGAGGGCAGCCAGGACGACCAGCCGGTAGCGGACGGCCACCCCCGCCCGGACGCAGTGCTCGGCGTAGACGGCGACGACGGCGGCCACGGCCACCGTGACCAGGATCGTCGTGATCCCCTGGACGCCCGTCGACCCGCCCTGACCGAAACTGCTGATGCGGTTGACGAGCTCTTGGCCGCCGTAGAAGCGCTGGGGCCCGTAGGGGGCGATGAGGGCGACGACCCGGAGCATCTGAACTCCGAAGAGCAGCCAGAGGACGAGCTCGAGGCGGGCGGTTACGGCGTCGGGGTCGGCCGGGGGAGCGGTGGACTCGGTCGATGGTGGCGGGCGGCGGGCGGCGACGCCGGTGTACACGACGTAGCCGGCGCTGAAGGCGAGGAGGTAGAGGAGGAGGTCGGGCGCCAGGCTCGACCCGGACGGGTAGATGAGGCGGTTCCCGTACCAGAACAGCCCCACGCTGTAGACGAGGAACATGTTCCGGAGCGCGACCGGGTGCTGGAGGTCGATGGAGAAGGCCAGCAGCGCCGCCACCGCCACCGTGGGCAGGTCGAAGGCGTCGGGCGCACCGACGGCGAGGGCGGCGAGGAAGGCCACCAGGATGACCCAACGGGCGAGGTGCCGGGCGAGGAACCGCTCCCGGTCGAGCGAGCCTGGCTGCGGGGGCCGGCGTCCGGGATGGCTGCGTCGCTGAGGGCGGGGGTCGCGGCGGTCACGGGACGGGAGCGCCCGCCCTTTCCTCGGGTACCAGGAGCACATCGACGACGGCGCCGTCGAGGGGGCCCGGCGGCCGGTCGAACGGCGGTCGGGTCACGTAGCCCAACTCGGCGAAGGTCTCCAGCAGACCGTCGGCCGAGGTCCCCGCGGCCCGGAGGAGCGAGTCGTGGAGCTCGCAGATCACGGTGGGTCGGAGGCGGGTGAGCGTGCGCCGGGCCCCCGCCAGCAAGTCGCCCTCGGCCCCCTCCACGTCGATCTTGAGCAGGCGGAGGGGACGGTCGGGGGCATGGGCCTCCACCAGCTCGTCGAGGGTGCGGGTGGCCACCTCCAGCCGTTGGTCGCCGGCCCAGGGGGCGACGAAGGACGGGAAGCCGCTGCCGCCCGGTGTGGCCGAGAGCCGCAGCTCGGCGGTGGCACTGGTGGACGACAGGGCCACCGGGAAGATCTCCAACTGCTCGAGCCCGTTGGCGTCCTTGAGGGCGCGCAGGCGCTCGACGTTGCGGGGGAACGGTTCGACGGCCCAGACCGACCCCGTCCGACCCACGGCCGCGGCCATGGGGCTGGTGATCAGCCCGACGTTGGCTCCCGCGTCGATGGCCCAGTCCCCCGGGTTGAGGTGCGCCGACACGAACCGGACGAGGGCGGCCCCATGGGCGCCGAAGAACCCCGACCGCTCCATGTAGTCGCCCAGATCGGCGGTGACGAGATGCCCGGCCTGGTTGCGGTAGACGACGGTCCCGTGGGCGGCGGCGTGGCTGGCCAACCGTCGTACGACGCCGCTGGCCCGCCCCCGGACCACGCCCGCCTCGTGCAACCGGCGGGAGAGTCGGCCCGCGCCACCGACGACTGCCGGGTGACGGGTCGTCCCGGGCGCGCTCACTTCGGCGGCTGTGGCTGTGGCCGGCGTGCCGTTGGTCACGGCGGTGGCGCAGAAGACGACGTCGCCGGTTGCGGTCGAGCCGTCGTCGGGGGCCCCGTCGAGCGTGCGGCGGGTGACGGCGGCGAAGCCCGCCCGCAGCAGCTCGTCCTCCACGTCGGCCCTCCGGTAGTAGCGCAGGCCGTACGGATGGCTGGCCGGGGGGTCGGGACGGGTGCCGGTTTCGTCGACCATCAGGTGGAAGACGAAATGACCCCCATCCGCAAGCCGGCTGTAGGCCTCGGTCACGTAGCGGGAGAACTGCGGCCGGGGCAGGTGTTGGAAGACCAGGAACGAGTAAATGAGATCGAACCGGGCGACGGGAAGTTCTGACAGGCCCCGCCCGTCGATGACGAAGAACCGGACGTTGTCGTAGGGGACCAATCGACGGGCCCTCCGCACCATGGACTCGCTGATGTCGGCCCCGTAGCACGTGGCCACCCGGTGACGGAGGTGGGCCTCGACCCGTCCGAGACCTGCGCCGATGTGCAACGTGACCGCGTCGGGGCGGAGGACGCCCAGGCCGTCGAGGAGGTCGACCACCTGCTGGCCGGACGCCAAGCAGTCGTCGACATTGTCGTACTCGCTGGTGACGGCAGGCACCGGCTTGAACTGGCCCATCAGGTTCCAATAGAGCTTGGGAGGGAGGGTCTTGCTTGCCCAGTACTTCAGGCGCGACAGCGTCTGCATGCTCATCGATGTGGCTGTGCTTTCGTGCGCCCGAACTGCGTCACGGTACCAGGCCGGGCTCGGCGGGAGTGCTGGGGACGGGCTCGGCCAGGACCCGGCGGAACGCCGTCCAGGCCAGCGCCGCGCACACCCATCCGCCCACCGCCAGCCCGGCGGCGGCGGCAACCGACCCGTCGACCAGGGCCCCTGCCAGCCCGAGGACGAAGATGACCGGGGCCCCGTACGAGCGGGTGGGAAGGGTGCGCCGGGCGGCGCCCAGAGCCCGCAGCCCCACGCTGACGGCGAGCATCCAGGCCGCAGCCATGGTCAGCAGGCCCACGGGCACCAGCAGCCGCCGACCGGGGGCCCAGTTCACGCCCAGCACGGCCTCGCCCAGCGAGTCGGGCACGACGACGAGGGCGGCGGCCCAGACCACGGTGGCGAGCGACGTCACCAGGCCCATGACCACCACCAGGCGGGAGACCGTCGGCGGCGACGAGGCCAGGCGCACGGCCTCCGGCAGCCCGACCAGGAAGATGCCGGCGAAGATCACCGTGGGCGGGGCGAACAGCAGCAGGCCGGCCCGGAGCTGGCCCACGACGACGACGTGGTCGGCGATGCCGATGGCGAGGATGGTCAGCTGGGTGACGCCGTTGATGACGACGAGCTCGTAGAGGAAGGGGGCGCCGAGGTCGCGGTAGCGGCGCAGCCAGTCCCAGGCGGCGGCGGGCCGGGGCGCCAGGCCCGTCTGGAAGCGGCCGGCGACACACGCCGCCGCCGCCCCCAGGCCGAAGCCGGCGGCCACCCACACCGCATCGGGATGGTGCACCGCCACCAGCACCGCCACGAACACGCACTGCAGGGCCAACCACAAGCCGTCGTTCACCGCCGCCGCCCCCGTGCGGCCGGAGGCGATGAGGACGTAGCGATAGGTGTCCTGGAGCAGGAGGGCGGGCAGGCCCAGGCCCATGACGATCAGCACCGAGCGGGAGGGTGGGCCCAGGACCAGGGCCAGGACCGCCATGACCGCCATACCCACCACGCCGAGAACGGCCGAGGTTCCCAGGGCCTTGGCCCCCTCCTGGCGACGGGCGTCGGGATCGGCCTGGGTGAGGCGGACGACGTAGGGCTCGGCGACGAGCGACCGCGCCACCCACAGGGAGAGGATGTAGACGGCGAAGCCGAAGCTGAAGGCGCCGAACCGCTCGGGGTCGGAGTAGTGGGCGGCCGCCGCCGTGACCCCGAAGTTGGTGACACTCGAAAGTCCTTGGTCGACGATGCCCCACCGGGCCCGGCGGGCGCCATCGGACCGCAAGAGGGCCGGACCCCGAGCGGGGCGCCGGGACCGGGCTCCGTCGATGTCGACTTTCACGCCGGCATCGCCATCGGCATCGCCATCGGCGTTGGCCGGCGGCCGCCGGCCGAGGCCCTTCAGTGGGTGCCCGTCGGCCACGGGACTCGCATCATCCGTCGCCCACGACCGGCGCCCGCCGGGCCGCGGGCTGGGGGGCGGCGACGGGCGACGCCGCGTCCCGGGCCGCGGCCCGCCATCGGTGAGCGACCATGTCGGGCCGGTTGTCGTCCAACGCGGCCAGGGCCCGGGCGACTAGCCGCCCCCGGAGGGCGGGGTCGGCCAGCAGCGACGCCACCGCCTCCGCGAACGGGCCCGGCTGGCGGTCGGCGACCAGCGCCGACTCACCGTCGACCAGGCCCAGACCCTGGTTGGCGACGGGGCTCAGCACGCACGCCCGCCCTGCGCCCACCGCGTCGATCGTCTTGTAGAGGGCGCCGACGCCCAGGGCCATCGGCGCGATCACCACCGCCGCCTCGTCGTAGACGGCGGCCAGGTCGGGTACGTCGGCCCGCAGGTCGATTCCCGCCGCCGCCGCCGCCTGGCGTACCGGGTCGCGGGGTGCGCGACCGGCCACGACCACCCTCTCGGGGCCGATCCCTCGCTCCGCCAGGGCCGGTACGAGGTCGGTGCAGATCCACATGGCCGCCTCGTGGTTGGGTCCGTAGAAGAGGTTCCCGGCGAACACGACCAGGGTGCCGTCGTCGGGCGTGGGGGAGGTGCCACGGGACAGGGGGATGGTGCGGACCCGGGACGAGATCGCGCTGGCGTCGGCCGAGCTGTGGGCCACGGTGACGGCGGCGTCGGCGGCCAGCCGGCGGTCGAGACGCTGGATCCGGCGACCTTCGACTCGCCAGAACACCCCCCGCAGCCCGGGCGTGGCTGCGGCCCGGACCAGGCTGCTGGCGCCCAGGTCGTCGATGTAGTCGATGACGGACCGATCGGGCAGACGCCGGGGAACTGCCCGGTGGGTGACGAACACGATGACGTCGACCGCGCCGTCGGCGCCGAGGGGGCCGGCGGCGGCGGCCAGCCGGTGGCGAGCGGCCCGGGGCATGTGGCCCTGGACGTAGGCCACGGTGAGGGGTCGCACCACGGCCAGCGCCGCCGTCCGGGCCAGCCCCACCGGCTTCTCCACCAGCCGGCTGCGGCGGGGGAGGTCGAGGTCGGGCAACCACGAGACGACCTCGACGTCCCAGTCCTCGGACAGCGCCTGGAGGATCTCCCACGCCCGCCGTTGGTCGCCCCGACCGTCGCGCCGGGGCGCCCGGGGCGAGACGAGCAGGAGCCGGCCGGTGCTCATCGGCGGGCCAGGTCTCGGTAGATCTCGGCGTACCGGCCGGCGACAGAGTCCCATCCGGGAAGGTCGAGGGCGTCGGCCACGGGGCCCTCGGCCACAGCCTGCTCCAGGCGATCGGCCCAGTCCCGGGGCGTCGGCCCGTCGACCAGGAGGCAGTGTCGGCCCACGACCTCGGTCGCAACCTCCGCCGACGCGTCCATCACCACCCGGGCCCCCACCTCGGCCGCTTCCAGGATGGGCAGGCCGAAGCCCTCGGTGGTGGTGGTGTAGAGCACGGCCGCGGCCCCGGCCATGAGCTGGTCGACCTCGTCGGCGGTGGCGGTGGGCACGATCGTCGCCCCCAGGGCAGTCAGTTGCCGGCGCTGGCCGGCGGTGAGGCCGGCGCGGGCCAGCACCACCAGAGGGAGGGGGTCGGGGGCGGCGGCCTGGTACTCCCGGTAGGCGGCCACCATGAGGTCGACCCGTTTGCGGGGGTCGCCGGCCCCTCCGAAGGCGAGCACGTGGCCGCGGGGAGCGGCGGGCCAGGGCCGCCGGCGCAGGCCGTGAGGGATGACCTCCACCCGGCCGGCGAGGTCGGGCAGGGCGTCCTCCACCAGCGCTTTCGTCCGTTCGCTGATGGCGACGACGTGTGACGCCCGAACCAGGCACGCCTCCAGCAGCGTCCCCGCCAGGCGGTCCCGGCGCCGGGCCCGCTGGCGGTGCATGAGGTCGTGGACGGTGACGACGGTGCGCCGTCCCGGCCGGAGCGGGCCCAAGTTCGATGCCAGGTGCACCACGTCGCAGCCCCACGTGCGGGGGTCGAGCACGGGCGACACGTCGAATGGCCCCGAGCGGGCCAGGGTGGACAGCACGGCCGCCCGCCCCCACTCGCCCGACCCCTTCCACTGGCGGGCGACGACGGGCGGCCGCACTTCGGCCAGAGCGGCGGTGAGCCGGTCGAGGAAGGACCCGATGCCGAGGCCCCGTAGCGCCAGGCGGGCGTCGATGAGGACGGTGGTGGACGCGGTTTGGGGGCTGGAGCGGGCAGGTGCCCGGGCTTCCATCAGCCGCCGGGGCCAGCCATCCGCCGCAACCTAGTCGTCCTCGCCCGCAAGAAGGTTGGATAGTGCCTGGCTGCGACGGTTGAGGGCGGGCCAGGCGGCGTCGTCACGGTCGTCGATCTTGAGTATGCGCCGTTCGACCCGCTGGGCCCGGGGAACGGCCGACTCTCCGTACTTGACCCGTCCGCCGTTGGTGTCCCTGGTGATGTCCCCATCGAGGTCGTCGACCACGGCCACCAGCACCGACTCCGCCGCCTCGTCGGCGTCCGTCTCGAACTCGAAGTCGGGCTCCGCCTCCGAGTCGGATTGCGGGGGGTGCTTCGCCTGCCCCTGGCGGGCCCACACCCGGGCGGCGGGGGTGCGGCCGGCAGCGGCGCGGGCGGCAGTGGTGGTCTTGGTGCCGGGGGTGCGGGTGGCAGGCGACGGCGGGGGACGGGAGGCCATCGCCGCCCGCAACCCGGCCAGCGCCCGCTCGTTGGCCGCCGCCTGCCGCTGGACCACGGTGTCGCGCTCGATCAGCGCCGCCTGCAACTCGGCTACCGCCTGCCGCAGCTCGACCATCGCCGCCTCGTGTTCGTGATCGCGGCGGGCCGCCGCCGCGTCCGCCGCCTCTGCTTCCGCATCCGTCTCCTGCGCCTGTTCCTGCTCCGCCTGCATGCGCTCCTGCTCCACCCGCAGCCGCTCCGTCTCCTGGCGGATGGCGGTCAGCTCCTCCCGGTCGAGCCGGTCGGCGTCGCTGACGGCGGCGGCCACCATGGCCGGAAGGGCGTCGGTGACCCGGTGGGCCGCCTTCTGCCACAGGTCGGCCAGCACCCCCTTCTCCCGTTCCAGCTCCTTGACGTGGGCGACGGCCCGGTCCTCGAGCTGCTGCTCCCGGCTGGAGAGGGCCTCCATCATCTTCTCGAACGACCGCTGGAGGGCGTCGCGCATCACGTCGGAGTCGGCCTTCAGCCTGGCCGACAGCTCCTGCACGCCCGACCGGCGCTCGGTGGCGTAGCGCTCCATCGCCGTGCGCACGGCCACCTCGACCAACGCGGGCAGGGAGTTGACGACGGAGTGGGCGATCTCGTCGCGCCCACCCTCGAGCATGGCCTTCATGGCGGCGCGGTCGTCTTCCAGCGCCTGCAGCTGGACGACCGACTCCTGGTCGCGGCGGAAGAGCGCCTCCAGCATCCGCTCCGACGATTCGTGGAGGTTGTCGACCATGGCCTTGGTGTCGGCCCGCACCTTCTCCACCCGGCCCACCGCGGTCGACAGGGCCGCCGCCTTCACCTTCATGGCCGCGTCGACCGCTCCTGCCACCGCCACCGGGATGGCGTCGTTGACCCACTGGGTGAGGCGGTCGTGGCGGCCGTCGAGGTCGGCGTCGGCCAGGGCCTGGGCCATCCGGTCCTGGTGGGTGATGACGTCGGCCAGCACCGCCCGGTCATCGTCGATCCCCCGGAGGTGGGTGGTGACGCGCTCGTCGATCTCCTGAGCCCGGCGGGTGAGCCCGTCGAGGCGCTTCTCCAACGAGCGTTGACGGGCCTCGAAGATGGGATCGGCCTCGGCCCGGGCCGGCGGCTCCGGTGGTGGCGGCGGCGGCTGGCGCTCGGCCCGGCGGGAGTTCTCGAGGCGGACGGCCTCGGTGACCAGCTCCGGGAGCGACGCCGCCAGCGAGCGCCGCAGCTCGTCGGGGAGGGTGTGGCGGTCGTACTCGACGGCCTGCAGGTGGGCTTCGATACGGGCGTCGATCTCGTGGCCCCGGGCCACCAGCTCGTGGCCCAGGACCTCCAGCGACGCCCGGTCGCTGTCGAGCATGCGCAGGTGGGCTTCGGCCCGGTCGTCGAGCTGGATGGCCCTCGTCGGCAACTCGGCCGCCAGCCGCTCCAACCAGGCCCGGTCGATCTCGAAGACCCGGGCGTGGGCGGTTGCCCGCTCCTCGACCTCGTGGGCTCGCGCCACCAACTCGGCCGCCACCTGGTCCAACATGGCCCGCTCGGCGTCGAACGCCCGCCCGACCGCGACCGCCGCCCGCTCGTCGATCTCCTGGGCCTGCCGGTGGAGATCGGCGGCGACCCGCTCCACCGTCGCCCGCTGCTGGTGGATCTCCTGCACCTGGCGGTCGAGGTCGGCGGCCATCTGCTCCATCGCCGCCCGCTGCTTGTCGAAGGCCCGTGAGACGGAGGTCGCCGCCCGCTCGTCGATCCCTGCGGCCCGGCGGTCGAGCTCGGCCGCCAGCCGCTCCAACTTCGCCCTCTCCGCCTCGAACGCCTGCTCGACGGCGGCCGCCCCGCGGTCAGCATCGAGATCGGATGGACGGGCGGGTGCGGGGGTGGGGGCGGGCCCGGGCCAAGCGGGTGCCGTCGAACGCGGCTGGGGGATGTAGACGGGGGGCGGGGACGCGATCGGCGGCGGCGGAGGAGCGGTGGCGTTGGAGGGCGGGGCGGGTGTGGCCCGCGGGGCGGGAGGCGGCCGGTAGGCGGTCGAGGCCGGCGCCGGCCTCGCGGCGGGCGTTGCCGCGGGGGGACTCCCGGCCGCGGGTGAGTCGTCGTCGACGACCTCGAAACGCGTGTCGCGGGCGCGGACGGGGTGTCCTCCGGCCTCCCGGGAGGCTTCCTGCGGCCGTTTTCCGGCTTCAGGGTGCGCCGGCCCGACCAGAGGCTCGACCGGACGCTCGCCCCCCGCCGAGGGGCGGCTCCGCCGGACGACGGCGTGGGACGGGCCGACCTTGGCCGGCGCCTTCACCGTCGGCGCGGGCCGCGCCGCGCTCTTGTCGCCCTCGGCCCAGACCTCGTCGCAGCCGGAGAACTTGCCCCTGCAGACCGAGCCGCATTCGGGGCAACTGCATGACGAGTGCCCGGCTCGCATCGGATGCTCGCAGCCGGACTGGATGATCACGCCGAATTCGGTGCATCGGCCCACGTCACACGGTACCCGCCCGCTCCCCGGCCGGGCGAGCAATGGCCGAGATCGGCCCGAGGTCCGGGTCCTCCCCGCCGCCATCCGACTCGCGGTGCGAACGCCGCTGGTGGTCGCTCGGCGGGCTGTCGCGCCCTCGCCCGTCGCCACGCGCCGCGGTCCCCCCGGCGCCCCTCGCTCGCCGGCCGAGGTGGGACCCCCGCCGCCGTCCCTGGCCTGCTCGGGGGTCGGTTTGCGGTTTCGGGGGCGTGTCCCGTAGATTGCGCATTGTTTCACAAGGGGACGTCAGTCGGTTTGCAAGGGCCTGAACAGCAGGGTGAGCAGGGCGAGTTGTACCGGGGCTTCGGCGACAGTTTGTCGCGGTCGTTCGAACTTGCGCTGACTCCTCCGATCATCGGCGCCTTCGGGTACCTGCTCGATCGTCTGCTGGGGATCGTCCCTGTCCTGACCATCGTCTTCTTTCTCACCGCCATGATCGGACTCATCGCCACCATGTGGTACGGCTACGACGCCCGAATGAAGATCCACGAGCAGGCGGGCCCGTGGGCGAAGCGACACCAAGACTGATGCCCCAACACGCGCCCGTCACCCTCCTCGACAACGACCCCGGCCCGGCGGTGGAGCCGCAGGTGGCCATCGACATGGCCCGCCGCGTCCTGCCCGCGGTCCCGGTCATCGTCCTCGTGTCCGGGCTCATCTGGGGCCTCGACGGCGCCGCCTCGGCCGCCTTCGCCATCCTGCTGGTGCTGGCCAACCTGGCCGCCTCCGCCTACATGCTGGCCGCCGCCGCCCGCATCTCCCTCCCGCTGCTGATGGTGGCCGCCCTGGGTGGCTTCGTGGTCCGCCTGGCCGTGCTCACCTGCGTCGTCGTCCTGGTCAAGGACCAGCCGTGGGTCGACCTGGTCGCCCTCTCCCTCACCCTGGTCGTCACCCACCTGGGCCTGCTCATCTGGGAGACCCGCCACATCTCCGCCTCCCTCGCCTTCCCCGCCCTCAAGCCGACCACAGGCCCCAAAAATGCAGGAAGGGGACGATGACCTCGATCCTGGCGCTCCATTTCCCGCCCATCAAGGAGCTCGTCGAGTGGGAGGGCCTGTTCCTCAAGGGCACGCCCTTCGAGGTCAACAAGGTCGTCCTCCTCATGTGGGCGGGCGTGCTCATCGTGGGCGGGCTGTTCTGGGCCGCGGGGCGCAAGTCCACCGTGGGGGCCAAGACGGGCAACCTGGTGCCGGCGGGCGTGCAGCACATCGCCGAGTCGGGCATCGAGTTCGTCCGCAAGGACATCATCCTGCAGACGATGGGCAACGACGGGATGCGCTTCGCCCCGTTCCTCACGACGATGTTCTTCTTCATCTTCGTGACCAACCTGTTCGAGGTCATCCCCGGCATCCAGTTCCCGGTGAACGCCCGCATGGCCCTGCCGATCTTCCTGGCCGTCGTGGTGTGGTTCATCTACAACATCATGGGGATCAAGAGCCAGGGCCCGTTCGGCTACCTCAAGTCGGTCGTCATGCCCCCGGGCGTGCCCAAGGGCATCCTGCCCCTGGTGGCGCTCATCGAGTTCATCTCCACCTTCATCGTCCGGCCCTTCTCGCTGGCGGTTCGTCTCTTCGCCAACATGCTCGCCGGCCACCTGCTCCTGGTCACCTTCGCGGTGCTGTCGGCCGCCCTCTTCAGTAAGACGCTGCTCGCGGTGATCCTGCCGTTGCCGTTCATCATGCTCATCCTGCTCACAGGCTTCGAGATCCTCGTCGCCGGGCTGCAGGCGTTCATCTTCACCATTCTCACCGCCGTCTACATCGGCGGGGCCATGCACCCAGAGCACTAGGAGGGCCCCTTGCTCGACATCCTGACCCTGGCACAAACCGCTCCCGACGAGTTCCTCACCGGACTCAGCGCCATCGGAGCCGGTATCGGCTACGGCACCGCGGCCATCGGCCCCGGCATCGGCATCGGCATCGTGGTGGGCAACGCCATCACCGCCATGGCCCGCCAGCCGGAGGCCGCGGGCATGGTGCGAACCACCATGTTCCTCGGCATCGCCTTCACCGAAGCGCTGGCCCTCATCGGGTTCGTCGTCTTCATCCTCCTGAAGTTCGCGTAGGAGGCACCCCAATCATGATGACTGGGATGATCGCCACCATCCTCGCCTTCGCCCAAGAGGCGGGTGAGCACGTCGCCGAGGCGGAGGAGAAGGTCAACCCGATCCTTCCCGCCACCAACGAGATCATCTGGGGGGCGCTGTCGTTCTCCATCCTCCTGTTCTTCATGGTCAAGAAGGGCTTCCCCGCGGTCAAGAAGGGGATGGACGCCCGGGCCGAGAAGATCAAGGCCGCCCTCGACGAGGCCGACGCGGCCAAGGCCGAGGCCGACACCATCCTCGATGAGTACCGCTCCAAGCTGGCCGACGCCAGCACCGAGGCGGCCCGCATCATCGAGGCCGCCCGGCAGGACGCCGACAAGGTGCGCCAGGACCTGCGCAAGCAGGCCGAGGCCGAGGTGGCCGAGATCCGGGAGCGGGCCACGGCCGACATCAACGCCCACGTCGAGCGGGTGAAGGCCAACCTCCGCACGGAGATGGCCACCCTCACCATCGAGCTGGCGGAGAAGGTGGTCGAGCGCAGCCTCGACCGCGACACCAACATGGCCCTGATCGAGTCCTTCATCGAGCAGGCGTCCCGCCAGCCCGCGGGGTCATGAGCGAGCGACCATGACCAAGCGGATCGACGGTTACGCCAACGGACTGTTCGAGCTGGCCCGGGCCGAGGACTCGGTCGACCGGGTCAGCGACGAGCTGCACCGGGTGTCGGCCATGTTCGAGCGCTCGGAGGAGCTGCGCGACACCCTCGCCAACTCCACCCTCCCCGTCGATCGGCGCCAGGCCGCCATCGAGGACCTCCTCGGCGGAAGGGCCTCGAAGATCACCGTCCAGATGGTGTCGATGCTCGTCGGCCTGGGACGCATCAAGGATCTGCCCGAGATCGTCACCGCCCTCCTGGCCCGGGTCGCCACCGAGCGTTCGCGTGCGGTGGCCGAGGTGCGCTCCGCCGTCCCCCTCAACGAGGACCAGCTCAAGCGTCTCACCACCGCCCTCGGCACCATGCTCGGCCAGCCCGTCGACCTGCGGGTGATCGTCGACCCGTCGGTCATGGGCGGCCTCGTCGCCCGGGTGGGCGACACCGTCATCGACGGCTCCGTCCGCCACCGCCTCGAGATGCTGAAAGAAGCGATGTGAGCCGTCCCGCCGGCATCAACTCGCGCAGTTGCCCCCTCACGCGTGTAATTGCGCGGATCAATCGGAGGTCCGCATGACCGACACTGTCTCCTCCTCACCTCTTTCTGGCTCGTTCGACTTCGACCTCGAGGCGGGCGACATCACCTCGGTCCTCCGCAAGCACCTGGAGGGCTACGCCCCGTCGCTCGACCGCCAGCGGGTGGGCCACATCATCGAGGTCGGCGACGGCATCGCCCGCATCTCGGGCCTGCCCAACACCGCCGTCAACGAGCTGCTCGAGTTCGAGGGCGGCACGCTCGGCCTCGCCCTGAACCTCGACGAGGAGTCGATCGGCGCCGTCGTCCTGGGCGAGATGGGCTCCATCGAGGAGGGCCAGGCCGTCACCGCCACCGGTCGCATCCTCTCCGTTCCCGTCGGCGACGGCCTCCTGGGCCGGGTGGTCAACCCCCTGGGCCTGCCCCTCGACGGCAAGGGCGACATCTCCACGTCGGAGAGCCGCCGGCTCGAGGTGCAGGCGCCCGGCGTCGTCGACCGCCAGCCGGTGAAGGAGCCCCTCCAGACCGGCATCAAGTCGATCGACGCCATGACCCCGGTGGGCCGGGGCCAGCGCGAGCTCGTCATCGGCGACCGCAAGACGGGCAAGACCGCGGTCTGCGTCGACGCCATCATCAACCAGAAGGGCCAGGGGGTGAAGTGCATCTACGTCGCCATCGGCCAGAAGGGCTCGACGGTGGCGGAGGTGGTGGCCACCCTCGAGGAGGCCGGCGCCATGGACTACACGGTGGTCGTCACCTCACCCGCCTCCGACCCGGCCCCCTTCAAGTACCTCGCCCCCTACTCGGGCGCGGCCATGGGCCAGCACTGGATGGACAGCGGCGAGCACGCCCTCATCGTCTACGACGACCTGTCCAAGCAGGCCGAGGCCTACCGCCAGCTCTCCCTGCTCCTGCGCCGGCCGCCGGGGCGTGAGGCGTACCCGGGCGACGTCTTCTACCTCCACAGCCGCCTGCTGGAGCGCTCGGCCAAGCTGGGCGACCACCTCGGCGGCGGCTCGCTGACGGCCCTCCCCGTCATCGAGACCAAGGAAGGCGACGTCTCCGCCTACATCCCGACCAACGTGATCTCGATCACCGACGGCCAGATCTACCTCCAGACCGACCTCTTCCGCTCCGGGGTGCGGCCCGCGGTCGACGTGGGCATCTCCGTCTCCCGGGTGGGTGGTTCGGCCCAGACCAAGGCCATGAAGGCGGTGGCCGGCACGCTCAAGCTCGACCTGGCCCAGTTCCGGGAGCTGGAGGCGTTCGCGTCCTTCGGGTCCGAGCTCGACGCGGTGTCGAAGGCCCAGCTCGACCGGGGCTACAAGCTCACCGAGCTGCTCAAGCAGGGTCTGCACTCGCCGATGCCGATGGAGGAGCAGGTGGTGTCGCTCTACGCCGGCACCCGGGGCTTCCTCGACGACATCGAGGTGAAGGACGTCCGCCGCTTCGAGGCCGACCTCCTCGACGAGTTCCGCAGCCGCTACTCCGACCTGCTGGGCGAGATCAAGACGTCCGGCAAGCTGCCCGACAAGGACAAGCTGGAAGACGCCATCAAGGCCTTCAAGAAGCGGTTCGAGGACTCGACCAAGGCGAAGGCCGCCGCCGACGCCTCGGCGGGGTAGCCCATGGCGAGCGGCCAGGAACGGATCCTCCGGAGGCGCATCAAGACCGTCCAGTCGACCAAGAAGATCACGCGGGCCATGGAGCTGATCGCGGCCAGCCGGATCGTGAAGGCCCAGATCCGGGTCGCCGCGGCCCGTCCCTACGCCGAGCAGATCACCGAGGTCATGCGGAACCTGGCCGCGGGCGGGTCCGGGCTCGACCACCCCCTGCTCAAGTCGCGGGAGGTGAAGAACGTGGGCGTCGTCGTCATCGCCGCCGACCGGGGCCTGGCCGGGGCCTACAACTCCACCGTCATCCGCCGGGGCGAGCGCCAGGTGGTGGCGGCCCAGGACAAGGGCCACGGCTACTCCCTCACCACCGCCGGCCGCAAGGCGGAGGGCTACTTCCGCTACCGGGGCTACCAGCTCGACGAGGCTCTGTCCGGGTTCTCCGAGCAGCCCACCTACGAGGACGCCCGGGCCCTGGCCGCGGGTCCGATCAAGCGCTTCGAGGAGGGCGAGGTCGACGAGGTCTACCTCGCCTACACCCGGTTCCTCTCCATGGGGTCCCAGAAGGTCGACGTGGTCCGTTTGCTGCCGCTCGACGTCGACCAGGTGGCCGGCGGGTCGTCCCCTTCCGACGACAAGGCCGGGGCCCGGGCCGACTACGAGTTCGAGCCGGAGCCGGGAGAGATCCTCGAGCGGCTCGTCCCCCGCTACATCGAAGGGCGAATCTTCGCCGCCCTGCTCGACGCCGCCGCCAGCGAGCAGGCCGCCCGCCAGCGGGCCATGAAGTCGGCCACCGACAACGCCGAAGAGCTGATCAAGCGGCTGTCGATCGTGGCCAACAAGGTCCGCCAGGCCGGGATCACCACCGAGATCATGGAGATCGTGGGCGGCGCCGAGGCGTTGCGCACGGCCAAGACCAAGGGCAAGCCCGACTACTTCGTCGACACCGTCGTCAGCCGCGACGTGTTCATCGACCACCTCGACCGATCAGGAGCGCGCTGATGAGCGACACCACCACCGAGCCCACGCTCGCCCCAGAGCATTCCGACGAGGCCGCCGCCGCCTCGTCCTCAGCTGCCTCACCGAATGGGGCCACCAAGGACGGCCACGTCGTCGCCATCGCCGGCCCCGTCGTCGACGTCGAGTTCCCCCCCGGGAACCTGCCCGAGATCAACTACGCCGTCACCATGACCGTCGACGTCGACGGCAAGGAAGTCCTCATCACCGCCGAGGTGGCCCAGCACATCGGCGAGAGCCGGGTCCGGGCCATCTGCATGAAGCCCACCGACGGCCTGCGGCGGGGTACCCCGGTGAAGAACACGGGCCACGGGATCACGGTGCCGGTCGGCCCCGGTGTCCTCGGTCACGTGTTCAACGTCATCGGTGAGCCGCTCGACACCCACGGCGAGCCCGTCACCGAGGGGATCAAGGCGTACTGGGACATCCACCGTCCGTCGCCCCCCTTCGCCGACCTCGAGCCCCGGTCGGAGATGTTCGAGACCGGCATCAAGGTCATCGACCTCCTCGCCCCCTACGTGAAGGGCGGCAAGATCGGCCTCTTCGGCGGGGCCGGCGTGGGCAAGACCGTCATCATCCAGGAGATGATCCGCCGGGTGGCGGAGCAGCACGGTGGCGTGTCGGTGTTCGCCGGCGTGGGCGAGCGCACCCGGGAGGGCAACGACCTCTGGCTGGAGATGCAGGAGACGGGCGTCATCGAGAAGGCGGCCCTCGTGTACGGCCAGATGGACGAGCCGCCGGGCGTGCGCCTGCGGGTGGCCCTGTCGGCGCTGACCATGGCCGAGTACTTCCGGGACGAGGAGCACCAGGACGTCCTGCTGTTCGTCGACAACATCTTCCGGTTCGTGCAGGCCGGCTCCGAGGTGTCCACCCTGCTGGGCCGCATGCCGTCGGCCGTGGGCTACCAGCCGACCCTCGCCGACGAGATGGGCGAGCTGCAGGAGCGGATCACGTCGACCAAGGGCCGGTCGATCACGTCGCTGCAGGCGGTGTACGTGCCCGCCGACGACTACACCGACCCGGCCCCGTTCACCACCTTCACCCACCTCGACGCCACCACCGAGCTGTCCCGCCAGATCGCCTCCCTGGGCATCTACCCGGCCGTCGACCCGCTCGCCTCGACGAGCCGGATCCTGGTGCCCGAGGTGGTCGGCGAGCGTCACTACGCCGTCGCCCGCCGGGTGCAGGAGGTGCTGCAGCGCTACAAGGAGCTGCAGGACATCATCGCCATCCTCGGCCTCGACGAGCTGGCGGAAGAGGACAAGGTGATCGTCCAGCGGGCCCGGAAGGTGCAGAAGTTCCTGTCCCAGCCCTTCTACGTGGCCGAGCAGTTCACCGGCGTCAAGGGCATCAACGTGCCGGTGGCGGAGACGGTCGAGTCCTTCGAGAAGCTGGTCAACGGCGACCTCGACGACATCCCTGAGCAGGCCTTTTACAACGTGGGCGGCGCCGACTCGGTGCTGGAGAAGGCCAAGTCGCTGTCGAAGGAAGAGAAGCAGGAGGAGAAGAAGGACGACAAGAAGGCGGGGGCGGCCGCCTAGTGCACGTCGAGCTGGTGTCCCCGGAGCGCATCCTCTACTCGGGCGAGGCCGACATGGTCGTGTGCCGCACCGTCGACGGGGGCGAGATCGCCTTCCTGGCCAACCACGCGCCGTTCCTGGGCGCGCTCGGTGACGGGTTGGTGCGGATCAAGACCTCGGAGGGCGAGAAGGTGGCCGCCGTCCACGGCGGGTTCGTCGAGGTGCGCGACAACCGCGTCATCGTGTTGTCCGACGTCGCCGAGCTGGCCGACCAGGTCGACGTGGAGCGGGCCCGCCGGGCCAAGGAGGCGGCGTCGGGCTCGTCCGACGACGAGGAGGCCGCCGCCGCCCTCCGCCGAGCCAACACCCGACTCGCCGCCGCCGACCGCGGGAGCCGCTGAGCCGGTTCCGCTCCCCGTCGAGGCGGGAAACGGCGCCCGGCGTGGTTCACTTTTCCCAGTGAGACCGACGACGATGGCGGCCTGAGGGGGATGGCACGGTCACGGGTGGGGGTGGTGTTGCTCGTCCCCGCGCCCATCGACCGCGAGATCGACGCCCTCCGGCGGGCGGTGGGCGATGGTACCTATGGACGGGTGCCGGCCCACCTCACGCTCGTCCCGCCGGTGAACGTGCGCGAGGACCGCTTCGACGACGCCCTCGTCCTCCTCCGGGCGGCGGCGGGCGCGACCCGGCCCTTCACCGTCGGGTTGGGCGGGCCCACCACCTTTCTGCCCGACAACCCCGTCCTCTACCTCCCGGTGCAGTCGGGGGGCGACGAGGTGGCGGCGGTGCGCGACCGCGTCTTCCGCGACCCTCTGGCCCGCCCGCTCACGTGGCCGTTCGTCCCCCACGTCACCGTGGCCGACGAGATCTCGCCCGAGCGCATCGTGGCCGCCCAAGAGGCGCTCTCCGCCTTCCACGTCGACATCGCCTTCGACCGCCTCCACCTGCTCGAGGAGGGGCCGGGGCGGGTGTGGGGCCCGATCGCCGACTTCCCGTTCGCCCCGCCGGCGGTGATCGGGCGGGGAGGCATCCCGGTCGAGCTCACCGTCACCGACCAGACCGACCCGTCGGCCGACGGGTTCCTCCGCCAGCGGCGGGAGCCCGTCACCGTCACCGCCCGGCGGGACGGGCAGGTGGTGGGCGTGGCCCGGGGGTGGGCCGACGGCGAATCGGCCCAGATCACCGACATGGTCGTGGCCGACGGCGAGCACGAGCTCGGCACCGACGACCACCTGGTGGCCGCCTTCGACTCGTGGGCGGCCAAGCGGGGCGTGTGGCGGCATGCCGGGAATGGGTAGAGCCCGCCCCGAGGCTGGGGGAGCGCCGAACACGTCAATGTCTCATCGTCGTCACACTGCACTCGCGGCGCTGGCCGTGGCCCTGATCCTCACCGCCGCGGGGGCGGGGCCGGTGCGCGCCCAGACCGAGGGTCAAATCGAACCCACCACCACCGCTCCGCCCGTCACCGAGGCACCCACCACCACCCAGGCGCCGGTCGATGTACCCGTCACCGAGCCGCCGGCGGTGGCCCCCGACCCGCCGCCCACCGCGCCCCCCGACACCGCCCCGCCGGCGGTGGCCCCCGTCCCGGGCGACGGCGACGGCGGGGGCGACGGTCCTATCGACCCGGCGTCGGTGGGCCTCGTCCTCGACAACCGCCCTCGCACCGCCGACAGCAGCACGTCCGAGCTCCTCGACGCCCTCCGCCCCCTCACCGCCCGCGGCTTCAGCGAGGAGGAGGCGTTCATCCTGGGGATGGGACACTTCCCGGTGGCGGGCCTGGCCACGTGGAGCGACGACTTCCGCGACCCCCGCTACAACCCGACGCCCCACTACCACCAGGGCAACGACATCTGGGCCGACTACGGCACGCCCGTGCGGGCCCCGGCGGCGGGCGTGGCCGAGCTCACCGGCGAGATCGTGGGCGGCATCTCCGTCTACGTCACCACTTCCGACGGCACCTACTACTACATGACCCACCTGGCCGGGTTCGCCCCCGACCTCCGCACCGGCGACACGGTCGCCCAGGGCCAGGTGGTGGGCTTCACCGGCACGTCCGGCAACGCCGCCGGGGGCCCGGCCCACGTCCACTTCGAGATCCACCCCGGCGGCGGGGCGGCGGTGAACCCCAAGCCCATCCTCGACCAGTGGGTGGCCGAAGCCCTGGCCGCGGCCACGGCGTCGGTGGGCGGGAGCACCACCGTCGCCGCCAACCCCCGGGTCCTGCTGGCCACGGGCGAGCTGCGCCGCTACGACGTCCCGCCCATGGCCACCGCCGAGCGGGCGGCGATGGGTCCGTTGCTGTGGTCGGCGTCGGTGACGTCGGGCGGCACGTCCCTCCGGCTGGCGGAGGTGGAGGCGGCCCGCATGGCCCAGCAGGTCGACTGGGGGCGGCGGGCCTTCGAAGCCCAGGCCACGGCCGTCCACCGCCACCAGGCCCGGGAGTGGGCGGTCACCATGCTGTCCCGCCTCACCCCGCCCGCGCTCCTCCCCGCCCTCGGCGGCAGCGCCAGCTGAAGCGTCGTCGCCCGGGTCTGGGTCAGCTCACTTCACCAGGTGGGCGAAGCGGGCGGCCAGGGACGCCCCGTCCTCCTTGGACACCTCGGCCAGCGCGTCCAACGACGACCCCTCGAGGTCGCCGGCCCGCAGGCGGGACTGCAGGGCCAGCGCCGCCTGCCACACGCCCCCGTCGACGTCGACCTTGCGCACTCGCACCTTGCCCGTCGACGGGTCCTGGAGGTCGGCGAAGTCGATCGGGACGAGCTTGCCCGCCTGCAGCGAGATCAGGGCGTTCCCCGACCCGTTGGCCAGGAACTCGACCGCCCCGTACCCGAGCGTTCGGGTGTACTGGACGTCGAAGGCGATGGGGTCGGCGCAGCGCAGCTCGTAGCCGATGAGCTTGGTGATGAACGCCATCTTCACGCCCCGCTCCTGGAAGCGGGCGTCGACCACGTCGCGGACGATCCGGCCCAGGTCGACCTCGGACAGGCGGGGGTGGCCGTGCTCGTCGAACTCGGTGACGTATTTCGACATCTCCTCCTCCGACATCTGGTCGAGCAGGCCCTCGGCCAGCACGGCCAGGCCCCAGCCTTCACCGGCGGCCAGGCGCTTGAGGATCGCCGCCTCCACCATGTCGGCGATCTCGGACACGGTGATGCCCCCCGGCGGGTACTCCTCCTGGATCGACACCAGGTGCGACCCCGACCCGATGGCCATGGCGACCGACAGATGGCCCGCCGACCGGCCCATGGCCGTCACCAGGTACCACCGGCTGGTGGTCTTGGCGTCGGCCAGGAGGTTCTTGAGCAGCTCCGCGCCCCAGTACTTGGCCGTCTCGTAGCCGAAGGTCGGCGCCTCCAGGGGGAGGGGGAGGTCGTTGTCGATCGTCTTGGGGACGTGGACCGCCCGCATGTCGCCGCCGAAGGCGCCCGCCACCTTCACCGCGCTGGAGGCGGTGTCGTCGCCCCCGAGGGTGACCAGGTCGGTGACGCCCAGCTTGCCCAGGGCGGCCACCACCGTGTCGAGGTCCTCCTGCTTCTTGGTGGGGTTGGCCCGGGCCGTGTAGAGGACGCTGCCGCCCTTGGTGGCGATCCCGTCGACGTCGGCCTCGGTGAGCTCCCGCACGCCCGACACGTCGCCCACCATGAGCTGGGAGAAGCCCTTGGGGACGCCCAGCACCTTCCATCCCCGGGCCCGGGCGCTCAGGGTGACGGAGTTGATGACGCCGTTGAGGCCGGGGGCGGGGCCGCCGCCGACGAGCATGGCGATGGTGCGGGGGGCAGAGGTCGAGGACATGACCTGGACATTAGCGGTGGGGCCTGGGCAGCAGCGGTGGGGATAGCCTGCCCCCATGTCCGGCCGCGACGACTGGCGGCGGGGGTACGAGGCGGCGCCGACGGGGCCCGTCCTGGCCCCGTCCACCTCGTCGGGCATCCCCTTGGAGCCGGCTTACGGACCCGACGACGGCGAGTGGCCGGGCGTGTTCCCCTACACCCGCGGCCCCTACGCCTCGATGTACCGGTCGAAGCTGTGGACCCACCGCATGTTCGCCGGGTTCGGGTCGGCGGCGGAGTCGAACCAGCGCATCCGGGCCCTGCTCGACGCGGGCGGCGACGGCTTGTCGATCGCCTTCGACCTCCCCACCCTGATGGGCCGCGACTCCGACGACCCGCTGGCGACGGGCGAGGTCGGCCGCTGCGGCGTGGCCGTCGACACCCTGGCCGACATGGAGGAGCTGTTCGCCGGCATCGACCTCGGGCGGGTCTCCACGTCGATGACGATCAACTCCCCGGCCGCCATCGTCCTGGCCATGTACGTGGTGGCGGCGGAGAAGGCGGGAGTGCCCCGGGCCGCCCTGCGGGGAACTGTCCAGAACGACATCCTGAAGGAGTACCAGGCGGAGAACGAGTACCTCTTCCCGCCCCGCCCCTCGGTGCGGCTGGTCACCGACGTGGTCCGCTTCTGCACCGCGGAGATGCCGCAGTGGCACCCGCTGTCGGTCTCCGGCTACCACATCCGGGAGGCGGGATCGACGGCGGTGCAGGAGCTGGCTTTCACCCTGGCCAACGGTTTCGCCTACGTGGAGGCGGCGGTGGCCACCGGCCTGGCCGTCGACGACTTCGCCCCCCGCCTGAGCTTCTTCTTCAACGCCCAGATCGACTTCTTCGAGGAGATCGCCAAGTTCCGGGCCGCCCGCCGCCTCTGGGCCCGCTGGCTGCGCGACCGCTACGGTGCCACCGACGAACGATCGCTCCGCTGCCGGTTCCACGTCCAGACGGCGGGGGCGTCGCTCACCGCGCAGCAACCGGAGGTCAACGTGGTGCGGACGACGTTGGAGGCGCTGGCAGGGGTGCTGGGCGGGGCCCAGAGCATGCACACCAACGCCCTCGACGAGGCCCTCCGCCTGCCCACCGCCCACACGTCCCGGCTGGCCCTCCGCACCCAGCAGGTGATCGCGGCGGAGACGGGCGTCGCCCACGTGGCCGACCCCTTGGGCGGGTCGTGGCTGGTGGAGTCGCTGACCGACGAGGTCGGGGCCCGGGCCGAGGAGATCCTCTTCCGGATCGACAAGATGGGCGACGGGTCGATGCTCGACGGGGTCCTGGCCGGCATCGAGTGGGGCTGGTTCCAACGCCGCATCGCCGACTCCGCCTTCGAACAGGCGACCGAGGTCGAACGGGGCGAACGGGTGGTGGTGGGCGTCAACCGCTTCACCGACGGCTCGGCGCCCGACGGGGCGGCGACGGCCGCGGTCGCGGCCGCGGTCGACTCCTCGGCCGAGGACGGGGAAGCTCGCCAACGGACGCGGCTGGCGGAGGTGCGGGCCGGCCGCGACGAGGAGGCGGTGGCCGCCGTCCTGGCCCGGGTGACGGCCGACGCCGGCCGGCCCGACGTCAACCTCATGCCTGTGATCATCGACGCGGTGCGGGTCTACGCCACCGAGGGGGAGATCGTGACCGCACTGGGCGACGTCTTCGGGTACTGGGCCTTCGGGGAGGGGCTGCCGGCATGATCGGCCCGGCAGGCCGGCCCATAGGCATCCACGGGGCTGGCCGAGGAACGAGGGTAGACCGGTGATCGTGGCCTGCTGCCCGTGGTGCGGGGCCGAGTACTCCGTCACCGACACCCGCTGCTGGGACTGCAAGCTCTCCCTGGTCGACCGCCCCGACCCCACCCTGGCCGAGGGCGCCGACGTCGACGACGTGGGCTTCGAGCTGGAGGAGTGGTCGGCCGGCGAGCGGGGACGCCTGTCGGCCGGGCTGCGGGAGCGGGGCATCGCCTTCCGGTGGGAGCCGGGCCTCACCCTGGTGGTGGGACTGGCCGACGAGGACCTGGTCGACTCCCTCCTCGACGCCATGGAGTCCTCCGACCGGGTCGGCCGCCTGCGGGGCGCCGACGACGACGATTTCGACGACGACGACGACGACGACGACGAGGATGACGACGACGAGGAGGGCGACGGGGGCGAGCGGGCCCACGCGGCCATGGGCGACCTGTTCGTGGCCGCCGACCGCCTCATCCAACGTCCCGACGACGGGCGGATCGCGGAGCAGCTGGTGGCGGCCACCCTCATCGTGCAGGACTCGCGGGCGCCCTACGGCTTCGAGCCGGTGGCCTGGCTGCAGATCCGGGAGCTGGCCTCGGCCGCCCTGGAGGCGGTGGAGTCGGACGCGGGCGACGAGTCGGTCTCCCGCGAGGCCCGCACCCTGCGCGACGCCCTCCGGCCCTACATCTGACCGACAGCCAGGCGCCGCCGACAGCCAGGCGCCGAAGGCGCCGATGCGGCTGTCGGAACAGAAGGCAGCCGCTCCGAAGGAGCGCCCATGCCGTTGACTCGGGGGTGTCGGGGGGCGGAGCCCCCCAACTACCCTGCACTCCGTGCTGCTGGCCGAGATCGAAGTGCGGCATTCGCGCGCGGTGGCGCCCACCCGCCGGGTGGCGCTGGGCCAGTTGTGGCTGCCCACCGATCCCGCGCCCGGCTACGGCGGCATCCTCCTGGGCGGAATCGTGGCCGCCCACGTGGGCGAGCTCGAGCCCGAGATGCGCATGGACTTCCTCGCCCTGCTCGACGACGTGGCTGCGGGCGAGACCATCGAGCAGCCCCGGCTCCGGCACCGGTTCCAGACCGACATCGTCGGCCTCGACCGCACCTGCCACAAGCTGACGGGCAGTCCCGAGCAGGCGACCGAGTTCGAGATCTCGGGCCACGGCCGGTCGGTACCGCAGCTGCTCGGCGCGATCTACGCCGCCGGTCGGGTGCACGAGGCCAGCCGGCCGGCCGTGTTCACCGCCCTGCGCAAGGCGGTCGTATGGGACGGGGAGCTCGGCCGGGAGCTGATCGACCACCTGGCCGACCTCACCCAGGCCCCGCCGTTGTGGCGACGGTTCGCCACCGACGAGCGGTGGGCCCGCCAGGTCCTCGGCTTCGGGCCGGAGAGCGACCCCGACCGGGACCAGGTCGTGCGCCGCTTCCGGTCGCTGCTGCGGGAGTCCCATCCCGACCACGGGGCCGAGTCGGAGGGTGCCGGCCAGCGCATCCTCGAGCTCACCGAAGCCCGCCGCATCCTCCTGCCGTGACGGCGACTGTGCCCGACCGGGCCATGCTCATCGCGCCGGGGGCGAGCGCGACGCGCGACCACTCGTCGCTGGTGGCGGTGGAGGCGGCCCTGGAGCCGGACGGGGTGACGGTGGAGCGCATCGACCTCCCGGCCCGCAAGGCCACCGCGGTGGTCCTGGGGATGGTTCGGGACGCGGCCGCCGCCCTCGCCGAGCGCACCGGCCTGGCCCCGGACCGGATCGTCCTCGGGGGACGGTCCTTCGGCGGGCGCATGTGCTCGATGGCGGTGGCCGAGGGCCTGCCCGCCCTCGGGCTCGTCCTCGTCAGCTACCCACTCCACCTGCCGGGCCGGCCGGAGAAGGCCCGCACCGAGCACCTGCCCGGCCTGACCGTCCCCTGCCTGTTCGTGTCCGGCACCCGCGACTCCTTCGGCACCCCGGCCGAGCTGGAGGCCGCCACCGCCACCGTCCCCGGGCCGGTGACCCACCTGTGGATCGAGGGCGGCGACCACGGGCTCCGGGGCCGCGACCAGGTGGTGGCCGCCGCGGTCAGGGACTGGGTGGTGGGTCTGGGGGCGGCTGGTCCTCCGGGTTGAGCTCCTCCAGCTGGCGGTGGGCCGTCTCCGGGTAGGCGACGAGCACGAGCACGGCCAGGAGCAGGGGGCCGGCGGAGAGGACGGCCATGGCCGGCGCGATGGTGCCGAAGCGGTCGGACATCACGCCCGCCGCGGTGAGGCCGATGGCGCTACCGCAGAGGGCGGTGACCGACACCAGGCCGTTGGCCTTGCCCCGCAGACCGGTGGGGAACAGCTCGGGCCCGTAGACGCCGAGGGCGGGGATGGAGGCGGCCGACAGGACGTTGCCGACGATGGCCCATGTCCACAGCGGCCACCCGCCGTCGGCGAAGAAGTACGCCACCGTGCAGGCGGTGCCGCCGACGAGGGCGACGGCGGCCACGATGCGCCGCCCGTGGACGTCGGCGATGCGGCCGCCGGCCACGATGCCGATGGCGGCGGGCGTGCCCACCGCCACCGAGAACAGCCCGATGAGGCCGCCGCTGAAGCCCAGTTCGGAGCGCAGGAAGCGGTTGCTGAACTGGGAGTTGGGGGCGATGAACAGGTTGACCAGCAGGGCGGACACGGCCAGGAGGGCGAGGCGGCCGCCGTGGCCCTTGATCGGCACCCGGAGGTGGGGAGCGAGGTAGCGCCGGCTCTCCCGCAGGTGGTGGCGGGTGCTGGCGACGGCGGGCAGGGCGAGGAGGGGCAGGACGTAGAGGATCCGCCAGCCCCGGGTCCCCAGGTCGGCCAGGTTGAGGGCCGTCACGCACACACCCGCCCCCAGTCCGCCGGCCATGGCCAGCAGGCTGACGGCGTAAGCCCGGCACCCGGCCGGCATCTCCTCCGCGGCCACGATGGCGACCAGCACGAGCAGGGCGCTGGCGAAGGCCCGGGCCAGCATCTGGCTGCCCGTCAGCCACGCCAGGGAGGGGGCGAAGGCGCCGGTGACGGCGAGGATGGACCCGGCCGCGGCCGCGCCCAGCATCACCGTGCGCCGGCCCCGCCGGTCGGCGGTGGCCACGACCAGCAGGGCGATGATCCCGCCCACCCGCACCAGGCTGCCGGCCACGCCCTGGGCGCTGTTCCCGGCCCCGAACTCCTCGGCCGCGAAGGGGATCGTCTGGGTGAAGAGGGTGTTGAGGTAGCCGAAGGTCACGGCCAGGATGGCCAGGGTGCCGAGGGCGTTGGCCGCGCCCCGGTCGAGGTGCTCGGGCGGCGCCCACCACGGTGGTCGGGCCCGTCCCGGCCGGCGGAGAGCGGAGCGCACCGGCCCGGTGAACAGGAACCGGAAGTAGGGCAGGCCCAGCCGGAACTCCACTGTCTGGGTCAGCTGGACGCCGGCGCCGACGGTGGTGGCCTCGGCCTCGGCCGCGGGGGCGTCGGCGACCTCGACCCGTCGCTCGTAGCGTTCGAAGGGCCCGTCCCCCTGGACGAAGACCCCCTCCTCCGACTCCTCCTCGACCAGCAGGTCGGTGCGGGGGCGAAGCCAGTCGGCCAGTTCCGCCCGGTCGACGACGGTGCGGGTGACGACTCGGGCCACGGGGACCGGAGCCTACGGGAAGGCCGGGGGCCCGATGGGCGTTGGTAGTGTCGTGAGCATGTCGACGGAGTCAGGGTCAGTGGGGGCCAGCATGATGCGAGACCAGGTGTTGGAGGCCATCGAGGCCATCCGACCCGTACTGCAGTCCGACGGCGGCGACATGACGCTGGTGGGCGTCAACGAGGAGACGGGCGTCGTCGACGTCGAGCTGGTGGGAGCCTGCGGCAGCTGCCCCGCGTCCACCATGACGCTCAAGGCCGGCATCGAGCGCATCCTCAAGGACCGGGTCCCCGGCGTCACCGCCGTCCACTCCGTGGGCGAAGAGCCGGAGCTGTTCAACCTCACCCACTGAGGCGCCTACCCGGTCAGACGATTGTCCTCGTCGACCAGGGCGTTCACCCGGCGCACGGCGGTGTTGTGCTCGGCCACCAAGGCGTTGAAGCGGGACACGTTGGCGTTGTAGCCCTCGATGTCGCCCGCCGCCTGTTGGGCGTCGAGCTCGGCCTGGATCTGGTCGAGGCGCACCTCCATGTCGGCGATCGACGCCTTGAGCAAGCGGATCTCGTCCTCCCGATCGCCCAGGGTGCGTTGGAAGGCGTCGATGACGAGGGCCCGGTCGAAGTACTCGGCGTAGTGGGCTTCGAGGGCGGGGGAGAGGTCGGCGAACTCGGTGCCCAGCAGCGAGTGCACCTCGTTGGTGGTGTCCTCGTTGACGGCGGCGTAGACCTCCAGGCGCTCCTCCAGGACGGGGTTGCCGACCCGGGCCGCGTCGAGGTCGGGGTCGAGAAGGAGGTGCTCGCCCCGGGTGAGGCGCCCGTAGACGACGTGGAGCAGCTCGTGGGCGGCCACCACGTAGACGAGCTCGCGGACCTCGGGCTCGGTGAACGCCCGCAGGTGGATCTGCCCGTTGATGAGGCACCCGAAGGTGTGAGCCGTGCCGCCCTCAGGACGGGCAATGGCGTCGACGTCCTCGCAGCTGCTGACCAGGGTGGCGGCATCCTCCACCGACGGATCGGCCGCCAGGAAGAGCCGGCGCCCGACATCGGTCATGCCCGCGCCGGCCACGATGTCCTCGATCTCGGGGTCGAGGGGGACGGTGGTCGTGGTGGTGGCGACCGTCGGCGGGGTGCCCGTCCCCATGCGGCCCGCGGGCTCGCCGGCCGAGCACCCGGCCAGGGCCAAGGCGATCAGGGCCACCGCGGTCACCACCGTGGCGATCATCCCCGGTGGGCGCGCTCCCGAGGGCCGGCGGCGACGCCGGCAGAGGTGCGGAGGAATCAGCGATGCCGCCGTCGAGGCCGGCGCGGGCGAAGGGCTCAGGCGACAGCCATGCGGCCGAGCTCGGCCCACGTCAACAAGTCGGGGTGGGAGGGCACGACCCTGACAGTAAACCCGTAGCGCCCGGGTCGGTCGCAGACGAACGCGCCTTCGTAGCGGTAGGGCCCGGAACCGCCGGTCAGTGACATGGGGGACGCGCCCGCCTCGACGATCTCGTCGGTGTTGCCGACCGGTCCGTGGACGACCTGGACCTGGACGTCGTCGGGCCCCAGTCGGCCCAGATCGACCTCGGCCGCCACCGTGCGGGAGCCGCCCAGGTCGGCCGCGTCGGTGGTCTCGTCGACCGACTTCACCGCGACGGTCGCCCACATCGCCACCACCCGTCGTTTCCACGCGGCCAGGTCGCGGGCCCGGGCGTAGTCGTCGCGGCCCAGGGCCTGGCCGTGGGTGGCCGCCGGTTCGTACATCTGCTCGGTGTAGTCGCGGACCATCCGGCTGGCGGTGACCTCGGGGCCCAGCGTGCGCAGCGACCGCCGCACCCGGCTCAACCACCGGCTCGGGGGCCGGCCCGGGTTGGCCTCGTAGTAGAGGGGGACGATCTGGCGCTCGAGCAGGTCGAACAGGCTGCCCGCTTCCAACTGGTCGCGAAGGTGCTGGTCGCTGACGGTCTCGGCCGAGGGGATGGCCCAGCCGTTGTGGCCGTCGTAGAGCTCGTCCCACCAGCCGTCGAGTATCGAGAGGTTGAGGGCGCCGTTGAGGGCGGCCTTCTCGCCGCTCGTCCCGCACGCCTCCATGGGCCGGCGGGGGGTGTTGAGCCACACGTCGGCGCCCTGGTACATCATCCGGGCCACGCCGATGTCGTAGTCCTCCACGAACGCCACCCGGTGGCGGACGTCGGGGCGGCGGGTGAACTGCACCACCTGGCGGATGATCTCCTTGCCCGGGTCGTCGGCCGGGTGGGCCTTGCCCGCGAACAGGAGCTGCATGGGCCGGTCGGCGTCGAGGAGGAGCTTCGTCAGCCGGTCCGGCTGGGAGAGCAGGAGCGTGGCCCGCTTGTAGGGGGCGAAGCGGCGGGCGAAGCCGACGGTGAGGATGGCGGGGTCGAAGGCGTCGTCGAGCCACGTGAGGTCGGCCTCCGACATCCCCCGGGCCAGCGACGTGGCTCGCAGCCGCTGGCGGACGAACGCCACCAGCCGCTCCCGGGCCTGCTGGCGGGCCCGCCACAGCTCGTCGTCGCCCACGTCGTCGATGCGGGCCCACCGGTCGGCGCCGGCCAGGTGCCACTCGGGCAGGACGTGGCGGTCGAAGAGGTCGCGGATCTCGGGCGAGACCCACGTGCGGGTGTGGATTCCGTTGGTGATCGAGCCGATGGGCAGCTCCTCGGTGGGCACGCCCGGCCACACCGGCTGGAAGATCTGACGGCTGACCTGGCCGTGGAGCTTCGACACGCCATTGCTGAACCCGGCCAGGCGCAGGCCCATGACGGCCATGTTGAAGGGGGCGTCGGGCGGCTCGTCGGGCACGTGGCCGAGGGCCATGAGGGTGTCGAAGCTCACGTTGCACTCGTCGGCCCACGCCTTGAAGTAGCGCTCCATGAGGGGACGGGGGAAGCGGTCGATGCCCGCCGGTACGGGCGTGTGGGTGGTGAAGACGGTGCCCGCCCGGATCGCCTCCACCGCCTCGTCGAACGTCAGCCCCCCGGCGATGGCCCGCCGGATGCGCTCGAGGCCGAGGAAGCCGGCGTGGCCCTCGTTGCTGTGGAAGACGTGGGGCGTCTCGCCGACGAGCTCCAGGGCCCGCACCCCGCCGACGCCCAGGAGCAGCTCCTGGCGCAGGCGGTGCTCGGTGTCGCCACCGTAGAGGCGGTCGGTGACGCTCCGCTCGAGCTCGTCGTTCTCCTCCACCGACGTGTCGAGGAGGTACAGGGGGATGCGGCCGACCTGGGCCTTCCACACCCGGGCGTAGAGCTTGGTGCCGGCCAGGTCGACCTCGACGACCGCGTTGCACGGCATGAGCGACATGGCGTGGGGGTCGAGGTCGACGTAGCGCTCCTCCTGCCAGCCGTCGCCGTTGAGCTCCTGGCGGAAGTAGCCCTGGGCGTAGAACAGGCCCACGCCCACCAGCGGTACGCCGAGGGCACTGGCCGCCTTCAGGTGGTCGCCGGCGAGGACGCCCAGGCCGCCCGAGTACTGGGGCAGGGCCCGGGCGATGCCGAACTCGGGGGAGAAGTAGGCCACCGACCGCAGGGGGCTCTCACGGCCCTGGAACCACCGCTCGGCCTCCATGTCACGCCGGAGCTCCTCCGACACCTCCTGGAGGAAGGAGAGGAAGGTGCGGTCGGCGGCGAGGGCGTCGAGGCGGGCCTTGCCCACCGAGCCGAGGAGGCGGACGGGGTCGTTGCCGCTGGCTTCCCACGCCTCGGAGTCGACCCACCGGAACAGGTCCTGGGTGTGCTCGTCCCACGACCACCGGAGGTTCATGGCGAGGGTGTGCAAGGGAGCGAGGGCGCCGGGAAGCCGGGGCCGCACGGTGAAGCTGCGATAGGCCTTCATAGCCGGTCACGCTACCGCAGGGAATCCCTTGCGCCCGTGTGAAAAGCCATGATATGTATCCCACTGGTGGGTGAGCGAACACGACGTTCATTGGCGGTGGCCCTCGTGGCCATGACCGCGGCCTTGGTCGGGTGCAACAACCCATCCGAACCCCTCGGCCCCACCGCCACCCTGCCCGTCGGGACCACCACGACCAACCCCTACGCCGTCCCCGCCGTCATCGACGAGTCCTACGTCAACAAAGTCCTCGCCGGCCTCGACCACGCCGTCGGAGACGTCACACGGCAGGTCTTGCTCGAGGGCTCGGTGACCTCAGGAGTGAAAGCCCGGCTGGCAGGCCTCTATCTGGCCGACGTCCTGCCACTCAAGATTGCGCTGTTCGAGACTGTCGTTCAGCGCGGACTGTCGGGATACAAGGAGAACCCCGGTGATCGTCACTCCGTAGTGACAGAACTCATCTCGGTCCGCCCGACATGCATCTTCGTACGGATATTGAGTGATGGGTCCGAAGTAGTGAAGGTGCCCGATCCACGGGTTGCCGTCCAGTGGGTAGCGTTAGTCCCCCGCACAGAACAGGACCCGCAGGGCTATAACCCCACACCCTGGGTCTTTGCCTACGAGGGTTTCGATCAGGGCTTCGCCGAGCCGGAGGACCAGTGTCTCGGAAGACCGTGATCTTCGTCGCCGTGTCGATGCTGTCATCGACCAGCGTCGGGCTGGGGGTCCCATCAGCGCGCGCATCGGCCCCAGTCTGCTTCACCAACGAGGAAGGAGTGATCGTTTGCCTGGATGGGGTCGAGTTCACCGAGACCAGGCCCGGCTCTGGCGAGGGCGACGCCGGGTCGAGTAACGCAGGCACTGACTCGGCGACCCGGTGGACCTATAGGCCTTATCCTAACGCTGCTCCGCCAGGAGTCGTGCGGCCAGGGACGTGTTCGACGCTTAATGGAATTGATTTCATCTGCTTTGTCGATTCCAGTCCCGAGGCCTCGGAGCTGGAGACAGCAACGACATTCGCTCTGCGTTACTGGCAGGCCGTCCGTCTACCCGAGCCCGACCCTTACATCGCCCCCGGGCGGGCGATCACCGGGATGTATGCCTACCTCGAGACTCGGGGGTCCACCAAGCACACATTTACCGAGCCGGAGACGCCGTTTGGGCCGTTGACGGTTGTCGCTACTGGGAGGTATTACGTCGACTGGGGGGACGGGACCCGAACCGGGCCGCACTCGGCGGAGGGTGGGCCTTGGCCGGACGGAAAGATCAAGCACGAGTACCTCCGCATCGGGACTTACGACGTGGTCGTCACCGAGCGGTGGACGGCGACGTGGAGCTTCGGCGATCAGTCGGGCACGCTCGACGAGCTGCGGACGGTCGGGCGCATCGATGACTTCCCCGTCCAGCAGATCCAGGCGGTCGTGCTGCGGTAGAAGATCTGGCGGCGTAGGGCGCCGAGTAGGGGCACCGCACCGTGACGCTGCGATTACGCTTTAGGACGGGCGCGCTACCGCAGGTTAGCTCTTGCGCCCGTGTGAAAAGCCATGATTATGGATCTCACTGGTGGGTGAGCGAACAGGACGTTCACTGGCGGCGGCCCTCGTCGTCATGGCCGCGGCCTTCGCCGGGTGCAACAAACCGTCCGAGCCCCTCGCCCCCATCGGCACCCTGCCATTCGGGACCACCACGACCAACCCCTACGCCATCCCCGCAGTTATCGACGAGGCCTACGTCAACAGAGTCCTCGCTGGCCTCGACCAGGCGATGGGCGACATGCTCCGCCTGGTGTTGAGCACCAAGAGCATTTCTGCCGAGGCTGTCGATCGGGTGACCGCGGTCTACATCGGCCGACACCGGCAGAATCAACTCGACCTACTCGCTGCCGACTATGCGGACGGGTTCCCGAATTATCGGCAACCGCCATTAAACCATACGACGATCGTATCCACCCTTCTTGTTGGCACCCCGGCCTGCATTTTTGCGGAAGTATCGCGAGACTACTCGGGAGTTTCGCTGGATCCCTATACGGAGAACTCCGATCTCTGGGTAGTACTTGTACCCGCCGACAAGTATGTCGAGCGAAGTGCGTACAACACCACGAACTGGGTCTACCTGTACGACGGATTTGAACCAGACGGAACAGCTCCGGAGAGCCCATGCGCAAAAGTCTGATGCCGATTCGCTTCTGCGTCGCCGTGGTGTCAGCGGCGAGACTCAAATCACCTCACCTCACCTCACCTCAGGTCTGGCGCCGGTTGGGCACGCTCGACGAGCTGCGGACGGTTGGGCGCATCGACGATTTCCCCGTCCAGCAGATCCAGGCGGTCGTGCTCCGCGAGCGGTCGTTCGCGGCGCGTCCACGTCGCCTGGCGACCATTTCGCGCCAAAGAACCTTGAACGCCAGCCCCGCACGGCGGTCGTGCTGCGGGCGGGTCGTTCGCGGCGCGTCCACGTCGCCTGGCGACCATTTCGCGCCAAAGAACCTTGAAACGCCAGCCCCGCATGGCGGTCGTGCTCGGCCAGCGGTCGTTCGCGGCGCGTACACGCCGCCCGGCGACCATTTCGCGCCAACGAACCTCGGGCCCCGGCTTCCGGTGCGCCGTTCCATGCCATCGAAGGGTCTTTGGCGCGCCACCATCGGTGGGCGACTCGTACGCGCCGCGGACCGCGGCGGGTTGAGCGACGGCCTTCGGTGGTACACCAGTGGGGTGACTGGTCGGATTGTCATCGTCGACCCGCGCCCGCGCACACCTACCGGGAGGTATCCGGCCAAGGCGGTGATCGGGCATCCCACGACCGTCTCGGCCGACATCTTCCGCGAGGGCCACGACCTGCTCGCGGCCCGGGTCGCGTACCGGCCGGAGGGCGAGTCGAAGTGGCGGTACGCGCCGATGTCCGACGCCGGCAACGACCGGTGGACGGCGGCCATCGAGCCCAGCTCCCTCGGCCGCCACGAGGTGCGCATCGAGGCGTGGACCGACCGCTTCGGCACGTGGCGCCGCGACGTCCTCGTCAAGCAGGCCGCGGGCCAGGACATCGCCGTCGAGTTGGAGGAGGGCGCCCGCCTGCTCGAGCGCCGAGCCAACGACGTGGCCGCGTCCGACCGGAAACCCCTGAAGAAGGCGGCCCACGCCCTCCGCATCCACGCCGACGACGGCGGCGGACTCGTCGACGCCCTCCACCCCAATTTGGCCGCCGTCCTCGCCGCCGCCCCCGACCCCGTCGACGTCACCGCGTCCGACGCCGTCCCCCTGTGGGTCGACCGCGAGCGGGCCGTGTTCTCCGCCTGGTACGAGCTCTTCCCCCGCTCCGAGGGCGGCCTGCGGGCCACCGCCGACCACGGCGTCCCCCGGGTGGCAGCCATGGGCTTCGACGTCCTCTATCTCCCGCCCATCCACCCCATCGGCGTCAGCCACCGCAAGGGGCCCAACAACACGCTCAAGGCCGGTCCCGACGACCCTGGCAGTCCGTGGGCCATCGGCAGCGCCGAGGGCGGCCACACCGCCATCGAGCCCAGCCTGGGCACCATCGACGACTTCGAGTACCTGGTCCAGGCCGCCCGCGACCACGACATGGAGATCGCTCTCGATTACGCCCTCCAGTGCTCGCCCGACCACCCGTGGGTGAAGGAGCACCCGGCCTGGTTCCACCACCGGCCCGACGGCTCCATCAAGTACGCCGAGAACCCGCCCAAGAAGTACCAGGACATCTACCCCATCAACTTCTGGCCGGAAGGCGAAGGGCGAGCAGGAGGCGCTCTGGCAGGCGTGCAAGGACATCGTCGACTACTGGATCGGCCATGGGGTGCGCATCTTCCGGGTCGACAACCCCCACACCAAGCCCCTGGCCTTCTGGGAGTGGATGATCCCCGCCATCCAGCGCGACCACCCCGACGTGCTGTTCCTGGCCGAGGCCTTCACCCGGCCCAAGGTGATGTCGGCCCTGGCCGAGGTCGGGTTCACCCAGAGCTACACCTACTTCACGTGGCGAACGACCAAGTGGGAGCTGCGCAACTACCTGGAGGAGATCGCCCGGGGGCCCAAGGCCGACTTCATGCGCCCCAACTTCTGGCCCAACACCCCCGACATCCTGGCCGCCCCCCTGCGCAACGGCGGCGCCCCCGCCTTCCGGCAGCGGCTCATCCTGGCCGCCACCCTGGTCCCGTCCTACGGGGTCTACGGCGGCTACGAGCTGCTGGAGAACATGCCCGCGTCGGAGGCCAACGAGGAGTACCTGTTCTCCGAGAAGTACGAGGTCAAGCACCGCAACTGGGACGATCCGGAGTCCCTGGCTCCCCTGATGGCCCAGCTCAACGACATCCGCCGTCGCCACCCGGCCCTGGCCGAGCTGGGCAACATCCGCTTCCACGGCACCTTCAACGAGCACATGCTGGCGTACTCCAAGCGCAGCGCGGACGGGTCCGACACCGTCCTGGTGGTCGTCAACATCGATCCGATCGCCACCCACGAGGACACGGTGGTGCTCGACCTGGAGGCGCTGGGGATGCCCGTCCAGCGGCCCTTCACCGCCTACGACGAGCTCAGCGGGGCCGTCTACACGTGGCAGGGATCGAGCGCCTACGTCCGCCTCGACCCGTGGACGGCGGCGCACGTCTTCTCCTTGCGCCAAGAAGTCCCGCTTCCGTGACGGCCCCCATGGTGGGCGTCGCCGCCGACGACGGGCGGTGGTACCAGAAGGCCGTCTTCTACGAGGTCCTCACCCGGGGTTTCTTCGACGCCAACAACGACGGCACCGGCGACCTCAAGGGCCTCACCGAGAAGCTCGACTACCTCCAGTGGCTGGGCGTCGACTGCCTGTGGCTGCTGCCCTTCTACCAGTCGCCCCTGCGTGACGGCGGCTACGACATCTCCGACTTCTTCACCGTCCTCCCCGAGTACGGCGACCTGGCCGACGTGGTCGAGCTGGTGGAGCAGGCCCACAAGCGGGGCATGCGGGTGATCGCCGACCTGGTCATCAACCACACCAGCGACCAGCACCCGTGGTTCCAGGAGTCCCGCCTGGACCGCACCAACCCCAAGGCCGACTGGTACGTGTGGAACGACGACGACCAGCGCTTCCCCGAGGCCCGGATCATCTTCGTCGACACCGAGCGCTCCAACTGGTCGTGGGACCCCGTCCGCCAGCAGTACTTCTGGCACCGCTTCTTCAGCCACCAGCCCGACCTCAACTTCGACAACGAGGAGGTCCAGCAGGCCATCCTCGACGTCGTCCGCTTCTGGCTCGACCTCGGCCTCGACGGGTTCCGGCTCGACGCCGTCCCCTACCTGTTCGAGCGGGACGGCACCAACGGCGAGAACCTGCCCGAGACCCACGACTACCTCAAGCGCCTGCGCAAGGAGGTGGAGGCCACCCACCCCAACACGGTGCTGCTGGCCGAGGCCAACCAGTGGCCGACCGACGTGGTCGACTACTTCGGCAGCGGCGACGAGTGCCACATGGCCTTCCACTTCCCGCTCATGCCCCGGATGTTCATGGCCGTGCGCCGGGAGCAGCGCTACCCGATCACCGAGATCCTGGCCCAGACCCCCGACATCCCCGACGGGGCCCAGTGGGGGATCTTCCTGCGCAACCACGACGAGCTGACCCTGGAGATGGTCACCGACGAGGAGCGGGACTACATGTACTCGGAGTACGCCAAAGACCCCCGCATGAAGCGCAACATCGGCATCGGCCGGCGCTTTGCGACCCTGGTCGACAACGACCGGCGGGTGTCGGAGCTGCTCCACGGCCTGCTCTTCAGCCTGCCGGGAAGCCCCGTCCTCTACTACGGCGACGAGATCGGGATGGGCGACAACATCTATCTCGGCGACCGGGACGGGGTACGTACCCCCATGCAATGGACGCCCGACCGCAACGCCGGCTTCAGCAAGGCCGACTTCGCCCAGCTCTACCTCCCGCCCCTGATGGACCCGGTCTACGGCTACCAGGCGGTCAACGTGGAGGCCGAGCTGCGCGACCCCGGCTCCTTCCTGCACTGGCTGCAGCGGACGTTGCGGGTGCGCCGGCAGCACAGCGACGTGTTCGGGGTGGGCGGCTTCGAGGTCCTCTCGGCGGAGAACCCGTCGGTGTTGGCCTTCATCCGCCAGCGGGGTGAGGAGACCATCCTGTGCGTGAACAACCTCAGCCGTTTCGCCCAGCCGGTGGAGCTGCAACTGGGCCGCTTCGCAGGCAAGACCCCGGTGGAGCTCTTCGGCCGGGTGCCGTTCCCCAAGGTGGGAGAGCTGCCCTACCTGCTCACCCTGGGCGGCCACGGCTTCTACTGGTTCCAGCTGGTGGACGGGTGACCGCATGAGCCGTCCCCTGCCCACCATCGGCGACGACCTGCTCCGGCGCCACCTGCCCAAACAGCGCTGGTACGCCAGCTCGGAGGAGCCCGCCTCGCTCGATATCGCGGTCGGCGAGCTGCTGCGCGACGACTGGCCGCTGCTGGTGCGGCTGCTGGTGACCGCCGACGGGAGTTGTTACCAGGTCGTCGTCGGCCTGCGGCCGGAGGGCGAGCAGCTCGACTTCCTGCGGGGCCACGAGGACGCGGTGCTGGGGTCGGTGCGTGCCGGCGGTGACGGTGACGGTGGCGGTGGCGGTGACGGTGGCGGTGACGGTGGCGGTGACGGTGGCGGTGAGATGGCTACCGCCTACGACGCCACCCTCGACCCCGACCTCGGCCTCCACCTGTACTGGCACGTCACCGGCGGCGACGAGTCGGCCGAGCGGGTGCGTCCCATCGGCGTCGAGCAGTCGAACACCTCTCTGGTCTACGACGAGCGAGTGGTCCTCAAGCTGTTCCGGCGGCTGCTCCCCGGCACCAACCCCGAGGTCGAGGTCACCTCCGCGTTGAGCGCGGTCGGCTTCCCGTGGGTGGCCGAGCCCCTGGCCACGGAGACCGACCACGGCTACGACCTGGCTCTGGTCCAGCCCTTCCTGGCCGGGGCCGTCGACGGCTGGGCCCTCGCCCTCACGTCCCTGCGCGACCTGTTTGGGGTGCACGACACCCAGTCGATGCCCGTCATCGACCTGTCGAGGCCGCCGCCCGCCCTCGACCCGGCCCAGGCCGGCGGCGACTTCTCGGGCGAGGCCTCCCGGCTGGGGGAGACGACGGCCCTCATGCACATCGCCCTGGCCGAGGCCTTCGGCCAGGCGCCGGGCGACGGCCAGGAATGGGCCGACTACATCGAGGCCCAGGCCCGGCGGTCGCTGGGCGACGTCGCCCCCGCCCTCGCCATCCTGGACGAGCTGCGCCTGGCCGACGCCGGACCCGCCATCCGGGCCCACGGCGACTACCACCTGGGCCAGGTCATGCGCACCGACGCCGGGTGGTACGTCCTCGACTTCGAGGGCGAGCCCGACCGTCCCCTGGAGGAGCGCCAACGGCCGACGTCGCCCCTGCGGGACGTGGCCGGGATGCTGCGGTCGCTGCACTACGCGTCGGCCGTGGCCCTCACCGAGCGCGACGGCGACGAGTTCGACCAGGTGGCGGAGGCATGGGAGGCCCGCAACCGCCAGGCCTTCCTCGACGGCTACCTGCCCGTGGCGGCCAAGGGGGGCATCCTCCCCGCGGACCAGGCATCGGTCGACGCCGTCCTGGCCGCCTTCGAATTGGAGAAAGCGGTGTACGAGCTGTCCTACGAACGAGCCCACCGTCCCGACTGGGAGCACATCCCCCGCACCGCCCTGCGCCGGCTGGGGGTGGGCCTCCGATGACCGACCGCCGGCCGGCGCCCGCCGCCCCCGCCCCGCCCGCGCGCGCCCGCGACGGCGCCCGTCGACCCGATGGTCCACCACGTGGCGGGGGAGATCCGCGCCCTCGCCAACGGCCGCCACACCAATCCCCACCAGGTCCTCGGCCTCCACGGTGACCTGGTGCGGGCGTGGCGCCCCGACGCCACGGCGGTCGCGGTCGTCCTGCCCGACGGCGCCCGCGTGCCGGCCGACCGCGTCCACGACGCGGGCCTGTTCGAGGCGGTGGTGCCGCCGGCGGCCGCCGCCGCCGGGTACCAGCTCGACGTCACCTACGAGTCGGGCGCGTTCACCGTCGACGACCCCTACCGGTTCTGGCCCACGCTGGGCGACCTCGACCTCTACCTCTACGGCGAGGGCCGCCACGAGACCCTCTGGCGGGTCATGGGCGCCCACCTGCGCGAGCACCAGGACGTGGCCGGGGCGTCGTTCGCGGTGTGGGCCCCGTCGGCCCAGGGCGTGCGGGTGGTGGGCGACTTCAACGGCTGGGACGGCCGCATGCACCCCATGCGCATGCTCGGGTCGTCGGGGGTGTGGGAGCTGTTCATCCCCGCGGTCGAGGCCGGCCAGCGCTACAAGTTCGAGCTGGTGGCGGCGGACGGGTCGCTCATCCTGAAGACCGACCCCTTCGCCTTCGCCACCGAGGTGCCGCCGAGCACGGCCGCCATCATCGGCACCGAGGGCACCCACAGCTGGGCCGACCAGGAGTGGATGGAGCGACGGGCCGCCACCGACGCCATGACCAGCCCCATGTCGGTGTACGAGATGCACCTGGCGTCGTGGCGGCGGGTGCCGGACGAGGGCAACCGGCCTCTCACCTACCGGGAGATGGCCGAGTGGCTGCCCGACTACCTGGTCGACATGGGCTTCACCCACGTGGAGATGATGCCGGTGGCCGAGCACCCGTTCTCCGGGTCGTGGGGCTACCAGGTGTCGTGCTACTACGCGCCGACGGCCCGGTTCGGGTCGCCCGACGACTTCCGCTTCCTGGTCGACGCCCTGCACGCCCGAGGCATCGGCGTGATCGTCGACTGGGTGCCGGCCCACTTCCCCAAGGACGCCTTCGCCCTGGCTCGCTTCGACGGAACCGCGTTGTACGAGCACGCCGACCCCCGCCAGGGCGAGCATCCCGACTGGGGCACGCTCGTCTTCAACTTCGGCCGCCACGAGGTGTCGAACTTCCTGCTGGCCAACGCCCTGTTCTGGATGGAGGAGTTCCACATCGACGGCCTGCGGGTCGACGCGGTGGCCTCGATGCTCTACCTCGACTACTCCCGGAAGGAAGGGGAGTGGCTGCCCAACCAGTTCGGGGGACGGGAGAACCTGGAGGCGGTCGACTTCCTGCGGCGGATGAACGAGCTGGTCTACGGCCACCACCCGGGCGCCATCACCATGGCCGAGGAGTCCACCGCCTGGCCCGCCGTGTCCCGGCCGACGTATCTGGGCGGGCTCGGGTTCGGCTTCAAGTGGAACATGGGCTGGATGCACGACACCCTCGAGTACTTCTCGAAGCCGCCCATCTACCGCACCTACCACCACCACCACCTCACGTTTGGACTGCTCTACGCCTTCACCGAGAACTTCGTGCTCCCCCTGTCCCACGACGAGGTGGTGCACGGCAAAGGCTCGCTGCTGGGCAAGATGCCGGGCGAGGGGGCGGAGAAGTTCGCCCACCTGCGCACGTTGTACGCCTGGATGTGGGCCCACCCGGGCAAGCAGCTGCTGTTCCAGGGCTGTGAGTTCGCCCAGGGCCGGGAGTGGTCGCACGAGGGCTCGATCGAGTGGGACCTGCTGCAGTGGCCGGAGCACGCCGGCGTGCACCACCTGGTGCGGCGGCTGAACGCGGTCTACGGGGCGGAGCCGGCGTTGTTCGAGGCCGACTTCGACCCGGCCGGGTTCCGGTGGATCGACGCCAACGACTCCGATCAGAACGTGATCTCCTTCGCCCGCTTCTCGGCCGACGGGTCACGGAGCCTGGTGTGCGTGGCCAACCTGTCCGGCTCCGACCGGCCCGGCTACCGGATCGGCGTGCCCCGGGACGGGTGGTGGCGCACCGTCATCGACAGCCAGTCCCCCGAGTTCTCGGGCTGGGGACCAGCCCATCGCGACCACATCTGCGCCGACGGCGTCGCCTGGCACGGCCTCGACCAGTCCCTGGCTGTCGACCTCCCCGCGCTGACCGTCCTCTGGCTGGTGCCCGCGGACCAGTGAAATCCCCCCTTCGTTTTTCCGAGACCCGGGAGTAGAGTCGGGGCCGACGGAGGCGAAAGAACCGCCGATGTCGGGGTACGGCGGAAGGGGGTTCGGTGGACACCCACGGCGGACGTTGGGGACTGGTGTGCCTTTTGAGCCTCGGCCTACTGGCCGGTGCTTGCGGGAGCGGCGACGGGGGTGAGGCGTCGCCGACGTGCGAGGCGATCATCCAAAACCCGCAGGGCAACCCGCTTCTCGAGCCGTGCGCGATGGCCCGCGACGGGAGCAACCAAACCGAGTACGCCGCCGCGACGGCCCTTCGTAAGGTCCTTGCCGACAACCCCACCCTCCGGGCACCCGAGGACTTCGCCCGTGACTTTGACGCGTTCACCAAGGTCGAGGCCCTCCGGACGGCGGGCCTGGATGACGAAGCCGACAAGGCCCTGACCAACGCCATCGCCGCCTTCCCGGACCTCCCCGTCCCGCCGGAGCTGCGGTCGCGGGGACCGGGCTTCTGGTCGCAAGTCCCGGGCTGGAGCGTGTCGGCGCTCAAGCTGGTGGCGGCCCTGGCCGGTTGCCTCTTTCTCCTGTGGTTCCTGCTCATCGTCGTCGTGTGGCGAGCCATCCTGGGGAAGCGCCCCCGGCTCCGGTCGCTCCGGCACCTGCTGCTGAAGAGGTGGCGGCTGGAGGTCCGGCCGCTCGACTTGGCCGCAGACCAAGCCATTGACGCAACAAAGGCGGGCGAACACGGGGACGCAGGTGGCCTGGGCGAGAAATTGGCTTTCCTGATCCGCGAGCGGCTTCTGAACTTGGATGCCGATGCCGGTGGGAGCGAGCTCTCGATCGTCGAGGCGTCGTCGACGGCCCTCAACCTCCCCGAGATGGTTGACGTCGCCGTGCCGCAGATGAAGTGGGTCGAGCCCCTCTACGCCCTCGCCCGGATGGTCGCTCCTCCTGACCGAGTGGTCGTTTCCGGACGGCTCCAGCCCGCCGGCGACACCGGCGTCGGCATCACACTGAGTATGCGGGCCGGCCGGCTGCCACGCGGGGTGAGCAACATGCCCGCCAGCGTCACCCTTTGGGAGGGCGACTTCTTTCCAGTGACGGCGGGTCCGCCCACAAAAGACGAGGATCTCTCGCCTCGCTACCTGCGCCTGGCCGAGCCTGCGGCCGTCTGGACGTACTACGCCGTCCAGGATCGCGATCCCCATGACCACCACGACGCCTTTACGACCCGGGACTGGATGAGCCATGCGCTGTTCCGGCTTGGTCTCCAGTGTCAGGAACAGAACTTCAGGACCGCCAGGACCTTCTACCAGCGAGCGGTCGACCGCGATCCAGACAACCTGCTGGCCCAGTTCAACCTTGCCCACGTCGACGTGACCCATGCTGCAGGCCTCGACCGGTTCAAGTTCGTCAAGCGCCGAGTCGAGACGACGATCTCGGATCGGAAGAAGCCGCGCCACCGGAGATATTGGCGGCTACGCACGGCGACTCGCCAGAACGCCGGCCTGCATCGTCGGCAAAGCCTGTGGTACCGGGCGACCTACTACCTGGCGTCTAACGAGGGGAATGAGCACATGCCGCGTCCCCAGTTCCTCTGCAGGTTCCGAAGAATGCCAGTCAGCCGCGGCGGCGCTGCTCGACGATGCGATGCAGCATGCCGAGGAGGTGGCCAAGGCCGTTGTCGCGACGCTGTGTGACCTCGACGGGGATTCGGTCGACGGCCAGCCGTGGCGTCGGTCGCGGCAACTCAGACATCCGTGGCGCTGGCGGCGTGAGCAGATCGAGGACGACTCTCTCCGTCGATTCCTGCTGTCGATCGAGCCGACCGTCCTCACGATCTTCGCGATGACCATGATTCTCAAGGCTCATCACCTTGAGAAGCCAGCAGAGGCCCGGAATGGTGATTACCACGGTCCGAAACTCGCTGATCGGCGCACGCTCGCGACCAATCTCGATCTCCGCACAGTAGGGCCGGCGGAGCTCATCGCCTATCTCGGAGACCGCGAGCGTATGTCGTGGATACCCCGGTTCAACCTCGCTTGCTGCTACTCGCTGTGGGACACGAAATGTCCGAACCGGGACTACCTCGACCAATGCCTGCGAGAGCTGGCAGGGAGCATGAGCGGCGGACTCCAGGCCGTTGCCGGTGGGTGGGGGGACTCGATGCTTTCGAACCTCCATGCCAAGCGCGGCGATGACGCGGCGACGGTGCTCCTGAAGATGCCGTTGCCGGCGAGGCCGGAACCGTCCCTCATCGACAGCGAGCTGGGCATGATCGGCAGGGATGCCGCCGAGAAGCTGGCCGCAGCGGGCGTGTTCACCTCGCACCAGCTCTTGGCGGCGACGCTCCGGGGCTGGGACCTCCGGGCGCTCGCGGAGCAAACGGGTCTGAGTGCTGCGCTCCTTGCCCAGTGGAGGGAGATCGCTGATGTCATCGGCGGCTTGGCCGGTGGAGCGCCACCCATCGCACGTGATGGAGCAGTCCTCCTCTACTGGCTCGTCGCACGATCAGGGTCGGTTGCTGCCATCCGACGCCTCGACGCCGACGCATGGTGCAAGGAGCTCGGTCGGTTGCGTCAGGAGGGGGCTTTCACGGATTCACCCTTGTCTGAGGAGGCGGTAAAGAAATGGCAGGAAGCGATCTGTAAAGCAGGAGGCTGACCTCACCCCGGGGCGTCGGCCCAGTCCGACCAATCCTCTGCGACGCCCCAGTCCGAAATCACAGATAGCCATTTCTCGCTGTCGGCGAGGGCACCTGGGTCAAGGGTGGGCCGGGCCAAGCGGCCCAGCACATCCCGTAGGTATGCCATGGCCGAGGCGAGGCTCATAGGGCGGCGAGGTCTTCGGCAATGCGGCGGAGGCGCTCGAGTGTGATGGCGAGAGGGTGGTCCCTGTACTCACCCGTGGTCAAGGAGACACGACGAGGGGCGGTCGGGCCTAGCGGTCCATGAGCCAGGAGTGCAGGGCCAGGCCGCCGTCGACGAGGAGGTCGGCGCCGGTGATGTAGCCGGCCCAGGCGTCGCTGAGCAGCACGGCGACGGCTTTGGCGACGTCGTCGGGGTCGCCGGTGCGACCCATGGGGATCAGCCGGCCGATCGCGGGGTCGTCGATGTCGGGCTGGGGATTGGTTGCCGACCTGATGGAGCCGGGTGACACGGCGTTGACCCGGATGTTGTGGGGTCCCAGCTCGTAGGCAAGCTCCCGTGTCAGCATGGCCACGGCGGCTTTGCTGGTGCTGTAGTGGGGCTGGAGCCGCAGGATGGTGGCGTGCAGGGAGGAGATGAACACGATCGAGCCTCGCCGGTCGTCGGCGACCAGCCTTTCAACCAGGCGCCGGGTGAAGAACCACGGGCCTCGAAGGTTGGCGCGCTGCACCCGGTCGAAATCGGGTTCCTCGAGGTCGAGGAAGCCGTGCGGGGTGGAGATGCCAACGTTGTTCACGATGAGCTCGATGGGGCCATAGACGGCGAGGAGCTGGTCGGCCAAGGTCGCGGTGTCGAGGCGAGACAAGTCGCCCACGACGGCGTCGCAGCCCAGCACCGACGCCGTTTGGCCCAAGGCGTCCTCGTCGTTGTCGACGGCGACCACGAGCGCCCCGCAGCCCACCAGGCGGGCCGCGACGGCTCGTCCGATACCGCGGGCGGCGCCGGTTACGACAGCCCGCCGTCCCCGGAGGTCTGCAGGGAGCGGGCCCAGCTGGGGTTCGTCCACCGCGCGTTACCGTCGTTGCGGTGGCGCGGGGGCGGAGTGTGGCGAACCTTGCAGACGGCTACCCGGGCGGCGATGACCTCGATCTGGTCGACGCGCCGTCGTCATGGCTCGCGGCTGGTGGACCGTGAGCGGGTGGTCACCGTCGGCTGAACGCGGCCGGGGCCGGGTTTCGAGTCGCTGCTCATGGCAGGCAACGGTCTACTCGGGTTCGCGGCCGCCCTCCGTCACGTGAAGACGGCGCAGGTCTTCTTCGACGTGGCGGGCTGGCTCGTCGTGCCGGTGGTCGTCCTGTTCGTGGGTCGCGCCGCGTTGGTAGCGGCGACCGCCCATCGCCACGTGGCCAGCCAGGTCGGCTCCGCGCCGGACGGGTGGAGCCCGCCGACGGTGTCGATCGTGGTGCCCGCGTGGAATGAGGCGGCCGGGATCGCCGCCTGCGTCCGCTCCCTCGCCGCCAGCCGCTACCCCCATTTTGATGTCGTCGTCGTCGACGACGGCTCCACCGACGGGACCGGTGACATCGTCGAGCAACTGGGCGTGGCCAATGTCTGGGTTCTCCGGCAGGCGAACACGGGAAAGGCCAGAGCCCTCAACGCGGGGATCGGGGCATGCGGTGGGGAGGTCGTGGTGGGCGTGGACGCCGATACCGTCTTCGAGCCGGACACGCTGGTGCGTCTCGTCGAAGCGTTCGCCGACGACGGTGTCGGAGCGGTGGCGGGCAACACCAAGGTCGGCAACCGGGGCGGCGTGTTGGGGCGCTGGCAGCACCTCGAGTACGTGGCCGGTTACAACGCCGACCGGCGGGCCTATGACGTGTTGGGCTGCATGCCCACCGTCCCGGGCGCGGTCGGCGCGTTCCGCCGCCAGGCCCTGGCCGAGGTGGGCGGGTTCAGCGACGAGACGGTGGCCGAGGACACCGACGTCACGATGGCCATCGGCCGTGCCGGATGGGCTGTCGTCTACCGTGACCGGGCCCGGGCCTGGACCGAGGCCCCGGACGACCTGCGGTCCTTGTGGCGCCAACGCAAACGTTGGGTGGGCGGCACCTATCGCTGCATGTGGAAGCACCGGGATGCGATCCGCCAACGGTGCCCCCTGGGCGGGCGGGGCCTGCCGTTCATGATCGCCTACCAGGTGGTGCTGCCGCTGATCGCCCCGGCCGTCGATGTCTACGGCCTCTCCGGGGTGGTGGTGGGCCAACCCGGGCGCCTGTTCGGCTTGGCGGCGGTGACGGTCACCCAAACCGTGCTCGCCGCCTACATGCTGCGCCTCGACGGCGACAGTCTGCGGCCGCTGCGGACACTGCCACTCCAACAGTTCGCCCACCGCAGCCTGACACTCGCGGTCGCGGTCCGTGCCTTGCTCGGCGTGCGCCGCGGGCAGATCCGGTGGGAACGAGCACCGCGCGCCGGCAACGCTGCCATCGGCGGAGGGCTGTGAGCCGCGGGTGGGCGCCGAGCGCGCTGGGCTGGGGATCGGCGGCTGCCAGTAGGTGCGTCGTCGTGCTAGATGGGGCCCGTGCAAATCCGGTCAAGCGATGAAAGGACGTGTTTCGTGGAGATCAGCGAATTCCTGGATCGAAAGCTGACCCGCCGGTTTCAGACCTTCGACTACGACGGCGACGGCGTGATCGAGCGGTCGGATTTCGAGACGTCGGCCAGAAGCTGCGCCGACGAGTTCGGTCACGGCGCCGAGTCGCCGGCGCGGCAGCGGCTGATGGAACTGAGTCTGGGTCTGTGGGATCACCTGGCCTCGGTGGCCGACTCCGAGCACGACGGCAAGATCACCCTCGGCGAGTACAAGAAGGCGTTTGTGGACGGGCTGTTGGAGACGGAAGCCTCGTTCGAACAGGGCTACCGGCCGTTCCTCCAGGCGATCCTGGCGGTCGCCGACACCGACGACGACGGCATGCTCGACGCGGAAGAGCACGTCCGCTGGACCGGTTCGCTGATGCGTCTGCCCCAGGCCGACGCACGCGAGGTCGTCCGGCGGCTCGACACCGACGGCGACGGTCTCATCAGCGCAGACGAGTTGCTCCAGGCGATCCACGACTTTTACTTCGATGAGAATCCCGACGGCGTCGGCAGCTTCCTGCTCGGCCCACTGCCCGACTGACAGCCTTCGGCTCCCTCACACGTGTCGGCCTTCGCCCGAGCCGACCTGGAACCGGGAAGCGAAGCTCTCGCTGTCTGGACGCGTAGCCTGGGGTGGTGGCGGACCGGCCGGAATGGGCACCGATGGAACCGCCCGGCGGGGGCGGGGGAGGATGGCCGGGGTGGGACCCGGAAGGGGGGGCGACGGGGCAGATGCCGCCGCCGCCTCCGGGGGCGCCGCCCGGCTACGCCTACCCGACGCAGCCCAAGGGGGGAAACGCACGCACCGGGCCCCTGCCCCTGCACCCGATGACCCTGTCCGACATCCTCGACGGGGCGTTCAACCTGTTCAAGGCCGAGGCCCGGGCGATCCTGCTGGTCACGGCGGCCTTCATCATCCCGGTCCAGCTGGTGGCCGCCTTCCTGCAGCGGGACTACCTGGGCGGCAGCGGCCTGGTCAGCCTGTTCAGCGACCCGACGGCGGCCGAGTCGGCCCTCGACTCGGGCAGCACCGGCCAGGCGTGGGGGACTCTCGTGGCGCTGGTGGCCACCGTGTTCGTCCTGCCCTTCGTGGCCGGGGCGGTGAGCCGGATCGTGTCTGCCGCCTACCTGGGCGAGCGGATGACGGCGGGCGAGGCGCTGCGGGCGGTGCGGGCCCGGTGGTGGGCGTTCATCGTGGCGTGGGTGCTCGTCCACCTGCTCGAAATGGTCGGCTTCGTGATGTGCATCTTCCCGGGACTGGTGGTGATGGCCTTGTTCGTGGCGGTGGCGCCCGCCATCGCGGTGGAGGGGCTCGGGCCGATCCGGGCCATGAAGCGGTCGTTCCGCCTGGTGCGGCCCCGCCTCTTCCCCGTCCTCGGCGTGGCTCTGCTGGCCGGGATCCTGGCCAGCACGGTCGGATCGGTGCTCGGGGGCGTGCCCCAGGTGATGGCCCTGGTCGTGGGGCTGAAGTGGGGCTGGATACTCCTGGCCCTGGGCAGCGTGCTCAGCGGGCTGGTGTCGACGCCGCTGGTGTCGATCGTCGCCACCCTCATCTATTACGACGGGCGCATCCGCCAGGAAGGCCTCGACCTGCAGATCATGGCCGCCGACCTCGCCCGCGGTGATTCCCGGCGTTAGCGGGGCGGCCGGGTGGCTCGGGTCGTGGGCCGACCTGCCGCCGCCGGAACGCTCGCCGGGTGCGGTGCGGGACGCCATCGGCGAGGTGCTGGCCCGGGCCGAGTACCAGCGGCCCTCGCCCGGGCTCATCCAGCGCCTGCGGCAGGCGGTGGTCGACTTCATCGAGCGGATGCTGGGCGCCCTCGTCGGCGGGGGGCGGGGGACGGTCATCGCCTACGTCATCCTGGCCGCGGCGATCCTCGCCATCCTGTTCGTGGCCACCCGCTTCGCCCGGGGCATGACACGCGACCCGGGGCGGGGGGTGTCGTCGGTGGCGATTCCTCGGCGGGGAGCGGCCGACTGGCGGGCCGACGCCGAGGCGGCCGAGCGGGCCGGCCAGTGGCGCCAGGCCCTGCGCTGCCGCTACCGGGCCCTGGTGGCGGAGCTGGCCGACCGGGGGCTGGTGGAGGAGGTGGCCGGGCGCACCGCGGGCGAGTACCGGACGGAGATGGCCGATGCCGCGCCCGGGGTGTCGGCGCCCTTCGCCGGCGCCACCGAGTTGTTCGAGCGGGCCTGGTACGGCGACGAGCCCACCGGCCGGGACGACGCGGCCCGCTTCCGGGGCCTGGCTGACGAGGTGCTGGCGGGGGTGGGCCGGTGATCGCCACCCGTGACCGGCTGCGGACGTGGTGGCCGTGGCTGGCGATGGTCGCCGCCGCCCTGTTGGTGGCGGCGGCCGCGGGCGCGCCGCCGTCCGACGGTCCTCCGCTCGACCCGTCCTCCACCGGCCCCTCCGGCACCAAGGCCGTCGTCGACACCCTCCGGTTGCTCGGCGCCGACGTGTCGGTGCAGTCGGAGGCGCCCGACGAGTCGGCCGCCACCGCCCTCCTCCTCAACGACGGGCTCGACGACGTCACTCGGGAGCAGGTGGTGGAGTGGGTCGAAGCCGGCGGCACCCTCGTGGTCACCGACATCCTGTCGCCCCTGAGCCCGGTCGTACCCGGCCGCCGGGCCGGGCTCGTCTTCCTCGAGCCGGAGCTGCGCTTGGACTGCGCCGTCCCCGCGTTGCGACAGGCGGCGCGGCTGGACGTGCCCGGGGCCGTCCTGCAGGAGGTCCCCGAGGGCGCCACCGGGTGCTTCCGGGGTGGGACGGACGAGGCCTGGCTGGTCGTGGTGCCGGCCGGCGACGGGACGATCGTTGCCATCGGCGGGGCCGGGTTCCTCGTCAATGCCAACCTCGACAAGGCCGACAACGGGCTGCTGGCGGTGAGCCTGCTGGCCCCGACGGGCTCGGAGCGGGTCGTCGTCCTCCGTCCCCCGGCTCCGGGGCAGGGCCAACGAGGCTTGGTCGACCTGGTCACGGCCCGGTGGAAGCTGGCCCTCCTCCAGCTGGCGGTGGCCTTCGGCGTGCTGGTGTTGTGGCGCGCCCGCCGCTTGGGACGTCCTGTGCTCGAGCCCCAGCCGGTGCAACTGGCCGGGTCGGAGCTGGTGGTGGCGGTGGGGGAGCTGCTGCAACGGGCCAAGGGCCGGGAGCAGGCGGCGTCGGTGTTGCGGGACGACCTGCGCCGGTGGCTGGCCGAGCGCATCGGGTTGCCGCCGGCCACGCCCTCCCACGTGGTGGCGGAGGCAGTGGGCGCGTCCCGGTCGGCGGGCGACCTCACCGCCGACGAGGTCCTCCGCGTGCTGGCGGGGGGACGGCCGGCCGACGAGGATGGCCTGGTGGCCCTGGCCCACGCGGTGGAGTCCATCCGCCGCCGCATTCGAGCCGAATGAGATTTGGAGGAGAAGCCCTTGCCTGACGACCCCCGTGCCGCCGTGCTCCGCATCCGGGAGGAGGTGGCCAAGGTGGTGGTCGGCCAGGACGCGGTGCTCACCGGCCTGGTCGTCGCCCTTCTGGTGCGGGGCCATGTCCTGCTGGAGGGGGTGCCGGGCGTGGCCAAGACGCTGCTGGTGAAGGTGCTGGCCGCGTCCCTCGACCTCGACTTCAACCGGGTCCAGTTCACCCCCGACCTCATGCCGTCCGACGTCACCGGCCAGGTGATCCTCGAGGGCCGTGACTTCCGGTTCCGGCCGGGACCGGTGTTCACCAACCTCCTCCTGGCCGACGAGATCAACCGCACGCCCCCCAAGACCCAGGCGTCGCTGCTGGAGGCGATGGAGGAGCGGCAGGTGACGGTGGCGGGGGAGACCCGGCCCCTCCCCGACCCGTTCGTGGTGGTGGCGACCCAGAACCCGGTTGAGTACGAGGGCACGTACCCCCTGCCCGAGGCTCAGCTCGACCGGTTCATGCTCAAGCTGGCCGTCCCCTACCCGACGGCGGAGCAGGAGCAGGCGGTCGTCGCCCGCCACCACGCGGGGATGAACCCCCACGACGTCGCCAGCCTCGGGATCACCGCGGTGGCGGGCGTCGCCGACCTGGCCGCCGCCCGCCGGGCCGTGGGTCAGGTGGCGGTGGAGGACAAGGTGCAGGCCTACATCGTCGCCATCGTGCGGGCGACCCGGGAGTCGCCTTCCTTGTCGCTGGGAGCGTCGCCCCGGGGCGCCACCATGTTGCTGGCCGCGTCGAAGGCGTGGGCGTTCCTGGCCGGCAAGTCGTTCGTGACCCCGGACGAGGTCAAGGCGGTGGCCAAGCCCGCCCTGCGCCACCGCATCGCCCTGCGCCCCGAGGTCGAGCTGGAAGGCGTGACCGCCGACGGCGTGCTCGACGGGGTCCTGGCTGCGGTCCCCGTCCCCCGGTGACCCGCCCCAGGTCGAACTGGTGACACGTACAGCCCTCTGGGGGGCGTCACGTGTCACCGGTTGGGGTGGGTGGGCGTGATGCCGGTCCCTACCGCCCGGTTGGTGGTGTTGGCGGCGGTGGCGTCGGTGGTGGTGTTGGCGTCGCCGTGGCCGGCGGCGGTCTTGTGGTTCGTCGACACGGCCCTGGTGGTGGCGGCGATCGTCGACTGGGCCCGGACGGTGCGGCCGGCGACGATCACCGTGCAGCGGGACCTGCCGGGGGTCGTCCCCCTCGGGGGTGAGGCCGAGGTGCGGTGGACGGTGGCCAACCCGGGCACCCGCCGGCTCCTGCGCCTGACCCTCGCCGACGAGTTGGCGCCCTCGTTGGGCGCGGCCACCCGCCGAGCCCGGCTCGTCATTCCCCCCGGAGGACGGGCCACCGCCCGCACCGCCATCCGTCCCCGGCGGCGGGGGAAGTTCACGCCCACCGAGATCGTGGTTCGGGTGGAGGGGCCGTGGCGGCTGGCCGCCCGTCAGGGGCGCCTCCAGGTACCGGGCCAGCTCCGGGTGTACCCGCCCTTCCGGTCCCGGGAGGAGGCGGAGCTGCGCATCGACCGGGCCCGCATCCTCGAGATCGGCCTCCGGTCGGCTCCCGGGCGGGGGGGCGGCACCGAGTTCGACCAGCTTCGGGAGTACTCCGTCGACGACGAGTTCCGCCGCATCGACTGGGCGGCCACGGCCCGGGTCGGCCACCCGATCGTGCGCACCTACCGGGCCGAGCGCAACCAGACCGTCATCCTCCTGCTCGACAGCGGCCGAATGATGGCGGGCCGGGTGGCCGACGTGCCCCGCCTCGACCACGCCATGGACGCGGTGATGATGCTGACGGCCGTGGCCTCCCGCCTGGGCGACAAGGTGGGCCTGGTCGCCTTCGACCAGGTGGTGCGGGCGGTGGTGCCGCCCCGGGCCGGCCGCGACCAGCTCGGACGGGTCACCGAGGCCATGTACGCCCTCGAGCCGCAATTGGTGGAGAGCGACTACCGGGGCGCGTTCGCGTCGACCCTGGGCCGGTTCCGGCGGAGGTCGCTGCTCGTGCTGTTCACCGAGCTGGCCGAGCAGGCGGTGACGGAGACGGTGCTGCCCGTCCTCCCCCTCCTCAGCCGCCATCACCTGGTGATCGTGGCCAGCGTGGCCGACCCCGACGTGGCCGAGTGGGCGGCGGCGGTGCCGCCCGACGCCTCGTCGACCTACCGCAAGGCGGCCGCGGTGGCCGCCCGCACCGACCGGGCCCGCACCGTCGCCCTCCTCCGGGGGATGGGCGCCACCGTGGTCGACGCCGAGCCGGGCCGCCTCGCCCCCCTCCTGGCCGACGCCTACCTCAAGGTCAAGGCCACCGGTCGGCTATAGGGGTCGGCTGTAGGCGCCCGGTCGTACATGGCCCGGCCCTGGAGCACGAAGTACATGAGGAAGGCGATTTCGACAGCCACCCCGATCCCGACCCGGACCAGCGTGGGCAACCCGCTGCCGGTCACGAAGCCCTCGATGGCCCCGGCCACGCCGAAGACCACCACCAGACCGAGGACGATGGCCATCGCCCGCCGCCCCTCCTCGACCAGGGCGACCCCCCGGGGCCGGTCGCCAGGGTCGATGAGGGTCCACCCCAAGCGCAGGCCCGCCCCTCCCGCCACGCACACCGCGGTCAGCTCGAGCAGGCCGTGGGGAAGGATGAGTCCCCAGAACTTGGGCGCCTCCCCGACCGCCGCGAACAGGCCCGCGGCCACCCCCACGTTGGCCCCGTTGAAGATGAGGATGGCCGCGGTGAGCAGGCAGAACGCGATTCCGCCGGCGAAGGCGAGGATCGCGACCCGGACGTTGTTGGTGAACACCTGGGAGGCGAAGGCGGCTGCGGGGGCGGAGGAGTAGTAGTCCTCGAAGTTGTCCTCCACGTAGGCCTCGCGGACGGCCTCGGGGCCCGTGGCTTCCAGGGCGGTGGGGGAGTTGGCGATCCAGATCCCGAAGGCGAGGGCGGGCACGAACACCAGGGCCGCGCTGATGGCGACGAAGTGGCGGACGTGCCACAGGGCGGCGGGGAAGGTGACGGCGAAGAAGCGCCCCACCGCCCGCAGGGTGCGGGAGCGGGTGCCGTAGACGACGGCGCCGGACCGGGCCACCCGGCCGGTGAGGGACGCGGTGAGGGCGGGGTCGCGGTAGAAGGTCCGGGCGTAGGAGAGGTGGGTCGACACCCGCAGGTAGAGCTTGACCAGCTCGTCGAGCTCGGCCGCCGACAGCCGGCCCACGCCCCGGCCGGCGCGGGCGGTGAGCTCGTCGAGCCGGGCCCAGACGGGCTGGTTGGTGCGAATGTAGGAGTCGACGTCCACCGCTGTCTGTACGGTACGTCGTGATGGGAACACCGGCGGTGGTCACCCCCGAGGCGGTGCCGCTCGACCTCCAGCCGGCCGGCCTCGGGTCGCGGTTCGTCGCCCTCATGATCGACTGGGCGGTGCAGGCGATGCTCGGCTTCGCCCTGCTCCTCATCGGGATCGGACTGTCGGCGGGCGACGCCGGTGGGGTCGGCATCGCCATCTTCTTCCTCCTCGTCTTCGCGGTGCTCTTCGGGTATCCCATCGCCCTCGAGACCCTCTGGCGGGGGCGGACTCTGGGCAAGGCGGCCATGGGTCTGCGGGTGGTGACCACCGAGGGCGGGCCGGTGCGCTTCCGCCACGCCGCCATCCGGGCCGCCCTGGGGATGGTCGACTTCTTCATCACGTCGGGGGCGGCGGCGGTGATCTCGGTGCTGGCCACCAGGAACAACCAGCGGCTGGGCGACCTGGTGGCGGGCACGGTGGTTCTCCGGGAGCGGACGGGCCTGCCCCCGCCCCAAGCGGCCGAGTTCTCGGTGCCGCCGGGGCTGGAGTCCTACGCCGCCAGCCTCGACGTGAGCGGGATGACGGCCGACGACTATCGGGCGGTGCGGGCCTTCCTCCTGCGGGCGCCGGGGTTGGACTACAAGGTCCGCTACCAACTGGCCATCGGGCTGGCCGACCCGCTGTCGGACCGGATCCGGCCCATGCCCCCGGCGGGAGTCCACCCGGCCTGGTACCTGATCTGCGTGGCCGCGGTGTACCAACACCGCACCGCCCCCCGTCCGGCGACGCCGTGGTCGCCGTCGGCACCGGTGGCCGCCCCGTGCCCGTCTCGCCCCGTGGCGCCCCCGCCTCCGCCGCGACCGCCGCTCGAGGCTCCGACCTGCCCCGGCCCCGGAGCCGACGTCGTGGCGGCCGCCGGCCCCCGCGCCCGCCGAGGGTGCCGATGCGCCGGAGCCCGAGCCCGTCGCCCGAGGGTCGGCTCCGCGCCGGATCCGGACCGCCCGAGCGTCCGGCCGACGGCGGCGGCTTCGCCCCGCTCGGCTGACCCCTGAGAATGGGAGAGCGCGGTTAAGGCCTCGGGCCTGCGTAGCCTGGGGGATGGCCGCCTATCTCGACAACGCCGCCACCACGGCCATGCGGGCGGAGGCGGTGGAGGCGATGCTCCCCTTCCTCCGGCACCGTTTTGGCAATCCGTCGGGGTCGCACGCGATGGCGCGGGAGGCCCGGAAGGCGCTGGACGAGGCGCGGGACGTGGTGGCTGCCGGCCTGGGGGCGGAGTCGGGCGAGATCGTGTTCACGGGCGGGGGGACGGAGGCCGACAACCTCGCCGTCGCCGGCGTGCACCGGCTGCGAAGCGGGGTGGTCGTGTGCTCGGCGGTCGAGCACCACGCCGTCCTCCACGCCTGCGCCGCCCTCGGGGGACGGCTGGCCCCGGTGTCCGCCGACGGGGTGGTCGACCTCGACCGGCTGGCCGACCTGCTCGACCCCGGCGTGTCCGTCGTGTCGGTGATGCTGGTCAACAACGAGGTGGGGACGGTCCAGCCGCTGGCGGACATCGCCGACGTGGTTCGCCTCCACTCACCGAACGCCGTCCTCCACACCGACGCCGTCGCCGCCTTCCCGTGGCTCGACGTGGCGGCGGTGGCCGGCGTTGCCGACCTGGTGGCGGTCAGCGCCCACAAGTTCGGCGGGCCCAAGGGCGTCGGGGCCCTTGTTGTGCGCCAGCCGGTCAAGGTGGCGCCGATCCTGCACGGCGGCGGCCAGGAGCGGGACCGGCGGAGCGGCACCCACAACGTGGCCGGGATCGTGGCCATGGCCGCGGCCATGGAGGCGGCGGTGGCCGAGCGGGCCAACGTGGTGGCCCGGGTCGGCGCCCTCCGCGACCGCCTGGCCGACGGGCTCTTGGCTGCGGTCCCGGACTCGCACGAGACGGGCCGGCGGGACACCAAGGTGGCCGGCAACTGCCACGTGTCGTTCGTCGGCGTCGAGTCGGAGGCGCTCCTCATGCTCCTCGATGGGGCGGGCGTGTACGCGTCGGCTGGCTCCGCCTGTACCAGTGGGGCGGTCGAGCCGTCGCACGTCCTGGCGGCCATGGGTGTCCCCCGGGAGCGTGCACTCGGCTCCCTCCGGCTCACCCTCGGCCGCGCCACGACTGCGGCTGACGTCGACCTCGCGCTGGCCGTCATCCCGCCCGCCGTGGCCCGGCTCCGGAACGCGGGGCGATGAAGGTCCTCGCCGCCATGTCGGGGGGCGTGGACTCGTCGGTGGCGGCGGCTCTCCTCGTCGCCGACGGCCACGAGGTCACCGGCGTCACCCTCCGGCTGTGGGGAGGCGCCGCGGTCGACGCCGGCTGCTGCTCGGAGGCGGAGATCGACGACGCCCGCCGGGTCGCCCACCAGCTCGGCATCGACCACGTGGCGTGGACGTTCACCGACGAGTTCGAGGCCCGGGTGGTCGCCCCTTACGTGGCCGCCCACGCCGCCGGGCTCACCCCCAACCCGTGCATCGAGTGCAACCGCCATCTCAAGTTCGGGCGCCTCCTCCGCCGGGCGGCGGCCCTCGGCTTCGACGCCGTCGCCACCGGCCACCACGCTCGCAACGAGTGGAGGGGCGACTCCGACTACGCCTTGCGCCGGGGAGCTGACCCGGCCAAGGACCAGTCCTACGTCCTCTACGTGCTCGGTCAGGCGGAGTTGGCCCGGTGTCTGTTCCCGGTCGGCCACCTGACCAAGGCCGAGGTCCGCGCCCACGCCGCATCCCTCGGGCTGGTCACGGCCGACAAGCCCGACAGCCAGGACGTGTGCTTCATCACCACCGCCGGCGGACGCGAAGCGTTCCTGTCCCCCCGGATCGAGCTCCACCCGGGCCGGGTGGTGGGGCTCGACGGCGCCTCGGTCGGTCGGGTCGACGCGGTCGAACTGGTCACAGTGGGTCAGCGCCGGGGGCTGGGTACGGGCGGCGGCGAGCGTCGCTACGCCCTCTCGGTCGACCCGTCCACCGGCACCATCGTGGCGGGGACGGTTGCCGACCTCCACACCGATCGCGTCGAGCTGACCGATCTCACGTGGGTGAGCGGCGAGCCGTGCCTACCGGGTGACGTCGAGGCCCAGACGAGCGCCCACGGCCCCGCCCTCGCCGCCAGCTACGACGGCCGCTCGACCGTCGTCTTCGCCCAGACACTCCGCCGGGTGGCGCCGGGCCAGAGCGTCGTGCTCTACGACGGCGACCGGGTCCTCGGCGGAGGCATCGCCCGCTGAGGCGGTCTCGGCGCCCGCCGGCCGGACCCGCCGGAGCTGGTTGTCGACATGCTCGTGTTTGCCAGCGTCGGAGCGACAACTCGTCGGACTGCGGGTTGGAGGTCCTGGTTGTCGCTCCAACGCTGGCCGCCGGATTCCCACGGACTGGCTCGATCGACCTCGACGCCAGCCGTCAGGACTCGCCGGAGCTGTTCGACATGATCGTGTTTGCCAGCGTCGAAGCGACAACTCGTCAGACTGCAGGTCGGAGCCCTCGTTGTCGCTTGGACGCTGGCAGCGGGCCCCACCGTCTTCCTGCGGGCTGCGTCCTCGACACCAGCGGTCGGACTCGGCGGGACGGGCTTCGTCGACGTGATCGTGTTTGCCAGCGTCGGAGCGACAACTCGTCGGACTGCTGGTCGGAGCCCCTCGTTGTCGCTCAGACGCTGGCCGCGGGCCCCACTGTCCTACACGGGCCGCGTCCTCGATACCGGGCGGCGGCGGCCAGGGCAGGCGCTCTAGCCCCGAGGAGCACTGCGTTGTCGCTCATACGCTGGCGAACCGCACGCCTACGAGCGGGCCCGAACGGCGGGCCTCGGGCTACTTCACCGGGAGCCGGCGGCGACGGGCTTCGTCCAGCACCGCCCCCGGGCGGGTGGGGGTGAAGAGGAACTTCGTGGTCGTTGCCGACCGGCCGTCGCGCTTCAGGGGCACCAGGAGGGTGAAGGTCACCTCCTCCTTGAGGGCCATCTCCAAGGTCAGGCCGGGGGCTCGCTGGCTGAGGTCGAGGGCCTCGGTGCCGGCGGCCGCGGGCCCCACCCGGGCCACCGTCGGCCGTTGGAAGAGCACCGGATCCAGGAGGGTGATGGGATCGTGCAGCACCATCCCCACGGGCACGAACACCGCCCACCGCCGGGACAGGTTGTGCAACGACTTGGTCAGCAACCACGCCAGCGGCGCCCCCGCGGCCAGCGCCAGCGCCCCCGCCACCCACTGCCGGGCGGCCAGCAGCAGCGGGCCCGACGCCACCGACGCCATCAGCAGGGCCCACGCCAGTACCAAGGGCCCGGCCAGCATCGCCCCCGGCGCCCGCAGCGGGTAGCGACGCTCGTTGGGATAGGCGGGACCGTTCACCCACGCCTCCCCGATGGCAGGGGTGAAGGCCCAGGCCGCCGTCACCAGTGCCCACACCACGGCCAGCGCCGACGAAACCCCGTCCGCCGCCGCGGCCAAGGAGGCAACCACCACCGCCGGCGCCAGCACCCGCAGCCCGGTGAGCGTCACCGGGTGGGCGACCAGCGTCGCGGCCACCCCCACCGCCCACCCGACCCACAGGCCGAGCGATGCCACCGTCCGCACCGGGTCGCCGGCCGAGTCGAGGGCGTCGGCCAGGGCCGGGCCCACGGTGAAGGGCAGGGCCACCCACAATCCCCGCAGCAGCCAGGGCACGAGACGGCTGGGGGGCGGGAGAACCACGGGGCCGGAATCTACGCTGGCCCCATGGTGCGACCCGATCCGGCAGCCCGGGCCCAGGAGCTGCGCGGCCTCATCGAGTACCACAACGAGCGCTACCACGCCCTCGACGACCCCGAGATCTCCGACGCCGAGTACGACGCCCTCGTCCGCCAGCTGCGGGCCCTGGAGGCCGAGCACCCCGAGCTGGCCACCCCCGACTCGCCCACCCAGAAGGTGGGAGCGGCGCCGTCGTCGCTGTTCACGCCCGTCCGCCACCGGGTCCCGATGATGTCGCTCGACAACGCCTTCGGCTTCGACGAGCTGGTGGCGTGGGGCAAGCGCATGGAGCGCTACATCTCGGGCGACGTCGACTACGTGTGCGAGCTCAAGATCGACGGTCTGGCCATGTCGATCACCTACGAGGACGGTCGCTACGTGCGAGCCGCGACCCGGGGCGACGGAGTGACGGGGGAGGACCTCACCGAGAACGTCCGCACCATCGCCGACGTGCCCGAGCGGCTGACGGGCGACGACGTCCCCCACCTGCTGGAGGTGCGGGGCGAGGTCTACATGCCCCTGTCCGCCTTCGAGGAGCTCAACCAGCGCCAGGGCGAGGCTGGGCTGAGACTGTTCTCCAACCCTCGCAACTCGGGCGCGGGGTCGCTCCGGCAGAAGGACCCCCGCATCACCGCCAGCCGTGACCTGCGCTTTTTCTCCTACCAACTGGGTGCGGTGGAGGGCGGGCCAGCCTTCCGCCGCCACTCCGAGACCCTCGCTTTCCTCGCCGCCGTCGGCCTGCCCGTCAACCCCAACATCCAGACGCTCGACGACCTGGCCAAGGTCGACGAGTACTGCCGCCACTGGCTCGACCACCGCCACAGCCTCGACTACGAGATCGACGGGGCGGTGGTGAAGGTCGACGACCTGGCCCAACGCACCGAGCTCGGGTCGACCTCGAAGTCGCCCCGGTGGGCCATCGCCTACAAGTTCCCGCCGGAAGAGGCCACCACCACCCTCATCGACATCATGGTGTCGATCGGCCGCACCGGGAAGGCCACCCCGTTCGCCCAGCTGGAGCCGGTGCGGGTGAGCGGGTCGACAGTGCGCCTGGCCACCCTCCACAACCAGGACCAGGTGCGGGTGAAGGACGTCCGTCCCGGCGACACGGTGGTCGTGCGCAAGGCGGGCGACGTCATCCCCGAGGTGGTGGCGCCGGTGCTGTCGAAGCGTCCCCCGGGGCTGCCCGAGTGGGAGTTCCCCACCACCTGCCCCATCTGCACCTTGCCGCTGGTGCGGGAGGAGGGGGAGAGCGACACCTTCTGCACCAACGCCGACTGTCCCGGACAGCGGGTGCAGCGCATCGCCCACTTCGCCTCCCGGGGGGCCATGGACATCGAGCACCTGGGCGAGAAGCGGGTGATGCAGCTCATCGACGCCGGCCTCGTCTCGGACGTGGGCGACATCTACGCGCTCAGCCACGACAAGCTCATGACCCTGGAGGGCTTCGCCGAGATCTCGGCCAACAACCTGCTGGCCGCCATCGAGGCGTCGAAGACCCGGCCCCTCCCCAACCTGCTCGTGGCCCTCGGCATCCGCCACCTCGGGGGACGGGGGGCCGAGGTGCTGGCCGACGCCATGGGCGACCTCGACCGCATCATCGCCTCGGCGGAGGCCGAGCTGGCCGCGGCCGGCGGCGTCGGGCCGGTGATCGCCCACAGCGTGGCCCGGTTCTTCGCCCTGGAGACCAACCTGGCCATCGTCGACAAGCTGCGCACGGCGGGCGTGAACTTCACCGGCGGCCGTCCCGACTCCGGCCTCCCCCAGACCCTCGAAGGGATGGCAGTAGTGGTCACGGGGACCCTGGCCACCATGTCCCGGGAGGCGGCGGTGGAGGCGGTGAAGGCCCGGGGCGGCTCGTCGCCGGGGAGCGTGTCGAAGAAGACGGCCTTCCTGGTGGCCGGCACCGAATCGGGGGCGGCCAAGCTGGCCAAAGCCGAGGCGTGCAACGTGCCCGTCATCGACGAGGACACCTTCCTCCACCTGCTGGAGACGGGGACGGTTCCCGGGTGAGGCGTTCCGTCGGTCTGAAGGCGGTGAACGTGGGCCTGCCGACGTATCTGGGGATGCACCGGGGCCATCCGGTGACGAGCGGGATCGCCAAGAAGCCGGTGGACGCCGGCACCGTCGAGCTGTGGCTGTCGTCGATCGGCTTGGAGGGCGACGGCGTCGCCGATCTGGTCGACCACGGCGGGCGGGACAAGGCGGTCTACGCCTACCCGTCGGAGCACCTCCCGGCGTGGGCGGCCGAGCTGGAGGACCCCGACCTGGGCCCGGCGCCCTTCGGCGAGAACCTGTCCACCGCCGGCTGGCGGGAGGACGACGTGTGCATCGGCGACCGGTGGCGATGGGGCGACGCCCTCCTCGAGGTCTGCCAGCCCCGCTGGCCGTGCTACAAGCTCGCCCTCCACCGGGGCCGGGGTGACATCGCCAACCGGCTCAAGGACGCCGGCCGAACCGGCTGGTACCTCCGAGTCCTGGAGGAGGGGGCGGTGCCGGTGGCGGGGCCGATCTCCGTCGTCGAGCAGCACCCGGGTGGCGTCACCGTGTTCGCGGTCCACGACGCGGCCCGGCCCGGCCACGGGTCCCCCGAGGTCATCGAGGAGATGCTGGCGGTCGCAGCCCTGGCCGACGAGTGGCGGAGGATGCTCACCCGCCGCCTCTGACCCAGCTAGAGGGCGGAGCGGATGCGGGCCGCCACCTCCTCCATGGCGGCGTCGTCGGCGTAGCGGGTGCGGGGCCAGAAGAAGCCCCGCAGGCCGTCCTTGCGCCGGCGGGGCACCACGTGCACGTGCAGGTGGGGAACGCTCTGGCTGACCTTGTTGTTGACGGCCACGAACGTCCCCTCCGCCTCCATCGCCGCCTCCACCGCCACCGTCAGCCGGCGGACGGTGAGGAAGAGCGGCCCGACTGCGTCGGCGGGCAGGTCGGCGAGGGCCTCGTGGTGGCCCCGGGGGACGAGCAGGACGTGGCCGGGGAAGACCGGGCGCACGTCGAGGAACCCGACCGCGTGCTCCTCGTCGAGGACGACGGCCGCCGGTGAGCGGCCGGCGACGATCTCGCAGAACCGGCAGTCGCCGTCGGGCTCGATGTCAGCCACGGGCACCGGAGCTCAGTGGAGCTTGAAGCACCACTGGAACCGGCCCGCCTCCTCCGTCTGGCCGATCTGGTTGTAGACGACGGTGGCGCAGTGGGAACCGGGCTGGATCTCCTCGTAGTCGCTGCCGGGCTGGGGCATGAGGGTGATGCTGTTGAGGGCGGGGACGATGACGAGGTCGTCGCGGGCCACCTCTACGCCGTCGAAGAGGAGGTAGCCGGTGAAGCCGGGGGCGAGGTCGGCGGCGATGGTGGTCTGGCGCAGGTCGAGGTCGCCACCGGGCGGGGAGACCCGCTCGACGGCCGGGGGGAGCGGCCCCAGCGGGTCCTGCTTGGGCTCGGAGAAGGCCCAGACGAACCCGGCCACGGCCACCGCCGCGATCAAGGTCATGATGATGCGCCGCTTCACCGGGAGGTCGTCCGGTCGTCGTTGCTGGTCACGGGATGCACGGTGGCGTCATTCTCACAGGGGGAGCATGCCTCGGTGGGCGGGGTCGGGCACGGTAACCTCGCCTACGTGGGTTCGACGCGGATGGCCGACCACATCGGTCGCGTCCTCGGCGACCGTTACCGGCTGCTGGCGCCGGTCGGCAGCGGCAGCTCCGGGCACGTGTTCGTGGCCGACGACGTCCGGCTGCGCCGACGGGTCGCGGTCAAGATGCTCCACCCCGCCCTGGCCGACGACGAGGCCTTCCTCAAGCGCTTCCGCGCCGAGGCCCGGGCCGCGGCCGCCCTCAACCATCCCAACGTCATGGCCGTCTACGACTGGGGCGAGGAGGCGGAGGGTCCCTACCTCGTCTGCGAGTACCTGGGCGGCGGCAGCCTGCGCTCGGTTCTCGACCGGGGCCGGCGGCTGAGCCCGTCCCAGGCCCTCCTCGTCGGGCTGGAAGCGGCCCGGGGGCTCGACTACGCCCACCGGCGGGGGCTCGTCCACCGCGACATCAAGCCGGCCAACCTCCTCTTCGACGACGACGGCCGCCTGCGCATCGGCGACTTCGGGCTGGCCCGGGCCCTGGCCGAGGCGGCGTGGACCGAGCCCATCGGCGCCGTCCTCGGCACCGCCCGCTACGCGTCGCCCGAGCAGGTGAGCGGCGCGCCCATCGACGGACGGGCCGACGTGTACTCGCTGGCCCTGGTGCTGGTGGAAGCCGTCACCGGGAAGGTGCCCTTCGCCGCCGACACCACCGTCGCCACCCTCATGGGCCGCCTCGACCGGCCCATCGAGCCCCCGGCCGAGATGGGGCCGCTGGCGGCGGTGGTGGCGCGAGCAGGACGTCCCGACCCGGCCGAACGCCTCGACGCGGCCGGGATGGCCAGCGCCCTCCAGTCGGTCGCCCTCACCCTGCCCACGCCCGAGCCCCTGCCCCTCGCCGGCGCCGCCACCGTCGACGAGATGGACGTGGTCGCCGACCCCACCGACGTCGGCCCCCGCTCCGGCGCCGCGGCCGCCTCGGCGGCGGCGGGCGCCACCGCTGCCGCCACCGCCGGCAACGCGGCCGCGGCGGCGGCGGCGCCGCCGATCGTCCGCCCCGCCGCCGATCCCGACGCCACCGGGCTGGTGGCCGCCCGCGGGCCCGGGCCCGAGCCCACCGGCGCCACGCCGTTCGTGCCCACCTCGGCCCCGGGCGACGCCACCGTGCGCCAGGCCGCGCCCACCGCCGTCACCCGCCAGGTGCCGCCCCCGCCGCCGCCCGCCGCCCCCTACGTCCCGCCCGAGCTCTCCCGGGCCGGACGCCGCCGCCGGCGCAAGTGGCCTTACCTCGTCCTCCTCTTCCTGATCCTCGCCGGAGGCGTCGGCGCCGGGTCGTACCTGCTCGTCAACAACCGGGCGCCCAGCCACCCCCTGCCCAACGTCGTCGGCCAGACCGAGCTGGAGGCGGCCACCGCCCTGCGCGCCCTCAAGTTCGACGTCCAGATCCGTCAGGAGTTCTTCGACGGGTCGACGCCGGGCGAGGTGAAGGTGCAGAGCCCGCCGGGCGGGGGCGAGGCCGCGCTCAAGGAGGGCCAGCGGGTCACCCTCGTCGTCTCCAAGGGCCCTGCACCCACCCCCGTCCCCGATCTCGCCGCCCTCGACGAGGCCGGTGCCCGCCAGGCCATCGAGGCCGTGGGCCACGTCGTCGGCACCGTCACCACCCGCAACGACGAGGCCGTGCCTGCGGGCGGAGTCCTCGACTGGACCCGGAAGGGCGAGACCCCGCCCAAGGGCGCCACCGTCGATCTCACCGTCTCCGACGGCCCCGCGCCCCGGGAGCTGCCCAACCTGGCCGGGAAGAGCTACGACGAGGCCGTGTCCGCCCTCGACGCCCTCGACCTGGAGGCGGAGCGGATCGACGTCTACACCGACGACGACGACTCGGCGGGCAGGGTCACCGCCACCGACCCCGCGGCCGGCGTGAAAGTCACCCGGGGCACCACCATCACCATCACCGTCTCCAAGGGCCAGCCGGCGGTGCCCAAGCTCATCGGGCTGTCCGTCGACGAGGCCGCCGCCGCCCTCCAGGCGGTGGGGCTGGAGGTGGGCGGCAAGTTCGGGCCGTCCGGCGGCGACGTGTTCGTCGCCATCCCCTCGGAGGGCACCAAGGTCAAGCCGGGCGCGTCGGTCACGATCTACCTGCTGTGACCGACGCCGCCGGGGCCGGCGGCGCCCTCGCCGGCCGGGTGGCGGTGATCACCGGCGCCGGTGGCGGCATCGGCCGGGAGCACGCCCTCCTCTTCGCCCGGGAGGGGGCCCGGGTGGTGGTCAACGACGTCGGGGCCGCGCTCGACGGCACCGGGTCCGACAGGGGCGGCGCGGCCGTCGCCGTGGTGGAGGAGATCCGGGCCGCGGGGGGCGAGGCGGTGGCCAACCACGACGATGTCAGCGACTGGGACGGCGGCCGGCGCCTGATCGAGTCGGCGGTGTCCACCTTCGGCGACCTCCACATCCTCGTCAACAACGCCGGCAACCTCCGCGACCGCTACCTCGTCGACATGACCGCCGACGAGTGGGACGACGTGGTGCGGGTGCACCTCCGGGGCCATTTCGTCACCACCCGCTGGGCGGCCGCCCGCTGGAAGGCGCAGGCCGAGGCCGGACGGCCGGTGAAGGCGGCGATCGTCAACACCACCTCGACCTCGGGCCTCATCGGCAACGTCGGCCAGTCCAACTACGGGTCGGCCAAGGCGGGCATCGCCGCCCTCACCGTCATCACCGCGGCCGAGCTCGAGCGCTACGGGGTGCGGGTCAACGCCGTGGCCCCCCTGGCCCGCTCCCGGATGACGGAGTCGAGCCCGTGGCTGGCGGGCGTGGTGGCCGCCCCGACCGCGCCCGAGACCTTCGACGCCTGGCACCCGGGCAACGTGTCCCCCGTGGTGGCGTGGCTGGCGTCCGAGGCGTGCACCCTCACCGGCGAGGTCTTCCTCGTCCACGGCGGCCTGGTGCAGCGCTTCCGCCCGTGGACCCTCGACGAAGCGGCCAAGGTGGTCCGGGACTCCCGCTGGACCGTCGCCGCGCTCGACGCCGCCATGCGGGGCGTCCGCCGCTAGAGGCCGCCGGCGGTGCTATTCGGTGATGTCGCGGATGCGCTGCTGGATGTCGGTGGCGGCCGACCCGTCGGGCGGGGTCAGCTGCTGGAGGGCGGCCAGGAGCTTGGCCATCTCCCCCTGGACCCGGACCTTGCCCGCCATGAAGGCGGTCATGGCTGCGGACACGGTGCCGTCGACGAAGACCGACTTGGCCGTGTCGTAGTCGAGGGTGACGGTGACGTCGGCCCGGTCGAGGTGGCCGATGTCCATCTCCAGGGCGCCGGACGTGGTGTCGACGTGGGCGTTGATGGTGCCCTCGCCGAACGGCACCTCGGTGATGACCTGGTTCATGCGGATGTTGTCCGGCACGCCCTCCTCGACGGCGCCGAACTCCGCCCGGATCTTGCGGGCGGCCGCGACCCAGTCGTCGGAGAGAAAGGGGTACCGGTCCATCGGATGCACCGTAGCCGTGCCCAATAGCCTGACCGGAACATGGCCGGCGTCCTCCTCCTCCACGGCTACACATCCACGCCCCAGAGCGTGGAGGGTCTGACCGCGGCCCTCACCGGAGCCGGTTTCGACGTCGACGTCCCCCTCCTGCCCGGCCACGGCACCACCGTCGAAGACCTCGACGCCCGGCGGTGGGAGGACTGGGTGGGGGCGGCCGAGGAGGCGTGGGACAAGCTGGCCGCCCGCCATGAGCGGGCCGTCGTGGCCGGGCTGTCGATGGGCGGGACGCTGGCCACGTGGCTGGCGACGTCCCGTGTCGACGGTGTCGCCGGCCTGGCGTGCCTCAACCCCATGATCGACCCGCCGGCGGAGTCGTTCCGGGAGCTGCTGCGGGCGTTCGTGGCCGCCGGTCACCCGTACGTGCCGGGCCCGGCCAACGACGTCTCCGAACCCGGCGCCCGGGAGGTGGCCTATCCCGAGTGGCCCATCGAGCCCATGCTCTCCCTGTTCGAGGCCCAGGACGAGCTGGTGGGACGGCTGGGCCGGGTGACGTGCCCGACGCTGATCGTCACCAGCGGCCACGACCACGTGGTGCCGGCGGTGTCGAGCGACATGCTGGCCGAGGGCGTGGCCGGCCCGGTGGAGCGGGTGATCCTCGAGCAGAGCTTCCACCTGGCCACCCTCGACGTGGAGCGGGACGTGCTGGAAGCGGCGGTGGTCGCCTTCGCCCGCCGGGTCACGAAAGCGGGCTGAGCCGGGACGGACCCGGTCCTACGATGGGCCGGTGGAGAAACTTGTGCGCTGAGCCGGGACGACGTGGTGCACGTGGCCGTGCTGGCCCGGCTGGCGCTGACCGACGAGGAGATCGACGAGTTCACCGGCCAGCTGGCGGCGGTGCTCGACCACGCGGCCGACGTGGCCGCCCTCGACACGACCGGCGTACCTCCGACGGCCCATCCCCTGCCCCTGGTCAACGTCCTCCGGGACGATGTGGTGCGCCCGAGCCTCGACCGCGACGAGGTGCTGGCGGCGGCGCCGGCGGCCGAGTCGGGCCGGTTCAAGGTCCCCCGCATCCTCGGTGAGGCCCCGTGAGCGCCGAAACGTGACCGCGGTCGAGATCGTGGCCGACGTCCGTGCCCGCCGACGGTCGGCTCGGGAGGTGGTGGAAGCGCACCTGGAGGCCATCGCCGCCCGCGAGCCGGAGCTGCACGCCTTCAACCTGGTGCTCCACGCCGACGCCCTGGGCGCGGCCGACGTGATCGACCGGAGGATCGCGGCGGGGGACGACCCCGGGCCCCTGGCCGGCGTGCCGGTGGCGCTCAAGGACAACCTCGCCACCCGGGGCATTCCCACCACGTGCGGCTCGCGCATCCTCCAGGGGTGGCGGCCGCCGTACGACGCCACCGTGGTCTCCCGGCTGCGGGAGGCGGGGGCGATCATCGTGGGCAAGACGAACATGGACGAGTTCGCCATGGGATCGTCCACCGAGAACTCGGCGTTCGGGCCCACCCGCAACCCCCACGACCCGTCCCGGGTGCCGGGGGGATCGAGCGGGGGGAGCGCGGCGGCGGTGGCGGCCGGCTTCGCCCCACTGGCCCTGGGCTCCGACACCGGCGGGTCCATCCGCCAGCCGGCGGCCCTGTGCGGGGTGGTGGGCATGAAGCCCACCTACGGCGTGGTGTCCCGGTACGGGCTGGTGGCCTTCGCCTCGTCCCTCGACCAGATCGGCCCGTTCGCGGCCACGGTGGCCGACGCGGCCGCCCTCCTCGAGGTCATCGGCGGCCACGATCCGCTCGACTCCACGTCGATCGCCGGGCCCGCGCCCCGGGTGAGCGGCGTGCTGGGCGAGGGCGTCGAGGGTCTGCGGGTGGGCGTCGTGCGGGAACTGGTCGACGGACTCGACCCCGACGTCGGGGCCCGCCTCACCGAGGCCGCGGCCGCCCTGGCGGCGGAGGGGGCCAAGGTCGACGAGGTGTCGGTGCCGTCGGTCACCCTCGGCCTGTCCGCCTACTACCTCATCGCCACCGCCGAGGCGTCGAGCAACCTGGCCCGGTACGACGGGGTGCGGTACGGGCTGCGGGTCGACCCTGGTCCCGACAGCACTGGCGACGTCACCGCCATGTACGGGGCCACCCGCGCCGCCGGCTTCGGGCCCGAGGTCAAGCGCCGCATCATGCTCGGCACCTACGCCCTGTCCGCCGGCTACTACGACGCCTACTACGGGCAGGCGCAGCGGGTCCGCACCCTCCTCATCCGCGACCTCGAGGCGGCCTACGCCCAGTTCGACCTGCTGCTGTCGGCCACCTCGCCCACCACCGCCTTCCCCCTGGGGGCCAAGAGCGACGATCCCCTGGCCATGTACCTGTCGGACGTGTGCACCATCCCGTCCAACCTGGCCGGCCACCCGGCGGTGTCGGTCCCCTTCGGCACGGGCGACGACGGGATGCCCGTCGGCATCCAGCTCTACGCCCCCGCCCTCGGCGAGCCGGTGCTCTTCCGGGCCGCGGCCGCCCTGGAACGGAGGGCCGTTCGGCGAAGGCCTTGATCGGCCGTCACTCGCCAGTTGGGAGACGGTGATCGGGCTGGAGGTCCACTGCGAGCTGGCCACCGCCACCAAGCTGTTCTGCGGCTGCCCCAACGTCTTCGGCGACGAGCCCAACACCAACGTGTGCCCCGTCTGCCTCGGCCTGCCGGGATCGCTGCCCGTGCTCAACCGGCGGTCGGTGGAGCTGGCCATGGCCGTCGGTACGGCCCTGCACTGCGAGGTGCTGCCCTCGGTCTTCCACCGGAAGAACTACTTCTATCCGGACATGCCGAAGGACTACCAGGTCAGCCAGTACGACCAGCCCATCAACGTCGGCGGCCACCTCGACCTCCCCGACGGCACCCGCATCGGCGTCACCCGGGCCCACATGGAGGAGGACACGGGCAAGACCACCCACGTGGGCGAGAGCGGGCGCATCCACGGGGCCGACTACGCCCTGGTCGACTACAACCGGGCCGGGGTGCCCCTGGTGGAGATCGTCAGCGAGCCCGACATCCGCTCGGCAGACGAGGCCCGGGCCTACGTGAACGAGCTGCGGGCCATCCTGGTGGCGATCGGGGCCTCCGACGCCCGCATGGAGGAGGGGTCGCTGCGGATCGACGCCAACGTGTCGGTCCGGCCGGCGGGCTCGGCCACCCTCGGGACCCGGGCCGAGATCAAGAACCTCAACTCGGTGCGGTCCCTCGGACGGGCTGTCGACTACGAGGTCAGGCGCCAGATCGGGCTGCTGGAGGCGGGGGAGAAGGTCGTCCAGGAGACCCGGCACTGGAACGAGGACGCGGGCCGCACGTCGTCGATGCGTTCCAAGGAGGAGGCCTACGACTACCGCTACTTCCCCGAGCCCGACCTGGTGCCGCTGGCCCCGTCGGACGAGTGGCGGGACGCGGTGGCCGCCGCCCTGCCCGCCCTGCCCGCCGACCGCCGCCGCTCGCTGGCCGCGGCCGCGGGCGTGGGCGCCGACGACAAGGCAGTGGTGACGGTGGTCGCCCTCGGCCTCGACGACCTGGTGACGGCGGCCATCGCCGGCGGCGCCGACCCCCGGCTGGCGTTGAACCGGGCCGCCAACGAGGTGGCCGCGGGCCACGTGGCGCCGGCCGACGTCGACGGGGCCGCGTTCACGACCGTCCTGGTGATGGAGGGCGACGGGCGCCTCACCTCCACCCAGGCCAAGCAGGTCCTGGCCGAGGTGCTGGCCGGCGGCGGCGACCCGGTGGCGATCGCCACGGCCCGCGGCTTCGAGGCCCTCGGCGTCGACGCCCTGGCCGGGGTGGTCGACCAGGTGGTGGCCGACAACCCCGGCGAGTGGGCCCGCTTCAAGGACGGCGAGGCCAGGCTGGCCGGCTTCTTCGTGGGCAAGGTCATGGCCGCCACCCAGGGCCAGGCCGACGGAAAGGCCGTCAACGCCCGCCTTCGCGACCTCGCTGCCGGCAACCGGTGACACTTACAGCCCTCACAGGGCGGTAACAGTCACAAGTCGCAGGGGAGTGCCGAACCGGTGACACTTACAGCCCTCACAGGGCGGTAACCGTCACCAGATCGTGGGGGGCCGGTGGCCACGGGCACTGAGCTTTGGAGTTACCACGTAGAGCAGCGGGAAGCACGCTGAGCGTTTACAAAAGGTTCTCCCTCAATACTGGCGTGAGGGTTGCCCGCTCGGATAGGTTACGCCGTCTGCTCGAGCGGGAGCAGGTGCGGGTGGGACGGCGGTAGGGCAGGAACCAACAGGAGGAGTCCGGGGGATGATCGCTTCTCGAACGTCGAGGATCCGGGCCGCCGCGCTTGCGGGCATCCCGATCGCGGCCATCATCCTGGCCACCCTGGCCCCGTCGGCCCAGGCCGACGTCGACTCGGTGACGAGCAGCGCCTACGGGGCCACCATCCAGTCGGGCCTCCTGGGCGCGCTGCTGGCGCCGACGCCGGCCGTGTCGGGCACCGCCACCGAGCCCGTCGACGGCTACGGCCCGATCACCCAGTCCGCCATCCCCCTCTCCATCCCCGGCCTGCTCAGCCTCGGCGTGCTCACCGGCTCCGTCGACGGCAGTGGGGTCGCCGCCGGCGAACCGGCCGGTCACAACGCCTTCTCCCACGCCCGGGCCAGCGTCGCCGACGTCCTCATCGGTCTCGGATCGCTCGCCATCGACGCCATCGAGACCCAGTGCACGTCGAACGGCAGCGGCTCCAGCGGCTTCACCGAGATCATCGGCGGGGTGCTGGGCGGCGCCCCGCTCCTCGGCTCCCCTGCGGCCAACACCGCCCTCACGCTCCCCGGCATCCTCGAGGTCACGCTGAACGAGCAGACGATCTCCAACTCGATCGGCGCCACCGCCATCCAGGTCCGGGGCGCCCACGTCACCGTCCTGCCGGGCCTGGGCAGCCTGCTGGGCGTCGTCGAGATCGTCCTGGCCGAGTCCAACTGCTCGGCCAACGGGCCCGACGTCAACGTGGTCCCCACCACCACCACGACCACCACGACCACCACGACGGCCCCCACCACCACCACGACCACCACCACCATCCCCGCCACCACCACCACGACCACCACCACGGTCGTCGGGGCCACCACGACCACCACCACCTCCACCAGCACGACCAGCACGACCAGCACCACCGTCGCCCCGGCGGCGACCACCACCACCAGCACCACCATCGCCCCGGTCGTCACCGTGCCGCCGGCCGGGAGCACCCTTCCGCCGACCACCACCACCACCCGGGCTCCGGTGGTGACGGTGCCGCCGCCGCTGGCCCGCACCGGTTCCAGCGCCATGCCCATGGTTGCCATCGGCTTGCTGGCCATCGCCCTCGGTGTGCTGGTCCGCCGCAGTGAGGGCTTCCTCCTGGTCGCCACCGAGGCGCCCGCCGCCCCGATCGCCCCGCCCGCCCCGATCCAGTTCCACCCGGTCGACTCCCGGCCCTCCGCCGCCCGCCGCCGGGTGCGCCGCAACCCGCTCGACGCCGCCGCCCGAGACGCCCTGTCGGCGTTCGGCGACGACGATCCCGGCCCACGCCCCTAAGCCTCGTGAGTGACGAAAGGCCCGGCTCCTGTTTGGGAGCCGGGCCTTTCGGGTTTCTTGTCAGCAAACTCGTATCGCGGGAGCCGGTCGACTAAGGTTCGCCCGTCGTCGTCTTGAACTCGGGCGGGGTGCGGGGTGGGGAGCGCCAGACCTTTCGAAGGAGTGCTGAGATGATCGCAGGTCGTAGGTCGAGGATACGAGCGGTCGCTATCGCCGGCATACCGGTCATGGCCATCATCCTGGCGGCGGTCACCCCATCGGCCATCGCCGACGTCGACTCGGTGTCGAGCGACGCCTACGGCGCCACCATCCAGTCGGGCCTCCTGGGCCAGCTCCTGGCGCCGACGCCGGCCGTGTCGGGCACGGCCACCGAGCCCACCGACGGCTACGGGCCCACCGCCCAGTCCGCCATCCCCCTCTCCATTCCCGGCCTGTTGAGCCTGGGCGTGCTCACCGGCTCGGTCGACGGCAGCGGCGTCGCCGCCGGCGACCCCACCGGTCACAACGCCTTCTCCCACGCCCGGGCCACCGTGGCCGACGTCCTCATCGGCCTCGGCTCACTCGCCATCGACGCCGTCGAGGCGCAGTGCACGTCGAACGGCGACGGTTCCTCCGGCTTCACCGAGATCGTGGGCGGTGTCCTGGGCGGCACCCCGATCCTCGGCTCTCCCGCAGCCAACACCAACCTCACGCTCCCCGGCATCCTCGAGGTCACGCTCAACGAGCAGACGATCTCCAATTCGGTCGGCGCTACCGCCATCCAGGTCCGGGGCGCGCACATCACCGTGCTGCCCGGCCTGGGCAGCCTGCTCGGCGTCGTCGAGATCGTCCTGGCCGAGGTCAACTGCTCCGCCAACGGCCCCGACGTCAACCTGGTGACCACCACCTCGACGTCCACCTCCACCTCGACGTCCACGTCCACCAGCACCTCCACCTCGACGTCCACCAGCACCTCCACGTCGACCAGCACCACCTCGTCCACCTCCACCACGTCGACGTCGACCACCACCACCACCACGATCCCGGGCGCCACCACCACCACGACCACCTCGACCATCCCGGCGACCACACGACCACAACCACCACGATCCCGGCCACCACAACCACCACCACCACCACGGTCCCGGCCACCACCACCACCACCCGGGCCACGACCACCACCGTGGCCCCGGCCGCCACCACCACCACCAGCACCACGCTGGCCCCGGTGGTCACCGTGCCGCCGGCCGGCAGCACCCTGCCCTCCACGACCACCAGCACCACCCGGCCGCCCACCGTGGCTGCCCCGCCGCTGGCCCGCACCGGTAGCAACCTGCTGCCGCTGGTCGGCCTGGGCATGCTGGCCATCGCCCTGGGGGCCCTGGTCCGCCGGAGCGAGCAGAGCTTCACCCCGGTGGTCTACGCCGCACCCGAGGCGGCGGGCCCGCCGGTCAACCCCGAGTTCCGCCCGCTCGAGACCCCGCCCGCGGTCACCCACAACCGCAGCGTCCTGAGTGCGCTCGACCCGGCCACGTCCGAGGCCCTCACCGCCTTCGAGGCGGGGGCCACCGACGGCCAGGATGAGCCGCCCGATCCGGGAGGCGGCGGCTAGCCGTCCCGCGCCATCCGACAGAACACGAGAAGCCCGGTCCCCAGGGACCGGGCTTCTTCTTTTGTTGTTGGCCCCGGGCTACTCCTTGAAGGAGAGTGACAGGGCGAAATCGCCGGCGGGATCGGTCCACCACCGGGTGAGGGCGAGGCCGGCGGCCGCCAGCTCCGACTCCACGCCCTGGCGCCGGAACTTGGCGCTGATCTCGGTGCGCATCTCCTCGCCCGCCTCGAAGTCGACGACCAGGTCGAGGTCGTCGATCCGCACCGCCTGCCTCACGTCCGACCGCAGCCGCATCTCGATCCACTCCTGCTCCTCGTCGAAGAGGGCGACGTGGGTGAAGCGGTCGGGGACGAAGTCGGCGTCGAGCTCGCGGTTGACGACGGCGAGGACGTTGCGGTTGAAGGCGGCGGTGACGCCGGCGTCGTCGTCGTAGGCGGCCACCAGGCGGTCGACGTCCTTCACCAGGTCGGTGCCGAGCAGGAGGCTGTCGCCGGGGACCAGTCCCCGCGGCCAGGTCGGCCAGGAACTGGGCCCGGGGCTTGGGGTCGAGGTTGCCGATGGTGCCGCCGAGGAAGGCCACCAGCCGCCGCCCGCCGGCGGGCAGGGTGCCCAGGTGGTGCTCGAAGTCGCCCACCACCGCGTGGACCTGCACCGTGGGGTACTCGACGGCCACCGCCGCCGCCGCCTCCCGCAGGGTGGTCTCGCTCACGTCGAAGGGCACGAAGCGCCGGAAGGCGCCGCCGCCGCCCTCGCCGCCGCCGGCCTCCCGGGCCAGGAAGGCGTCGAGGAGGAGCCTGGTCTTCTCCGACGTTCCCGAGCCCAGCTCGACCAGCGTGTCGGCCCCGCTCAGGCGGGCGACGTCGGCCGCGTGGTGCTCGAGGATGCACCGCTCCCGGCGGGTCGGGTAGTACTCGGGCAGGCGGGTGATCTCGTCGAACAGCCGCGACCCGACGTCGTCGTAGAACCACTTGGGCGGCAGTTCCTTGGGCGTGGAGGTCAGCCCGTCGGCCACGTCGGCCCGCAGGGCGGCCCGCATGGCCCCCGGGGCGAGGTGGACGTCGATCCGAGGAGTCACCGCGCCACCGTCGTTACCCATCCGGGACGGGCTTCCACCATCGACCCGTCCGGCACCCGCTCCCAGGCGGGGTCGTCGTCGTAGGGCTCGGACGCGACCACGACCGACGCTTCGCCCCGGAGGACGAACAGCGAGTCGCCGCCAGTGGTGGCCGCCACTTGGTGGCCGTCGGTGAGCAGGAGGTTGAGGATCGACGGGGCCACGGCCTGGGCGGATTCGACCACCGCGGCCAAGGCCTCGGCCGGCCCCGCCCCCCCGTCGAGGGCGTCGAGGACGAGGGCGAAGAGGATCTCGGAGTCGGCGCCGCCCTCCACCCCCGCCGCCCGCCGGTCGGACAGCGGCCGTCGCAAGGCCGCTTTCACCGACGGGTCGACCCCCCATCCCTCGACCTTGCCGTTGTGGACGAACAGCCACGGCCCCGACGTGAACGGTTGGCTGCCCGTCTCCTCCACCGGCGACGGGGGTGTGGCGTCGCGCACCGCCGCCACCAGGGCGGGCGCCACCACCAGCCCGGCCAGGCTCTCGAAAGACCGGTCGGCCCAGATGGGGCGGGCGGTGCGGTAGCGGGCGGGCTCCGGCCGCCGGCCGAAGTCGTACCACCCCACCCCGAACCCGTCGACGTTGATCGCTCCCATCCGCTGGTGTCTCGGCGCCCAGGCCTGGCGTTTCAGGCCGTGCGGCGGGTCGAGCACCACCGACGCCAGCGACACCGGCGGACCGAGATAGGAGATGAAGCGGCACATGGGGTTACGCGCTGCGGGCGCAGCGGAACCCGGAGAAGATCTGGCGGCGGATGGGGTAGTCCCAGTTGCGGAACGTGTTCCGCACCGCGGCCGGGGAGGTGGCCCACGACCCGCCCCGCAACACCTTGTAGGACGAGCCGAAGAAGACCTCGGAGTACTCCCGGTAAGGGAACGAGGAGAACCCGGGGTAGGGGTCGAAGTCGCTCGCCGTCCACTCCCAGACGTCGCCGATCATCTGGTGGCAGCCGTAGGCGCTGGCCCCCTCGGGGTAGGCCCCTACGGGTGCCGGCCGGTACAGGCCGCCGCCCAGGTTCGCCCGCCGCCCCCCGGCGGTGGGCGCCTCGTCGCCCCACGGGTAGCGGCGCTTGACCCCGTCCGGCCCCCACGACGCCGCCTTCTCCCACTCGGCCTCGGTCGGCAGGCGCTTGCCCGCCCACCGGGCGAAGGCGTCGGCCTCGTACCAGCACACGTGCTGGACGGGCTCGTCGAGGGGCAGCTCCTCCCGGAAACCGAACCGCACCCGGGAACAGTCCCGACCTTCCGGCACCCAGAACTGGGGGTGCCCGACGTTGTTCTCGGTGCGCCACTCCCACCCCTCGGCCTCCCACCACTCGGGCCGGTCGTAGCCGCCGTCGAGGACGAACTCGAGGTAGCGCCCGTTGGTGACGGGGCCGGCGTCGATCCGGTACCCGGGCAGGTCGACCTCGTGGGCCGGACGCTCGTTGTCGTAGGCGAAGGGCTCGGAGTCGGTGCCCATCACGAACGGGCCCGGCGGGATCCACACCTCGCCCGACGGCACCGGGTCGACCGCCGGCGGCGGGGGAGGCGCCAGGGGCCGGTAGCCGTCGCCGGCCATGAGCTGGAGGGTGGCGAGCATGGTCTCGTCGTGCTGGTGCTCGTGCTGGACGATCATCCCGTAGACGAACCCCCCCGCCAGCAGCGGCCGCGCCGAATCGCCGTCCAACTCAGCCCGCTCGAGGACGTCGAGGGCCCGGCCCCGCACGTCGAGCAGGTAGCGGCGGGACTCGACCGGACTCAGCAGCGGCAGCGACGGACGGTTGGGCCGGGGGTGGCGGAAGGCGTCGTAGACGTCGTCGAGGGCGGCGTCGATGGGTTCGGCCCCGGCCACCTCCCGCAGCAGCCACAGCTCCTCGAAGTTGCCGACGTGGGCCAGGTCCCAGACCAGGGGCGACATCAACGGCGAGTGCTGGCGGACGAGGGCGTCGTCGTCGAGGGGCGCCAACAGGTCGAGCGACCGCCGCCGCACCGCCTCGAGCTCGTCGGCCAGCCGCTGTCGGATGTCCCGGTTCGCGAGGTCCACGCCGGTCACGATTCTACGGGGCCGGGCCCGGCTACCTGTGCCACGATCATCGGCATGGATCTGCGAAGCCACGAGGTCACCGCCGGGTACGAGCGGGCGCCCGCCCGGGCCATGCTGCGAGCGATCGGGATGACCGACGGCGACTGGGACAAGCCCCAGGTGGGCGTGGCCACCAGCTGGAACGAGGTCACCCCCTGCAACATGTCGCTCTCCCGGCTGGCCCAGCGGGCCAAGGCCGGGGTGCGGGCGGCGGGGGGCTTCCCGATCGAGTTCGTCACCATCGCCGTGTCCGACGGCATCTCCATGGGCCACGAGGGCATGCACGCCTCCCTCGTCAGCCGGGAGGTGATCGCCGACTCGGTCGAGGTCATGGTCCACGCCGAGCGCTTCGACGCCCTGGTCACCTTCGCCGGCTGCGACAAGTCTCTCCCCGGCATGCTCATGGCGGCCGCCCGGCTGAACGTCCCGTCCGTCTTCGTCTACGGAGGCACGATCCTTCCCGGACGGGGTGCCAAGGGTGAAGCCCTCGACATCGTGAGCGTGTTCGAAGCGGTCGGGGCCTACTCCGCCGGAGGCCTCACCGCCGACGAGCTGGCCCTCATCGAGCGCAACGCCTGCCCCACCATCGGCTCGTGCGCGGGCATGTTCACCGCCAACACCATGGCCGCCGCGGCCGAGGGGCTGGGCATGTGCCTGCCCGGGTCGGCGTCGGCCCCGGCCGTCGACCGCCGCCGCGACGACAACGCCTACGCCAGCGGCGAGGCGGTGATGGCCCTGGTCGAGGCCGGTATCCGTCCCCGCCAGATCCTCACCAAGGCCGCCTTCGAGAACGCCATCGCGGTGGTGAACGCCCTGGGCGGGTCGACCAACGCCGTCCTCCACCTGCTCGCCATCGCCAACGAGGCCCGGGTCGAGCTCGAGCTCGACGACTTCAACCGCATCGGACGGCGGGTGGCCCACATCGCCGACATGCGGCCGGGGGGCAAGTTCCACATGGCCGACCTCGACGCGGTCGGCGGCGTCCCCATGGTGCTGCGCCACCTGCTGGAGGCGGGCGTGCTCGACGGCGACTGCCTCACCGTCACCGGCCGCACCATGGCCGAGAACCTGACCGCCCTCGACCCCCCCGCCCCCGACGGCCGGGTCATCCACCGCCTCGACGATCCCATCCACGCCGAGGGCGGCATCGCCGTGCTGCGGGGCTCCCTGGCGCCCAACGGGGCGGTGGTCAAGGTGGCCGGCATCGACACCATGCGCTTCGACGGCACCGCCCGCGTCTTCGACGGCGAGACGGCCGCCATGGAGGAGATCCTGGCCGGACGCATCCGTCCCGGCGACGTGCTCGTCATCCGCTACGAGGGGCCCAAGGGAGGACCGGGGATGCGGGAGATGCTGGCGGTCACCGGCGCCCTCAAGGGGGCGGGCCGGGGCGCCGACACGGCCCTGGTCACCGACGGAAGGTTCTCGGGCGGCACCCGGGGGTTCTGCGTGGGCCACGTCGCCCCCGAGGCGGTCGACGGGGGGCCCATCTGCGTGGTGGCCGACGGCGACCGGATCGTCATCGACGCCGACGCCCGCACCATCGACCTGCTGGTCGACGATGCCACCCTGGCCGCCCGCAAGGCGGACTGGAAGCTGCCCCCGCCCCGCTACACCACGGGAGTGCTGGCCAAATACGCCCGCCTGGTCACCGGCGCCGAGCGGGGCGCCATCACCGAACCGTGATTCCGGCGGTCCCCCAGGCATGGACCGGGGGCCGGGAGGGGACTCGGGTTACCATTGTCCGCTGGGGGAGAGGCTTGCTCTGTAGACTCCCGTAGGACAGACTGCGACCACCGGTAGAGCGGGGAGATTGCGTTATGAGGCACGTCCAGCGGTTGGGGAGCCAGGGGCGTAGGCGCACGGTCGCGGGCTCGCTCGCACTCGTCTCGGGTTTGGCCCTTTTCAGCGTGGCGCGGGCGCCGTTGGCCATCGGCCAGCTGGCCAGCGTCACCGTGGGCAACAGCGGGGCGGGGGTGGCGAGCACGGGGGGCAACACGGCCACCGGCAACAACTCCACCAACGCCATCGGGAGCCCCAACGCCACCACCGGCGGCCTGGTCGACGCCGACGTCGGCCTCGGCTCGCCCACCAACACGTCCACCGGCACCGCCACCATCAACACGGGCGAGGCCAACGCGGCCGGCAACCAGTCCCAGACGGGCGTCAACCAGACCACGTCCACGGGCACGGGCACGCCCACCTTCACGCCGTTCAGCCCCTTCGGCGGCGGCGGCACGAGCAGCAACCAGACGGTCAACGTCTCCAACGACGGCATCGCCGCCGCCACCAGCGGCGGCAACACCGCCACCGGCAACAACTCGGTGAACACCATCGGCGGTCCCGAGGGCGACGGAGCGGTCGACGCGGTGGTCGGCCTGGGCGCCCCGGTCAACAACTCCACCGGCACGGCCGCCATCACCACCGGTCCGGCCAACGCCGCCGGCAACATCGCCAGCAACAGCGTCAACCAGGCCAAGGTCGCCAATGTGGGCACGGCCGGCGGATTGGGCAGTGGGGCCGGCGGCGGCGGCGGCTTGGGGGCGGGCGGCGCTCCGGCCGGCTTCTTCAGCGCCACCCCGTTCTTCCCCGGCACCTTCCCGGGCACGGTGAACAACTTCGGCAGCTCGTTCGACCCCTGCAGCGGCCGGTTCTTCCCCTTCAACCCGTTCTTCAACAGCCCCAGCGGCCAGTCGGCCACGGTGAACAACGACGGCAACGCGGTGGCCTCCACCGGCAACAACACCGCCATCGGCAACAACTCCACCAACACCCAGACGATCAACCAGACGGCCTCCGGCGGCCTCATCGGGCTCAACGTCAACCTGGGCAGCCCCACCAACAACTCCACCGGCACCGCCACCATCAACACCGGTGCGGCCAACGCCTCGGGCAACGAGTCGACCACCACGGTCAACCAGTTCTGCGGCCAGGTTCCGGCCGGCGGCACCGGTGGCGGCGGCGGCAGCGGCGTCCAGCCCATGATCCGCAACCCGATCACCGGCAACCCGATCGTCGTCTCGGCCATCCCCACCCCGGTCGTGGTCACCCCCGCGGTGCAGACCGGCACCCTGGCCCGCACCGGCTTCGAGTCGGGCCTGGCCCTGATCGCCACCGCCCTGGTCCTGGCCGGCATGGCCCTGCTGATCACCGCTCGCCGGCGCCTGTCGCCGCTGCGCATCGTGGGCGGCGTCTCCTCCACCGAGTGGGACACCGTCGTCCGCTGGTAGCAGTCCCGCCCTTACCGTTCTGACAGAAGCCGACCGGCTCGCCCGGTCGGCTTCTTTCGTGCTTGCGGGCGCGATCGCTTCCCGCCTACACTCCAGGCCGGATGAACCTCTACGACGGACTCGTACTTATCACCTGAGCGCACGCCGTCACCTCGCGCGTGCGCCTACGACCTCCCAGCCGGGGGGTCGTTTTCTTTGTCAGACCCAACTCAATTGATCCCGAATCTGGAGCGAGCATGAAGCTGAACGGGGGGCAAGCCCTCATCAAGAGCCTGGAGATGGAAGGGGTGGAGGTCATGTTCGGCCTCCCCGGCGGCGCCATCCTGCCCGTCTACGACCCCATCATCGACTCGCCCATCCGTCACATCCTCGTCCGCCACGAGCAGGGCGCGGGGCACATGGCCGAGGGCTACGCCCACGCCACCGGGCGCCCGGGTGTGGCCATGGTCACCAGCGGGCCGGGGGCCACCAACATCGTCACCCCCCTGGCCGACGCCCTGATGGACTCGATCCCGATCGTCGTCATCACCGGCCAGGTGCCCTCGATGGCAATCGGCACCGACGCCTTCCAGGAGTGCGACACCATCGGGATCACCCGGTCGGTCACCAAGCACAACGAGCTCATCACGTCGGCCCAGGACATCCCCCGGGTGATCCACGAGGCCTTCCACATCGCCACCACCGGCCGCCCCGGCCCCGTCCTCGTCGACATCCCCAAGGACATCGTCGATCCCCGGCACCCCAACTCGGCCATGGAGTGGTATTGGCCCGACTCGATCGACCTCCCCGGCTACAAGCCCACCACCAAGGGCCACCCCAAGATGATCCGGGAGGCGGCCCGCCTCATCGGCGAGTCCCGCCGGCCCGTCATCTACGCCGGCGGCGGCATCCTCAAGGCCCGGGCGGCCGAGGCCCTGCGGGAGCTGGCCGAGCTCACCGGGATCCACGTGGTCACCACGCTCATGGCCCGGGGCGCCTTCCCCGACTCCCACCCCCTGTGCCTGGGCATGCCCGGCATGCACGGCAACTACACCGCCGTCACGTCGATGCAGAAGGCCGACCTGCTCATCGCCCTCGGTTCGAGGTTCGACGACCGGGTCACGGGCAAGGTGTCCGCCTTCGCCCCCGACGCCAAGATCATCCACGTCGACATCGACCCCGCCGAGCTGGGCAAGGTCCGCCGGCCCGACGTCCCCATCGTGGGCGACTGCCGGCTGGTGATCGAGGAGCTGATCCGGGCCGTGCGCGACCTGGGCGGGGCCGAGGCCCAGCCCGACCGCACCGAGTGGAACAACACCCTCCGCTCCTGGCGGGAGACGTACCCCCTGCGCTACGAGCAGGGCTGGGAGGAGGGCGACAAGCTCAAGCCCCAGTTCTGCATCGAGCAGCTGTGCGCCAACTCCCCCGACGACACCATCGTGGTTTCCGGCGTGGGCCAGCACCAGATGTGGTCGAGCCAGCTGTGGAAGTTCGACCACCCCTACACGTGGGTCAACTCGGGCGGGCTCGGCACCATGGGCTTCGCCGTCCCCGCCGCGGTGGGGGCCAAGGTGGGCATGCCGGGCAAGACGGTGTGGGCCATCGACGGCGACGGCTGCTTCCAGATGACGGCCCAGGAGCTGGTCACGGCGTCGGCCGAGCGCATCCCGGTGAAGGTGGCCATCCTCAACAACGCCTACCTGGGCATGGTCCGCCAGTGGCAGGAGCTGTTCTACGAGGAGCGCTACAGCGAGGTCTACCTGTCGCCCGACCTGCCCGACTACAAGATGTGGGCCGAGGCCATGGGCTGCATCGCCTTCCGGGTGGAGCATCCCGACGACGTCGTGCCCACCATCGAGAAGGCCAACTCCATCGACGACCGGCCGGTGGTGATCGACTTCCGGTGCGACTCCGACGAAAAGGTCTACCCGATGGTCGCCGCGGGCACGTCGAACGACGACATCATCCTGGGCCCGGAATTCGGACCCGGAGGTCACTGATGGAGACGACGACGGTTTGCCGCACTCGTAGCGTGGTGATCTCGCTCGTTTCGGCCGATTTCACCACGCTACGGATGCATGGAACGAAGGGATCCCGAACGTGAGCGCATCCAAGCACCACATCCTCACCGTCTTGGTGGAGAACAAGGCGGGCGTTTTGGCCCGGGTGGCCGGCTTGTTCGCCAGGCGGGGGTTCAACATCTACTCCCTGGCCGTCGCCCCCACCGACGACGAGCGCTTCAGTCGCATCACCATCGTGGTCGACGTGGCGTCCACCCCCCTCGAGCAGATCACCAAGCAGCTGTTCAAGCTCATCAACGTGGTCAAGATCAGCGAGCTCGACCCGGCCGACGCCGTCGAGCGGGAGCTGATGATGGTGACGGTCAAGGCCGAGGGGTCCGGGCGGGGCCAGGTCATCGAGCTGGTGCAGGTGTTCGAGGGCCGCATCATCGACGTCGGGCTGGAGGCCATCACCGTCGTGCTCGCCGGCCCGCCGGCGAAGCTCGACGACTTCGAGGACCTCATGCGGGGCTTCGGCATCACCCAGCTCCAGCGCACGGGGCGGGTGGCGCTGCCCCGGCTCGAGCGCCAGCCCCACCCCACCCGCCTCCGCCGCGCCGGCTGAGCCGGGCTGCGGGTACCGTTTTTCTACACTAGCCACACCATTTGGAGGACTTCCGATGGCCAACGTCTATTACGAGAAGGATGCCGACGCCGGCCTCATCGGCAGTCGCAAGGTGGCCGTGATCGGCTACGGGTCCCAGGGCCACGCCCACGCCCTCAACCTCATGGACTCCGGGGTCGACGTGCGCGTCGGCCTGCGGGAGGGGTCGGGCTCGTGGGCCAAGGCGGAGGCGGCCGGGCTCAAGGTCACCACCATCGCCCAGGCGACATCCGAGGCCGACCTGGTGATGATCCTGCTCCCCGACACCGAGCAGGGGGCCGTCTACGAGGCCGAGATCGAGCCCAACCTCACCGATGGCGACGCCCTCTTCTTCGCCCACGGCCTCAACATCCGCTTCGGCCTGATCAACCCCGGCCCGGGCATCGACGTGGCCATGGTGGCGCCCAAGGGCCCCGGCCACCTGGTGCGACGCACGTTCGAGTCGGGCGGCGGCACGCCCTCGCTCATCGCCGTGTCCCAGGACGCCTCGGGCAAGGCCAAGGCCCTCGCCCTCTCCTACGCCCACGCCCTGGGCGCGACCCGGGCGGGCGTGCTCGAGACCACCTTCGAGGAGGAGACGGAGACCGACCTCTTCGGCGAGCAGGTCGTGCTCTGCGGCGGGCTCACCGAGCTGGTCATGGCCGGCTTCGAGACCCTGGTCGACGCCGGCTACCAGCCCGAGTCGGCCTATTTCGAGTGCCTGCACGAGGTCAAGCTCATCGTCGACCTCATGTACGAGCAGGGCATCGCCGGCATGCGCTTCTCCATCTCCGACACCGCCGAGTACGGCGACCTCACCCGGGGCCCCCGGATCATCAACCAGGAGACCCGGGCCGAGATGCGCCGCATCCTGGACGAGATCCAGGACGGACGGTTCGCAGCCGAGTGGATCGCGGAGAACAAGGCCGGCCGGCCCAAGTTCAACGAGCTGCGGGCCAAGGGCGCCGAGCACCCCATCGAGAAGGTCGGGGCCGAGCTGCGCAGCATGATGCCGTGGATCTCCGCCGGCAAGGCCCGTCCCCAGGACGTGTCCGGAGGCTGATCGTGGGAGCGATCAACCCTCGGGCAGGGTCCCGGGGGACGGGCCTGCGGCCCCCCCGGCCGGTGGACCGGTCCGTCGGCTGCGTTAGTAGCTGACGATCCGGTCGGTGACTCCGAGCGTGGTGAGGGGGGCGGTGAGGTCGGGAAGGATCACGTCGAGGGCCAGGCCCAGGTCGGGCAGGGCCAGCCCGGTGGGGATCAGCACCGCCACCGCGAAGGGCAGCGGGAGCGGGAGCCCGCCCAGGGTGTTGGCCACCAGCTCCTGCACCGCGAAGTGCAGCTGGGGCGACATGAAGCCGGACAGGATGACGTTGCCGTGGCTGACGTTGACGAAGACGCCCACTTCCTGGAAGCCGCCGCCGAGGAGGGCGCTCTCGATCGCCTGCTCGACGAACACGTCGACCTCGTAGTCGTCGACGTAGGCGGCGGCGCCGACACCCACCGCGGTGGTGTCGGCGGCCAGGGACGAGCCGGCCGTGGTGAGGAGAAGGGTGCAGCCGGCGATGGTCGCCGCCGTGATCCGACCGAGTCGTGACAAGAGTGGGGAGAACCTCCGCGTAGCGAGACCCGCAAGGAGCCTGGGTGTGCGGGTTCAATCGTCCGGAGGCGGGCGTGCGTTACGTCGAATAGGCCGAATGACCTACTGCTTTCAGGCCGACAGCAGTCCCTGGCTGTGGTCGGCCAGCCGGCGCAGGCCCCGGTGCTGGAGGACGCGGACCGTGCCCGGGCGCTTGCCCAGCAGCTCGGCCACCTGGTTCACCCGCATGCCGCCGATGACCCGGAGCAACACCACCTCGGCCTGGTCGGGCGAGAGGAGGGCCACCACGTGGGCGACGGCGGCTTCGGTGTTGGCCCGGTCGACGACGACCTGCTCGGGCTGGTCGGTGCCGGAGATGTCGACCATCCGATCGCCGGTGACGGGATCGGTGCGGCGACGCCCGGCCCGGCGGTGGCCGTCGATCACCCGGCGCCGGGCGATGGTGTAGATCCAGCCCCGGAAGGCGCTCTCGTCGCCCTGGAAGCGGTGGGCGGATGCGGCCACCTCCACCCACACGTCGGCGGCCACGTCCTCCGCCGATGCCGGTGCCACCGCCCGCAGGTACCGCAACAGTCCCGGCTGCAGCTCCCGATAGAGAGCGGCCAGGTCGGTCGCGGGATGAAGGACCACCTAGCTGTCATCGGCGGAACGGACCCGAAACTGAAGGGCGGCCCGACCCGGATCGCCCTTCGTCCCCGCCAACCGGGGACGCTTACCGCCCTCTGGGGGCTGTAACCGTCACCGGTTGGCCCGATCGTTCCGAACTGGGGACGCTTACCGCCCTCTGGGGGCTGTAACCGTCACCGGTTGGCGGATCGTTCCGAACTGGGGACGCTTACCGCCCTCTGGGGGCTGTAACCGTCACCGGTTGGCCCAACGCTCCGAACTGGGGACGGTTCCGGCCTCCGGCGGCTGCCTACGAGGTGGCCATGCACTGCCGGACGGCCGTGCGGAGGGCCTTGCGGCCGCTCTCGCCGGAACCCTCGGGGTTGGCCGCCAGGACCTGGTCGGCGCAGTCCCGGAGGCGTTCGAGGCCGGCCCGGGCGGTGATGCCTGCCTGCTCCAGGCAGGGCTTGGCCGCGGCCGCCACCGTCTTCTTGTCGGCGTCGGGGTTGGCGTCCCGGGCCGCGTGCAGGCACGCCTTGGCCGCGTCCCGCCGGCCCTTCTGCTGGGCGGTGAGCTCGGGCAGGGCGATGCCGGCCGCGTCGAGGCACGGTTGGGCCGCGGCCCGGACGGCGGCCTGGTCGGCGTCGGGGTTGGCCGCCCGGGCGTCGGCCAGGCACTGCTTGACCGCGGCCCGCTTCTCACCGCGGCCGGGTCCGGCCCACGCCACCGCGCCCGCCCCGACGACCACGACCACCGTCGCTCCGAGTGCCACTCCCAGGATTCGTCTCATTCGCATGCCTCCACTGTCGGCCGGCGGGGTGATCGCCCGACCACGGTCCTATGAGGGTTGTGTGAGGAGCTCCCCGGCCACGTAGTCGATGGCCCGGGTGAGGATGGCCACGTCGGACGCCTCCACCGCCGGGTACATGGCGATGCGGAGCTGATTGCGGCCCAGGCGGCGGTAGGACTCGGTGTCGACGATGCCGTTGGCCCGCAGCACCTTCGACACCACTCCCGCGTCGACGGTGGCGTCGAGGTCGATCGTGCCCACCACCGGGCTGCGCTGGCCGGGGTCGGCCACGAAGGGGGTGGCGTAGTCCGACTTCTCCGCCCACGGGTAGAGCTGGGCGGCCGACGCCTCCGACCGGCCGGCCGCCCACTCCAGTCCGCCCCCGGCCAGCATCCACTCGACCTGCTCGACCATGAGGAAGACGGTGGCCAGGCCGGGGGTGTTGTAGGTCTGGTCGAGGCGGGAGTTCTCCAGGGCCAGGCCGAGGTCGAGGAGGGCGGGCGTCCACCGGCCGGAAGCCTTGATCCGCTCCACCCGTTCCACCGCTGCGGGGGACAGGAGGGCGAGCCACAGCCCGCCGTCGGCGGCGAAGCACTTCTGGGGGGCGAAGTAGTAGGCGTCGAACTGGTCGGGGACGACCCGCATCCCGCCCGCGGCCGACGTGGCGTCGACCAGTACCAGCGCCCCGTCGGCGCCACCGGGGCGGGCGACGGGCATGGCCACGCCCGTCGACGTCTCGTTGTGGGTGAGGGCGTAGGCGTCGATGGCGGGGTCGGGGCGGAGGGCGGGGTGGGTGCCGGCCTCGGACGTGATCACCTCGGGGTCGTCGAGGTGGGGCGCGGCCTTGGCCGCGGCCGCGAACGAGGCGGAGAACTGGCCGAAGGCGAGGTGCTGGCTCCGGCGCTCGATGAGGCCGAAGGTGGCCATGTCCCAGAACAGGGCCGCCCCGCCGTTGCCCAGGGCGACCTCGTAACCGTCGGGGAGTTGGAACAGCTCGGCCAGCCCGGCCCGCAGCCGGCCGACCATCGACTTCACCGTGTCGGCCCGGTGGCTGGTGCCCAGGTAGGTGGGGGCGGCGGCGGCCAGGGCGTCGACGGCCGCCTGCCGGACCTTGGACGGGCCGCTGCCGAAACGGCCGTCGGAGGGGAGCAGGTCGGGCGGCAGCCGGATATCCGGAACGAGAGGTGCGCTCACCTGTGCAACTCTGTCATGCATGGCCCGAGTATCCGCCCGCATTGCATCCATCGAAGAATCCGCCACCCTGGCCGTCGACGCCAAGGCCAAGGCCCTCAAGGCGGCCGGCGAGGACGTCATCGGCTTCGGGGCGGGTGAGCCCGACTTCCCCACGCCCGACCACATCGTGGAGGCGGCCATGGCCGCCTGCAAGGTGCCCCGAAACCACCGCTACACGCCCGCCGCGGGCCTGCCCGAGCTGCGGGAGGCGGTGGCGGCCAAGACGGTGCGCGACTCCGGCTACCCGACCACCGCGGCCCAGGTGCTCATCACCAACGGGGCCAAGCAGGCGGTCTACAACACCTTCGCCGCCCTCCTCGACCCGGGCGACGAGGTGCTCATGCCCGCGCCCTACTGGGTGACCTACCCGGAGGCGATCCGCCTGGCCGGGGGCGTGCCCGTGGTGGTGCCCACCGACGAGACCACCGGCTTCCGGGCCACCGTCGAGGCCCTGGAGGCGGCCACCACCGACCGCACCAAGGTGCTGCTGTTCGTCTCCCCGTCGAACCCCACGGGCGCCGTCTACACCCCCGAGCAGACGGCCGAGGTGGGCCGGTGGGCGGCGGAGAAGGGCCTGTGGATCGTCACCGACGAGATCTACGAGCACCTCGTCTACGGCGACCACACGTTCTCGTCGATGCCGGCGGCGGTGCCGGAGCTGGCCGACCGCAGCGTGGTGATCAACGGCGTGGCCAAGACCTTCGCCATGACCGGCTGGCGGGTGGGGTGGATGATCGGGCCCAAGGACGTGATCTCGGCCGCGGTCAACCTCCAGTCCCACGCCACGTCGAACGTGGCCAACGTGTCGCAGATGGCGGCGGTGGCCGCCCTCACCGGCGACATGGCCCCGATGGCGGCCATGCGGGAGGCCTTCGACCGGCGCCGGAAGAAGATGTTCGAGATGCTCTCGGCCATGTCCGGCGTGACGGTCCTCGAGCCGGAGGGCGCGTTCTACGCCTTCCCGTCCTTCGCCGGGGTGATGGGCAAGGAGATCGGCGGCCGCCGGGTGGACTCCACCCTCGACCTGGCCGGCGTGGTGCTCGACGTGGCCAAGGTGGCGATCGTGCCCGGCGAGGCCTTCGGCGCCCCCGGTTACGCCCGCCTGTCCTACGCCCTGGGCGACGACGCCCTGGAGGAGGGCCTCACCCGCCTCGGGAAGCTGCTCGCCGAAGCGGGGTAGCCCGCTGGCGCCAACCGAGCTACTGGCGCCAACCGAGCTACTGGCGCCAGACCCGGTCGCCGTTGTCGACGTGGAGGAAGCCCTCGTCGAAGTAGCGGCCGACCCCGCCGCCGCCGTCGAGGAGGGCGTCGGCCCGGTCGGCCCATTCCTGGACGGTGCCGGAGTCGAAGACGACGTCGGCCGCCGCCGCCGCCGCCCGCACGTGAAGGGTGTAGATGTGGAACGAGTTCGACGCCCCCCCGATGGAGGCGTTGTACTCCTCGGTGCGGAAGCCGGACGACACCGTGCAGACGCCGAACTCGTCCCGCAAGGGCTGCAGGACCCGCTCGCACAGCGCCTGCAGGCCGGGGATGGCCTCCGACGGGACGAAGGTGCCGATGTCGTCGTGGCAGGCGAACTCCGAGGCCAGGAAGTTGCCCGTGAGCTGGACGTCGCCCTCGATTTCGAAGCCGAACTCGATGCCGTTGTCGGTCAGCAGCTGCTGGAGGTCCTTGACCTGCTGCCGGAGGCGGATCGCTTCCTCGAGGAGCACGCCCCGGGCCTCGCCCGACTCGTCGATCACGGCGGTGAGGGTGGTGTCGTCGTTTTCGTCGTACGTCATCGCGTTTTCCTACCGGCGGTCTGCCGGCGTGTCAACGGGTGTCAGGCCCGGGCGGCCCCAATGGAGCTGCCAGCCGCCGGCGAACGTCTCCGCCGGCGACGGGCCCGTCACCGTGTCGAGGTGCCACCAGTCGGCCTGGATCCGCTCGGGGGTGACGTCGGCGACGACGTAGCCGTGGTGGCGGAGCTCGACCATCCGCACGTGGCGGTTCTGCCACCGGAACGTGCGCTCGGCGGCGGCCCGGCCCAGCCGGCCACCGGGGACGAGGATGTCGGCGAAGGCGGGGGACGACACCGACGGCCCCACGAACTCGGCCCCCACCGGCAGCTCGCTGGCCCACGACGAGTGGATGTCGCCGCTGAGGACGGCGCAGTTGCCGCCGGGGATGTTGGTCGCCGGGACGCGCCCCCCGGGCCGCGCCCAGCACCCGGAACAGCCAGTCCCGCTCCTCGGGGTAGCCGTCCCACTGGCCCGGGTTGAGCAGGCGGCCGGCCAGCAGCGGGATCGGGGCCAGCACCACCTGGCTGGCCAGGACCCGCCAGCGGGCGGTGGAGGCCGCCATCTCCGTCGCCAGCCACGTTCGTTGGTCCTCGCCCAGCATGGAGCGGCCGGTGTCGGACACCTTCACCACCACGCCGTTGCCCCGGCCCACGGGCTCGTCCCGTCCGATCAGGCGGGTGTCGAGCAGGGCCAGGTCGGCCAGGTCGCCCCAGCGCAGCATCCGGTAGATCCGCTCGGGGACGGCCGGGTCGGGCTGGCGCAGCGGCATCCACTCCCAGTAGGCCCGGACGGCGGCCGCCTTGCGGTCGGCCCACGACCCGTGGAGGCGGGGAACGTGCTCGTGGGCCCCGCCCGACCATGCCCCGCCCACCAGCTCGTGGTCGTCCCAGACGGCGACCATCGGGTGGCGGGCGTGGAGGGCCTGGAGGTCGTGGTCGGTCTTGTAGAGGGCGTGCCGGGCGCGGTAGCCGTCGAGGGTGACGGCCCGCCTCGGCGGGTGGTTGCGGGGGCCCTTCTTCAGGTGGCGCCCGTTCTCGTAGAGGTAGTCGCCCACGTGGACGACGAGGTCGACGTCGCGCCGGGCCAGGTTGCGGTAGGCGTGGAACCAGCCGGCGGCGTAGGAGGCGCACGAGACGAGGCCGAGGCGGAGGTGGTCGACGGAGGCGCCGGGGGCGGGCGCGGTGCGGGTGCGCCCGGTGGGCGAATGGTCGTCGCCGACCGAGAACCGGTACCAGTAGGTCGTGGCCGGCTCCAGCCCGCCCGGGTCGACTTTGACCGTGTGGTCGACGTCGGCGCTGGTGGCGGCGGTGCCGCGGGCGACGACCTGGCGGAGCTCGGGGTCGCGGGCGACGACCCACTCCACCTCGGTCGCGCCCGGGGAGCGGGTCCACAACACCACCGAGTCCGGGAGGGGATCGCCACTGGCCACGCCGTGGCGGAATGTCACACCGTCGTCGACAACGCCTCCAGGGCCCGGGCCAGGCTCTCGGCCCCCTACCACCTGCAGGCCGTCGCGCCGGGCGCCGTCGGCCTGCCCCGGGGGCAGGACCACCACGTCGGCGCCGGCCTCGGCCGATGCCGTGGCCGCCAGCTCGTGGGCGGGAGCGAGGTGTCCGTCGGCGTCGACGGTGCCGGCGGCGGCGATGGTGCGGCCCCGGGCCACGTCGGTGGAGGAGAGGATGTCGGCGATCACCAGAGCGTAGGCGAGCCCCGCGTCGGGTCCGCCGGCAGCCCGACCCTCGAAGCGCACCTCGAAGGGGAGCTCCACCGCCAGGTCGCGGGTCTCCACCGTGATCCCCAGGCCCGCCGGCGGCGACGGTGACGGGGATCTGGTGCGTCTCGCCGTCGCGCTCGACCGACAGGGTGAAGGCGGCGCCGACGTCCCCCGCCCGGACCAGGTCGCCCAGGAAGGCGGCCTGGCGGACGGGCTGGCCGTCGACGGCCAGGATCACGTCGCCGACGCCCAGGACGCCCGCCGCCGGCGACCCCGACCGCACCGCCACCACCCGGGCCCCGGTGCCCGTCACCGTCGCCGGCAGCCCCTGGGACTGGGCGGCGGCGGCCGCGGCCAGGATCCGCACTTCCCGGGTGACGCCGGGCACCGTCGCCTCGTCCCGGACCCGGGAGACCGCCACCACCCGGCGGCGGTCGCGGACGGCGGCCACGAGGGTGGCCAGCCCGTTGGTGCGCTGGTAGGCCACCTCGGGGACGACGTAGCGGCCGTTGACGGCGGTGACCGGGAAGCCGACGACCGACACGTCCCGGGTCACGTCGACGGTGGCGCCGGTGGAGACGATGACGAAGGGGGGCCGGTAGAGGGCCGCCCCCAACACCAGGCACAGCCCCGCCACCATCGCCCACGCCCGCCCTCCGGGGGCGCGGCCGCCACCGCCGTGGGGCGCCCGGTCGAGGGCGTCGGCCACGTCGCCTTCGTCGAGGATGCCGACCACCATGCCGTCGGCGACCACCACCACCTGCCCGGTGGGGTTGGTGCCGTTCAGGCGGCCGACCACGTCGACCACGGGGTCGGCGGCGTCGACCATGGGCACGTCGTCGAGGGGGGTCATCACCTCCTCCACCCGCAGCTGGTGGCGCTTCCTCCGGCGGCACCTGGCGGGCGTGGGCCAGCACGACCACGCCCAGCAGGCGGCCCCCGCCCAGCACCGGGTAGCCCGTACGCTCCGGCGCCGGCGGGTGCTCGACGAGGCGGGAGACGGGCGTGTCGTTGAGGACGACGCCCGGGTCGGACGCCATCACGTCGGCCGCGGTCAGGCCGTCGAGGTGGTGGCGGGTGCGGGCGTCGGCCAGCTCGGCCGACGCCGCCCGCAGGAGGAAGCCGCCCAGCAGGAGCAGCCACAACCCGAGAAGGCCCGCTCCCGCCCACAGGTCGAGGAGGCCCACGACCATCAGGGTCACGCCGAAGGCCTGTCCGGCCCGGGCTCCGGAACGGGTGGCGGCCAGGCGGTCGCGCTGGCGGTGCCACAGCCAGGCCCGCAGGATGCGGCCCCCGTCGAGGGGGAGGGCGGGGATGAGGTTGAAGGCGGCCACCACCACGTTGAGGCGGGCGACGTACTCCAGCACGCCGTGGACGCCCTCGGGCCAGCCGTGGCCCTCGCCCCAGGCCGCGACGGCGGCAGAGACGCCGGCCAGCACCAGCGACAGCCCCGGCCCCGCGGCCGCGACCCGGAGCTCCTGGCCCGGGGAACGGGCCGTGCCGCCGACGTCGGAGACGCCGCCCAGCAGCCACAGGGTGATCCCCCGCACGGGCAGGCCCTCCCGGCGGGCGGCGGTGGCGTGGGCCAGCTCGTGCAGACCCGACCGACACGAACAGCAGGGCGGTGGTGGCCACGGCCATGAGCAGGTGACCAGGCCCGCTCACGTCGGGGTAGGCGGAGGGGAAGACGGAGGCGCCCAGCGTCCAGGCGACGAGGGCGAAGGCGACCGGCCACGTCCAGTGGGCGCCGACGGGGATGCCCCGGAGGCGCGTCAGCCCGAAGGTGGGTTCCACGCTCGCTGGTGTACCCACCGTCCAACCCTTCGCGCACTGGCGGCCCCGCCGGGGCGTCCCGGTTGCGACACGGCCGCCGGTTCGTGCCAGTCTGGCGGGATGGACGTCGGCATCCTCGGGGGCACGGGCCCCGCCGGGCGGGCGCTGGCCGCCCGTCTGGCCGCGGTCGGCTACGACGTGGTGGTCGGATCCCGGTCGGAGGAGAAGGCGTCGGCCGTCTGCGACGAGCTCCGGGCCCGGTGGCCGGATCACCGCCTGAGCCTGGAGCCGTCGACCAACGAGGGGGCGGCCAAGTCGACCCTCGTGGTGGTGGGCACCCAGTGGGCGGCGGCCGAGCCCACCGCGGCGTCGGTGGCCGACGCCCTGGGGGGCAAGGTCGTCATCTCCATGGGCAACGCCCTGGCCAAGGTGGGCAAGGAGCTTCTGGCGGTCCACCTCCCCCAGGGGTCGGTGGCGGCGGCGGTGCAGGCGGCCGCCCCCGACGCCCTGGTGGCGGCCGCCTTCCAGCACGTCCCCGCCCGGGAGCTGGGCCAGCTCGACCACACCATGGACTGCGACGTCCTCATCTGCACCGACCACCCCGAGGCCCTGGAGGCCACGTCGGCGCTGGTGCGGGCCATACCCGGGCTACGGCCGCTGTCGGGCGGCTCCCTAGCCATGGCGGGGACGGTGGAGGCCTTCACCGCCGTCCTGGTGCGCTTCCGCAAGGCCAGCCTCCGCCTCACCGGCATCGACACCTAAGGCGTCTGGCTTGCGGTTTTACGACACCGCCCGCCGGGAGCTGGTGGATTTCTCGCCGGGGCCGGTCGTCACCATGTACACGTGCGGCATCACGCCCTACGACGCCACCCACGTCGGCCACGCCGCCACCTACCTCCTCTACGACGTCCTCCAGCGCCGGCTGCGCGACATCGGCCACCGCACCCTGTGCGTCCGCAACGTCACCGACGTCGACGACGACCTGCTGCGCAAGGCCCGGGAGGTGGGGATGCCCTACCTCGAGCTGGCCGCCCGGGAGGTGGCCAAGTTCGACGCCGACATGAAGGCCCTGGGCATGCTCCCCGCCTTCAGCGAGCCCCGGGCCACCTCCGCCATCCACGACATCCTCGGCTTCATCGGCATGGTCCTCGACCGGGGCCACGCCTACCAGGCGGGCGGCGGCGTCTATTTCGACGTGGCCTCTTTCGACAACTTCGGCCAGGTCAGCCACCTCGACCGGGACGAGATGCTCGAGCTGTCGGCCGAGCGGGGCGGCAACGTCGACGACCCGGTCAAGCGCGACCCCCTCGACTTCGTCCTGTGGCAGCCGTCGGCGCCGGACGAGCCGTCGTGGCCGTCGACGTGGGGACCGGGCCGCCCCGGCTGGCACATCGAGTGCTCCGCCCTGGCCTTACGGGAGTTGGGGACGAGCATCGACCTCCACGGCGGGGGCAGCGACCTCATCTACCCCCATCACGAGTGCGAGGCGGCCCAGTCGGAGGCGGCCATCGGCGAGCGCTTCGTCCGCCGCTGGCTGCACGCCCCGATGGTGGAGCTCGACGGCACCAAGATGTCGAAGTCGCTGGGCAACCTGGTGTTCGTGAGCGAGCTGGTGAAGACCTGGGACCCGATGGCGGTGCGCCTGGCCATCCTCGACCACTCCTACCGTGGCCCGTGGTCGTGGCACGAGGGACTGCTCCCGGTGGCCACCGACCGGCTGGCCCGTTGGCGGGCCGCCGGCACCGGCACCGGTACGGGCGATGCCGCCCTCGACGCGGTGCGCGATGCCATCGACGACGACCTCGACTTCCCCCGGGCCATCGAGGCCATCGACCGGGCCGCCGCTGCCGGCCACGGCGTGCGCCAGGCGGCCCTGCTCCTGGGCGTCGACGTCACCGTCGGCGGAGACTGACCGACCGGGCCACGGCGCCCCGCCGGCCGTCTAAGCGAAGATCTGGCCCACCGGCAGGGCGAAGCCGGGTAGGAGCGGTGACGTGAGCTCCTGGTCGGCGGTGAGCTCGAGGGCGATGTCGAACTCGACGGCGTCGGGCTGCGACCGGCGGAACACGAGCACCGTCCGGGCCTCGGTGTCGACGTACCAGGCCTCGGGGACACCCGCCGCCTCGTAGCGGGGGAGCTTCACCCGGAGGTCGCGGATCCACGTGGACGGTGACCGGATCTCGATGACGAGGTCGGGCAAGCCCTCGAAGTCGAGCTGGTCGGGGAGCGGGCGGCGCGACTCGGCTACCCACCAGACGTCGGGGGCGAACACGTTGGTTTCGTCCACGACGATGTCTGCGGGAGGACTGATGTAGCCCCGGTTCGCGCCCGCGTCGATCCAGGTGCCGAGTCTGTGCATCAGCCTGAACTGGACCTGGGAGTGGGGCAACTTTGGTTCGTTCACCACAACCGTCCCCTCGATCAACTCCGTGTGACGAGGGCGGCTCTCGGGAGTCGCGAGGTACTCGGGGGCGCTCATGCGCCCGACGGCGACGGCCATGCCCGAAAGCCTACCGAGCCCCTGCGACACGACACCCCGCGCCGAGACCCCCCGCCTCGCCCGATAGGGTCGAAGTACGTGAGTGACGGGAAATCCTTCTGGTCCACCGTCCCCGGCGTCGTCACCGGTGCCGCCGGTGTGATCTCCGCCATCGTCGGGCTGCTGGGCATCTCGGTGCAGCTCGGGTGGCTCGGGGGCGACGACAAGGCGACGGTGTCCTCCTCGTCGGGTGACGCGGTGGCCACCACCACCGTGGCGACGGTGCGAGGGGCGACCACCACCCCGACGGTGGCGACGGCCAAGGCGGGGGAGTACGCGGTCGACCCGGAGACGGTCACCTTCGAGCCCCTCAAGGCCAAGGAAGCGACCGTGACGGTGGAGAACACGGGCGACGTGCCCCTCACCATCCGGACGCCCACCGTCTCCGGCACGGAGGCGGCCAACTTCACCGTCGCCGACGAGACCTGCACCAAATCCACGCTCGCGCCCGGCCGCAGCTGCGAGATCAAGGTCGCCTTCGCCGCCACCCAACCGGGGGACTACTCGGCCAAGCTGGCGGTGGCCGCGTCCAACGTGCCCCGGCAGGTCGAAGTCACGCTGAAGGGCACCCGCGGCCTCCTCGGCTGACCGGCTCGTCGGCGGACGGTGCGCTCTCGCAGCTACCATCCCGCGTGCCTGACCCGCCGGATCAGGCAGTGAAGGGGTTGGGGTGGGACGCCCACAGGGAGGTACCCGGGTCCAGGCGCATCAGCGTGAGGGGTTTGGCGGGGATCGGCTCCGACAGCAACGCCCGGCGGTCGGCGACGGTGGCGGGAGTGTCGGCCATGCCGGCGTAGGCGCGGCGGACGTGGTGACCGACAATGGCCCACAATCGCGGACCGGGCACGTGTTCGGCCAGGGCGATGACCATGCCGGTGATGGTCGTGGCGACGAGCGCGGAGAAGAGTTTGGCCCGCAACTCGGAGTCGTCGGCGCGCATGCGGTCCGGTACGGCCGGCCAGGGCAGGCCGGCGGACTCCAGGCGGGCCGGGCTGAGCCGGATGTCCGCCAGGTCGCGATAGACCAGTCGCTGCGGTCTGCCGCCGGCGAGAACGAGCAGAAGGTTCTGTTCGTGTGCCTCCAGCGCGATGCCCCAGGCCAAAAGGGTCAAGAGGGGCGGGAGGGCGAGCGCCGCGAACTCGGCCAACCAGGCGACGGGAGCGGCGGCCGCCAGTGTGCACAACGGTGGGCAGCCTCCCTCCGGAGGACGAGCGGTGAGCGCGGCGATGGGCACCACGATCTCGCCCGGCCGCAGGTCCGCTTCCGGGCGATCTCGAAGCACCGCGGCCAGATCCGGGTGTGGTTCGCCGTCGACCAGCAGCGCGGCCGCGGCCACGGTGGGTTGGAGACGCAGACCGCCGCCGACGCGGCCGACCGCCGCCTGGAGAAAGGCGGACACGGCGGTGCCGGTCCGGATCGAGGCGCCGGAGATGTCGCGCACGGCCGAGGTGAGCTGCGTGCTCAGCGAGGTCTTCACGTGCCACGGCCGGTCGATGGGGGCGAGCGTGCGGAGCGCGATCAGCGGCCGGGAGGGGAGAACGCCGGGGTGCTGCGGCTCCAGACCGTGGCGCGGCAGCACCCACTTCGACTGCCACGGGTGCACCGGCAGCAGCAGCTTGTCGCCGGCGCGCAACGCCGCGGGCCAGGCACCGCGGATCACGCAGCGGTCGGCGTCGAGCGCGAGCAGGTCGAGGGCGACCACCTGGCGGTGTTCGGGTCCGAAGGCGAGGTGGTCAGCGGCGCGGAACCCGGTTCGGTTGCGGCAGCACGGGTGCAGCGGGTGGCCGTCCACCACGCTCTGCTCGTGTTCCTCCGGGGTCCGATCGGCGAACGCGTCGACCGGTCGCGGGGCCCCGACACGGGCCAGCGCCAGTCCCGCGACGCTGTGGGCCAGTTCCGCCTCCAGGACCGCGGTGCCGGGCCAGCGGAGGTCGCGGAGGAGCTCGGCGGGATGCTCGTAGGGGCGGCCGTCCAACACGACGGCCGGACCGGCGGAGTGAAGGCGACGCCCGCACGCCAACGTGATCACGTCTCCGCGGTGGTCGACGACCTGGGGCAGCGGGTCGATGGACAGGCCACGCCACAGGCGGGCGAGCACCGCGGCGCGAGCCTCGGGCAGCGCCGCCGCGTAGGACGCGCCCAGCTCGGGACGGAGGTGGAGCAGCTCGGCAGCGAACTCGGCCTCGACGGGCGAGCAGAACGGTGGGGACGAGACCACGTCCCCGCACCTATGCCGGTTGCACGAGATTGACCACGACTGGGCCCCAGGCTGGCACACCGCTCGTGGACCGGAACGGCAACGGAGCGCATGACGGCTGGGAACGACGAGCGGACACGATCACGGGCACCGCGGTCCTGAACTGCCTCCGGCGGGAGGTCACGGCCGTGGGTGGACGGCTGGTGAGCGACGGCACCCACACGACGATCGAGTTGCCGCGTACAGGGACCCTGCTGCGGGCCCGCCACGGACGATGGACATCGGACCCCGAACGGTTCGGGGGCGGGATCTGGCAGCCGCTGACCTGGTCCGAGCTTGCCCACGCGGTGGCCGAGGAGCTGACCCGGCACTCGGGCGTGGCCGCGGACGAGTTCCTCGCCGAGATCGCGGACAGCCGCAACGCGATCACGGCGATGCTGCGGGCCCGGGCCGACGCCGCGGTGCCGTCCGAGCTGTACCGGCGCTCGGAGCAGGCCCTCGTCGCCGGGCACCGGTACCACCCGGCTCCGAAGGCACGGGGTGGAATTCCGGCCGAGCACTGGCTGCCCTGCGCGCCGGAAGCCCACGCCAGCTTCCCACTGCACTACTTGGGGGTTCGGGCTGACGCCGTGGCCGACGAAGGCGACACCGCGCCCCTGGACGGGCTGGGCGTCGGCATCCCCGACGGATACCGGCTGCTGCCCGCCCACCCGTGGCAGCTGACCCTCCTGCCCGCGCTGTCCGCGCCGGGCGACGGCCGTCTGTTCGTCCGGCTCGGGACGGCCGACCACTCGGTGTGGCCGACGTCGTCGGTGCGGACGGTGTTCGATCCCGCCGCCGCCGTGTTCCTCAAGTTCAGCCTCGACGTGCGGATCACGAACGACGTCCGCCGCCTGTGGCGGTACGACCTGAGCTGGGTCACGCCCCTCGCCCGGCTCCTGCGAACGGTCTTTGCCGACGTCGCCACCGTCTCTCCCGGTTCGGCCTTCCTGATCGACCGCGGCTACCGGACGGTCGACGTGGGCGACGTGGACATGTACGAGGGCCTGGCGGTGATCGTCCGTGACGGAGTCCGAGCGCACGTGGCGCCGGGTGTCACCCCGGTCCTCGCCGCGGGGATCAGCGAAGGCTTCGCCGGCAACCCGCTCGACGGGCTGGACGCCGACGCCGCGCGACCTGGTGGGGGCGCTACCTCGCCGTCGTCGTGCCGCCCGCCCTGCACGCGTACGTCCACCACGGCGTGGTGCTCGAATGCCACCTCCAGAACGTCCTGGTGGGCGTCGACTCCGACGGTATGCCCGTCCAGGCGATCTTCCGCGACCACGAGGGGGTGCGCCTGATCGCCTCCCGTCACGCCGCCCTGCTGCGGCAGATCGACGGTCACCGCGCGCTCGGCCGGGGCCTCGACGCGGAGCGGGCACTGCAGCGGCTCCAGTACTGCCTCGTCACCAACCACCTGCACGAGATGGCGGGGGCGGTGGTCGAACGCCACCCCACCCTCGCGGCGGACATCTGGGCCGTGGCCCGAGATGCCTTCCTCACCTACGGCCACGACCACGGCGCGGCCCGCGAGGTCCGTGCCCTGGTCGACAGCCAGGACATGCCCGCCAAGACGAACATGCTCCTGCGCTGGACACGTGCGAACGGTGCCGCCAGCGCCTACGTGGCCCAGCCGAACCCACTCCGAGCCTCCGGCCACGGCCCCTGAGCGGTGCCAGCGGACGGGAACTCGTCCCCTGAGGCGGACGAACGATTCTCATCCGGGGCTGCCCCGCCCCGCCGGTAACCTCGACGCATCATGCCGGAAGAGATTTCAGTAAAGCTGCCCGATGGTTCCGCCCGCACCCTCCGTGAAGGCGCCACCGCCGCCGATCTGGCCGCCAGCATCGGCCGGGGACTGGCCAAGGCGGCGGTGGCGGCCACCGTCGACGGGCGACAGGCCGACCTCACCACGCCCCTCCCCGACGGCGCGACCGTCGCCATCATCACGTCGAACACCGACGAGGGCCGTTACGTCCTGCGCCACTCCACCGCCCACGTGATGGCCCAGGCCGTCACCGACCTCTTCCCGGGGGCCAAGTACGCCATCGGCCCCGCCATCGAGGACGGCTTCTACTACGACTTCGCCCTCCCCGGCGAGGCCCACTTCACCGACGACGACCTCGTCCGCATCGAGGCCCGCATGCGGGAGATCGTGGCCGAGGACCAGCCCTTCGTCCGGGAGGAGCTGTCCCGGGAGGAGGGCCTGGCCCGCTTCGCCGACCAGCCGTTCAAGGTCGAGATCATCGAGGGCGTCGACCCCGCCGAGGGCGCCGAGGGCGGCGAGGTCAGCGTGTACAAAAACGGTGTTGATTCTGGGGCTTGGGCCGACCTGTGCCGCGGCCCCCACGTCCCGACCACCAAGCGCCTGGGCTCGTTCAAGCTCATGCGGGTCTCGGGCGCCTACTGGCGGGGCGACGAGCACCGCGACCAGCTCCAGCGCATCTACGGCACCGCCTGGGAGTCCGACAAGGCCCTGGGCGAGCACCTCCACCGGCTGGAGGAGGCCGAGCGCCGCGACCACCGCAAGCTGGGCGTCGAGCTCGACCTGTTCCACTTCCCGCCCGAGATCGGCGGCGGCCTGCCCGTCTTCCACCCCAAGGGCGGCCTCATCCGCAAGCTGATGGAGGACTACTCCCGGGACGAGCACGAGAAGGCCGGCTACGACTTCGTCTTCACGCCCCACCTGTCGAAGTCGACCCTCTTCGAGATCTCGGGCCACCTCGGTTGGTACGCCGACGGCATGTACCCCCCCATGGAGATGGAGGGCGCCACCTACTACCCGAAGCCCATGAACTGCCCCATGCACATCCTCATCTACAAGTCGCAGGCCCGGTCCTACCGGGAGCTGCCGCTGCGGCTGTTCGAGCTGGGCACGGTGTACCGCTTCGAGCGCTCGGGCGTGCTCCACGGCCTCACCCGGGTGCGGGGCATCACCCAGGACGACTCCCACATCTTCGTCGCCCCCGACCAGCTGGCCGGCGAGCTGACCTCGCTGCTGGCCTTCGTCCTGCGCATCCTGGCCACCTTCGGCCTGACCGACTTCGAGGCCGAGCTGGCCACCCGGCCCGAGAAGTACGTGGGCGAGCCCGAGGAGTGGGAGGTAGCCACCGCCGCCCTGCGGGAGGCGCTCGAGGGCGTGGGGATCCCCTACAAGCTGGCCGAGGGCGAGGGGGCCTTCTACGCCCCCAAGATCGACGTGCACGTGAAGGACGCCATCGGCCGCCGGTGGCAGATCTCCACCCTCCAGGTCGACCTGCAGATGCCGCAGCGCTTCGACATGGAGTTCGTGGGCGCCGACAACCAGCGCCACCGACCGTTCATGATCCACCGGGCCCTCTTCGGCTCGGTCGAGCGCTTCTTCGGGATCCTCCTCGAGCACTACGCGGGCGCCCTGCCGGCCTGGCTGTCGCCGGTGCAGGCCCGGGTGCTCGGTGTGCGCGACGACCACCAGGACTACGCCGACTCGGTGGTCGAGAAGCTGAAGGCGGCCGGCCTGCGGGCCGACACGGTGGCGGCCGACGAGCCCCTGGGCGGCCGCATCCGCAAGGCCAAGCTGGAGAAGCTGCCCTACATCCTGGTGGTGGGAGACGCCGACGTGGCCGCCGGCACCGTCGGGGTCAACCCCCGGGGCGGCGAGGTGGAGCGGGGCGTGGCCGTCGACGACTTCCTGGCCCGCCTGGTCGACGAGGTAGCCACCAAGTCGTGATCCCCGACGTGTGACCCTCGAGCGGCTGTGGGCCGGTTGGCGCCAGGAGTACGTCACCCGGGCCGCGGCGGAGGATCCCGACGACCGGACCGAGGGGTCGTGCGTCTTCTGCCGCATCCTGGCCAGCGACGGCCCCCCCGAGGAGACCAACGTCGTCTGGCGGGACGACAAGGTGGCCGCCATCCTCAACGCCTACCCCTATACGTCGGGCCACCTGCTGGTGATGCCCGTCCGCCACGTGGCCGAGGTGGAGGACCTCGACCCGGCCGAGGGGGCGGCGCTGTGGTCAGCGGTGGTGGCCGGCGTGACCGCCCTCAAGGCCGCCTACCGGCCCCACGGCCTCAACCTGGGGGCCAACCTGGGCCGGCCCGCGGGGGCAGGGATCCCCGCCCACTTCCACTTCCACTGCGTCCCCCGGTGGGACGGCGACACCAATTTCATGACCACGGTGGCCGAGACCCGGGTGCTGCCCGAGTCGCTGCCCGAGACGCTGGCGCGGGTTCGCCAGAGCTGGCCGGGGATAGAAACCGGCTAAGGCCGGCACCGTCGCCTGCCGAGACTCACTTTGACGGCAGCCGGCCCCGGCTGCCAGCGTTCTCCCACGGTGCCGCCAATGCCCAGAAGCCCAATTCCCAGAAAATGCATGTCGGTGGGGATCAAGCTGGTCGCCGGCACGGCCGTGTTCCTGGTGCTGGGCAACCTCGCCATCCTGGCCGCCTCCCTCTGGGCCCAGGGCAACATCTCCTCGGTGCCCGTCGACGACGTCGCCGGCATTTCCAACCTCAAGGCCGTCGACAGCCACGTGTGGCGGGGCGGGGCGCCGTCGGCGGAGGGGTACCGCAGCCTGGCCGCGGCCGGGGTGACGACGGTGGTCGACCTCCGGGCCGAGGACGGGATCGAGGCCGACGGCAAGCTGGTGTCCGACCTGGGCATGCGCCTGGTGAGCATCCCCATCCGTGACGGCCAGGCGCCGTCGATGGACAAGGTCCGACAGTTCCTCGCCGCCACCGCGGAGTCGGGGGGCACCGTGTTCGTCCACTGCGGGGCCGGGGTGGGGCGCACCGGGGCCATGGTCGGCGCCTACCTGGTCGAGCAGTCCGACGTCGGCCGGGGCACCGCCCTCCGCCGCAACCTGGCCATCGGCCCCCCCAGCCTGGAGCAGCTGGCCTTCGTGGTGGGCCTCAAGGCGGGCGACATCGACCGCCCCAACTCCGTGCTCACCGCCGTCAGCCGGGTGCTCGACGCCCCCCGCCGGCTCTGGAGCCGTGTCGGCTAGCTGGCGTTATCCGACGGCGGCGGTAGGCAGCAGGTCCCGCTTCGACACCACCTCGGCCGTGACCCGGTCGATGGTGGCGTCCTCCAGGCAGCCCTGGAGGCGACGCCACGAGTGCTCGCCCACCGCCCGGTCGGTGACCAGCCGGTAGCGGCCCTCGCCCAGGTCGACCACGCCGGGGTCGAGCAGCTGCTGGGTGACGGTGCCCGAGCAGGCCCCCCACAGGCCCTGGGCCGCGCTCAGGGGCGAGCCCAGGTAGTCCTGGGTGCGCAGGTCGAGCACGATCTCGCTCCGGGCCCCGGGGACGACGGTGTCGGGCCGGTCCTGGGTGAGGTCGCCGAGGACATCGACGAACACGGCCAGGGCGGCCATGCCCAGGAGGATGATGGCCGCCCGCTTCACGGCCGGGGATCGCGGCGGACGGGACGGGCCAGCAGATCCGACGGCTCGTCGAGGGCGATGGGGACGAGCAAGCCGTCGGCGGGCCACGCCAACGGGCTCATGCGGGCGGCCAGGCCCCGCTCCATCACCGGGGCGGCGGTGGCCCGGGCCAGCCTCTCCACCAGCCAGGCCAGGGCCGACATGACCACGCCCATCCCCATGAGCACGGGGACGAACACGTTGGTGTGGCCCCGGGCGGGGGAGAGCCAGGCGAAGTGGTCGCGGGCGGCGGGGGCCGTCTCCTGGATGCGGGCCAGGACCCAGGGGTCGCCCCGCCGGTCGGCGTGCCGGGCCAACTGATCGTCGACGTGGTCGCTCAGCCGGCGCATCCGGTCGAGGACCGCCACCGTGAGCATGGCCACCTCGGCCGCCACGAAGAGCACGCCCGCGATCAGGGCCCGGTTCCACTCCCACCGCCACAGGTAGACGAAGAAGTAGAGGGCGGTGGCGCCCATGACCACCACGCCGAACAGGGAGGCGATGCGTCCCGCTTTCATGCGGCACCCCTTTCGCTCTCGTTGGCCTGCCGGCTGACCTCGCCGGTGGTGCCGTCGACGACCACGACCGTCCCCGCCGGGAAGCGGGTGAGGGCGTCCTCCACGCCGACCACGGTGGGGACGCCCAGCTCGCGGGCGAGGATGGCCAGGTGGGAGAGGAAGCTCCCCGTCTCCGCCACCAGCCCGCCCAGGCCGGGCAGGACGGAGGCCAGGCCCGGGTCGAGGGTGCGCACGACCAGCACCGAGCCGCGGGCGGGGGGATCGTCGCCGATGTGGACGGGACCCATGCCCCGGCCGCCGCCGGCGCCGGTGCCGGCCCCAGCCCCGGCACCGACCCCTGCACGACCGCGGTGGCGTCGCGAATGGTGGGCCCGGGCGGTGACGGGCACCACCGTGGCGGACTCGGTGAGGCGGAAGCGGGTGGGCAGGGGCGCCACGACGTCGCCGGCCGGGTGTTCGAGGTCGATCCCCTCGGGCAGGCGACCCCGCTGGACGGCGGTCGTCAGCTGGTCGAGGCGGAGGTGGCGGACCTGCTCGGCGGCCACCAGGACGCCCTTGTCCTGGAGCCGCCGCCCGAGCTCCTCGGCCGTCTTCGCCGTCAGCTCCTGCACCCACCGGGCCCGCAGGCGCAGGGCCTCCCGCAGGATGGCCGCCCGGTCCGGCTCCGGCCCGTCGGATCCTGGCCCATCGGGTCCGAGGTCGTCGCCGTTGACGACGCCGAGCCCGGGAACCGTCGGGGGAAGGACCGTGGCGGAGCCGATTCGGGGCGGGACCAGGGCCAGCACGCCCGGGTAGGCGGCCACGATGTCGTCGTCGGACAGGCCGTCGGTCCGGGCCGCGGCCAGCGCTCGGAGGCCGACCGAGGCGGCGGTGGTGGCGGTGGCGTTGGCGCTGGAGGTGACGAGCCACCCCATGAGGACTTCGTGCCCGTGGAGCGACGCCAGCGCCGGCGCCGTCCGGCCGAGCAGGCTCAGGAGCTCCCGGTCGGAGAGCGTGTCGAGGGCGGGGACGTCGAGGAGGTCGCGGTCGGCGGTGGCCAGCAGGTCGTCGGCCAGGGCGGGGAGGGCGGCCCGCAGGCGACCGACCCGCCAGGCGGCGACCAGCCGGCGGGCGGGAGGCCGGGGGTCGAGGCGGCGGAGCAGCGAGGTGGGGCCGTCGGCCGCGCCCAGCAGCTCGAGGTCGGCCGCCACCCGTCCACCGGCGGTGGTGACCACGGGCGACGTGGCCAGGCGCCGCTTGGGGGCGGTGCCGGCCAGGGTGAGGGCCGAGCGCAGGCCGTCGCGGAGCGGGGCGACCCACAGGTCCTCCTCCAGGGCCGACAGGGGGTCGGGGAACGTCTCCGCCACCGGACCCGGGCCGAGGATGGGCCCGCGGGCGTCGACCGCGTCGGAGGCGGCGGCGGTGATGGGCCGGCTCTGGAGCAGCCACAGCCGGCCGTCGGGCCCGAAGGCCCACTCGACGTCCTGGGGTGCGCCGAAGACCTCCTCCGCCCGGCGGGCGAGGTCGGCCAGCTGCCGGAGCTGGGCGGCGGTGAGCGGTCCGGCGCCGGCTGCCTCGATGCGGCGGCCCCGGCGGGAGAGGACGTAGCGGGTGCCGTCGACCTCGCCGCTCACGACGGCCGACGGTCCGGCCTCGCTGGCCGACACCACCAGCCGGTCGCGGCGGCCGGAGACAGGGTCGAGGCCGAAGAGGACGCCTCCGACGACGGCTGCCAGCTGGGGCTGGACGAGCACGGCCATGGGCGCCCGCACCCGGCTGCGGGCTTCGGGGCCGGTGAGGGCGACGACGTTGCTGGAGGCGAGGACGGTGTCGAGCGCCATCCGGAAGCCGTCCCACGAGGTGACGTCGAGCACCGACGTGAACATCCCCGCCATCGAGCTGGCGGCGTTGTCCTCGATGGTCGACGACGACCGCACCACCACCGGCCGCCGGCCGCCGTCGGACATGGTCGACCAGGCCCGCTCGAGCTCCGGCTCCACGTTGCGCTCGGGACGGACGAAGGCGTCGGTGGTCACCACCATGCCGGCCAACACGGGCAGTCCCCGGGCCGCGGCCCGGGCCAGGGCGGCCGCCTTGGCGCCGGTGAGCTCCCACTCCGCCGCCGCCGGGTCGTCGAGGGCCACCACCAGGGGGTCGGTCCCCGGAATCCGCCGGTCCACCGTTTCCATCATGGTCATCGCCCAACCCCCTACGGTCCCCGGTCGTTCACCCACTGTTCAGTGAACACCATTCAGTCATCATTTTGACGGTTTCGGAACCGTGCAGCCATGCATTTTGTAAGGGGGGGCTACCACCCCCTCGGCACCCCCCCGGGGCAGGCGTCAGGCGGCGGAGAGGGAGTAGACGGCCGCCCCCAACCGGTCCTCCCAGGCCCAGTCCTCGGCGAAGTGGCGGTTGGGCTCCACCATGAGGTCGTGGTACCACCAGAAGAGGTAGAGGCCGCAGCTGAAGAGGGTGGCCGCGAACCGGCCCCAGTAGTTGTGGCGGCCCTTGGCCGGCGGCTCGACCGGTCCCGAGGTCGTGACCCAGGCGGAGGTAGACCCGGCCCAGATCGGCCTGCACCGCCCGCTCGGCGGCCGTGTGGCGCACCAGGTCGCTGTCGAGGAGGACGAAGGCCACCGCGGTGGAGATGCTGCTGCTGATGACGGCGAGCAGGGTCCAGATGGCCGGGTCCCGGAACTCGGACGTCATCTGGCGGAGGACGGCCAGATTGGCGGCCATCGCCGCGAACGTCGGGCGCAGCTCGTCGGCCACCGCCGGCCGGCTCTGGGCCTGCTCCCAGGCGAAGGCGATGCCCGCCTCCAGCAGGTCGAGGCGCCGCCGGTTGTGGTCGCGCATGCGCCGAACGAGCTGGTAGACGACGTAGTAGCCGAAGATGCCGCAGGTGAGCACCGTCCAGCCGAGCGCGGTCCAATACTCGAAGAAGTAGTCGGTCTCGATTCGACGCTGGTAGGCGATGCGCACCCGTTCCGCCGCCGGGAGGCTGGGCAGGGGCGGCGGGAGCTGAGGCGGGGGAGGAGGGGGCGTCGGGGACGACGGCGGGCCGAGCGGCTCCACTGGCGGGCGGGGCGGTTCGACTGGCGGCGCGGCGGTCCGGCCGGCGCGAGTTGCGGACCGGACGGCGGTTCCGGCGATGGGGGCGACGGCGGTGTGCCAGGCGGCTCGAGGGGCGGGCCGGACGAGGGTCCCGGCGAAGGGGACGACGGCGGCGTGCCGGGCGGCTCGAGTGGCGGGCGGGGCGGCGGCTCCGGCGGCGGGGGCGGCAGATCGCTCACGGGACGAGCGTACGCTGGCCCCCGAGATGGCAGACGATCAACCGGCCCCCACCCCGACCCCGACTCCGACGTCAGCGCCGGGCCAGCCTCCAACTCCGCCCCCGACCCCGACCCCGGCCGCGACCCCGACTCCGACTCCGACCCCAGGGCCGTCCCACACCCCAGCGATGACCCCCGCTCCGCCCCCCGCCTCCGCACCGCCCCCCGCCGCGGCCCCCACCCCTGCCGCGGCCGCGATTCCGCCTCCCGACGCCGTGCCGGTCCCGGCCCCGACGGGTGACCACGCCAGTGAGGCAGGCGACTCCCTTCCCGCCGAGCTCGACGTCACCGCATACGTCGGCCAATACACGTTCCCCGACATCCGTCGTCGCCGGTGGCCGGCCTTCGTCTACCTGCTGGTGGCCACCGCCTGCTTCGTCCTGTGGGCCGTCCGTGGCGGCGACGCCGTCCTGGTCAACGAAGGCATGCTGGGCGCAGCCGTCGTCCTCCTGGCCATCGGCGCCTACCACCTGGCAGCGGCCTGGCCCCTGTCGGTGCGCGACGGCGACGCCCTGGTGGCGGCCGCCGGCCAGGTCGGTTTCCCCGTCGGCCACGCGTCGGCCCAGCTCGGCTGGCGCGGCCTCCGCAGTCGCCCGACGTGGCGGATCCTCCTCTACTCCAACGAGGAGCCGCCCAAGCAGCGGGGCCTGGTCCTCGTCGACGGCGTCGACGGCACCGTTCTCGACCACTTCGTGGAGGACAACCCCGAAGACTGGGCCCAGTTCGACACGTAGGAAAGATGCCGGTCGAAGGAATTCGGCGCTAGCGAGCCGCTCCTTCAGGTGCGATCCCCGGTGATACGCCCCTTGCCGCACGGTGGCAGGCGCCGATACCGAGCGCGGGCATGACGCTTGACGAATGAAACCTCGGGATCGTCGCCCACACATCAGTCCACCGGTTACCAGGTGTGCCTGTTCCGAGAGAGAGGGGATCCGTCTGCGGACGAAGCACTCCGCGTCATGGGCACAGCTGCAGCCCTGTCGGTTCGCGTAGCGTTCGCGCGTGAGCCAACCTGGGCGGTGGGACGTGTTTCTCGCGTACGCGTCCCCGGACCGCCAAAGGGCGCGTGCCCTGTACCAGGCGCTCGTCGGTCGGGAGTTATCGGTCTTCTTCGACCACGCGGTGCTGCGGCCAGGAGACAACTGGCACCGCCTGCTTCCCGTACATCTCCGATCCGCAGCGGTTGTCGTTGTCCTGGTGTCTTCGAGCACCCTTGATGCTGGATACGAGAATGACGAGTTGATCATCGCTCTCCGCCAGGTCCGGCGTGAGGGTGCTCGCCTCGTTCCGGTTCGATTGCAGGCCGGCGTCGACCTGCCTTACGGAACACACTCATTGCACGCGATCGACTACATCGATGAGAGCGAGACCGCGCTTGTAGCCGAGGCTATAGCCGAGGTCGTTCGCAACCCAGTAGCCATCGCAGCGGTAAAGGGGACCCAAGTCTGGTGTAGTCGAGTCCCCGCTCTACCCCTGGTTTTCAGAGGCCGCGAGATGCTCCTCGAGCGCTTGGGAGCGGCCATCCTGGGCGATCGTCGGGCTGTCCTGACGCAAACGATCCAAGGTATGGGCGGCGTCGGAAAGACGACCGCCGCCGTCGCGCTGGCTAATGCTCATCGCCACCGACTCGACGTGGTGTGGTGGGTACGGGCGGAGCGGCCGGGAGTGCTTGTGGCGGACCTTGCGGAGCTGGCACCGCGAGTCGGCCTGATCACCGATGACGACCCGTCGGTGACGGCGAATGCCGTACGGGAATGGCTAGAGGCGACGGACCGGACGTGGCTGCTGGTGTTCGATAACGCTTCCGACGAGGCTTCTGTCGAGCCGTGGCATCCTCGCCGCGGCGGTGGTATCACCCTAATCACGTCCCGGAACCGCAACATGAACCATATCGGGAGCGTCCTCGCTGTCGATGCCTTCCCCAACGATGTTGCCGATGCGTTCCTGCGGGATCGTGTACGCCCGCTCAATCCGCTCGCCGCTGACGAGGATCTCCGAGCGGTTCTCGATCGCCTCGGTGGGTTGCCACTGGCGCTCGAACAGGCCGCCGCGTGGGTCGAACGGGCACCCAACCGGCGATTCGGCCAATACACACGGCTCTTCGACGATGCAGCTGCCGAGCCGTTTCCAGAGGGAACTCGGCCGCTCGGCTACGAGCACACGGCCGCGACGGCGTGGCGGGTATCGGTTGACGCGGCCACCTCCGAGGCCCCTTGCGCGCGGCGCTTGCTGGCTGTGCTCGGGTTCCTAGGTTCTGACGGGCTGCCCTGCGCTTGGCTGCGCGCCAGGGCCGAGGCGGGCGATCCGTACTTACACGCCACCCCTGTCGAACTTGACGATGCCCTGGTAGCTCTGCACGGCTACTCGCTGGTAGAGCTCACTGGCGCCGACACCATCAGCGTCCATCGTGTGGTTCAGGCTGCCGCCCGCCGGGAGGCTGCCTCGGGGGCGGCCGGCTGCGCCATCTCCCTGCTTCGGGCACAGGCCGACGGCGAACCAAGGAACGTCCCTCATTGGCCGGTCCTCAGTGCGCTGATCCCGCACGTTCTTGCGGCGCTCGCAACTGCCAATGCCGCTTTCCCCGAACACGCTCGTGACATGTGGTGGGTCCTCAACGACCTCACCAGCTTCAGCCGAAGTCGGGGCGCTTTCGCGCAAGCAATCGACGTCGGGACCTTGGCGCTGGACCTCGCCACCATCCATCTCGGTCCCGAGCACCCCGACACGCTGACAGCGCGTGCCAACCTGGCCGCATCCTTCCAGTCGGCTCGTCGGACATCAGAGGCCATCGCAATGAAAGAGGAGGTGCTGGCCGACCGAGAGAACCTCCTCGGTCCCGAGCACCCCGACACGCTGACAGCGCGCGCCAACTTGGCCGTTTCCTACTGGTCCGCCGGACGACTGGCGGAGGCCCTTGCCATCGGCGCTGAGGTCTTGGCTGAACGCGAGCGCATCCTCGGCCCAGAGCACCCGGATACCCTGCGGGCTCGCGCTGACGTCGCCGTATCGCTTCGATTAAGCGGTCGAGCTGTCGAAGCTATTCCGATCGACGAGGCTGTCCTTGCTGCCCGCGAGCGAGTACTTGGGCGAGAGCACCATGACACCCTAAGCAGCAGAGCGAGCCTCGCCTTGTCCTACGATTTCGCCGGGCTCACGACGGAAGCCATTGCCGCGGGTGAGCAGTGTCGTAACCGACAACTGGCGGCTCCTCGGGAGCGATCATCCGGACACGCTTGCTGCGCGGGCCAACCTGACCCGCTTCTACGGGTCTGCTGGACGATCGGCAGAGGCAATCGCGCTTGGCGAGCAGGTCGTGGCTGACCACGAGCGGCTACTTGGGGACGAGCACCCAGACACGCTGACTGCTCGGGCCAACCTAAACAGCATCAAAACGAGGCTGAGCCGTCCTGGTGAATCGGCCTCGTTTTGATGGAGATCATCCGGGTTGGATTTCCCAGGCCACACAGGCCGAGCGAAAGCAGCATCCCGTTCCGGCCAGCCGACCGGCTCGGTCGCTTGTTCTCATGTTTCGTCAGACGACTCCTGGGGGCCGTCGCCCAGACATCGTCCTCCCTGGGGGGGGGCGAAGCTCGTGTCCCACCTACCCGGCTTTGGTGCTACCCACGCCAGATCGCGTTGACGCGCGTTCTGGGGCACTCTTCTGTGCCTTGCTGGTCGAGCAGATCGCCGAATCGGTGCACGGTGCACACATGTGTCGGAGAGCGCGGCGCGCCAGCAACGGTTTCTAGATGAACTTTGGTCCGTGCAGACCCTCGATCACTACTGGGCAACGGGGGGAGACTGGCACCGGCCCATTGCAAGTCAACGTCCGCGGTCGGGCGTGGCCTAGGCCGGCAGTCCGAAGCCCGTCCGACGTCGCAGGTCCAGCAGTGGTCGATTTGGCGGCGTCGTAATCCGGCTGGCGGGTGGCGTGGCGGTACCACAACCTGCGGGTGGCGTCGGGATTGTCGGTCGACCCTGGTCGCACCGCCACCGACGACACCCGCCAATTGCCTGCGGTCCCCACAGCGACGGGGCGACGGCGGTGATGTCCAGGCCGGTGCTGCACGCGTGGGCGACGGAGTGGGTGTTAGCTGCCATGGCCCCTGGCGGAGCCGCCCTCGGCGGATGAGAATCGTGCGTGTCGGCCCGGGCAGACGTCGCTCGACTGTCGGCGGCCATGAGAACCTGCGCGTAGACGGTCACGAAGCTGATCGCTGGCGGACACGAGAACCGCGCGGCGACGGCCACCAGATCTGCATCGCTCCCTGATCGTCACCGGAGGTATCCACCCTCCGGGCGCTCCTCCCGAGTGTCTTTGGGCGTGCTCAAGCACCCTCGGCACCCAGGAGGAGCACGTGAAGCATCGCGAGGAAATCATGCAGATACTCGAAGCCTTCGACCTGACCAACTCCTATCGAGACGCCGGCGAGCTGGCCCGCTGCTCGCCCAACACCGTGGCCCACTGGGTCGCCCGGCGCGACGCCGGCGAGCTGACGGCCACGTCCGTCCGCCGGCCCCAGCTGATCGACGAGTTCCTCCCCAAGGTGGAGGAGTGGATGCAGTCCAGCAACGGCAAGATCCGTGCCGACGTCGCCCACGACAAGCTCGTGGCGCTGGGCTACGAGGGCTCGGAGCGGACCACCCGTCGTGCGGTGGCTCTGGCCCGCACAGCGTGGGCCGCCGGTCACCGCCGGGTGCACCGCCCGTGGGTGCCCGAGCCCGGCCTCTGGTTCCAGTGGGACTTCGGCGCCGGGCCCGTGATCGACGGGGCCGCCACCTGGCTGTTCTGCGCCTGGCTGTCATGGAGCCGGTTCCGGGTGGTGATCCCGATCCAGGACAAGACCCTGCCCACGGTACTGGCCTGCATCGACACCACGCTGCGCCGGTTCGGTGGTTGTCCCACCTATGGCCTGACGGACAACGAGAAGACGGTCACCGTCGACCACGTCGCCCGCATCGCCATCCGCAACCCGAACATGGTGGCCGCCGCCAGCCACTACGGGCTGACGGTGGTGACGTGCCTGCCGGCGGACGCCCCGTCCAAGGGCGGCTCGGAGGCGACGGTGCGCGTGGCCAAGGCCGACCTCGTTCCCACCGACGCCAACCTGCTGGCCGACGACGCCGACTGGGCCGCGCTGGAGGCGGCATGTTCGGCGTTCTGCAACGAGATCAACGCCCGGAGCCACCGGGTCACCCGGCGAGCCCCGGCCGAGATGCTGGTCGAGGAAACGCGGCGACTGCATCGCCTGCCCGAGCGGCCCTTCACCGCCGCCTTCGGCGAGACCCGGGTCGTCGGCTGCCCTCAGCCCATGGTGGCGCTGGACTGGTGCCAGTACTCGGCGCCCCATCGCCTCGGCGGTGAGACCGTGTGGGTCCGCTACCACGGCGACGAGGTAGTCATCACCCACATCGGCGCCGACGGCCCAGCCGAGGTCGCCCGCCACCAGCGGACGACGCCGGGCAACCCCCGCATCGACCCGGCCCACTTCCCGCCCGCGCCGGAGGGGCCGCTCAACCGCACCCCGGTGCCGACCAACCCGGCCGAGGCCGAGTTCCTGGCCATCGGCGAGGGGGCGGCGTTGTGGCTCAAGGAAGCGGCCGCCGCGGGCGCGAGCCGGGTGCGGGCCAAGATGGCCGACGCCGTGGCCCTGGCCCGACTGTCGGGGGCCGAGGCCGTCAACTGGGCCCTCGGCCACGCCGCCGTCTACGGCCGCTTCGCCGAGGGTGACGTGGCGTCGATCCTCGCTCATCGGGCCAGCTCAGGCGAGGCGCGCCAGGCCAGCGAGGACCACACACTCCAGTCCGGCACCGGCGCCTGGGAGGGGTTCGGGCGATGAACCTCGACGCGTCCCACCCCGTGACCCTCGCCCCCGACGAGGTCGAGGAGCTGCACTGGCTGCTGGGCCAGCTCGAGGACTGGCTGCGCCACGCCGGCGACGAGGTGATGGCCGAGCTGGTCGACTTCGTCGAGGACAACCACCGGGGATCGGTGCTGGCCGTCGTCGACACCCTGGGCCGCTACGGGTCCGAGCTCCGGCGCCGGGCCGAGGGCGGGCACCGGTGAGAGCGCCCGAGCCGCCGCCGCTGGAGCCCGAGCTGGAGGCCCTGCTGCGACGGATGCGCCTGCCCTACATCCGCAAGATGGCGCCGGAGGTGCTGGCCACGGCCCGGGCCCAGCGGTGGGAGCCGGCCGAGGTGCTGCGGGTGCTGCTGGTGGAGGAGGTGGCCGGCCGGGACCGCTCCTCGGCCGCCACCCGCCTGGCCGCGGCCGGCTTCCCCGCGGGCAAGACCTTCGACGCCTGGGAGCCGTCGTTGAGTTCGATCCCCGCCCCCACCCAGTCCGCCCTGCGCAGCCTGGAGTGGATCCACCGCCACGAGAACCTGGTCGTGTGCGGCCCGTCGGGGACGGGCAAGACGATGTTCCTCGAGGCTCTCGGCCACGCCGCCGTCGAAGCCGGGCGCCGGGTGGCGTGGTTCAGCCTGGAGTCGCTCGGGGTGCTGGTCCGCCGCCACCGGGCCGACGACTCCGTCACCCGGGCCATCGCCCGCATCCTGCGGGCGGATCTGATCGTGGTCGACGACATCGGGCTGTTGCCGGTGGCCCACGACGCGGCCGAGGGCCTCTACCGCCTCGTCGACGCCGCCTACGAGAAGCGAAGCGTGGCCGTGAGCTCCAACCTGCACCCGTCCGGCTTCGACGAGATCATGCCCAAGACCCTGGCCGGCGCTACCGTCGATCGCCTCCTGCACCACGCCCATCTCTGCGCCACCCAGGGCGACAGCGTGCGCCTGGCCCAGGCCCTCTCGGGCAAGGGGGTGTCGCCCCTGGCCTGATGACCCCGTTCAGATCTGGTGGCCGTGGCCGCGCAGTTCTCGTGACCGTCACCGCGCGGTTCTCGTGGCCGCCACCGTTCAGGTCCTGTTGGCCCTTGACACTCGACTATGGCGCTCGGAGCCCGTTGTTAGCTTGACGCGGGGGTCTCGGGCGCTCCGTCCTGTTGCCTCGAGCACGCACCTCAGACTCTTCATGACGAGGCCCCCAATCCGGCCAGCACGTCGTTGGTGACCGAGCGGAAGGGGGATGACATGCAGGTGGTGGTCGAGCGCTGCGCGTTCTTGGACGTGCATCGGGACACGGTGATGGCTTGTGCCCGAACACCCGATGCTGATGGTGGCCGCCGAGAGGAGGTCGCCCAGTTCGGAACCACGACTTCGCAGCTCCTTGTCCTGTCGGACTGGCTGGTCGTGCGAGGGGTGACACTCGTCGGCATGGAGGCCACCGGCGTCTACTGGAAGCCGGTGCACTGGATTCTGGAAGAGGCCATCGACGACGTGTGGGTCATCAACGCCCGCCACATGCGCAACGTGCCCGGGCGCAAGACCGACGTGGCCGACGCCTGCTGGGGAGCGCAGCTGATCGAGCACGGTCTGGTGCGGCCCTCCTTCATCCCGCCCCGCCCCACCCGGGAGCAACGTGACCTGACCCGCTACCGCAAGTCGGTGATCGAGGAGCGAGGCCGGGAGACGCAGCGCCTGCACAAGGTGCTGGAGGACGCCGGGGTGAAGCTGTCGTCGGTGGCGTCGTCGGTGCTGACCAAGTCGGGCCGGGAGATGATCGACGCCCTCGTGGCCGGCCAGCGCGATCCCGACGTGCTGGCGGAGATGGCCAAGGGCCGGATGCGCTCCAAGATCCCCGACCTCAAAGACGCCCTAGCGGGACGGTTCAACCGCCACCATGCCCTGCTGTGCCGGGCGATGCTGGCCCGCATCGACCAGGCCGACGCCACCATCGACGAGCTCACCAAGCAGATCGAGAAGCTGCAGGACCCTCATGAAGCGGCGGTGACGCTCCTCGTCGGCATCCCCGGGGTGAGCTATCGCAGCGCCCAGGTGATCCTGGCCGAGATCGGCACCGACATGTCCCGCTTCCCGACCGCAGGTCACCTGGCGTCGTGGGCGGGCATGTGCCCCGGCAACAACGAGTCCGCCGGCAAGCACCGCTCGGGCCGCAGCCGCTACGGGTCCAAATGGCTGCGGATCGCCCTCGTCGAGGCAGCGCAGGCGGCGGGACGTTCCAAGAACACCTACCTGTCCGCCCACTACGCCCGCATCCGTGGCCGGCGAGGACCGGGGCGGGCGGCGGTGGCGGTGGGACACTCCATCCTCGTCATCGCCTGGCACCTGCTCTCAACCGGCGAGCCCTACGACGAGCTCGGCGGCGACTACTTCGACAAGCGCCGCACCAGCACTGCCCACCAGAGGCGCCTCGTGGCCCAACTCGAGGCCATGGGCCACAAGGTCACCCTCGAACCCTCCGCCGCCTGACTGGACGCCGTCTCGGGGCTCCGCCCCGATTTGGGGTTGTTCCGGCGCGTCCTCGCGGCAGCCTCCGGGTTGATTCACACCTCAGTGGAGGCGCGCTCGGCGGCGGGGCAAAGGGCGGGGACTGGCGAGGGTGGCGACGGGCCATGCTCTTCACTCGGGCCCCGGACCTCGCCGGGACTGGCAGCTCAACGCAGCAGACCCCACCGTAGGTCTCTGCGTTCCCTGCGCAGGCCAGGGTGGGACAAGAACGAGATAAGTCCTAGAGAACCGCTTGACAAGGTCCGGGAGCAGGACAATGATCACGCTGTGGACGGCCGAGTCGCTCACCGTCAAGAGCGGTTGGGCAACGACAACTGCGGTCATCGGAAGGCTCCGCGACACATCTATCCGGCCCTTCTCCTTCTATCTGGGGCTGTGGTCCCGGCGGCGACGGGTCTTGCGTGGAATATCGGCCTGGCCTGGGCTGCTGGAACGATCGGCGCAGTACTAGGGCTTCTTGGGTTCATGGCTTATCAGTACTGTCGTACTGTTTTCGCCGAGCGTGGCTTGGTCTTATCGTTGCGTGTTGGGGGCGAGTTCCTCCTGGATGTCGGGTTTCAATCCACGGAGCTGCCGAAGGGATACTTGTCCTCTGTCGTCGGAGATCAGCCGACGAGGGTCGAGGCTGTCTCTCATAGATCTCATGGTTCCATTACGCAGTTGCCAAAGCCCGACAATGAAGAAGAAGCTCAGCATATATTCGAACTTGAGTTGGAGCAAGAGCCTCACGACATTTTCCGGCCTGACGACTTGTCGGGACCGGATTGACTGAATCAGCGGAGGCCGAGGGTCTATGGAGCGCCTGTATCGACGCGCTAAGTAGTCGGATGCCTGACGGCGTGGCCAAGTCGTGGCTGGAGGCAGCACATCCCCGCATGCAGGGTCATCAACTCGTCCTCGGAGTACCGCATGCGACGGCGAAGCAGCATATCGAGAATCGCTATCGACGCTTCGTCGAGGACATCCTCGCCGAGGTTACCGGCGAGTCGCACGACCTTATCGTGGAGGTGCGGCCCGACCTGTCTATTGTGATTGCCGATGATTCCGACGTCGATCAGGGCACCACGCTTTATGGGACCACACGGTGTGACGACCGCGCCTTACACAGAGTACGGGATGAGATCTCCCTCCTCAACCCCACCTACGTCTTCGACACCTTTGTACTTGGCGAGTCCAACCAGTTTGCGGCTGCCGCTGCGGTGGCCGTCGCCGAGCAACCAGCTAACTCCTACAATCCACTGTTCATCTACGGCGAGGCCGGACTAGGAAAGACCCACCTCCTGCACGCAATTGGCAATTACGTCCGGAGAATCTATCCCGAGAAGTACGTGCGATATACCTCCACGGAAATGTTCCTGGACGACTTCATCGAGGCTGTCCGAACGAACAGCCAAGCGTCGTTCAAGCTCAGTTTCCGGCATTGCGATTTGCTGCTTATCGATGACGTCCAGCTAATCGAGAACAGAGAGCAAACTCAGGAGGAGTTCTTTCACATCTTCGACTATTTGCATTCCTCCGGCCGCCAGATCGTCATTTCCTCAGACCGCCCCCCTAAGGCGATGGCCACCCTGGAGGGGCGGTTGCGAAGCCGGTTTGGGTGGGGCCTCGTCACGGACATCCAGCCTCCCCGCCTCGAGACACGGCTGGCTATCCTTCGCAGGAGAGCAGCTTTGCAGGACGCCGTCGTCACCGACGACGTCCTTGTGTACATAGCCACGCACCTCCCGGACAACATTCGGGAGCTTGAAGGCGCCTTGAACCGAGTCACCGCGTTTTCCAGCCTCAACTCCGTTCCCTTAACTCTTCAGATGGCGGAGAACGTCTTAGGCGACCTCATCGCGACCAAGGCTCCGCACCAGGTGACAGCTAAAAATGTGATGGACGCCACTGCTGAGATGTTTGGTTTCACTGTCGAGGAGCTGTGCAGCAAGAGTCGCAGTCGGTCGCTGGTTACCGCCCGCCAGGTCGCTATGTATGTCCTAAGGGAAATGACCGACTTCAGCTATGCTGGGATTGGGCGCGCTATTGGTGATCGTGAGGATACAACTGTCATACATGGCGTGTCGAAAATAGGCGATCTAATGCGGGAGCGCGGAATCCTCTACGAGCAGGTTACCGAGCTGACGCGTCGCATCGGAGGAGGCTAAATGATCATTGGCCAATCCGCGTTCATGAATGCATCTGAGCCATGGACGTGCAGCGAGGCCGGGGAGAATTCTACTTGCGGACCCATACGCCGGACAGACCTACCTAGGGGAATCCGGTTGCTGGACACCATTCGTCATTTGAGATTTATCATCGTGAATCGAGCGACGGAGATCAACCAGGGGGCCCGACAACGCGAGCCTCTTGGGCATCAGAGTCGGCGAAGTACTAAGGCAGTTGCGACAGCCACGCGTTTATCCCTTAAGAAGATGATTCGCACCATCCTAGATTGCGATCGAGAAAGTCTCGTAGCGTTCATCGATGGAGAGTCTCCTGATCTCGTACCGGAGGAGGATGGTTGCAGGTTAGTGCGGAACAGCTGGCCGCAGAGTTGCGGCGCCGACGTGTCGGGCCAAAGTCACTCGTGGATTCGCTAAAAAACTCTGATGCGCATGCCTGGGTTCTCGGCGACCTCCGCGCAGCGCCAACTTCCGTTCTCGTATTGGCTGCTATGTCACTGGACGTTCGACCGGACCGATCAGCCCGGAAGTCAGAGGACGCTTCAAGTGTCGCACGCGGGCCGACGAGCGGATCTCATCGTCGGAGCCATTCGGCGCCGAGTTCGTCTCCGGGAGGGTCCGTGGGAACAAGCGGTTCCGTGGCCGCGGCGCGCCCGTTCAAGCGGCCGAAGGCGGAGGTTGCGGAACTCGGAGTCGACAACGGGATGGGTCTCACTGCGGCCTCGCTTCTATCAACGCGTCCTGATCCCGAGGCAATTGCCGGCAATCACGACAACCACAGCACTGAGGAGACGAGCGAGTAGAGCCTGGATCGGCGCTGTCGGAGGTCATCATCCGGGGCGCACACGCCACTGGGGTGCAGGAGCCGCTCGTGGATAGTGCCGGCTGAAGCGCCGGAGGTGAGCAAGTAATCGTTCCAGCCTTCCTCCGACGACCTCGTCTGTTCTGATGATTCCCCGAACGAACCGTCGGAGTCGTCGCCCACGAACCGGCGACGGACCGGCGTCGGCGACCACCTCGAGGTGCTCGGAAGCTGATCTGGCATCGCAGATCCATGAAGCGTTGGAGGTGGACCCGGGTCACTGGCGAGAGAACCGGTGACGGCCGGGTCCTGGTCATGGCAGAGACCCCTCGGACATGCAGAAGGCACTCCTCGTGGCTCGACCACCGGCCAGCAGCTACCGCCTGATATCGAAACTACCGTCGACTACATGCCGACGGCCTTCATGGCTGACCTCACCGGACAGCCGCACGTGCCCGGGGACAAGGGTTGCCCGGCTTGCTGGGACACCTACCCCGAGCCCTGCGACCTGCAGAACCCCGTCTGCTCCGGCTTGATGCACGCCCACGCCACCCACATGCGGGGGGATAAGCAGATCATCGACAGCGGGTGCGACCAGTGCGGCCGAGACGCCATGGGTCGAAGCACCTAGACGTCGCGGTCGTTCCTACTCCCGGATCGACCCTGAAAGGTCATCTGCTCGTAGGCCCTGCCCGATGCGACGGCGGCTCGACACCTTCAACGGCAGGGCGAGGAATCGTTCTGGCGGGAGGTGCACGCCCGCACCATCGCCACCCTGATCGCTGCCTCAGTGATCGTGTTCCTCGGGCTCGTGTGCAGCGTGACGAATGCCCGCTTGATCGATGTCGGAGGTTCAGCCGTTGACTGCTTGCACGCCTTCAGTCCGCCACGGTCAACGGCGACGTCGGCGCCGCGAGTGACCCTGGCGCCCAGGTGCTCCGCCTACCGGTCGCACCAGCAAGCAGCGCCACCGCCTCAACCGGGGTGGTGTCTCCGGAAGGGGGTCGAATTTCGGCCAGCCGGGGCACGAGCAGCCTTATAGACACGACCCCTCAAGCGATCCCGCGTTCATGCCGAAGCAGGATGAGTCGGACATCGGGGTCGTTCCGGCTCGGTGTCCCGGCCCGAGGACAGGAGGACCCCACGGGCGTCGTCGACACTCCTGGGCTAGCGGACGAGGGCCTCCCCTCGCAGTGGAACCTTCGCGGCATGAGACAGCGGGCCGAGATCTTGACATGGCGCCTTGTCGCTGAGATCGCCTCCCGAACAAGGGTTGGCCGGGTCGTGGAGATACATCCCGGCGGCGGTCAGTACGACACTGTCGAGTTGCACTTGGGCGAACAGCCCGACGACACACGCGGACCCGCATATCTCCATGTCAACCGGCCCGGCCGTGTGCACGTCTTCGGCCAGGGGCCTCGTGAGCCGCGTGACCTGTTACACGACTTCGAGCACGGTATGCCGATCGCAGATGCCGCCCAGTGGGTGGCCGACACGGGAACCCTTCAGTTGGCGACCACCACGATGGCGGCGGGGTTGGGCCTCATGGCCCGGTCGATCAGCACCGGCGTCGGTCTGCGGGATTGCCGGACATGGGAGTGGCGCAGCGGCATGTCGGACGCATCCGACGCCGATGGTCGCCGCGCCGACCTCTTCCGTGCCGTTCCCGCCGCGAACGAGGCCTGCATCCGTGCGCCCGGGGACTTGTTCGGACTGCCCGAGTACCGCTTCTGGTTCCTGCTCGCGGATGGGCTGCCATTGCTCGCAGTCGAGCCAGCAGCGGGAAGGCTCTACATCGACGACAAGGCCTTCGAGGTCGGAGATCCCGACACAGGAGCACGTTGGCGAGAAGCCGTGGCCGGCGAGCCGGCGCCGTTCTATGGCACACAGACACAACGCGCCCTCGTCACCTTCGAGGCCTTCAAGCCGATCGCCCATCACCTCGCCTCCCGGATCGCCCCAGGACTCATCGCCTTCTCTCCAGGCCGGCCGCTCACCTCCAAGGCCCGATGGTTCTGCGATCGTGCCGATCAGCTCCTCGTTGTCGTCGTCGACGCACATGAGCCGGTCGACGTCACCGACGAGGTGCTCGCGTACGCCCTCGCGTGGCAACGCGATCGCGACCTGGTGCTCGTTCTGCCTGAGACACACGTCACCCTGACACTCGAGCGGTTGCCGTGGATCGATACTCCGGTGCGCGTCTTCACCTACTGGGACGACCTTGAACCGCGACCGAGGGTCATCCCGTCCCGAGCCAAGATCCTTGCCGTCGCCAGAACGCGTCCGCTCAGATCGACCTATACCCACGACCTCAAGTGTGGTGACGTGCTCGTCGAGCGGCTGTTGCGTGATCTCGACAGCCACTGGGCGCTCGCCCGTGCCCATCGCCAGGCGTATCTGGCATGGCACTGCCTCGGCCGACAGGTCGTTCGGATCGCTCGGACCCGAAACGGCGTAACGATCCACGCGGGTGTCGATTACGGCAGCCCTCCACCGGGCGAGACGTCCGCCTTGGTGCTCACGGTCGACGCAGAACTGTCCCCGGTGCAGCTGGCGGAAGTCGAGCGCCGGGTGGCCGACGCCGTGTGGAAGCGACTCGCAGGACACGACAAGGGCCACCTCGAGCACCGCATGCAGGCCGCTCTCGCATCGACGGGTCTACCTGAGTTGGGCCTCCAGGCTTCACAGATTTGTAGGGAATACCCCGTCTGGCGCGGCGGGTGGCGGCCGGGATTCATCGACTTCCTGGCCCTTGACCAAACGAACATGCTCCACGTGATCGAGACGAAGGTGGGGACCGCCGACGTCAAGGGTGTGCTCCAGGCCCTCGACTATGTGACGTGGGTCACGGCCCATGCCGCGGAGATACGCGCTGAGCGTGGCTGGGCCCAGGCATCCAATTCTGGGCTCGAAACGGTGATGGTCGACTTCATCCTCGCTCCGAAGAATTCGGGTCCTGCGGTCGGACCGTACCTTGCTGGCCAGCTCGAGGCTCTCACCGGCAGCGTGCCGTGGCGCATCGCCATTGTTGCCGATCCGCTCGCCGACGTGCCCGGCCTCATCGTGTTGGGCGCTAGGACGATTCCACCGGAGGGACCACTAGTGGCAACGCCGGTCCAGGAACCGCGCTGGGCAGCGATGACGGATCATTAGCCCCGCCCGCTTCACGAGAGTCCGGTGAGGGGGCTCGGCGCTAGCTGGGATCGGGTCGAAGCGCAGTGGCCCGCCGCTGCGTACTCGGTTTTCGATGCCGTCGGCTTGAGGGCTGATTCCGGCGGGCGACGCAGCTGTAGGCAGACCGGTTGTCTGATGATTCCTCAAACGACTCGTCAGGGTCGTCGCCCAAGCGGCGGTCGCCGTTGCACCTCGCTCAGGCCGCCGGTGTCGTGCTGGGCGTCCTGCAGGCCCTCGGCCGGGTCGAGCTTGCGGTGGCTGCCGGACGTGTCGTCGAGGACTCCGAAGGTCCGGTCCCCGGATGCTACAGGCGGTGTCCTACCGGGCCAGCGGCGTAGCCTGTCTACTACGGCGACGGCAGAGAGATGGCAGAGGAGCAGGCAAAATGAGACTCCGACTACCGCTGATCGTGCTCTCTGTGGTGCTGCTCGTCGGCTGCGGTGATACGACGGCCACTGTCCAACCCACGGCAACGAGGGTGACTCTGTTACCCCCGAGGTTACCCACCAATACCGTGACCTTGACCGCACCTGGACCTCCACCGACGGCAGCACCAAGAAATGCCGAAGACTGCTCACCCGAAGGTGCCACGGCGCTAGGGACTGGTGGTCCCTACGAAAACCTCGGTTTGCGGTGCTCCGCTGGCGTGTGGGCTTGGGCTGTCAAGCCGAAGGGCAGTTGCGGCGACGACGCACGGTTCCCTGTTGTCGTTCTTGCTGACGGGACCCCCGTGTCATGCGTGAACCATCGATTCTTCGCAGACGGTGAAGTGCTGACGGATTTTGCCACTGGTGACTTCACCGTGGGGATCGGCACCGGACAGGTACCGCCCGGAACCTACGAGGTCTCCAACGTCGAGGACTGCTATTGGGAACGGGTTGACGGAAACGGCCGCACCATCGACAACGATTTTGTGACCGCTGCCCCACGGGTGGAGGTTTCCATCGGAGCGGGTGACGCAGGCTTCAACAACGAGGGGTGCGGACACTGGACGCTCATGTCATGACTCCGTGAACGATACCGTCGGGGCCGTCGTGCACACCCGAGTTCATGACGGTCGGAAGCGCTCGGGGATGGCAGCCGCTACAATGCAGAGGTCGGACGGCGGAGGAGAGCGCGGGCGTGAACGGGGGTCGGAAGTCGACATCGCTCGGGGCGGTGATCGCTACTGCAGTCTGCCTGTTAATCATCCTCGCCCCTCCGGCGAGTGCCGCCGAACTCTGGTCGAGCGTTCCTGATCCCTTTCCGTGTGACCAGGCGAGCAACGCGTGCGTCTCGCACACGGGATTCAATCCGACAAGCTCGTACTGGGCTCAGTTCACGAACACCAAGGGAAACTGCACCAACTTCGCCGCGTACCGTCTCCAACGGAACGGCGCAGCGCAACTCCAGGGAAGCGGGAACGCGATCTCCTGGCGTGACCGCGTCGTCAGTCAGTTCGGCGCAGCGTCGGTAAACGGCACTCCCCGCGTCGGGTCGATTGCCTGGTGGGGCACCAAGGCCGGTGCTGCTGGGCACGTTGCGTACGTCGAGAAGGTCAGCGGAACGACCATCTACATCAGCGAGTCAGTTTGGGATTACGGCAGCCGCCGCCGTGTCTTGACCACCGGCACCACTGCTTACCCGGACGCCTTTCTGCACCTTAAGGACGCGCCAGCTGCCATTGACGGCAACGACGATGTTCTGCAGGCCGCCGGCGCAGGTATCGGCTGGCGCGTGAGGTGGGGTGCGACGAGCTCGTGGGTGACGTTGTCGAACTCGGAGACGACAACCGGCTTGCTCGTGGGTGACTTCAACGGGGACGGCAAGGACGATGTTCTGCAGGCCGCCGGCGCAGGTGTCGGCTGGCGCGTGAGGTGGGGTGCGACGAGCTCGTGGGTGACGTTGTCGAACTCGGAGACCACAACCGGCTTGCTCGTGGGTGACTTCAACGGGGACGGCAAGGACGATGTTCTGCAGGCCGCCGGCGCAGGTGTCGGCTGGCAGGTGAGGTGGGGTGCGACCGGCGTATGGGCGACGTTGTCGAACTCGGAGACGACAACCGGCTTGCTCGTGGGTGACTTCAACGGGGACGGCAAGGGCGATGTTCTGCAGGCCGCCGGCGCAGGTATCGGCTGGCGCGTGAGGTGGGGTGCGACGAGCTCGTGGGTGACGTTGTCGAACTCGGAGACGACAACCGGCTTGCTCGTGGGTGACTTCAACGGGGACGGCAAGGACGATGTTCTGCAGGCCGCCGGCGCAGGTGTCGGCTGGCGCGTGAGGTGGGGTGCGACGAGCTCGTGGGTGACGTTGTCGAACTCGGAGACCACAACCGGCTTGCTCGTGGGTGACTTCAACGGGGACGGCAAGGACGATGTTCTGCAGGCCGCCGGCACCGGTGTCGGCTGGCGGGTGAGGTGGGGTGGGACCGGCACGTGGGTGACGTTGTCGAACTCGGAGACCACCACCGGTTTGCTCGTTGGTGACTTCAACGGGGCTTAAGTCATCTCGGGTAGAGCAGGGGGCATAGGCCGGGGTGTGGTTGCGCCTGACTTCGCGACAGAGATCGGCCAGTCGGATTCGCCCACGCGACCGAACGACGGGTCAGCAACGGCGACTCATTCGGGCGCGACTGACGCCGCCCGTGGGTTGCGGCCATGGCGGTCGCGTTGGACCTCGAGACGGTGCAGGCATGGACTGATCGCGGTGAACCCGACGGTTGGCCGTTGGGATCGTCGCGCGGTCCGAAGTGAGCGACTTGGCTGCAAAGCTAGTAGCCCACCCGTGGTGACGAACCGACCACACATGGCCGAGATCGTGGCCGTGTCCAGGGGACGGCCGATGCCGACCCGCGGTCACTGGTGGGCAAATCCAATCACGGGTGGGCGATCGTCGACCACGATGGCTGCAGGCGACGAGCCTTGAAGCTACAGGTCGTATCACGCTCGGGGCGGCGGCGCAGAGGGGGAGGAATGCAAGGCTTTGAGGTGCAGGTCCGAAGGCCGTCGGGGCGGCTTCGGCGTCAGGTGCACACCGGCGCCGCCCTTCTGATGATCGTTGTCGCGGTCATTGGGACTCCCTGGTCTCCCGGTGCCGCGGCTGCGGCTGGCACCGAGATCTCGACTTCAGCCTGGCATTGGCCGACGGGGATGGCACCAACCGTCGTCTCCGGCGGCGAGTTCCTGGGCAACGGTTGTGGCGCTTTCGACGGCGCGGCTGGCCACCGAAAGGCCTTGGGCGGATACGGCTGGTATGTCGACAGCGTTTTCCACCTAGGCAGCGATCAGGCTGCGAGTCTTGGGACGCCAATTAAGGCAATTGGGAATGGAGTTGTGCGCGGCACGGCGACGGACTTTGGTATGGATGGGGGAGCCGTCTTCGTCGAGCACGCAGCGTCTGATGGCACGAAGTTCATCGCTCTATACGGGCACCTGAATGAACTGTTGACGAGTGGGGCCGTCACGGCAAACACTGTGCTCGGAAAGGTAAACACGAACCACCTGCACTTTGCCGTCCGGCCGGGGTCCACTTATCCCATACCTTCGTCCTCCACGCTCGGGTGGGGCACTGGGACCTGCTCCGCCTACTGGACTTCGGGATCGACCCCGACAAGCACCAATGGGTTCACTGATCCCATTCCGTGGCTTCGCTCCCACCCATCTAGTCCCGAGGGATCCGAGGGGCGACTCAAAGACTTCAACGGAGACGGACGGGCCGACGTGTTCCTCCTCGGCCAAGGCACCGCGCCGGACAGGGTCTTCTATGGCCGCAGCACCGCAGGCGAGTTCGGGGTCTATCCCACCAGCCCGAGCGTCGACGGCACCTACACCCCGGCCGCGGGGGACTTCAACGGAGACGGACGGGCCGACGTGTTCCTCCTCGGCCAAGGCACCGCGCCGGACAGGGTCTTCTATGGCCGCAGCACCGCAGGCGAGTTCGGGGTCTATCCCACCAGCCCGAGCGTCGACGGCACCTACACCCCGGCCGCGGGGGACTTCAACGGAGACGGACGGGCCGACGTGTTCCTCCTCGGTCAAGGCACCGCGCCGGACAGGGTCTTCTATGGCCGCAGCACCGCAGGCGAGTTCGGGGTCTATCCCACCAGCCCGAGCGTCGACGGCACCTACACCCCGGCCGCGGGGGACTTCAACGGAGACGGACGGGCCGACGTGTTCCTCCTCGGTCAAGGCACCGCGCCGGACAGGGTCTTCTATGGCCGTAGCACCGCAGGCGAGTTCGGGGTCTATCCCACCAGCCCGAGCGTCGACGGCACCTACACCCCGGCCGCGGGGGACTTCAACGGAGACGGACGGGCCGACGTGTTCCTCCTCGGCCAAGGCACCGCGCCGGACAGGGTCTTCTATGGCCGCAGCACCGCAGGCGAGTTCGGGGTCTATCCCACCAGCCCGAGCGTCGACGGCACCTACACCCCGGCCGCGGGGGACTTCAACGGAGACGGACGGGCCGACGTGTTCCTCCTCGGTCAAGGCACCGCGCCGGACAGGGTCTTCTATGGCCGCAGCACCGCAGGCGAGTTCGGGGTCTATCCCACCAGCCCGAGCGTCGACGGCACCTACACCCCGCCGGTGTGAGTTGGGCCCGGCGATTTCATGGGGCCCCGACGCCGACGATCCCCTGATCCTCGATCCACCGATTCGCCTGGCCCGGGCTCGGCAACGTGGGCCGGTGTTGCGTTGGAGACGGCGAGCAAGCTCAAGGCCCGTGGGCACCGCCGGAGCGTCAGGTGACGAGGGCCAGTTGCCCTGGTCACGTCGATCAGGCCTTCGCTGTCCCTCTGGGCTGAGCAGTATCGGTCCAGATCCCCGACGGACAGGTCAACCTGTTCTCATGGTTCGTTAAACGGCTCTACGCGGCTAAGCGGGGACCACGGCCTCTGATTCTTGCGGCAGGTGGAGTGTGCCATTTCACGCCGCAGTTGAGAAGCACCCGTAGCCGGTAGTTCTCGAAGCTCCGGAACCCGTGGGCGACACGGACGACCTTCTTGACGACCAGGTTGACCGCCTCGGTGGGGCCGTTGGAGGCGCCGGTGGTGTGGTGGGCGAGGATCTCCTTGCGCCAACGCCCGGCGGTGCGGGCCAGGCGGTGGAGCTCGGGGACCGTCGACGCCTTGCACTCGGCGACGAAGGCGTCGAATCGGGTCGTGGCCTGGTCGAGGTCGGCGGCCGCATAGAAGTGACGGAGCGCCTCCTTGGCCAGCAGGGCGTCGAGCACCTCGTCGCGGGGGTCGCCCGCGGCCAGGCCGGCCTCGAGCCGGGCCCGGCTCGCCTCGCTGTGGCGCTCGGTGCCCCGCAGGAGCAGCCGGCGGATGCCGTAGAGGGGGTCGCCGGAGCGGCCCCGGTGGCCCAGCGTCTCGTTCTGCACCCGCCGGCGCACCTCGTCGAGGGCCCGGTTGGCCAGGGCGATGGCGTGGAACGGGTCGATGACCACGGTGGCATGCGAGAGGTGGGTGGCCACGCCGTTGGCGTAGCCCCGGAAGGGGTCGATCGCCACGGTGGTGACCCCCGTCCGCCAGTCCTTGGATCGCGTCCCGAGCCAGTCGTGCACCGCTTTGCCGCTGCGACCTGCGACGACGTCGAGGAGCCGGCCCCGATCGAGGTCCACGAAGTTGGTGGCGAAGGTGGTGTGACGATGGGCGTTGGCCCGGCCGAAGGCCACCTCGTCGAGGCCCAGGGAGCTCACCGTGGCGGTGCGAGCGGGGTCGTCCACCAGCGGTCGACCGTGCTCGACGACGGCGCCCATGACGGTGGCCCAGCCGACGCCGAGGTGCCGGGCCACGCACGCCACCGAGCGGTTCTGCTCTCCGACCTGGCGGCAGGCCTCGGCCCGGGCCCGCCGCGTCATCGACGCCCGGGGACCGATCTCGGGGCTTGTCTCCGTCCAACTCCCGACCTCGCAGTCGGGGTCGGGGCATCGCCAGATGCGCTTGGACCACACGACCACCACCCGCCGTCCGCCGGCGGGCAGATCCCGCACCCGCACCCGGCGACGACCCTTGGCCAGAGCCCGTGAGCCGCACCGGCAGCCCACCACCGTCGCCGTCGTCTCCACCAGCTGGTGCAGCTCGCCGTCCACCTCGGTTGCCGCCAGCAGGCGGAAGCCATCCATCCCTACCAGCGCGACAGCGCTCTCGCTACTCTCGAATCCCACCAGGGGCCTCCTCGATTCTCGCTGCCTTCGTCAGCCGCAAGAATCGCGAGGCCCCGGGTCGCGGTGGTGGATAGTCAGCCTCTATGGACGGGGCGGTTGTAGGTCACGCCTCCCCGCTTCATCGCGAAGAGCCGTTAAACGAACCGTCCTCGTCGTCGCTCACGAACAATGCCAATAGCGGGGGATGCTTGTAGGACTACCACTCGCCGATACAAGGGCATACAGCGCCTGGATCCTGTCCAGGCACCGGTTGCCGAGTCGCACGACATGGATCGTTGGCGACGCGACGTGGCGGACCTCAGCTACCAGGCTGGGGACGGGTTCTCGTGGGAGTGGAATTTCGACCCTTGCGTCGATGCGGAGCACACCCAGCTCGACGACGATGCCGTGGATTTCGACGATCTGCCGGTACAGGTCGTGCACTGAAGGATGCGGGTCAGGTCCAAACGCTTGTCGAAGAGGCCCAGGTTGCGCAGCAGCTCGTCGTCGGGGATTGGGCATTCCTTGAAGAGTTGGAAGAACTCCCGCCGGGCGACGTCCTCGGCGACGCCAGGACCTTGGTACGAATGTCGCTATCGTCCATTACTTGAGCCGCCTCGTCGCCCCCGCCCGTCGACAAGCGAGATCCGGGCGACGATTCTCTCGCCCGGTGGTTCTCGGCGTCCGATGAGGATCGTCCTGGCGTACTCGGGCGGGCTCGACACCTCGGTCGCCCTCTACTGGCTGCGCGAGCGCTACGACGCCGAGGTGGTCGCATACTGCGCCGACCTCGGCCAACCCGGGTCTCTCGCCGAGGTGAGCCGCAAGGCTATCGACGCGGGCGCGATCGACGTCGTCATCGACGACCTGCGGGATACCTACCTGCGGGACTACGTCTTTCCAGCCCTGCAGGCGAACGCGGCGTACGAGGGCCGGTACCTCCTGGCCGCACCGCTCGGACGGCCTCTCATCGGGAAACGGCTGGCCGAGGTGGCCAAAGTCTTCGAGGCCGACGCGGTGGCCCACGGTTCGACCGGCAAGGGCAACGACGGGGTCCGCTTCTACGCCGCGGTCGTGGCCCACGACCCGTCGCTGACGGTCCTGGCCCCCGCGGCCGAGTGGGAGCTCGGCAGTCGGGCCGACGAGCTGCGGTACGCCGCCGAGCACGGCATCGAGGTGCCCGTGGGCGTCGACCGTCCGTACAGCATGGACGGGAGTATCTGGGGGACGAGCACCGAGTGTGGGGTGATCGAGGACCCGTCGGTGCCGCCACCCGACGATGCCTGGCAGCTCACCCGCTCCGTCGAGGATGCGCCGGCCGCGCCCGACGAGGTCATCGTCCACTTCGAACGGGGTGTCCCGGTGGCCCTCGACGGTGTCGACCATGGGCCGGTCGACCTCGTCACCACCCTGTCCGAGCTCGCCGGAGCCCACGGCGTGGGCCGGGTGGACATGGTCGAGAGCAGCCTGCTCGGGATCAAGACGCGGGCCCTTTACGAGTCTCCTGCGGGCACGGTGCTGCACGCGGCCCATCGGGAGCTCGAGTCGCTCTGTCTCGACCGTGACACCCTCCGGTTCAAGGCCGGGGTTGATCGCCGCTACGCCGAGCTCGTGTACGACGGCCTATGGTTCTCCTCGCTGCGGCGGGCCCTAGACGGATTCGTCGACACGACCCAGGCCCCGGTGTGCGGGTCGGTGACCGTCCGACTGCACAAGGGGACGGCGACGTGCACCCAGCGGCGGTCACCCTACGCCCTCTACCACCCGTCGGTGTCGAGCCACGATCCAGGCGATCGTTTCGACCATTCCGCCGCCGCCGGCTTCTCCTACGTCTGGTCGATGCCCCAGCGGGTGGCCGGCCTCGTCCCCCAGAGCGGGACTGAGGCGCCCCCGTAGGACGCTCATCCCAGGTCCCGGCCGACCTCGACGAAGTACTCGGCGGCGTCCATCTCCTCCTCGCCCTCGGGCTGTACCCGCCGGAGGACGATCCCCTCGTTGTCGGTCCGTAGGTCACGGCCGCAGATGACGACCACTCCGTGCCCCACGACGGACGCGACTCGGCCCGGCGTCCCGCAGTACGCCCGCGCCGGCAGCGACCCCTGCTTGACCGCCACCCGCCTTCCGCCGTCGAAGGTGTAGGCGTTCGGGTAGGGATCGACCTGGGCGCGTATCAAGTCGTGGATCTCCCGGGCGGGACGGGTCCAGTCGATGCGGCTGTCGGCAATCGTCCGCCGGTGGAACATGGTCGACTCTTGGCGCGACTGCGGCCGGACCGTGAACCCCGGCGTGGCCAGGCGGTCGAGGGCGGCCACGGTGACCGGTCCCACCCGTTCGAAGACCCGCTCGGCCACCTCCCGCACGGTCTCGTCGGGGCCGACCGGGAGTCGCTCCTGAACGATCACGTCCCCGAGATCGATGGCCCGGGTCATCACGTGGGCCGTCAGGCCGACCTCACTCTCCCCCCGGGCAATGGCCCAGTTGAGGGGGGCGAAGCCGCCGTACCGAGGCAGGAGGGCGTCATGGATGTTGACCCCGCCCATGGGCAGCACCCCAAGCACCGCGCTGGCCACCCGGGAGCGCCAGTTCGAGGCGACCAGGACGTCGGCGCCGCTACCTGCGACCAGGGACTTCAGCTCGTGGGCCGACTCGTGACCCAACTCGATAACGTCGACCCCAGCCGACCGGGCGAGGTCGCCCACCGAGTCGACCCAGATCTGCTCGTAGGGATCGTCGCCGTCGGCGTGAGTGACGACCAGGGCCACGGTTGTCGCGGGACGGGCGAGGAGCGCGGCCAGGCTGCGCACGCCCCAGGTCTGGTAGCCGAGCAGCACGATCTTCACCGGCGGGGCGCCGTAGTCGTCGGGCACGCCGAACCCGCCGACCGGCTCAAGACTTCGATCGTGCCCCTCCTCTCGCCGCGCGTCCGCAGGGCGAACGCGTACGCCGCCCGCTCGAGGAATCGGGTCGGCCGCGTAGAAGTCCCTATCTATCGGTGACAAAAGGTTGATGTCCGGGAGGACGGCCAACCTTGCGGGCGGCGTCGATGGCGTCGGCCTCGTCGAAACCGAACTTGCACCGTGGTGAGGTGACCGCCATCCCCGACCGGGGCCTTGGCCCAGGCGCTGACGTCGGACAAGGCTGCGCTCAGGCTGCGATCGCCACCATCGACGACTCCGGAAGCACCAATCGGTGCCGGCGTCCGGACCGGGATCGACCCGCTCGGCGCCCAGGGTGATCCGGCTCGGGTGGTGGTGCTGCCGACCGATGGCAATGGGTCCTACTCCTCCGACCTCACCCACCGGTGAGGTCGAGCACGGCGACACGGTCTTCGTCGAAGAGGCGGGTCGGGCCTTCCGCGGTCTCAACTGGTCGCGTCCGCCGGCACGGGGACGATCCTGACCGGTTCGTCGTCAGGAAGAAGGTGGGCTACTGGTGGCCGTTCTCCTCGTGCCTTCGGACTGCGGCCTTGATGGAAGGCGTGGCGGCGAGGGAGGACGGGTTGTCGATGAGGTGGAGGAACTTGACCGGCCGCCGCTCGGGCACCGGTTTGTGTTGGGGCCACGAATACATGGGCGAGTGGGTATGAACGTCCGCCTTCCTCTCGATCAGGTACTTGTTCAGGAAGGACTCGTCCCACCAGTCGGCGACGACGCCCCTCCGGAGATCGTCATCCGTTCGGCGCTCGAGCTCATGGGTAGCTGCCAGCACGGCCTCGCGTTGTCCACCCCAGAAGCACGACTGCCAATAGGTGGTGAGGTCGTCCGCGGGACTGACGGCCGCCAGAGAGCTGGGCCGACGTTCGAAGGCGCGGGTGGGCGCGAGACGCACGTAGTTGTAGTGCTGGACCGCGAACAAGGACTTGTCGTGGGACCAGAACTCGTGCTCGGCGACGGAGGAGACGGCGCACATGTCGGCGTCGATGTACACGACGTGGGAGTAGTCCTCCAGCGCCGCCGCGGCTGTATTGATGATCTTGTACTTCAGCAGGTTGACCAGCGGGAACCGCTCGTGGGCGACCCCGAAGACGTTGACGTCGAGCCCGCTCTGTCGCAGCGAGGGCTCGTCGACGCGGTCGGTGAAGACGAAGAAACCCTTCCTCGTCGTCGGGAGGAAAAGGTGGACCAAGGACTCGTGCCACATCGGGAAGAACTCCACGTACCGGCTGGTCCCGATGAACAGCAGCGCCACACTCTCGGGGAATTGCAGTTGCGGGCCCGCTGGCGGGGTGAGAAGCCGTCGTAGGGCACCGCGATCCCTGAGCGAGCGCCAGCAGTGGTAAGGACGCCCCCGGCCGAGCGCGCGCGCCCGACTCCTGAGCTGACGCACAGACGTGCTTGAGGGCAGTGTCGCGGTGGCCATCACAACACCCAGCGAACGGCCCCCCTGTCGAGGTCGAAGGACTGGCTTGGGATTGCACTGTAAGACATCCCGGGATTGCAGGCGACGCCGCAGCGCTCGCAGAGAAAGGATCAACGACGCGCGCGACGGCGGCCGCGGGATCAACGAGAGCGACAGCGGAATCGGTTCAGAGGTTCCCGCGATCCCGCCTTACGGCAAGGGCCAGGAACTGCTGGCCCTACGTGAAACGGCTCTGCCGGAGGAGATGTTCGGCTTTGTGGCAGCGGTACATTCAGGTGGCATGGAGGACGATACGAGCAGGATTGTCGAGACCGCCCAGTACTACTGGCGCTCCTGGGAGAGCGTTTGGCAGAGTTCCGAACGGTTGCTACGCCCAGAGTTGGAAAGAGCAGAACTTCTACCTATGCGCCGGGAGGCTTTCAGCGTTGAAGGGTGCGGTGAGGGAGGCGTTCGAGCGGTTGGACGGAGAGTTCGATCACGTCAGGGTGAACTCTCGCAAGGGGGATTGGGAGGTCGTCGCTCACGACTTCGTGAGTGACAAGGCGGCTTTTTGGACGTTGGAGCTTGGCGAGGGATGCAGCCGCCCCGCCGATGACGGCCCCGAACAAGTCTGCCTCGTCATCGCCATCGATAACGAGCGCCGCTGAAGGACGTCCGACGAAGTGCCGTTTGCCACCCACCCCACGGGCTGGCGGCTACCGGGTGGGGACGGCGCCCGCCTCCCGACACTCGGGGGCCTCACGAACGACGAACTCGTGTGGGAGCGGGCGCCGCAGTGAAGGCGACCGCTCGCGGGCAGCGGCAGCGACTTCGGACTAGAGCTCCTCGCGCTGCCACCGCAGCACGCGGGCGTCGATGTCGACGATGAGCCACCAGCTGGCGGCGTCGCGCGGGTTGCCGCAGACCGCCCCCGGATTCGCCATGCAGGCGCCGGTCCCGAGCCAGTCGTAAGACTCGCCGGGGACGGGGCGCACCGCGCTCGTCGTGGCGCCGTCGTAGGCGAAGAGCGCCGGTTCATGCGTATGGCCGACGAGGCCGAGCGAGCCCAGGGGGCGGTCGGGCAGGACCCGGGCGGCAGTCGCCTCGGTGAGGAACCCGAGCAGGGGGTGGCGCGGCGAGCCGTGCCAGCAATCGATGCCGTGACGGCTGGCCATGGCCCGCCTCGCCAACCTGAACACGTCGCGCCCGCGAGCAGTGACCCGGTCGGGTCCGAGCGCCCAGGCGTCGTGGTTTCCGGCGATGAGCAGGTCGAGTTGGCGAGCCGCGTCCACCAGCTCAGGCGTGACCGGCTCGCTTCCGACCAGATCACCGAGGCACCAGCGCTCGTCGACCCCGGCCGCCGCCATGGCGCCGAGCACAGTCAGGAGCCGGTCATGCCAACCGTGCACGTCGGAACAAACGCCGATCCTCACACTGAGCATCATTTTGGCTTCTTCCGACTGAACGCCGTGGAGGGATCCCCCGGCCAAACGGCAGGGCCAGTCCGCAAAGCGTGTCTGGTGGGCGTGCCTACGGGGGCCCGCTCGGCGCTTAAGCCGACAACCCCGAGGACTGGGCCGAGTTCGACAAGTAGGCGACGCGAAAGACGTCCCCGTCGGCCTCGAATTGCTGCTGACTACCATCCGCCGGATGAGCGGCAACCCCTGCATATCCCCTCCGAAGGCCCCTCCGAGCGGCCCCGTGGACTGGAAAGAGGCGGTCCGCGGCAACTGCTTCGCCAACATCCAGCGCCTCGGGCGGTGGACGGGAGGGACGACCGCGGTGTCGTCGGGTGGCGACCCGTCCTCTCACTTCGCGCCGGTGGCCCCGGGCAGCCTCGGAGGGGGAACGAATCCGCGCGCCATCTACGTCCTCGCCCATGGTTGGGCCCCGACCTTCCGACCGGCGGTCGATGCTGCGGGCGGCAACCTCCTGTGGTGGGACCCCAAGGCCACCGTCAACGGCCTGTGGACGTCGGACTGGGCCTGGTCGCCGGTGACGGTGCCGCTGCAGACGCCCTTCACCGTCAACGCCACCGGGGTGTTGCAGTCGATCGCCGCCCTCGACCCGGAGGCGACGATCCTCGCCTACTCCTGGCTCGATGACTCCGCCACCGACGCCGGTATCACCAACCTGGCCGAGGTGAACCAGTCGGAGGCCTACACCCACGTCAACGGCCGCCGCCTGGCCAACGCCCTCAATCTGGCGATTGCCCCGTCCTTCTGGGAACGACCCGGCACGCTTCGGATCGTCGGCCACAGCCACGGGTCGAAGGTGGCCACCGTCGCCGCCCTCACCCTGCAGCAACAGGGACGCAAGGTGGCCCACCTCACCATCTGCGACGCCCCCGAGAGCGAGGCCACGCTGGAGGCGAACGGAGCCAACCTCCTCGGCTTCTACCTGGAGCAGATGCAGATCGCCGACCCCTCCCACGACTGCGCCGCGGGGACCTTCGTCGACAACTACGCCTCCTATTTCGGTGTCGGCTATGCCGGCTCGCCCGAGCTGACGGGGATCGTCGAGGTGGCGCTCGACCCGAGCCCGCTCTACGGAATCACCGATGCCCCCAACCGCCACGCCTACGCCGCCACCTGGTACGGAGGGGCGGCGGCCGGCGGCGCCAGCACCGGCGAGCCCGCGCTCGGGCTGGCCTGGCCCCCGCCGCCGTCGACGTACGAGCCCGCGCTCAACCAAGACTGGCCCCAGGGCACGACCCCTCGCAGCCAGTGGCAGCTCACGGCGGGAGCGTCGATCGGTGACACGTTCTCGTACTCGACGAAGCCGCTGAAGGTCACGAGGAGCGCCACGCACGGCAACGTCCGGGGTGAGCCCGAGACGAAGCTCCTCTTCGGGCCCACCGTGGGCGCGGCGTCGATGTTCAAGGGGTATTACACCAACCGCCTGACCAGCAAGGGCTACGGCGTGGCCCTCGACCTGGTGTGGGCCCTCCCGGTACCGGGCGACTACCTGGTCGTGGCCATGGAAGCACCCGTGACCCACCGCCAGGAAACGCTCCTGGTGATGGACGGGCAATCGTTTCCCGCGGGCAAGACCTCGGTGGCGATGACGAGCGTGGCCACGTCGGGCCTGTGGTCGGTGAACCTGTGGATCTATTTCGTCGCCGCCGACGGCAACCAGCACGGCCAGATCGCGATCTCCAACTTCCGTCTGGTGGAGGTCGAGTCCGCCAGTGGCCACTTGGAGTCCCGTCGGCAGGCGACGGCCGCGTCGATGGTCGCCGACCGGGCCGTTCGGGCCCCCGAAGCCCTGGAGTCGCCCACCCGGTAGGCCCGGCATCCGACGTCGATTTCCCGCATCGGGACTGGGCCCCGGGGTTCGTCAGACTTTGAAGCTGGCGTGCGGTTTCTTCCCCGGGCTCGAGTTGCGGGAGACGATCTGCTGCAGGCTCTCGGTGGCGTCGATCTGTTTCAATCCGGCGGCGGAGAAGGTCGCCTCGTTGTAGATGCGACGGGCGAGCAGCGGGTTGGTCAACGCCTGGGTGAAGGCGTCGTAGGCCACCATCGCCGTGAGCAGGCCGCCCATCATCGAGCTCTTGCCGTAGTCCTCGGCGAAGATGCCGACGTACCACTCGACCCGGTCGATCGTGCCGTAGAGCGTTTCCAGCCGGGCCCGGAGGGCCGGGTTCTTGGTCAGCTGGTCGAAGCTCGTGTACCGCTCCAGCTTGAACGTCGCCCGGTAGTCGTTGTACGACGCCAGGCGGGCCTGGCGCATCAGGTGGACGGTCCGCTCCTCGGTGGAGGCCTGATCCGGGTTGTGCCGGTCGACGAGGAACCGGGGAGTGTTCAGGAGGCCGATTCGTCCCGCCTTCTCCTTCGAGAACTGGGAGATCAGGTCTTCGATCCCCCTCGCCAGGACCAACGGGTTGTTGTTGCGGAAGTCCTGCGGCTCGATCTGCGTCGCACCATCGCCGATGACGTCGGGTACGAGGGAGTGCCAGCGGTAGAGGAGGTTGAACTCGATGGCGATCCAGTTCGACCGGTCCCACGTCGCGTCGTCGGCCATGAACGGGACCCGCTTCAGGGGGAAGTCGATGGGCGCGATGTGGACGATGTACTCCTGCACCACCAGGTTGAGCAGCATGACGATCAACACGTTGCGCGCCGTCTGGAACAGCCGTTCGTCGTCCCAGCCGGGGTTGGCCCGCTGCAGCTCGCCTGCCGTCCGGTTGTGCTCGCGCACGAAGACGACGTTCATGACCGTGTTGCCGATGGTGGAGTTGCCGTGCTCGAGGCCGACGGCGAAGACGAAGTCCTTGCGCTCGTCGGCGACGTCGCCGAGGATGACGTCGAGCAGGAACCGCTCGTCGTGGAGCCCGGCGAACATCGGCTTGACGACCAGGGGGCCGCCGGGCGGGCGGGGTTGGAAGAGGTACTCCGGGATACTCCTCGCCGTCGATCAGTTGGGTGCGCAGGCGGCCGCCGACGCCCGAGCGCAACATCGTGGTCCTGTCCTCGGTCAGCCCGTAGATCTGGCACAGGTCGATCTCGTGGTTCGAGGTGTTCTGCCCGAGCTTGCCCTTCTCGTGGCTCGTGCGCAGGAAGCTGTCGGTGAACCACTGGGCGAAGAAGGCGAACAGCACGCTCGTGTCGGTCGACTTCACCTCCTTCTCCCGGCGGAACAGCGCCGTCACCTCCGCCTCGCTGGGCAGGCCGACCTGGGTCGCCGCCGTCACCGCCCCGAGGTGGCGGCCGGTCCAGCGCCGGTCGGTGAGACCCCGCCACGTCGTGTAGTCGCCGGCCATGGAGAAGGGTCGGGGCCGGGGCACCGTCGCCGAGCAGTACCCGTCGATCACCCGTCGACTGATCCACTCCGTCAACGGTGGGGCCTTCCCCACCACGCTGGTCGACCGGGGACTCCGGTTGCTCAAGAGCCTGGGCAGAAGCATCTGCTCGTCTCCAATCCCGTCCCGAGGTCGAGGAGACGCGTTCGGGTTCGGAGGCATGATGATGCCAGACGGCCTCCCGCCGGCGCGGGTAATGTCCCGCCACCATCGAGCAGGAGGCGGGAACCATGAGAATTCGGCGCAGCATCGCGGCCGTCGTCGTCACCCTGATCTGGGCGTGGGGGTCGCCTGCGCTGTCGGCAACGGCGACGCCGCCGAACCAGTGCTCCGCCGACAACCTCAACGGCGATGCCCGGCTGGGCCCGCGTGATCTCCCATCCACCGGGCCCGTCGGCCTCGAGCTCACCCGCTACAACCGGCTCGCCGGCCTCAGCCCCAACGACTTCATCGCCACCTACTGGGACCCCACCGCCTTCGGGGGCCAGGGCGGCTGGCGTTACCCACCGTTTAACGGCTTCCTCGTCGGGCCCAACGGCCAGCCCATCGAAGCGCCCATCCCCTTGCGTATCGGCCAGCAGGTCGACCGCTACGGGAGCGAGTTCGGGGCCTTCCTCGCCCCGTTCGGCATCCTCTACTCACAGCGGGCGATCCCGCCCCAGAGCCTCGACAACACGACCACGCCGGCCACCTGCAACTACCGGGCCTACAAGGTGCTCAAGGAGTTCCGGGTCGACGGCGGGCCCATCGCCCCTGCGTTCGGCCAGCCGGGCAAGGGCCTCCAGTACATGCTGCAGGGCGCCCTCGTCCCGGGCGCACCGGCCCAGCTCAACGTGCTGTGGCTGGTCGACCACGGCTACCTCCAGCGCCTGAACTGACGCCGCCGCGGCCGAACTGGTGACGCCCCGGCGCCCGTGAGGCGTTCCCGCGTCCGCGTCATCAGTTCGGTCAGGTGACCAACCCCAGTTCCCGGCCGACAGTGGCGAAGGCGGCCAGGGCCCGGTCGAGGTGGTCGTCGGTGTGGGCGGCGGTGACGATGGTGCGGATGCGGGCCTTCTCCAGGGCGACGGTGGGGAACACCACCGGCTGGGCGAACACGCCCTCGTCGGCCAGCCGGTCGGAGAAGCGCATGGCCGTCTCGGGGTCGCCCATCATCACCGGCGTGATGGGCGTCTCCGAATGGCCGGTGTCGAAGCCGAGCCGGGCCAGCTCGGCCTTGAAGCGGCGGGTGTTGGCCCACAGCCGATCGAGCAGCTCGGGCTCGTCCTGCATCACCCGGAGGGCGGCCCGGCAGGCGGCCACCACCGCCGGCGGGTGCGACGTGGAGAAGAGGAACGGCCGGGCCCGCTGGGTGAGGATCTCCCGCAGCGCGGTCGGCCCGGCCACGTAGCCGCCCAGCCCGCCGACCGCCTTCGACAGCGTCCCGACCTGGATGGCGACCCGGTCGTGAGCCCGAAGTGGTCGACCGTCCCCCGCCCGTTGCGGCCGAGCACGCCCGACGCCGTGGGCGTCGTCGACCAGCACCGCCGCGCCGGCCGCCTCGGCCGCGTCGACGATCCCGGGCAGGGGCGCGATGTCGCCGTCCATGCTGAACACGCCGTCGGTGACGACCAGGATCAGCCGGTAGCGCCGCCGCTCGGTCGCCGGCCTCGGCTCGAGGATCGCCCGCAGCGCGTCGACGTCGGCGTGGGGGTAGATGCGGCGGGGCGCCTTCGACAGGCGCATGCCGTCGATGATCGAGGCGTGGTTGAGGGCGTCGGACACGATGAGGTCGTCGCCCCGGTGATGGTGGGGATGAGGCCGGTGTTGGCGGTGAAGCCCGACTGGAACGTGAGCACCGCCGGCACGCCCTTGAACTCGGCCAGCTCCGCCTCCAGCGCCTCGTGGACGGCCATGGTGCCGGCGATGGTGCGCACCGCCCCCGACCCGACCCCGAAGTCGGCGACCGCGGCCAGCGCCGCCTCCATCAGCCGGGGGTGGTGGGTCAGCCCGAGGTAGTCGTTCGACGACAGGCTCACCAGCCGCCGACCGTCGACGTCGACCACCGGCCCCTGCGCACTCGTCATCACCCGCAGCGACCGGTACAGGTGCTTCTCCCGGAGGGCCGCCACCTCCGCCTCCAGGAACGCCAGCGGGTCGGGGCGGTCGCCCCCAATCGGTGTCGCCGCCGTCACGGCGCCCAGTCCATGATCACCTTGCCCGACTCGCCGCGAGCGGGCGGCGGCGAACGCGGCCTCGTGCTCCTCGAAGGCGAAGCGGTGGGTGATGGCGGGGGCGACGTCGAGCCCCGACAGGAGCATGACCGTCATCTTGTACCAGGTCTCGTACATCTCCCGGCCGTAGATCCCCCGGATGGTGAGCATCTTGAGGACGACCTCGCCCAGGTCGAGGGTGACCTCGGCCGCGGGCAGGCCCAGCACGGCGATGCCCCCGCCGTGGGCCATGGCTCGGATCGCGGAGCGCAGGGCGGTCGGGTTTCCCGACATCTCCAGGGCCACGTCGTAGCCCTCCACCATGGCCAGGCTCTCGAAGACCTCGTCGAGCGCGGTCATCGCCGGGTCGATGGCCACGGTGGCGCCCATCCGGACAGCCAGCTCCCGGCGGAAGGCGTTGGGCTCGCTCACCACCACGTGGCGGGCGCCGGCGTGGCGGGCCACCGCGGTCGCCATGCAGCCCGACGGGCCGGCCCCGCAGACGAGCACGTCCTCGCCCAGGACGGGGAACGCCAGGGCGGTGTGGACGGCGTTGCCCAGGGGGTCGAAGATGGCGGCCACGTCGAGTCGATGCCGGCCCAGTGCCGCCAGACGTTGGTCATGGGCAGGGCGACGTACTCGGCGAAGGCGCCGTCGCGGCCCACCCCGAGTCCGACGGTGTGGGCGCACAGCTGCCGCCTCCCGGCCAGGCAGTGCCGGCACCGCCCGCACACCACGTGGCCCTCGCCCGAACGACATCGCCCGGCCCGAAGCCGGTGACGTTCGACCCCACCTCCTCGACCACCCGACGAACTCGTGGCCCACCACCAGCGGCGGGCGGACGTTGCGCTGGGCCCAGCCGTCCCACGCCTCGATGTGGAGGTCGGTGCCGCAGATGCCGGTGGAGCGCACCCGGATGAGCACGTCGTTGATCCCGATGACGGGCCGGGGCACCTCGCACAGCTCGAGGCCCGGGCCGCGGCCGCCGCCTTGACCAGGGCGAGCACGCTCAGCCTCGGGCTGTGTCTCGGGGGGTGAACAGGAAGCAGCCCTCCTCTGGGCGTGACGCCCGCGACCCGAAAGTTACCCGCCAATGCGCCGCGACGGACGTCCCTGGGTCGGAATCGGATCGGTGGATTCGTCGGAGGTCCCCCGGTAGAGTCCGGCGGCGACGGCTGGGGGCTGGAGCCGATCAGGGAGGACCTGGATGCGTTTGCGGACCCGCTCCCTATCGCTGGCGATCGCGTCGACGCTGCCGCTCCTGGCCGCGTGCAGCGACAAAAAGTCGGCCGATCCGTCGGCTACCCCCGCCGGAGGTGGTTCGGTCGTCGCCCTCACCATCCTGCAGATCAACGATGTCTACGAGCTCACGCCCGGTGAGTGGCGGGATGGAAGGCGGGCTGGCGCGGGTGGCCACGTTGCGGGCGAACCTCCGGGCCGAGAACCCGAACACCTTCACCGTCCTGGCCGGCGACCTCTTGAACCCGTCCGCCCTCAGCACGGCCATGGTCGACGGCCAGCGCCTAGCCGGCCGGCAGATGGTCGACGTGATGAACATCCTCGGCCTCGACTACGCCACCTTCGGCAACCACGAGTTCGACCTGTCCCAGGAGAACCTCGCCCCTCCGCGCTAGCCGAGTCGAAGTTCACGCTGGGTCTCGAGCAACGTGACCGCAAGCCGGCGGCCAGCCGTTCGCCAACGTCCCCGCCAACGTGACCTTCACCGCCCGCAACGACGACGGCAAGGAGATCCGGGTCGGGCTCTTCGGTCTGACCGCTCGGCTCGCAATCCGGCCGCCTACGTCGCCTACCGCGACCCGGTGGCAGTGGCCAAGGAGCAGGTGGCCGCCCTGCGCAGCCAGGTCGACGTCCTCGTCGCCGTCACCCACCTCAGCCTCGAGGGCGATATCGCCCTCGTCCAGCAGGTGCCCGAGATCGACTTCGTCCTCGGCGGGCACGAGCACGAGAACACCGAGGTCGAGCGGGGCACCGACTTCACCCCCGTCCTCCAAGGCCGACGCCAACGCCCGCTCGGTCTACGTCCACCGCCTCCGCTTCGACACCGCCAGCAAGAAGCTCGACCACGACTCGACCCTGCGAGCGGATCACCCCCGCGCTGGCCGACGACCCCACCGTGGCGCCAGGCCGTCGAGCGGTGGGTGAACGCGGCCTTCGACGGGTTCCGGGCCCAGGGCTTCGAGCCGACCAAGGAGGTGGCCATGACCACCGAGCCGCTCGACGGCCGGGAGTCCAGCGTCCGCAACACGCCCACCGGGCTGACCGACCTGACCTGCCGCGGGGATGCTCCACGCCGCCCCGGGCACGGAGCTGGCCATCTTCAACAGCGGCTCGATCCGCATCGACGACGTCCTCCCCCCGGGCGCGGTCACCGAGTACGACATCATCCGGACCCTGCCCTTCGGCGACACGGTGGTAACGGCGCAGATCAGCGGCAGCCTGCTCCTGCGCGACGCTCGACCAGGGCCGGGCCAACGCCGGCACCGGGCGGCTACCTGCAGACAGGCCAACGTGGCCCGCAACACGGGCGGTGACGGCTGGCTGGTGAACGGGGCCGCCCTCGACGTGGGGCGGAGCTACACGGTGGCCATCAACGACTTCCTGCTCACCGGGCGCGAGATCAAGCTCGACTTCCTCACCCGCGACAACCCCGAGGTGACCGTCGTGAGCGAGCACGGCGACCTCCGCAAGGCCCTCATCGCCGAGCTCCAAAGGTGACGGTCGCCAGCCGCTGACCAGGCCCACCCCCGGGCCCCGCGGGTGAGGCGGCGAAGGCGCCAGCCCCGCCTGTAAGGCGCAGAGCGTTCTCAGGCCTGGCTTGGCCTGCTCCCGGACCGCTCGCATGCCCCGCCCGATGTCGAGCAGGTGGTGGTTGCCCTCGTGGACGGCCCGGCGGGCGTGGAGGAGCACGCTGCGCTCCTCGTGACCCCAGCGGATGCCGACCCGGTCCCAGCCGTCGGAGGGGACGTTCTCGAAGGTGGCGGCCAGCGCCTCGGCGTTGGCGGCCAGGGCGTCGGTCACCGCCAACGGGTCGTCCTCGTTGTACCGACGCTCGACGGCCAGTTCGTCGGGCGCGCGCCCCTCCAGCTCCGGTCGGTCCTCGGCGAGGATCTGCTGCACCCACCGGTTGTAGTTGAAGAACACGTCCCGCACGTGGGCCGCGTACTCCAGGGCCGACCAGGTGTCGGGGGCGGGCCGGGTGCGGACCAGGGCGTCGCCGTCCTCGCCCGGCAGGAAGCGGGTGAGGGGCGCCCGGTAGCGGCGGCCGAAGGCGCGGATGGCGGCGGGAGCGTCGGCGCCGGCGAGGTCGGTGTAGACGAACCCGCATTCGTCACAGGGAGGGAAGTCGGTCACCCGGGTTTGACCACCTTGTCGACCAGGTGGGCGGGCAGCGGGTCGTAGTGGTCGTGGGCGGCGGTGAACCGTCCCCGGCCGCCGGTGATGGAGCGCAGGTCGATGGCGTAGCGCAGGATCTCCGACGTCGGGACCTGGGCGGTGATCGTCTGCTCGCCGTTGCCGACCGCCTCCGTGCCCTGGACCCGTCCCCGCCGGGAGTTGAGGTCGCCCATGACGTCGCCCTGGTACTGGGTGGGCACGGTGACCTCGAGCACCGAGATGGGCTCCAGCAGCACCGGCCCCGCCTTGGCCATGGCCTCCTTGAACCCGAGCGACCCCGCCATCCTGAAGCTCATCTCGGACGAGTCGACGGCGTGGAACTTCCCGTCGAACACGGTGACCCGCACGTCGACCACGGGGTAGCCGAACACCCCGGCCGTCACCATGGTCTCGGCCACGCCCTTCTCCACCGCGGGGATGAACTGGCGGGGGATGGCGCCGCCCACGATCTTGTCGACGAACTCGAAGCCGCCGCCCCGGGGCAGGGGCTCCACCTTGAGGAACGCCACGCCGAACTGGCCGTGGCCGCCCGTCTGCTTCTTGTACTTGCCCTCGGCGTCGGCCGACCCGGTGATCGTCTCCCGGTAGGCGACCTTCACGTCCTCCGTCTGCACCTCCACCCCGAACTTGCGGGCCAGCCGCTCGGTGACGATCGACAGGTGGGTCTCGCCCATGCCCGACAGGATCGTCTGGTGGGTCTCGTCGTCGCGGCGGATGAAGAGGGCCCGGTCCTCGTCCTGCAGGCGGTGGAGGCCGGTCATGAGCTTGTCCTCGTCGCCCTTCGACTTGGGCAGGATGGCCACCGACAGCACGGGGACGGGGGGCGGCGGCGCGGGCACGGTGACGGGGGTGCCTTTGGGGGCCAGGGTGTCGCCGGTGGACGTGTCGGACAGCTTCGACACGGCCCCCAGGTCGCCCGCGGGCAGGTACTGCACCGGCACCTGCTCCTTGCCCCGCATGGTGAACAGGCCGTGGAGGCGCTCGTCGGAGTGGGTGCGGGGGTTGGTGAGCACCGCGTCGGGGCGGATGGTGCCCGACAGCACCTTGAGGAACGACACCTTGCCCACGTAGGGGTCGGCGATGGTGCGGTAGACGAGGGCGAGGGGCTGGCCGGCGGGGTCGGGGGTGACCTCGGCGGTGCCGTCGCCGGCCTCCACCAGCACCGGGGGACGGTCGAGGGGCGAGGGCCCGACCTCGCAGATGAGCTGGGCCAGCCGGTCGATGCCGATCACCTTGGTGGCCGACCCGCAGGTGACGGGGAAGACGCTGCCCGCGGCCACCCCCTGGGCCAGGGCCTTCTCCAGCTCGGCGGCGGAGATGTCCTCGCCCTCCAGGTAGCGCTCGGTGAGGTCGTCGTCGGCCACCACGATGCCCTCGACCAGGTTGTCGCGCACCTCGTGCTCCCGCTCGGTCATCTCGTCGGGGATCTCGCCCTTGACCCCCTTGCCCCCCTCGTAGAACACGGCGCTGTCGGTGAGCAGGTCGGCGATGCCCCGGAAGCCCGCCTCCTCGCCGATCGGCAGCTCGAGGGGAGCCACGCCCGCCCCGAACTTGTCGCGGAGCTGGTCGAGGGTGCGGTCGAAGCTGGCCCGCTCCCGGTCGAGCTTGTTGACGAAGAACATCCGGGGCAGGCCCCGCTCGGCCGCCAGGCGCCACGCCACCTCCGTCTGCACCTCGACACCCTCCACCGCGCTGACCACGATCACGGCCAGATCGACCACGTCGAGGGCGGCCTGGAGGTCGGTGACGAAGTCGGCGTAGCCGGGGGCGTCGAGGAGGTTGATCTTGTGGCCTTCGAACTCGAAGGGGGCGAGGGACAACGCCAATGAGATGCCACGCTTCACCTCCTCCGGGTCGAAGTCGGTGGTTGTGGTGCCGTCCTCCACCCGTCCCTGCCGGCTGATGGCCCCGGCGCAGAAGAGCATGGCCTCGGCCAGGGTGGTCTTCCCCGCTCCTCCGTGACCCACCAGGGCGACGTTGCGGATCTGGCCAGGGGGGAAGCTCTGCACGGCCTGCTCCTTTGTTGGACGCCTCGCCAGGAGGTGTTCACGACGGGTTCACGGGCGGTTTCAACCGTACCTGCTGCTACCGTCGGTAGTCGGATGTTCGACAAGCGATGCCGCGCGGGAGTAGAGCGGGGCTTGCGCCCCGTGGGGACAGGGTTGAAGCGCGCCGGTGTGAGCGCCGACCAACTCACCGCGATGGGCCTGCTGATCTCGGTCGCGGCTGCTTTTGCCGTCGCCCAGGGCCGTCTCGGACTGGGTGCGTTCCTGCTGGCCGCCTCCGCCGTGCCCGACCTTTTGGACGGGGCGGTGGCCAAGGCCTCGGGCACCTCGTCGCCCCGGGGCGCTTTCTTCGACTCGGTCGTCGACCGGGTGAGCGATGCGGTCGTGCTGGGCGGCTTCGCCTGGTACCTGGCGTCGGTCGACGGCGGCCACGCGGCGATGCTGCCGCTGGCGGTGATGGCCGTGTCCAGCCTGGTGTCGTACGAACGGGCCCGGGCCGAGTCGCTGGGCTTCACCGCCCGGGGCGGGCTCATGGAGCGGGCCGAGCGCATGCTGGCCCTGGGCGCGTGCCTGGTGTTCAGCGCCATCATGGTGCCGATCCTCTGGCTGATGCTGGTGCTCACCGGGTTCACCGCCATCCAACGGTTCGTGATGGTGTGGCGCCAGGCGGGTGCCGTCGGGCCGGCCAAGCCCAAGCCCAAGCCCACTCTGGCCGGCGTCGCCGGGCGCTGGCGGGGATGGACCCCCGGCGGAAGCTCCGGACCCGCCGCCGCGGGGCAAGGAGCGTCCCCGTTGGGGGACGGGCGCCACCGGCGGCCCCCGCTCCGTCACCGCCCGCCGCCGGCCCCGCCGACCGTAGACCCGCCCCCCGCCGACCCGCCGCCCCCCGCGGCCGAGGTCCCGCCCGCCGACTCGGGCGGTTCGCCGGCGCGGAGACGTCGCCCGGCGATCGATTCGCGCCGCGGAGGCCGCCGACCCGCCGTCGCCGTCGCCGTCGGCGGTCTCGGAGCGGCGGCGGCTGCGGCCGTATTACATCTTCCGGGCCGCGTCGGCGGTGGCCAACGCCCTCCCCGAGCGGATCGCCGTCCCTCTCGCCCGGCGGCTGGCGGGGATGGCGGTGCCGTTCGTGGGCAACCGGGAGATGGTGGCCCGGCACCAACGGCGGGCTGCGTCCCGGCCCCTCGACCGGCGCCAGCTCGACCGGGCGGTGCGGGGCGCCTTCGGCTCCTACGGCCGGTACTGGATGGAGTCGCTCCGGGTTCCGACCATGGACCCCGAGCGCATCGCCGCCGGCCTTTCCATCGAGGGACTGGGCCAGCTGGAAGCAGCCCTGGAGGCGGGCCGGGGCGCCGTCCTGGCCATTCCCCACCTGGGCGGGTGGGAGGTCGGGGGGACGTGGTTCGTGCGCCAGGGTTTCCCCCTGACGGTGGTGGTCGAGGCCCTCGAGCCGCCCGAGCTGTTCCAGTGGTTCGTCAAGCTGCGGGAGTCCTTCGGCTTCACCGTGGTGCCGCTCGGGATGCGGGCGGGCATGACCCTCGTCCGGGCCCTGCGGGCCAACCAGATCGTCGCCCTCCTGTCCGACCGCGACATCGCCGGCGGCGGCGTCGAGGTCGACTTCTTCGGCGAGCGCACCACCCTGCCCGCCGGCCCCGCCACCCTCGCCCGCCGCATGAAGGCGCCGCTCCACCCCACCGCCATCTTCTTCCACGGCCGCGGCCACCACGTGGTGATCCGCCCCGCGGTGTCGCTCGAAGGCACCGTCGCCGACGTCACCCAACGCATGGCCACCGAGCTCGAAGGCCTCATCCGCCGCGCTCCCGACCAGTGGCACCTCTTCCAGCCCAACTGGCCCAGCGACCGTCCTCTAGCAGGGATGGCCAGCGCCGACGAGTTCATCCACTGATGCAACCCTGCTCCCCCCGGAAATGGTTGAGACCGGGTGAAAGGTTGGCCCCGGTCCGGACACTGTTGGCGTGATGGCCGTGTCCACCATCGTGGACGGGTCTTGCTGGAGCAAGCAGGGGGTGGGGATCCAGTGCGTTGGGGACGTCGTGGCCGGCAAGCGCTTGCCGTCGCCGTCGGCCTCCTCGCGTCCGTCGCCCCCGCATCCGCCCAGACCACTCGGGGCAGCGCCTGGACCTCGGACCGGGCTCCTGTCACCACACCCGGGAACAGCCCCGTGACTGCCGGGTTCGAGGGGCGCCGGATCGACCTGGCCACCAACTGGGAACAGGCCCAAGCTTGCGTCGTCCTGCGCCAGGCGGGGCTCGTCGAGTGCTTCCGTACGCTGGCCCAGGCCCAGGCCCGAGCCGACACGATCACACCCCAGTACGCGGCGGCCGGTTACTCCTGCTCCTACCCGCTGCGCATCTTCGAGCACAGCAACTACGGCGGCCGCCAGCTCCTGTTCTTCGACCGGGGCTACTGGCAGAACCTCCCCGACTACGGGTTCAACGACCAGCTCTCGTCGTACATCGTCGGCGCTTGCTACACGTACCTGGCCGAGCACGTCGGCGGTGGGGGTGCGTTCTACCCCGGCCCAGGTTGGGCTTGGTCGGGAGTCCCCTGGTTGCAGGCGGGCTGGGACAACCGGGTGTCCTCGATCTACATGGCCTAGATCCCCTGCGGTCGTGGCTACCCCAGCAGCCACGTCCCCGCGGGAAACGTGAAGCGGCCGGCTACCCAGCCGGCCGCTTCCGC
>CAWHIC010000002.1:0-80260 GCA_963829165.1 uncultured Acidimicrobiia bacterium | reverse complement strand
GTCCTGGTCGCGGCACCTCGGCGGCAGGCAATACTGGCGGTAGCCGCGCTCGACGCGAGCAAGCAGCTCGCATTCGAAAGCTAGGCACGCCGAGAAGGAGCGACCGTGGCCGCCTGCAAGTCCGACGAAGAAGGACCGGCCAGTGGCGTCGCTGGCGCACGGCGTCGAGGCCAGCAGGGTTTGATTGCGGCCGCTCGACGCCCGTTCTCCGGCACCGGCTTCGATCCCGGCGACCCGGCGAGGCGCCGAGCCATGGGCGTCAGTTGGCAGGTTCTGGTTCCTGTGGCGCTCCTCGCCCTGGCAATTGGCTGCGGCAGTCCTGAGGACGCCGGGCTGACCACGCCGGTGCCGACCTCAACGACCATTGCCGGTTCGACGGAAACGATCGCCCCAGTTCCATCAACGACCTCCGGACCCTCGACGGTGCCCCCCACGACAGAGGCCCCCACCACCGTCCCGCCCACGACGGACCCCCCTGCGACTCCGCCCCCGACCACCGTGCCCCCGACCACCGTGCCCCCGACCACCGTGCCCCCGACCACCGTGGCCCCGACCACCGTGGCCCCGACCACCGTGCCCCCGGCCACCGTGCCCCCGACCACCGTGCCCCCGGCCACCGTGCCCCCGACCACCGTGCCCCCGACACCTGCGGCCTTGGGTCGGGAAGATGAGGGCCCTGACGTTCTCGCCGTGCAGGAGCGGCTCACCGCCCTCCGTTACTGGCTCGGCTCGGCGGACGGGGCGTTCGGTCAGCTCACCCAACAGGCTGTCTACGCCTTCCAGAAGGCGAACGACATTGCCGTCGACGGCCGGGTGGGACCCCAGACCCGGGCTGCCCTCGCCAATCCGACCTCGCCCGTACCCCAGAGTCGAGCAGGACGGGTGATCGAGATCGACAAGGCGCGCCAAGTCCTCTTCAGCGTCGTCGACGGCAGGATCGACTGGGTCTTCAACACGTCGACGGGGACGGAGCTGCCGTATGACCACCCGCACGGCTACACCGCGCTCGCCGATACTCCCCCCGGCACCCACTCCGTGTTCTGGGAGACGGACGGGTGGGAGGACGGCAATCTCGGGCCCCTCTACCGGCCGAAGTACTTCCACGAGGACGGGATCGCGGTCCACGGCTACGGCAGCATTCCGCCCTTCCCCGTCTCCCACGGCTGCGCTCGCGTCAGCTTTGCGGCCATGGACTTCATCTGGGACTCCGGGCTCATGCCCATGGGGTCGACGGTGCTCGTCTACGGCGAGACACCCCCGGTCTGATCCCCCTGCCGCTGATCAGGCCACGGGTGCGCGGGGCACCACCTCGCGGTCGATCCGGAAGCTGCCCTCCACTCCGGTGAGCGACACGTAGTCGACAGCAACCAGCTGTCCGCCCCGGAAGTGGAGCACCTCCGCCTCGTACGCCAGCGCGGTCGACACGGTGAAGGCGCCGAGGCCACTCGCGCCGGACGTTCCAACAGTGAGGAATCTCGTGCCTGAGCGGAGCTCAGATCGCCGCCGATGGGTGTGACCTTGGATGACCAGAGGGACGGCTCCGGCCGCCTCTGCGCCCAACACTGGATCGTGGACCGCGAGCACGTCTGGGCCGAGCTCCTGGACGAGTTGGGCGACGATCGGCGCCTCCTGGGTCTTGGCGTCCTTCGCCTCCCCGGGGCTCGTCTTGTTGTCGGCGGTGAACGTCGGGTCGGCGACCCCGAGAACCCGGACGCCGCCGATCTCGACGAGCTGACCGTCGAGCACGGTCACATTGGCGACCCCCGCCAGGGCGGTGCGGACTTCGGGCGAGTCATGGTTTCCGGGGACGAAGTAGTACGGCACGGGCATGGTGCGGAGGATGTCTCCGATGCGGGCTTCGACAGGGAGGCCGAACGACGTGAGGTCACCAGTGTCCACGATGGCTCGGGTCCCGAACTCCCGGGCCAGCCGCGATGCGAACTCGAGGCCCAGAGGGTTGAGGTGGATGTCACTGACGTGCAGGATCGCCGTATCAGTGGGACCTGGCTGGGGCTCGGCCGATGCCGCCTGGTACAGGTTCGTGAGCTGGCGACTCAGGATGTCGACGCGCCCTCGCACGTCCTCGAAGCTGTCGACATGGCGCTGGATGGTTTGCAGCACGTGCGGCGCCTCCTCCAGCGGACCCACGAACTGCGGAGACTCGAAAGCTCCGGCGTCGAACGTGGTCCACGTCAGCCCGAGGACCAGCGCCGCGCCCGCCACACCCCCCGTCATGCCGGCCACCACCAGAGTCGGCCGCCGGCGCGGGACAACCGCCCCGAGGAGTCCCCCGACGACACCCGAGAAGATGAGCGTGCGAACCACGAAGGCGCGCAGCAGAGGCTCGACGTCCTGCGTGATCGACCTGCGGAGGGCGAGTTCTGGGTCACTGCCGGCCAGAAGGCGCTGGAGCTCCTGGATGTCGAGTTGCTGGACCGTCGCCGACAGCTTCAGGGGTGACCGGTGCGTGCGAGCCGAGAGCGCTCCGAGGGGAGGGAGCTCCAACTCTGTCGTTGGGCGGCCGCCCAACGAGGCACGAACGGCCACCGAGCCAGGTCCGACCGTCCCCCGGGTGACTGGTTCGATGGCCAGGGCGGCACAGGCTCCGACCATGCCCAAGCCCATTACGGCGGCAACGGCGAACATGCGCCGCCCGATCGAAGAACGCCGCGACCCGCGACCCACAACGGCCCCTGGTTGGTCGGGCTGATCGTCGGCCATGCGAAGATGCTCGCGCGTCGCCTCCCCCCTCAGCGCTCGAGATGCGCCGGCGGCTTCTCCCCCACAACCTGTGTGTCGAGGTCCACGCCCGACCTCCCCGCTTCACCCCGGTGATGCCGCCGAGCGGCGTGGTCCGGGATGCCGAGGAGCGGCGAGCAGCGCCCGATTCCCTGCGGGCATGGACTCCAAGCGTCTCAGTCGCTGGTTCCCGTTCACCACTCGGCAGACCGCCGGACTTGTGCTCGTGGTGCTGGCCGTGATCTTCGTCCTCGAGAACCGGCGGTCAACCACGATCCGGTTTCTGATCCCAGAGGTCACCGCGCCCCTGTGGGTCGCTCTCATCGCCAGTCTGGTGCTGGGCCTCGTCGCCGGTGGCCTACTGGTCCACGGCCGCCATCACGAGTAAGCCCGGGGGTTCCGCCCACCTCGCCGCGACGTCGCCGCCGGCGAGCCAGCGCGATGTCCGGTCGAGGACTCGGTAGGATGTCCGGGGTTCCGACCGCGTCGTGAGCGACAGACCGGCTGCTCGTGTCGCCAGGTGTCGGCGGCGGAACCCGAGAAGCTGAGGCCCCACGGCCAGGCGAGAGGAGTTGACCAGCGAGGATCCTGTCGGTTCTGACCCAGATAGCCGTGCCCGAGGAAGCCTGCGGGGCACCCGAGCACTCGGGCGCCCTCTGCGACACCGTCTACCGGCTGACCGGCAACGAGGTGGTGGCCCGGGCCAGCGACGTCTTTGTGGCGCGACCAGCCCGAATCGGTTTGATACTGCTCGTGGCGTGGATCACTGCCCGTGTCCTGCGGCGGGCGATCCGACGCTTCACGAAGGGCCTCGGTGACGTGAGGGCCGACGTTGCGTCGGCCGTCGACCGCTCGGCGGGGACGCTCCTGCGCACGGCGCCCGCCCTATCGGTGAGGGCCAGCCAACGAGCGGACACGATCGGCGCCCTCCTGGGCAGCGTCGCCTCCTTCACCGTGTGGACGATGGCCGCGCTCATGGCCTTCGCTGAGGTGGGTCTCGAGCTCGGGCCTCTCCTGGCCGGGGCAGGGATCGCCGGCGTGGCCCTCGGGTTCGGCGCCCAGAACCTGGTGCGCGACTTCCTGTCGGGGATCTTCATGCTCATAGAGGACCAGTACGGCGTCGGCGACGTGATCAACGCCGGCCCTGCGACCGGAACCGTCGAGGGGGTCAGCCTGCGCACGACCCGGTTGCGCGACGTGGAGGGCAACGTGTGGCACATTCCGAACGGAACGATCGCCTACGTGGCGAACAAGTCGCAGCAGTGGTCTCGGGCCCTGCTCGACGTGCAGGTGGCATATGGCACCGAGACGGCGCGAGCGATCGCCGTCATGGAGCGGGTGGCCAAGCAGACCTGGACCGACGAGGGCTGGTCGGACGAGATCCTGGAGGAGCCGGAGGTCTGGGGGGTCGAGAGCCTCGACGCCGACGGAGTCACCATCCGGCTGGTGGTCAAGACGAAGCCGCTCTCACAGTGGAGGGTCGCCCGGGAGCTGCGAGCGCGGATCAAGCAGCAGTTCGACGCCGAAGGCATCGAGATCCCGTTCCCGCAACGGGTGGTCTGGCACCGCGGCGACGCCGGCGGGTCGTCCACGGACACGGAGTTGCCCGATCGAGACGTAGGCGCGAATGCCGCGTCGGCCCGAACCCACAACGGGTCGAGATGATGCAGGGCCAGCGGCGTGGCGTCCGCCCCCACTGTGGCAACGCGGTTCACACCATCATCGCCCGGGGGCGGCGTCGTCCGGCATCACCGGCCGTGGTTGGTCAGCGCTGGTCGGTCGTGGCCACCCTGGCGGTCGCCGTGGCGGCAGCTATGGCGGGATGTGGGGACGGAGGTGACGTCGGCGGGCCCGCGCCGTCGGTGGCGCCGACCTCCTCCTCGACGCCGGCCCCGTCCACCACCACGCCGCCGGGCAACTTCGTCGTGTGCACCGCCGAGTCCGAGGGCTTCCGCCTGCGCTACCCGGCTACCTGGTCGACCAACGACCCGGCACAGGCCCGCCCGTGCCGGTTCTACCATCCGGCGCCGTTCACCGTGCCGTCGGAGAGCGAGGCTCCCGGGCTGGCGATCGCGGTCAAGGTCGAGCCGGTGCCGATGGCCGACATCGCCGTCGGTCCCGAGGGGTCGCTGACGGCCGAAGTCCTGGCGCTGCGGGAGACGACGGTGGCCGGTCGGCCGGCGGTCCGGGCGGAGACCAGCGCCACGGGCGAGGGATTCCTCGCGCCGGGCGTGCGCGGTGTCGTGTACTACGTCGACTTCGAAGATCGGACCCTTCTGGCCACGACCTTCGACACGGCGAGTGCCGGGACCCTGGCCTCCAACGTCGCCGTCCTCGATCAGATGATGACGAGCCTCGAGCGGCTGCCGACACCGCCGGCGGCATGCTCCGCGGCCGCTGAAGGGGGGTCGGTGGAGCCTCAGCCGGGGCTTCCCGACGCGGTGGCCGCCACGCGCTCCGACATCGTGTCCGCCGCGGTGGCCTGCGACTACGCCGCGTTGGCCGGGATCGCCGCCCGGGGTGGCGGGACCTTCACCTACAGCTTCGGGGCCGGCGGCGACCCCGCCGGCTACTGGATGGCAGCCGAGGACGAAGGCAGGCCGATGCTGCGGACCCTGGTGCGCCTCCTCGGAACCCCGTTCGCGTCGCGCCCGGCGGGCGACGTCACGCAGTTCGTGTGGCCTTCGGCGTACGCCTACGAGAGTTGGGCGGACGTGCCCCCGGCGGAGCGAGACGGGTTGCGGGCGGTGTATGACGATGAGGACCTCCAGAGGTTCGAGGACTTCGGCGTCTACGCCGGCCACCGCATCGGTATCGACGAGCGGGGCGTCTGGATGTTCTTCGTGGCCGGCGACTGAGCCCGACATGGCCCGACCGGCCGAGCCCGGCGACCATGCTGAGTCCTCCCCGGCCAGGGATCGAGCGCTCGCCGGCCGCCTACGCCGAGCTGTCACCCGACTGGTGGGAGCGGCGCGGCCCGCGGCCCGCGCTGCCGCCGAGCTCGCTCGAGACATCGCCCGGAAGTGGCGCTCCCATCGGGGAAGCGGGCGGGCGGGCGAGGTCGCCTTCTTCTGGATCCTTGGCCTGTTCCCGGCGCTGATCGCCCTGGCCGCCGTTCTCGGCGTCTTGGAGGTCGTCGTCGGCGACGCCGTCGCCCGGCAGGCCCAGGACGAGGTCGTGACCTTCCTCCAGCGGGTGTTGACCGACGAGGCGTCGGGGATGGTCGACGGCGTTCGGAGCCTGTTCACCGACGCCAAGCCCGCCGCCGCCAGCTTCGGCGTCGTGGCCGCGGTGTGGGCCGCATCGAGGGGTTTCGCGGCCATGATCCAGGCGCTCGGCGACATCTACGACGTCGAGGAGCGCCGCAGCTACCTCCGGGTGCGCCTCCTGGCCGTCGGGATGGCGGGAATGAGCCTGCTTGTCGTCGCGGTCGTGCTGGCCATGATGGTGCTGGGGCCGCTGCTGGGGACCGGCCGCGACGTCGCCCGCTCCCTCGGGTTCGGACCGGGCTTCGCCACCCTGTGGGACTGGCTGCGGTGGCCGGTGGGCGTCACCGTGGTGATCGCATGGGCCGCCACCGTCTATCACCTCGCCCCCAGCCGGCGGACCCCTTGGCGAGCCGACCTTCCGGGCGCGGTCCTGTCAGCCGCGGTCTGGGCCGGTGTCTCGGTCGGCCTGCAGGTCTACCTGCGGCTGGCCGCCAACGCCAACCCGGTCCTCGGTTCTCTGGGCGGGTCGCTGATCGTCCTGCTCTGGCTCTACCTTCTGGCCGCCGGGCTGCTGCTGGGAGCGGAGCTCAACGCCGCCATCGGCCGCCGGTCGAGCGCCGGCCAGCATCGTTAGTTGCCCGGCTCGGTCGCTGGCGTGTCGGGCCCACAGTCGATCCGCGCCAGCGCCACCTTGACCTGCTTCACACCCAGGTCCCGGAGCCCACGTTCGGCGTCGATCTCAGCGGTTCGGGGATTGAAGCCCCGCTGGTCGACGACCTCGTTGCAGACGGTCAGCGACAACTGGGCATCGACGGCGCCGTCGACGCCGGGGCCGAGGTCGACCGACTCCCGGGAGAGGAGGCTGCCCAGGAGGAGAACGACGGCCACAACCACACCGATCAGGACGAGCGGAAGGGGGACACGGGCCTTGACCAGCCTGGTGACGACCGCGGACGCCTTCGCCCCGGTCCGCGCCGGGGCGTCCTCGCCCGAGTTGAATTGGTTCGATCCTGCTGGCCGCGGTGCTCGCTCCTCGGCCCCTGGTTCATTCACTAGCTCGGCTCACCCCCCCGGTTCGACGGACCATGTTCGCTCGCCTTGTCACTTCCCGCAACGAGGTCGTGCCGACACCCGCCACCAGCAGCCAGGACCGGCACGCGGGGGTGAGGGTCCCCGGCTTTCAACGGTCGAGATCGTCACCGAACCGCAGCATTTCCGAACGGTGGTTGTCACATCACCTCGTCAAGATCGCTACGGAGGCCGACAGCGAGGAGGGATGTAGATGTTCGAGCTCAAGGAGCGACTCGTCGAAGGAGTGCCGACGCTGCAGGTGCGTGGCGACGTCGACTCGGCGAGCGCCTCGGAGTTGCGGGCGACGCTGCGAGCAGTCCCGGGCGGGGAAGCGGTGGTCATCGACCTCCGCCAGGTGCCCTTCATGGATTCAGCAGGTCTGGGGGCTCTGGTGTGCGGCTTTCGCGATCTCCGGCTTCGGGGGGGATCGCTTGCTGCATGGGTCGTCAAGGGACCCGTGCGGCGTCTGTTCGAGGTGAGTGGCTTCGACAGGCTGATCCCGACGGTGCGTTCGCTGGAGGATGCCCGGGTCGTCTTCTCCGCGGACGCCGAGACCGCTGCGATCAGTGGCTAGCAATCCCGATGAGACCAGCGCCGACCCAGTGCCCGCCGAGGGTCCGCATCTCCCCAACGGCTGTCGCCGACTCGCCCGCCCCGAGAGGCGAAACCGTCCTGGTCCGCCAGGTCGACAGCCGGATCGCGCCGGGGCCGCTGCCGCGCACACCGTGCTGCGGCGCCCCCGGCGCGGGGGCCGCCGTCGCGGCGGCGGCCGCTTGGCCCCCCGCGACCGGAACGCCAGGAGGAACGGCACATGCCTGTACACAGCGCAAAGGCCCGCTACGTCGTCGCGTCCTACGACACTTACCGGGGCGCTGAGGCCGCGGTCGGCGAGCTCGCCGACTCGGGCTTCCCGGTCGACCATTTAGCGCTGGTGGACCATCGGGTCAGGGTCGTCCCAATCGAGGCGGAGCGGGCGCGGGTCGGCCGAGCGGTGCTAGAGGGTGCCGAGGCGGGGGCGCTCGTAGGCGCCATCGTGGGGTTCGGTGCCGGGATCTTCAACCGCAGCGCACCCCTGGCATCAGCCGTCGTCCTCGCCGTTTCGGCCTGCCTCGTGTGCGCGGTGCTCGGGATGGCGTTTCGACTGGTTCCCTTCGCCATTGGGACGGCGCGGCGCCGCGAGTCAGCTCGGGCGCTCGCCGCAGCCCGCTATGAGCTCCTGGCCGAGAATGCCCACGATGCCCGGCTGGCCGCATCTCTGGCCGGCCAGGACAGAGCGAACACCCCCTGGGTGTCGAGCAGTCGACACCACCCGTGAACGTGACCCGACGCTCGAGAATCGAGAGGCAGGACCATGGACAACGACCCTTCTAGCAAGGACCCCGCAGAGGTTCGCGTCGGCGTGCAGGGCGACTGCATCGTCATCGCGGTCCGCGGCCTGCTCGATGGCAAGGCGGTGAGTGCCCTCAGCAGCGCCACGACCTGCGCCTTCAACTGCCAGTGCAAGCACGTTCGTGTCGACCTGCGGGAGGTGACCGGCTTCACCGAGGGCGGGGCGGCCGGCCTCGCCGTGATGCAGTCGTTGCTCCCGCCGGATCGGGCCCGCCGGGTGACCTACCACGCCAGCTCCGAAGTCGCCCAGGACGCCCTCCTGGCTGCCTATGCGCGCTCCGCCTGAGCGATGATGTGCAGCCGTGGGCGCCCACATCCTGCTTGTCGAAGACGACCGGCGCATTCGCACTTCGCTTCGTCTCGTCCTCGAGGACGAGGGCAACACCGTCGACGGAGGCTGACAGCGCGGAGGCCGCACTGGAGGCGCTCGAGCGACGTCCGGCCGAGGTGGCGATCGTCGACCTCATGTTGCCGGGGATGGACGGCTTCGAGCTCTGCCGGCGGCTCCGGGCCTCGAACGACATCGCCATCCTGATCCTCACCGCCCGGGCCGACAGCCACGACGTCGTCGCCGGCCTGGAGGCGGGGGCCGACGACTACATGGTCAAGCCCGCGGTTCCCAAGGAGCTGTCGGCTCGGGTTCGGGCCCTGCTCCGCCGATCCGCTCGACCCAGCGGCCCGGCCAGCCTCGTCTTCGACGACCTCGAGATCCTGCCGGACGCGGGTGTGGTCAGGGTCGGGGGCAACGAGGTCTCGCTGACGAAGACGGAGTTCGGCCTGCTCTGCGAGCTGGCGCAGAATCCCGGCCGCATCCTCACTCGCGAGGTGCTGCTCGACACGGTCTGGGGCTACGGGTACTTCGGCGACGGCCGGCTGGTCGACGTGCACGTCCGCCGCCTGAGGACCAAGGTCGAGGCCGACCCCGCCCACCCCCGCCACATCGTCACGGTCCGAGGCCTCGGCTACAAGCTCGAGCCGTGAGCACCGATCGAGCGGAGGCGGCGGGGCGCCCACGGCACCGGATCGGGCTGCGGACCCGGGTCACCGCCGCCTTCGCCCTCGGCTCGCTGCTGCTCGCCGCCGGCCTGGCCATCCTCACCTACGAACTGGCACGGAGCTACCTCGTCCGCCAACGGGAGCGGTCCCTGCTGAGCCAGACCTATGCCAACGCCCGGTTGGTGAAGAACTCTCTGCGCACACCTGCACCCGACATCCCCCGGCTGCTGGGGTCGGTCGAGCTGCCGGCGGGGTCGAATCCGCTCCTCTTGCGCCGGGGGACCTGGTTCGGAGCGTCGGTGGCGGTGGGCCCCGACAGCATCCCGTTGGCGCTGCGGGAGGCCATCTCGGAAGGGGACGCAGCTCGCCAGCGGTTCACGCTCCAGGGCGTCCCCCAGCTGGCCGTCGGGATCCCCTTGCCGGCGGTGGAGGGGGCCTACTTCGAGGTGTTCCCCCTCACCGAGCTGGACCGGACGATGGCCGTGCTGCGAAATTCGCTGGCCGCGGCCGCCATGGCCACCATCGTCGCCGGCGCGGTCGTGGGCAGATGGGTGACCCGCAGGGTCCTCGCCCCGGTGGCGGAGGTGTCGGCGGCGGCGGCGGCCGTGGCCGGTGGTCGCCTCGACGTTCGTCTCGACGAGGACGGCGACCCGGACCTGACGGGCATGGCCGTGTCGTTCAACCGCATGACCGACGCGCTCCAGGCCCGGATCCAGCGCGACGCCCGCTTCGCGTCCGACGTCAGCCACGAGCTGCGCTCGCCGTTGACGACGCTGGCCGCAGCCCTGCAGGTGGTGGTGGCGCGCCAGGACGAGATGCCCGAGCGAGCCCGCCGGGGCCTCGACCTGCTCTCGGACGAGGTCGCCCGCTTCGAGCGCCTCGTGGGGGACCTGCTGGAGATATCGCGCATCGACGCCGGCATCGACGACCTCGTGTTCGAGGACGTGTCCCTGGGCGAGTTCGTCCTGCACGCGGTGCGTTCGCCCGCCGCCAGCGTCGTGCCGGTCGAGATCGAGGCCGATGTGGGACACGCGGTCGTGCGGGCCGACAAGCGCCGGCTCGAGCGGGTGGTGGCCAACCTGCTCGACAACGCCCGTCGGCACGGAGGCGGCGTCAGCCGGGTGAGCGTCGAGCGGAGCGACGGCTGGGTCCGGGTGGCGGTGGAGGACTCGGGTGAGGGGGTCCCGCTCGGGGACCGGGATCGGATCTTCGAGCGCTTCGCCAGGGGCGAGGCCGCCGGCCGCAGGGATGAGAGCGACGGGACGGGGCTGGGCCTGTCCCTCGTCCGCGAGCACGTCCGGCTGCACGGCGGACGGGTCTGGGTCGAGGACGCCCCCGCCGGCGGGGCCCGGTTCGTGGTCCAGCTCCCGGTGAGGCCATGACTCGACGCGGCCCGATCCTTTTGGCGGTCATCGGCCTGCTCGCTCTGGCGGCGTGCGGGGTCCCGGCTGACTCCTCCCCCCGGGCGATCCCGGCGGAGGACGTACCGTTCGACCTGCTGGAGCCGGGGGAGACGGTGCCGGCGACGACGACGATCCCGGTCGCCGCCACCGTCACGGTGTTCCTCCTGTCGGGCGAGCGCCTCGTCGGCGTTGACCGCAGCTCTCCGGCGGCGCCCACCCCCGAGTGGGCACTGCGAGCGCTCCTGGCCGGCCCCACCCCCGAGGAAGCGGCCCGAGGGTTTCGGACGGCGATCGGTACGAACCTGGCCCTGGCCACGTCGGGGGACGACGGGGACCTGGTCGAGATCGAGCTGGGGGCGTCGTTCACCGCGGCGGGCGGGGCGGAGCAGATCCTCGCCATTGCCCAGGTCGTGTACACGATGACGGCGTTCCCGCAGGTCTCCGGTGTGACGTTCACGGTGGACGGAAAGGTTGTCGAGGTTCCCAGGGGCGACGGGACACTCACCGGGATGCCGCTCGGGAGGGACGCGTTCCCGGCAGTCGCTCCCGGCTGAGCGTCGTCACACAACCGCAACGAAACCGGCCTGGGATCGTCACCCGGCGCCTTCATGCTGATCGGAGTAGGCATCCGATGCTCGGGCCCGAGGAGGAGCCGTGTACGCCGTCATCGAGTCCGCCGTAAAGGGTGGAGCAGTTTGTCGGCTCTCAGGTGCGCTCGAGCTCGCCAGCGCAGCCCAACTGCGGGCCGCGATGGCGGCGTGCACCGCCTTCGACGACCTGTTTCTCGACCTGTCCGACGTGCGGTTCATGGACTCGGCCGCGGTCGGAGTCCTGGTGGCGGGAATCCGCCGGGTCCGAGAGGCCGGCGGCCAGGTCACGGTGGGCGGCGCCCGTCGCAACCTCCGACGACTGCTCGAAGCAATCGGTTTTGACCGCGTCGCCCCTCTGTGGGACGGGCCAGTCCCGATCCCGGTGCCCGACCTCGCCGAGGCAGCCGCGGTGTGAAGTCGCGAACTCGTCGACAGAGACGCTGACGGCGACGGCTCACCTCCGGGGCGACCAGGACCACTGTCGATCCTGCTCGGTCGATGAGTAGGCGTCCGACAACTTCCTCTGCCCGGTCCGACTTCGATCATCGCAGGGCGCCCAGCCGCGGGAAACAGAAGAGTATTCCGAAGCCCACGAGGAACCAGTGGAGGGCCCGACGGATGGTCGGGCCGTCGGCGGACGCGGGGGTGCGCTATCGATCACGCTGGCAGTAAACGCCGATGCCGGAGAGCCCGGCGACAGCGCGCCCTGGATGACCAGAGGGATGAACTGCCCGCCGACACCGCCGCCGCCGACGGCCGCGGTGTGCCGACGACGCGCAGCGCGCCCAGGGCCACGATGGCGAGCACGCTGCGGTGGGGATCGAGAGCCCAGCGCAGGGCGTCGTAGCCGGGCCCGAGCATGAGCGCGTCCTTGGTCAACTGGTGACCGACGACCACGACGGCAGCGGGGACGACGCCGGCAGCCAGCGCCCGCACGAAAGGGTGGCTTCACTCCGCGACCTCCTCGGCCCGCCGGATGAGGGCCACGAACACCCGGGCGAGCAGGCCCGCCACGAGCCCGACCAGGGCCGCGCCCCCGAGATCGACGAGGTTGAACGGGGCCCGGCCCGCCACCGGCAGGATCGGCCCGGTTCCCGCCAGCGCGGCGCGATCTTGTCGAGCTCAGGCGGGCCCGCGTTGGATAAGCCGGGTTTCGTAGAGGTCAGCGTAACTGCGCCACGTCATCAGGATGACCGCCATCGATCCGGCGATGGCGACGGCCATCGGCAGGGGGCGACGCCGCCAGGCGGCGACGCCGGCTACGGACAGGCAGGCCGCGCCTGCCGCGTTGAGGGCGATGATGTCTCGGCGCTTAATGGGGTCAGCGATCCATTGTTCCTCTCCAAGGATGGCGCGGGTTGCGAACGCGTGATCGTCGGTCGCTGGGGGTGTGATGATGGGGTTGATAATCATCCATGCCGCGATGGGCAGTGCGGTCCAGCTCCGTCGATACCAGAGGGGCACGACGACCAGCGGTGTTGAGGCCCAACGGCTCCAGGCGCTGATGGGATGGGCGTGCCTGACGAAGACCCAATTGAGCGTCGAGGTCGACATCCCATTACCTCCAATGGCTCGAGCGAAGGACCGTGCGGCGGCTGACCACCCCTAAAAGTACGCGGATCGGTGCATCCAAGGGACGATGCAGTCAGCGAAGCACAGAAGTGCGTCACGTAACGGCCGGCTCATCGATGCGCCGCTGACCAAGGCTCAACCCCGCCAGCCTCTGCACCGCGGGTTTCGGGGCTCATCTGGGCCATACCCCTCTCTAGAAGTCCTTGAGTGCCGCGTCCCGCTCGCCGGTGCGCAGCGTGTTCTGGTCGTCAACGACAGAGTCGCCTGATGCATGGAGAACCGAGTCCGGTCAGGAGCACGTTTGTTGGCCCGCAGACTAGAGATAACGAACAGGTGTTCGTGTAATCTGGCTGGCTGTGTCGGGAGTCCAACGGCTCACACTCGGCTCGGCACCATCCTGGACCGTCGTTGACTCGACGGGCCTGCCGATCCCGCCCGTCGAACAATGGTTGGAGCAGCTCCGGGTAACCAATGCCGCACCGAACACGGTCCGCGCCTACGCCGCCGGCCTGGCGCTGTGGTGGGCCTTCCTTGACGTCGACGGGCTCGACTGGCGCACGGTCGGCATCGGGGAGGTGGCCTCTTTCCTCTCCTGGCGGCGGTCGTAGCCTTCTACCGCTTTTCACGAGGCCTTCAGTGGCGTCGCCGTCGCCCAGGTCCTCTACAAGGTGGGCGGGCGATGGCGAGGACCGGGTAGAGGGGTGCTGGCCCATCTGGAGAACCACCGCCAGCACCGTGTGCCCGTCGTCCGGGTTCGCCGGCATCGCACCAGGCCGCCGGTGTTCAAGCCCGAGAAGGTCCGTACCATCCTGGAGGACTGCGGACCGGCTCATGCCGTCGCCGGAGCGCCGATGTGCTCGCTACGCGACCGGCTGCTCTTCGAGACGCTGGCCGAGACCGGCATGCGGCTCGGGGAGTGCCTGGCGTTCAAGCACCGCGACTGGCATCTGGGCCGAGGTTCGACGCCGCTGATAGAGGTCACGCCCGCGACGCTCGGGCTGCGGGTGAAGAACGGCCGGGCCCGTCGCGTCTAGGTGTCGGATGCCTTGGAGCGTCTCTACAGCGATTGGGTGTGGACCCTCTGCGACGCCGGCGACGACGTTGAGGCGGCCCGATGGTGCCGACGGCTTGGACGCGACGGCGATCTCGACGACTGGTATGTCTTCGTCAACGTGGTGCGGGGCGAGCGCCTCGCCCCGCTGGCCCCCGGCTCCGTCTACGACCGGGTCCGGGCCAGGAAGCGGCGGCTCGGGGACGCCGTTCCGCCGGATATGGAACCACCGGCGGTCATCTCCACCTCGGCCCCGCCCTCAGTGAAGGCCTGCGCCGCTTCGTGAGCTGCGACGCCCGGGTGCGGCCGGTGATGGAGTCGGGCGGCAAGGCGGTGAGCGTGGGTCGGGCCTTTCGCACCGTCCCCGAGCGCACCCGCATCGTGGTCGAGGAGCGTGACCGGGGTTGCCGGGTGCCGGGGTGTGACCGCAGCCGGTGGCTGCACGTCCACCACGTGCAGCATTGGGAGGACGGCGGAACGTCCGATACCGCCAATCTGGTGGCTCTTTGCCAACACCATCATCGATTGCATCACCGGGGCGGTCTCGGCATCAGCGGCAACGCCGACGATCCCGACGGGATGACATTCACCGACGAACGAGGCCGCACCCTCGATCCGACCGGCCGCCCGGTGCCACCCCGCCGCGCCCCCGAGCAGGCCGCTCGCGACCTCGGAATCCCCGGCGGCAACTGGTCGCACCCGACCGGCGAGCGCCTCGACCCCTTCTGGGTCGACTTCGACGAGCGTGCCGGTTGAGCTGCGCCTCGGTTCTGGTCGCCGTCCAGCCGGGTGGTCGGAGAGTTAGCGCCCGATAGGACGACTCGGTCCTGCTGGATCGCGCATCGAAGAGCGGGCCGGATGAGCTGCAACTCGGTTCACGGCGCCGTCCCGCCGGGCGGATGGGGAGATAGGGCCCGACGGGGCGAGCGACTCGGTCCCTTCTGGGTCGACTTCGACGAGCGGGCCGGATGAGCGGGACTTGGCCGCAGTCCTTGGGGCGCTAGATCCGGTCCGGTACAAGCCGGGGCCGGGGTGGAAGGAACCAGCAATGGCGATCGAGCCCGAGCAACCGACCGTCCTTCTCCCGAGCGGGGGCGCGCTGCCCCTGGTCGGCTTTGGGACGTGGCAGATGACGGGATCCCAGTGCTACCGAGCGGTCCGCTACGCCCTCGAGGTCGGGTACCGCCACGTCGACACCGCCACGATGTACCGCAACGAGGCCGACGTCGGCCGGGCCGTCGGCGACAGCGGGCTACGCCGGGAAGACGTGTTCGTGACGACCAAGCTGCCGCCGTCCGACGCCGGGAGGGAGCGGCGCACGCTCGAGCGCAGCCTGCGGACGTTGGACATGGACTTCGTCGACCTCTGGCTCGTCCACTGGCCACCGCCCGCAAGAGCGGGGGTGCAGGTGTGGCAGCGGCTCCTCGAGCTCCGCGACGAAGGGTTGGCCCGCGCCGTCGGGGTCAGCAACTACTCCGTGGCCCAGTTGGACGAGCTCATCGGGGCGACCGGAGAAGCCCCCCAGGTGAACCAGGTCAAGTGGGGGCCGGCCCTCTACGACCCCGTCGAGCTGCAAGAACACCGCCGCCGAGGGGTGGTCCTGGAGGGCTACAGCCCGTTCAAGACCACCGACCTGCGCCACCCGGTGCTGGCCGAGGTCGCTCGGCGCCACGGGGTCACCGCCGCCCAGGTGGTGATCCGCTGGCACGTCGACCACGGGGTGGTGGTCATCCCCAAGTCGGCCACGCCCGAGCGGATCGCGGCCAACCTCGACGTCTTCCACTTCTCCCTCGACGAGGAGGACCTGGGCCGCATCGACGCCCTCTCCGGAGCGGGGCGGCGGTAGCGCCCGCTCATCGGTCACGCCGGCGGCGGTCGGTTGCCGTCGGGGGTGCGGGGGACCAAGATGGGCGGCCACCGTGCAGCCCCGGCACCGCGCCCCGAGCGCCCGAAGTCGAGTCCGGTGAGCCCGCCCGGGTCGGTCACCGCGGTGATCGTCCACTTCCGGGGCGGGGAGCACGTCGACCGGTGCGTGGCGTCGTGCCTGGCCAGCGACCTGGTGGCGGAGGTGGTCGTGGTCGACAACGAGGGCGTCGGCGACGAGCTCCGGGCCCGGCTGACCGAACCCCGGGTGACGGTCGTCGACATGCCCGCCAACGTCGGCTTCGGCACCGCGGCCAACGTGGGGACGGCCCGGGCCCGCACGCCGGCGGTGCTCGTCCTCAACCAGGACGTGGTCCTGCCCCCCGAGACGCTGGCCGCCATGCTCGACGTGGGGGCCGCGGCCGGGGCCTGGATCGTCGCCCCCCGGCTGCACGGCGCCGACGGGGTGGAGGCCAGCCGCAAGACGTCGTTCGCCCCGCCCCTCCGGTGGACGCCTCCGGCGGTGACCGGCGACGACTGGCGGCCGGCGCCTTACGTGGCGGGGGCGGTCATGCTCCTCATGCCCGGCCACACCGACCTCCGCTTCGACGAGCGCTTCTTCATGTACGGGGAGGACGAGGACATCTGCTTCAGGGTGTGGGAGGCCGGTGGGCGGGTCGTCGTGGTGGAGAACGCGTGGGCGCTCCACGTGGGGGCCACCGCCACCGCCCTGGTGTGGTCGGACCGGCGTACCCAGTACCGCATCCTGGTGGCCCGGGCCCGCTTCGTGCGCAAGCACGCCGGCTGGTGGGGAGCGGCCCGGTGGGCTTCGGTCGTGGGCCGCCAGATCGTCCGGGGCAAGCGGGCCCGCGTGAGCCGGAAGGGGTCTTAAGCCAGATAGACGTCGAGCACGTCGCGCTCGAAGCGGGGGACGAGCACCCGCCAGTCGCGCTCCTCACCGGCCCGACGGGCGGCCTCGCCCAGTCGGCGGCGTTCGGAAGGGTCGACGACCAGGCGCTCCACCGCGGCCACGAACTCGGCCGGCGTCTTCGCCAACAGCCCCCCGCCCGCCTCCCGCAGGTCGTCGACCACCCGGTAGTCGTAGGACACGGTGGGCACGCCCGCGGCCATGTACTCGGCCACCTTCGACGCCCGCACCCCCTGGTCCTTCGTCCTCGGGTAGAGGGCGATGTCGAAGTTGGCCACGTAGGCGAGGGAGTGGTCGCGGGGGATGGCGCCGAACAGGACGATGTCTGTGCGGCCCTCGACCCGTCGCCGCAGGCGCTCGCTGGTCTCGCCCACCAGCCACAGCCGGGCCGCCGGCACCCGGGCGTGGACGGCATTCCACAGCTCGAGCAGGTGGTCGACGTTGTGGAGGGGGTTGTCGGCGTGGCGGTCACCGGTGAGCCGGAGGGTCGAGGCGATGTAGCCGACGACCACCTCGTCGTCGTCGCCGCCGCGTCGGTGCTGGCGGCGGACGCGGCCGACGGCCTCGTCGGTGAGAGTCTCCGTCTCCGCCCCCAGGGGGAGCACGTAGAAGGGGCCGGGGACGCCCATCTCCTGGAACCGGCGCACGGCCGAGTCGGCCGTCAGCACGGTCACGGCCACGTTGGGGCGCGACACCATGGCCGCCTCCTCGGGGGAGAAGCTGGGATCGTCGAGTTGGGCCACCACCCGGCCGGGGAAGTACCGGATCTGGTCATGGCCGTGGGCCAGCATCCACTGGTAGCGGCGGCCGGCGGCTTGCACCACCAGCCGGTGGCGGACCGGCCCTAGGGCCCGGTAGGCCCGGTACTGGACGGCCCGGGGCCAGGTGCGGGCCGAGCACATGGCCAGGTAGCAGTCGACCCGGGCCAGGCGAGTGACCAGGCCCTCCACCTGGGGGCTGTTGTGCCCCCGGAACCAGATGTTCTGGTAGAAGATCCGGTCCTCGGCGGGCGCCGGCCCGGCCACCAGGCGGGCATGGGCCACCCGGTTGAGGCGGGGTCGTGGCGGGGCGGTGGGGTCGACGTCCCGGTCCGATTCCATCCCTTCGGGGACGCTACCGCAGGCTCCGAGGCGGCCGAGGATGCGATCGGTAGGATGCCGCCGATGGCCCCCGGCACCGTCGTTCGCCGTGGCTGACCCGGACGCCCTCCGGTTCCTCGCCTTCTACCTCCCCCAGTTCCACCCCATCCCCGAGAACGACGAGTGGTGGGGGCCGGGCTTCACCGAGTGGACCAACGTGGTGCAGGGCCGGCCCTTGTTCCGGGGTCATCACCAGCCCCATCTCCCCGCTGACCTGGGCTTTTGCGACCTGCGCCTGCCGGAGACGAGGGCCGCCCAGGCCGACCTGGCCCGTGGCCACGGCATCGACGCCTTCTGCTACTACCACTACTGGTTCGGCGGCCGGCGGCTCCTCCAGCGTCCCTTCGACGAGGTCCTGCGCTCGGGCATCGCCCGACCTCGCCTTCTGCCTGTGCTGGGCCAACGAGAACTGGACCCGGGTCTGGAACGGCAAGGAGGACCAGGTCCTGCTGCGCCAGGAGTACTCCGACGACGACGACCTGGCCCACGTCCGGTGGCTGGCGGAGGCGTTCGCCGACCCCCGCTACCTGCGGGTCGACGGGCGGCCGGTGTTCCTCGTCTACCGGGCCAGCCGCCTCCCCGACGCCCGGCGCACGACCGACCGGTGGCGGGCGGAGGCGGTGCGGCTGGGCGTGGCCGAGCCCTACCTGGCCGCCGTCCAGTCGCTCCCTACGGACCGGGTCGACCCCGCCTCCCTCGGCTTCGACGCCGCCGTCCAGTTCGCCCCCGACTTCTCCGACCGGACCAGCCGGGGGAGCATGGTGACCCGGGCCGCCCGCCGGATCGTCCGGCCCCACAGCCCCTTCCGGCGGAACCGGGTGGCCGACTACGAGGACATGGTCCGGCGGATGCTGGCCGTGGCCCCTCCGACCTACACCCGGTTCCCGTGCGTCACGCCCGGCTTCGACAACTCCGCCCGCCGGGCCGACGGGGGGGCGACCATCCTCGTCGACTCGTCCCCGGCCGCCTACGAGCGGTGGCTGCGCCAGGTGGTGGCCGGGTTCACGCCCCCGTCGCCGGAGGAGAACCTGGTCTTCGTCAACGCGTGGAACGAGTGGGGCGAGGGCAACCACCTCGAGCCCTGCCAGCGCTGGGGGAGGGCCTACCTCGAGGCCCACGCTCGCGCGGTCGGCCGGCAGGCCCCTTAAGTCAGCGGGATCGCTGCCAGAAGTAGCCGGTCCAGTCGATCTGGACCATCGGGTCCTCGATCTCCTGCTCACGCCGGAAGTCGTCGACCGCGGCCCGGCAGTTCCGCAGGGCCCCGTAGTCGTCGACGATCACGTAGCCGCCGGGCGAGAGCTTCGGGTAGAGCGACCGGAGGGCGACGATGGTCGACTCGTACAGGTCGCCGTCGAGGCGCAGCACCGACAGCTGCTCGATGGGAGCGGTGGGAAGGGTGTCGCTGAAGAACCCGGGCAGGAACCGGACCTGGTCGTCGAGCAGCCCGTAGCGGGCGAAGTTGGCCTGCACGTCGGCCTGCGACACGGCCAGCCAGTGCCGCTTCCAGTGCTCGTCCCCCGAGTCGGCCGGGAACGCAGCCGCGTTCGGAGGGGGGAGGCCGGCGAACGAGTCGGCCACCCACACCCGGCGCGTCGTGTCGCCGTAGGCGGCCAGCACCCCCCGCATGAAGATGGTGCCGCCGCCCCGCCACACGCCCGTCTCGATCAGGTCGCCCGGCACGTCGTGCTCCAGGACGTGCCTGATGCACTGGTGGAGGTTGTCGAGCCGGCGGCGCCCCATCATGGTCTCGGCGTCCTCGGGCTGGTCCTTCCCCACGCTCCGCAGCGCAGGGTCGACTTCGATCCGCCTGACCAGCTCCAACGCTTGGGAGGCCAGCAGCCGCCGGAACGGGGCGAAGCCGCGGGCCGCCTTGCTCGTGCCCCGGCCGACGGGGCGGTAGCGCTCGGGGAACAGGTCGCGGGTGAGGCAGCCCTTGAGCAGTTCGAGGTAGAGGTCGGCTGTCGAGGCGGAGGCCGGCGCCCCGGTCTCGGTCGTGGTCAGGGGGTCGCCCACAGCTCGATCTCCTCTCCCGCGCCGACGAAGGCGGCCGCGCAGCAGGCGGCCGTGCCCAGGGCGACGACCGCCCGCGAGGCGTGCCGGTGCCGGCTGAAGGCCCAGCTCATCCGCCACGTCTCGGGCCCCTCCCGGGCGGAGCGGGTGGATCGGGAGACGACCCGGAACCCGGCCGCCTCGACCGTGGCCCGCAGGGTCCGGGGGTCGAACAGCACCAGGTGGCGGGGCGCCTCCAGGGCGTACCAGGAGCGGCCGAAGAGGCGCCGGCCGAGGGACGCCCAGTTGGGGGTGGCCAGACCCAGGAGGCCGTCGGGGGCGAGGAGCGGCCGGAGCGACCGCAGCTCGGCCACCGGGTCGACAAGGTGCTCGATCACGTGGTTGAGGGCGACGACGTCGAACGACCCCGGCTCGAACCCCGCTTCGGCCACGCTCGGCACGACCCGCAGGCCCTCGCCCTGGGCCACCGCCCGGCTGGTGTCGTCGGGCTCGACGCCGGTGACGTCCCAACCGAGGGCCCTCATCACCGCCAGGTACCCGCCCGCGCCGCAGCCGACGTCGAGCAGGCGGCCGCCAGGCCGGGCCTTGGGTACGAGGATGCTCCCCCATTGGGCATGCATCCGCACCGCGGGCACGGCCGCCACCAGGCGGTCGACGGTCCCCGGCTCGGCGTCGCCGGCGCCCGCCACGGTGGGATAGCCGAGGCCGGCCAGCGAGTGCCGGCGCAGCCAGCGGCGGGCGGGGGTGCGGGCGGGGGTGTCGGTGCTGGGGGTGCGCACCCGGTGCTGGGAGTAGGCCTCGGGGTACCCGGCGCCGACGTCGTCGGGAAAGGGGTGCAGGGCCACCAGGCCGCACTGCCCGCACCGGCGGAAGTCCCAATGGCCTGCGACGTGGTAGCGCTTGTCGACGACGTCGACCAGCAACGGCTGCCGACTCTCCGCCGACCCGCACAGCAGGCAGGCCGTCCCGGTCCCCGTGTCGGTGTCGGGCATCGAGGACAACCTACCGGGGCCGGAGCGGGGGTCGACGGCCCGGGGTCGACGGGATGGTTGGGGCCGGGTACGGTCCGCGCCTGACGACCGCGCCGCGTGGGGGGACTCGATCAACGCGTTCATCCGCCGCATCCGGCACTACGGGCCAGTCGCCCTGCGGGGCCGTTGGAACCCGGGCACGTGCCCGATCTGCGAGCGGCGCACGGTCTTCGCCCAGATGGGGCCCTTTCCTCCGCAACGACTACCGCTGCCTGCGGTGCCACTCCGTCCCCCGGGAGCGGGCGTTGCTGGCGGTGCTGGCCGAGGCCTTCCCCGACTGGCGCCAGCGGCGGATCTACGAGGCCGGGGGCAGGGGGCCGAGCACCGACAAGCTGCGGACCGAGTGCCCGGCGTACGTCGCATCGCACTACCTGCCCGGTCGGGGATGGGGCACCGTGACCGACGGGGTCCGGGCCGAGGACCTGGAGGCGCTCACCTTCGACGACGAGTCCTTCGACCTGGTCGTCACCCAGGACGTGTTCGAGCACGTGCTCCGGCCGGAGCGGGCGTTCGCCGAGATCGCCCGGGTGCTCGTCCCCGGCGGGGCCCACGTGTTCTCCGTCCCCCTCTTCCGGCACCCGGCGACGGTGGTGCGGGCGGTGCCGGCCCCCGACGGGGGGATCACCCATCTCCTGCCCCCCGACTTCCACAAGGATCCGGTGAATCCCGCCGGCGCCCTCGTGATCCGGGAGTGGAGCGTCGACATCGCCGACTTCATCCACGCCCACGGCGGCGCCCTCACCACCATCCACAACCTGCGCGACCGGCGCCTCGGCATCGACGGCGAGCACCGCCACATCCTCGTCAGTCGCAAGCCGGCCACTCCCCACCCGACCACTCCCCAGCAAGCATGACCAGGCTCGACGTGGCCGTCGTCATCCCGGCCCGGTACGCCAGCAGCCGGTTCCCGGGCAAGCCCCTGGCCGACATCGCCGGGGTGCCCATGATCGTCCGCGTCCTGAACAACGTGGCCGACGCCCGCACCGTCGGGCGGGTCCTCGTGGCCACCGACGACGAGCGGATCGCGGCCGTGGTGCGGGCCGCGGGCGGCACCGCGGCCATGACCGATCCCGCCCTCCCGTCGGGCAGCGACCGGGTCTGGGCCGCGGCCGAGGGCCTCGGGTGCGATGTGGTGGTGAACGTCCAGGGGGACGAGCCCCTCCTGCCGGGGAGCGTCCTCGACCGGCTGGTGGAGGTGCTGGAGGCCGACCCCGACGTCGACATCGCCACTCCCGTCGTCCGTTGCGCCCGCGCCCACGCCGAGCCCGACGACGTGGTGACGGTGGCGCGGGACGAGTCGGGCCGGGCCTGGTACTTCTCCCGCTCGGTGATCCCCGCCGGCGCCGACCCCGTCTGGCGCCACGTCGGCGTCTACGCCTACCGGACCGACGCCCTCCGCCGCTTCGTCGCCACCCCGCCGGCGGTGCTCGAGCGCACCGAACGGCTCGAGCAGCTGCGGGCGCTCACCCTCGGCCTCCACATCGCGGCGGTGCCGGTCGAGGTCACCACCTGCGCCGTCGATCGCCCCCAGGACGTCGCCGCCGTGGAGCGGGTCCTGGCCGGACTGCCCGCCGCCCTTGCGATCCGCCTGGTCGTGCTCGACGTCGACGGGGTCCTCACCGATGGCGGCATCGTCTACGAGGGCGACGCCGAGCAGGCCATGCACTTCGACGTCAAGGACGGCTACGGGATCGTGGCCCTGCTCCGGTCCGGTGTCGGGGTGGCCATCCTCAGCGGGCGGGACTCGCGAGCTCTACGCCGGCGGGCGGACGAGCTCGGGATCCCTCCTGAGCATGTGCGCACCGGCGTGGCCGACAAGGGCGCCGGGCTCCGGGCGCTCTGCGCCGACGTAGGGGTCGCCCCCGAGGAGGTCTGCTACGTGGGCGACGACGATCCCGACCTGGCGGCCATGGCCATCGCCGGCCTTTCCGCCGCCCCCGCCGACGCCGCCCCCGCCGTCCGCCGGGCGGCCGCCATCGTCCTGTCCCGGCCCGGCGGTCGGGGGGCGGTGCGGGAGCTGGCCGACCTCCTCCTGACCGGGAAGGCCGCCGACCCCGCGCCCAATTAGCTCGGGCTCGGCACCTGCACCGTGGTCGTCAGGCCCTTGATGTCGGACGCGGTCACGTCGACCGCGGAGGCGCCGTCGGGCATGGCCGTGGTGAGGGTCCAGTCCATCCGCCACCTCCAGCTCGACTCGTAGCCGCCGCCGAGGACCGTCCAGGTCATGGCCGCCGTCGGCCCGGTGGTGTCCCGGCCCGCCCGCACCGCCTGGATGCCGAGGTTGTCGGTGGCGGTGCCCTTGATCTCGACGCCCCCGCCGGAGCGGGTCACCGACGTGACCTCGATGCGGGGAGGCTCGCGGTCGACGACGGCGGGCGTGCTGGCCGCGACCATCCCCGGGACGTAGGGCTCGTAGTCGAACTGGCGCAGCTGGAGGCTGAAGTTCAAGAGCTCGCCCCCCGTCGCCCACGTGCGGAAGGCGAGGAGCTGGTCGGCCACCACCCCCGGCGGCCGGGCCTTCTCGAAGTCGGTCGTCCCGGCGTCGATCCAGCTGAACGGGGAGACGAAGACCCGCGAGGAGGCGTAGGACCAGTTCGAGAAGCGACGGGAGAACATGGCGTACAACCGGTTGACGTTGTACTGGTTGGCCGTGTCCCACGTCGAGCCCCGCAGGTGGGTGACCTTGTAGAAGATGGCGTCGGAGAAGCGGACGGCGCGGTAGCCCTCGACGCTCGTGATCCCGTCCCAGAACGGCAGCTGGGCCGACGCCTCGTAACTGCTCATGCCGTTGACCTTTTGCTGGACCAGCTCGTCCCAGCCCTCGGGGAACGTCGAGCCGTAGACGGCCACCTCGACGTCGGGGAACTGGCCGACGATGTTCGTCATGAGCTGCTTCCCCCGGGTGGTCACCATCCGGCGGGTCTCGTCGAGCGTGTGGGTGTTCCCCCGGTACCCGAGCGACCAGCTGGCCGTGGTCACGCCCCCGGCCTGGGGATAGAGCTCCGAGTCGAGGGCGAGTCCGTCGAAGCCGAGCCGCCGGGCCGCGCCCGCCAGCTCGGCCACCCGGGGGAGCACCTTCTGGTTCCACTTGGCGTCGTCGAACCACTCGGCGAGGGGCGTCACCGGGTTGTCGAAGCCGGCCAGGTTGAAGCCGAGGTAGAGCTTCATGCCCCGCGCCTTGGCCCGGTCGACGACCTTCGTGTCCCGCAGCGAGCGCTGGAGGGCATAGCGGGGGTCGGAGAGGTCGGCTCCGGGATCGGTGGTGAACCAGTAGTTGCTGCCGATGCCGGCCAGCCATTGCGACGAGGCGACGAAGCCGTCGACGCCCCGGCGGTGCCACAGGTCGAGGTCGGCGTCGGTCATGCGCTGCAGCTCGCGGACGTCGATCCAGAACAGCAGCCGATCGGCGCTGTTGGTGGTCGGGCCTCCGTCGCCGCCTCCGTCGGGACCGGTGGCGGCGCCGGACGAGGGGCCGTCGTCGGGGGAACGACCGATGCCGGCCGACGAGGCGGCCATCAGGGCCACCAGGGCGGCGGCCAGGCCCAGGCGGACCGGGCCGATGGTGCGCAGGACGGTGCGGACGCTCACCGGGGGGAGGGCGCCCACGGGCGGCGGGCGGCTCTGACGACGATGCGAGTCGAGGCTAGCCTCGGGCTGCCTGCCCTTGGGATCGCCCACCGGCGGCCTACCGACACCGAGCGCCAGGACCGACCCATGCTGCTGCTATCGGGACCGTGCGTCATCGAGTCCCTCGAACTCTGCCTGCGGATCGGGGAGGAGCTGGCCGAGTTGCAGGCCGCCCGCCCCGAGCTCGACGTCGTCTTCAAGGCGTCCTACGACAAGGCCAACCGCACGTCGATCGGCTCCTTCCGGGGGGAGGGCATCGACCGGGGGCTCGAGATCCTGGCCCAGGTCAGGGAGAAGACGGGCCTGCCGGTGATCACCGACGTCCACGAGTCGGTGCAGGTGGACAAGGTGGCGGCGGTGGTCGACTACCTCCAGGTTCCCGCCTTCCTGTGCCGGCAGACCGACCTGCTGCTCGCCGCCGCCGCCAGCGGCCGGCCGGTGATGGTGAAGAAGGGCCAGTTCCTCGACCCGGCCAACACCGCCGCCATCACCGCCAAGCTGCGGGCCGGCGGCTGCCACGACATCCTGCTGGCGGAGCGGGGCGCCACCTTCGGCTACGGCGACCTGGTGGTCGACTTCCGCTCCCTGGTGATCATGCGGGAGCCGGGCGTGCGGGTGATCTACGACGCCACCCACTCCGTGCAGCAGCCGGGTGCCCTCGACGGGAAGTCCGGGGGGCGGGCCGAGTTCATCGTCCCCCTGGCCCGGGCGGCGGTGGCCGTCGGAGTCGACGGCCTGTTCTTCGAGGTCCATCCCGAGCCGGCCGAGGCCCTGTCGGACGGCCCCAACGCCCTGCGTCTCGACCAGTTGGCGGGGGTCGTCGACATCCTCCTCCGCATCCGCCAGGCCGCCGCCGCTCCGTGAGCCTGGCCGCGCTCCCGCTCGGTCGCCCCACCCGCCCCGACACGCCGCGGCGCCGGAGGTCGGGGCCGCGGGTGACGCCCGTCGAGGTGCTGGTCACCGTCGCCCTGTGCGTCCCCGTCGCCCTCGTGGCTGTGCCGGCCAAGATCGATCCGGTGGTGGCCGCGGCCGTGGTGCCGGCCGGTGTGGCGGTGGCGTTCTTCCTGCGCGACCCGGTCTGGTGCGTCCTGGGCGTGGTGGCGACCACGTTCTTCGGCACCTATCACCACGGCATCGCCCTCGGGCCCGTCGACGTGCGGGCCTCGGATGTCCCCCTCGTCTTCCTCATGGGCTGGGTCGTCCATCTTCGCTACAGCGAGGGCCGCGCCCCCCGGTTCGAGCTGGGCCAGCGCCAGGTGGCGATCCTGCTCGGCGTGTTCGCCGTCTCCCTGCTCACGGCCCACAGCGCGGTCGGCGGCGGCGAGCTCCCCGACCTGCTCGTCTCCTTGGCCCGCCTGGTCGCCACCTGCAGCCTGATCTGGCTGGTCCCCTACGCCGTCCGCTCGCCGAAACAGCGGATGTTCGTGCTCCGGGCGATGGTCCTGCTCGCCTTCGCCGAGCTGTGCGGAGCGTCGTTCGTCTACCTGCGCGAGGGAAGGTTCCCCGGCCGCCTCTACGGGGCCAACGGCCCCAACGCCGAGGGCCTGATCGCGGCGTTGGTCGTGATCGCGGTGGTCAACCTGCCCATGTTCAAGCCCCGGACCAGGGTCGTCATGGGGGTCGTGTCCCTCGCCTGCCTGGTGCAGACGAGGTCGATCTCGTCGGTTGCGGCCCTGATGATCGTGCTCGGGTTCTACGGCCTGCGGGCGGCGACGGCCCGCCATCCCCGCACCGAGGCGCTGCTGCGGCCGGCCCGGTTGCTGGCCCTCCTGGTGGGCGCCGTCCTGGTCATCGCCACGCTGCGTCCGGGCGACCTCCCCAACCAGTCGCAGTTCGTGAACAGCAGCACCGCCTCACGGGTGACGCTGGCCTACGCCGGGTGGGTGATCTTCACCGAGCATCCCCTGCTCGGGGTCGGGTGGCAGCGAAGCTCGGCGGTCGACGTCATCGGCACCGAGTCGGTGGTGGACGCGGTGAAGGCGCGCTTCCCCGACGTCCGCGACGACCTGCTGCCGTCGGGCGAATCGGTCACCGTGCACAACGCCTACGTCCAGATCCTGGCCGAGAACGGCATGGTCGGAGTGCTGGCTCTGCTGGCGGTCATCCTCGCCTTCAGGAAGGGCATCCGGGGTTTGTCGAGGCGGGGACGACCCGACGCGGCCGTCATCCGCACCCTGGCCGCCCTGCTCGCCCTCGTCCTCATCTGGTGGAACGACAACCCGATCTTCGGCGCCCAGCCGGAGTCGATCCTGTTCGCGCTGCTGCTCGGCCTGCTCGCGGCCAGCCCCCGCGTCCCGGAACCGGTCGAGCCCCGCAGGAGTCGCCCGGAGTACTTGGAGGAGCCGGCGGCTTCTATCGGTGCCTGACGCCGGCGCCGAGGTCGCCCCACCGCGCCTGCTCGAGGGGCTGACCATCGGCCACTTCGGTCATTTCGACCCCTCCTATTCCCGGAACCGGATCGTGGCCAAGGCCTTGCGCCGGGCGGGCGCCGACGTGGTCGAGCTGCGCGACGGCCGGCCGTGGGCGTGGCGGACGCCCAAGCTCATGGCGGGGGCGGCCCGTCACCGCCTCGACCTCCTCCTCGTCGGCTTCCCCGGTCACGCCGACGTGGCTGCGGCCAAGGCGCTGGGGCTGGTCAAGGGGGCGCCGGTGGTGTTCGACGCCTTCTTCTCCCTGTGGGAGACGGCCGAGGACCGCGACCTGGGCGCCTACCAGGCCCGGCGGGGGCGGATCGAGGACCGGTGGTCGTGCCGCTTCGCCGACCGGGTGCTGCTCGACACCGCCACCCACGCCGACTTCTTCGCCACCGCCCTGGGCGTGCCCCGGCGCAAGCTGCGCACGGTCTGGGTGGGGGCCGACGACGAGGTGCTGCAACCCCTCCCCCGAGGCGACTCGGCCGGCTTCCGGGTTCTGTTCGTCGGGACGTACATCCCCCTGCACGGGGTGGACACCATCGTCCGGGCCGCCCACCTGCTGGAACGGGCGGGGGAGGCGGTGGAGGTCGTGCTCGTCGGTGGCGGCCAGACCTACGCCGGGGTGCGGACCCTCGCCTCCCGCCTCGGCGTCACCAACGTGCGGTTCGAGCCGCGCATCCCAATCGACCGGCTGGCGGGGGAGATCGCCCGCAGCGACGTCTGCCTGGGGATCTTCGGCGACTCGCCCAAGGCGGGCCGGGTCATCCCCAACAAGGTCTTCGACGCCCTGGCCATGGGCCGGGCGGTCGTGACCCGGGACTCGGCCGCGGCCCGGGAGGCGCTGACCCACGGCCACACCGCCTGGCTCGTCCCACCGGCCGACCCCGAGGGCCTGGCCGCCGCCATCGCCGGGCTCAAGGCGGACGACGAGGCCCGGACCCGGATCGCCCGCCAGGGCCACCAGCTGTTCCGGAGCCGGTTCTCGATCGACGCCCTGTCGGCCACCCTCGCCGGCATCGTCCGGGAGCTGGTGCCGGCGGATCGCTAAGCCTCTGGCCGACGGTGGGCCTCGGTGGCGAGGCGCACGATCTCGTCGGCCCAGTGGTCGAGTGAGTGGTGGGCCTCCACCCGGCGGCGCAGAAGGGCGCCGAGGGCTTCCCTTTCCCCGGCCGGGGTGCGGGAGAGCGCCACCATCCGGCCGGCGAGGTCGACCGCATCGGCCTCGGCGAAGGTGAGGCGAGGCCCGTCGTGGGCCAGGAGGTCGGCGAAGACCGCGCTCGACACGATCGGCGGCCGGGCGCAGGCCATGGCCTCGAACACCACCTTGTCGGCGCTGCCGTCGGCGTGGGCGTTCACCAGGGCGTGGGCGCCGGCCAGGAGGTCGGGGATGGCGGCGGGGTCGATGTCGGATTCCAGGGTGACCGACGCCTCCAGGCCGAGGGCCGCGATGAGGTCGGCGATCTCCTGGCGGTGGGCGTGCTCGGCGGGCTTGGTCGCAGGGCCGATGATGCGCAGGCGGACGTCGACTCCCTCCCGCCGGGCCCGGTCGACCGCCTCGACCACCACCGGGTAGTGCTTGGTCGGTGCCGTCCGGCCGATGGCGACCAGGCGGAGGGTGCCGTCGGCGGGCGGCCCGACCTGGGGACGGAAGTGGTCGGTGTCGATGGAGTGGCCGATCGGGTGGACCTTGGCCGAGGGGCGGGGGTACGACCCGGGGAGGGCGGTGACGATGACGTCGGCCAGTCGCTCGGCCCGGCGCAGCGACGCGCTCTCGGCCGGGTGGGTGAACCAGAGCATCGACCGGCCGCCGGTGGCCTTCACCAGGGGCGCGGCCAGGTTGAGGTAGGGCGGGCACATGTGGGCGACGAGCGTCACCGGGCGTCGCCGGCGGCAGACGTCGGCCAGTATGCGCTGGTAGCGGAGGCCCTTGGCCATCTGGCCCCGACCGTCCTCCTTGCCCAGCGAGCGGATCTCGGCGCCGAGGTCGGCCGGCACCGTCCGCACCTCGTTGGCCACGACCACGAGCCGCGGCACCCGCTGGTGGAGGGCCCGGACCAGGCGGATGGTGAAGCCCAGGATGGGATCGCCGGGATCGATGACCTGGGTGACGAAGACGAGGTCGACAGGCGAGGGGTCGACAGGCGCGGTCAGCGGCCGGGCTCCGTCACACCGGGCCGGGCACCGCCGTCCGCCCGTACCCATGCCGCCAGCCGGGCGATGCCTTCCTCGTACTCGGCCGCCGGTCGCCGTTGCTCGGCGCGGGCGCGGGCCGATGCACCCATGGCCCGGGCCATCTCGGGGTCGGCCAGCACCTCGACCAGGGCGTCGACCAGCCCGAGGACGTCCTCCGCCGGGACCAGCCGGCCGGTCGAGGGGTCGACCAGCTCCCGCATGCCGCCGACGTCGGACGCCACCACCGGGCGTCCCCGGGCCATGGCCTCGAGCACGATGCGGGGCAGGCCCTCGGAGCGGGACGGCAGGACGAGGCAGGAGGCGCGGTCGAGGACGGCCGCCAGCTCGGCCTGGGGCATCGGGTCGACCCGGCGGGCGGACGCCATGCCGCTCGCCGCCAGCCGGTGCTCCACCTCGTCCTGACGGCTGCCCGCCCCCACCAGCAGGAGCTGGGCGTCCGGGATCCGGGCGACCACCGCCGGCCAGGCGTCGAGGAGCACGTCGACCGCCTTGTACCGCTCCAGCACGCCGACGAAGGCGACCACCGGCCGGTCGGGCATGTCGACCGGCGGCGTGTCGAGGAACACGTCGAACTCGCTGTAGGTGACGTGGCGGTCGACGGGCCCGGTGTAGCCCGCGTCCCGGGCCAGATCCTCCAGGGCCACGCTCACCGCCCGTACCCGCTCCGCCCGCCGCAGCGTCCAGGTGGCGGCGGCGTCGGCGGGACGGGCGATCACCCGCCGCCACCGGCTCCCGTACATGCGCGACGCGGTGCGCCAGTCGCCGTGGAGCTCGACCTGCAGCCGAGGCCGCAGCCGTCGCGGCACGAGCGCCCGGGCCATCACCACCCCCAGCGCCTCGAACGGGCTCTGGCAGACGATCACGCTCGGGCCGGGGCGAGCGGCCGCCGCCACCGCCACGACCGGTCCGACCCCGTAGAAGAGCGCCGCCCCGAGGACCCGGGGGCGGAGCCGGGGCAGGAGGATCACCTTGACGCCGGCCACGTCCCGCCGGCCGACCGGTCCCGTGGTGATCGAAAGCTGGCGGAACTGGCGGGCGTGGATGGCGAGCTTGCGCCGCTGGTCGTCGCCCGGGGGCCAGGTGACGGTGGCCCGGCCGAAGTAGACGGCGCGGGGCCGGCCCTTCGCCGCGGCAGCGGCCGTCTCGTCCGGGAGCGGTTGCGGACGGTCGCCGGCGACGAGCGCGGCCAGCAACCCCTCGATCTCGTCCGCGCAGCGGTCGAACCCCCACTCCTGCCCGGCCCGGGCGGCGGCGGCCGACATCCGGGTCCGCAGGTCGGCGTCGGTGCGCAACTCCTCGAAGACGGCGGCGAACGCGCCCGCGTCGGCGGGTTCGACCAGACGCCCGTTGTCACCGTCGGCGATCACCTCGACCACGCCCCCGGCCGGCGTGGTGACCACCGGGGTGCCGCACACCAGTGCCTCGATGACCACGTGGGGCAGGCCTTCGTAGCTGGTGGCGCTGACCAGGGCGTCGGCCGCCGCCAGCCGGCGCATGACCTCGTCGTGGGCGAGGGAGCCCACGAAGCGGACGCGGTCGGCGACCCCCAGAGTCTCGGCCCGGGCCCCGAGGGCGGCCTCCTCGGGCCCGGTGCCGACGATGTCGAGCGTGACCGACGGGTGAGAGGCGGCCACCGCGTCGAGAAGGATCTCGACCCGCTTGTGGGCCACCAGCCGGCCCACGAACACCAGCCCCAGCCCATCGGCACGGTCCGGGACCGGTGTCGGGCCGGCCGCACCGGCCGCATCGGCCGCCGCCGGCTCGGGCGCCGCCACGCCGTTGAGGACCACCGTCACCGGCGTCCGCCCTCCGGCCCACCGCCCGGCCACCGCCCCCAGGTAGTGGCTGGGCACCACCAGGGCGGACGCGTTGCGGGCGGCCCAGTTCCGCACCTGGCGCATGGCCCGCAGCCGCAGGGGGCCGCCGGACGCCTCCTGGAACTCGTCGAAGTCGAGGGTGGTGAGCCCGTGGCGGCGGCCCCGCTCCCACGCCGAGTCGCCCGGCACCTTCAGCACCACCGGCCGCCGGGCCAGGTGGGAGCCGGCGACGGCCGGCAGTTCGAGCCCGGTGGCGTACACGACGTCGAAGGCCGGGCCGTGACGGGCCAGCCACCAGGTGGCGGCCACGATCCGCACCGGCCACGGCCAGCGGCGGGGGAGGAGCACCACGTCGGACCCCCGGCTCGTCCCGGCCCCGTCGGTGAGGCTGAGCACGACGACGTGGTGGCCGCGGCCTCGAAGGGCGCGGGCCAGGTCGGCGGCGTGGGTGGCGGGGCCCCCGATGTCGGGCGGGTAGATGCCGGAGACGATGACCACCCTCACGAAGGGCAACGGTAGGACATCGCCTGCGCATCGGCCGTCGGCGCCGAGGTGACGGCCCGGTCCTGGTGGGGGCCCTGCGCAGGCACCCTCCGTTAGGATGGCCGGCCATGACAGAGGAGTCGGCGCGCACCGTCGAGCTGCGCGACTACCTCGACGTCATCTGGCGGCGCAAGTGGGTGATCGTCATCGCCCTGGCCGTCGTGGTGTCCATCGGAGTCTTCCGGTCGGCCCGCCAAACCAAGATCTACCGGTCCGCGGGGCAGATCCTGCTCTCGGTCGAGGGTGACGACAACGTCCTGACCCAGATCTCGATCATCCAGGGGCAGGCGATCCGCCAGAAGGTGCTGGCCAAGGTGCCGGGGGCCAATCGCGTCTCCGCCGCCCGGGACAGCGTCCGCATCGTGAACATCTCCGTCGAGAGCCCCGACCCGAAGGTGGCCAAGGCCGGGGTCACCGCCTACATCGACACCTACATCGAGTTCCGCCAGGAGCAACGGCTCAAGCAGCTGGCGGCCACCACCGAGCAGACCCGCACCCGGGTGGCCGAGCTCGACGCCCAGGTGGAGGCGCTCACCGAGGAGTACGAGGCCAAGACGGCCGACATCGACCCGCGGATGGTCGCGCCCCCCGGCGAGTCGTCGTCCGAGCAGGTGGCGCGGCTCAACGGGGTAGCTCGCGACCGCCGGGAGCTCGACCTCGACGTGAAGGCCCGGCGCGACGCCCTCCAACGCGACCAGCTCCAGCTGGAGAGCAAGCTCTTCGAGCTGGAGGCGGCCAACGACATCACCACCCCCGCGGCCGAGATCGTCAACGAGGCGTCCACCGCCCGCCGGGTCCGGCCCGAGCCGGTGTCGGCCGGGATGTCGGCCGCCGTGGTCGGGCTCGTCCTGGGCGTGGCCCTGGCGTTCCTCTTCGAGTACCTCGACGAGTCGATCAAGACCAGGGACGACATCCAGCGGGCGGTCGGATCGAAGGTGCCGGTGGTGGGCACGATCCCCGCCATCACCGAGTGGCGCGACCGCGCCAAACCGGAGGTGGTGTCGCTCACCGCGCCCCGGTCCTCGGCCGCCGAGGCCTATCGGGCCTTGCGCACGAGCGTGCAGTTCGCCGGCCTGGAGAACCCGGTCAACGTCATCGCCATCACCAGCCCCACCGCGGGCGAGGGCAAGACCACCGCCCTGGCCAACCTGGCCGTGGTCGTGGCCGGCGCCGGCCGCCGGGTGGTGATCCTCGACTGCGACCTCCGGCGGCCGCGCATCCACAGCTTCTTCGGGTTGTCGAACGAGGTCGGGTTCACGTCGTGGATCATCGGCGACGCGCCCCTCTCGGCGGCCCTGCAGGAGGTGCCGGGCATCCGCCGGCTGTCCCTGATGGCCTCCGGTCCCATCCCGCCCAACCCGTCCGAGCTCCTCTCCTCCCGGCGCTTCCCCGAACTGGTCCGCACCCTGCAGTCGGAGGGGGCGCTGGTGCTGATCGACACCCCGCCGCTGCTCCCCGTCACCGACGCGGCCGTCATCGCCCGGTCGATCGACCTCGTCTTCATGGTCACCATGGCCGGCAAGGGCACCCGCAAGCACCTCCGCCAGGCCATGGAGATCCTCAACCAGGTCGACGCGCCCGTGGGCGGTCTCGTGCTCAACGGGGTCGAGTCCGACCGGCAGACCTACTACGAGGGCTCCTACTACGGGGAGACGGCTCCGCCCCCGCCCTCGCTGCGGCGGACGGCCACGAAGCCGCCGCGCCGAACACGGTCGGCGGCCCCCGCCCCCACCACCGGGGGATCCAACCCTCGGGCCGACACCCGGGCCGACACCCGGGCCAAGGAGAAGGCGAACGAGCCCTCCACCGGTCGGGCCACCGGCGGGCCCAACGGCACGGTCACTCCCGGCAAGGAGCGCAGCGGCCAGCCCTGAGGCGGCGGCGCCCGAATTCGCGGCGCAGGTCAGTACCATCGTCGCGATGCCCGCCGCCGCCAAGGGAGAGGGTCGGGTCTGGCAATACGTCCGAGGCGTCTGGCGGCGCCGGGTCGCGATCGTGCTCGCGGTGCTGGTCATCGTCGGTTTCTCGATGGTGATCTCGTCGTCCCGGCCGACGGTCTACGAGGCCACGGCCGAGGTGCTGGTGCAGCGCAGCGGCGTCGAGCTGGCCCTCGACCCCGACTCCCGGCCCCGCACCGATCCCGACCGGCTGGTGGAGACCGAGATCCGGATCATGGCCAGCCCGGCGGTGAAGGACGCGGTGCGCACGTCCATCGGCGAGGCCCCGCCGGTGTCGGCCGACGCCTCCGGCGACGCCGACGTCATCTCCATCACCGCCCGCAGCAGCAGCGCGGAGCGGGCCGCCACCATCGCCAACGCCTACGCCGACGGCTATGTCACCGTCCGCCAGCGCCAGACCGACGAGGCGGCCAACGCGGCCGCGGCCGAGATCCAGAAGCGGGTCACCGAGCTCCAGGGCCAGGTCGACGCGGCCCAGGGCGAGAACCGGACGTCGCTCCTGGCCCAGCAGACGGCCCTGCGCCAGCAGCTCGACCGGGTCCAGGTGCTGCGGGCGGTCAAGAGCGGCGCCGCCGAGGTGGTCACGTCGGCCGCCCTGCCCACCGCCCCGGTGTCGCCCCGTCCGGGCCGGGCCGGGCTGCTGGCCGCGCTGGGCGGGCTGGGCCTGGCCATCGCCGTCGCCCTCCTCCTGGAGCGGGTCGACGACTCCCTGCGCACCAAGGCCCAGCTCGAACGGGCTGCGGGCCTGACCGTCATCGGCACCATCCCCACCGTCAGCGCCTCCCTGGCCTCGCTCGGCCGACCGTCGGTGGTCTCCCTCACCACGCCCCGGTCGCCCGCCACCGAGGCCTATCGCACCCTGCGCACGGCGGTGCAGTTCTTGCCCGTCGAAGGGGTGACCATGATCCAGGTCACCAGTCCCACCGCGGGCGACGGCAAGACCACCACCCTGGCCAACCTGGGCGTGGCCCTGGCCCGGGCCGGCCAGCAGGTGGCCCTGGTGTGCTGCGACCTGCGCCGGCCGAAGCTGCACGAGTTCTTCGGGATGACGAACGACATCGGGTTCACGTCGGTGCTGCTGGGCAAGGTGCCCCTGAGCGCCGCCCTCCAGCAGGTGCCCGACCAGGACCGCCTCTACGTCCTCGCCTCGGGACCGCTGCCGCCCAACCCGTCCGAGCTGCTCTCGTCCCGCCGGGCCCGGGAGGTGTTGGCATCGCTGCGGGCGGAGGCCGAGATCGTGCTCATCGACTCCCCCCCCGTCCTGCCCGTGAGCGACGCCATGATCATCGCCGGCCTGGTCGACATCACCCTGCTGGTGTGCGCCGCCGACCGCACGTCGACCCGCGACGTGACCCGGGCGGTGGAGCAGCTGCGGCAGGTGGAGGCGCCCCTCGCCGGTGCCATCCTCAACGGGGCCGGTCCCGAGTCGTCCTACGGCGGCAAGTACGGCTACGACCCCCTGGAGCCCCCCGGCGCCGGCGGCGGGCCCTCGAAGTCGACGCCCGCCAAGGCGACGAAATCCGGGGCAACGAAATCCGGCTTGTCGAAATCCGGGTCGTCGAGATCGATCGGCGCCCGCTCGAAGGCCCCCCGGGAGGCTCGGCCGCCCCGCACCCCGAGTCCGCCCCGGCAACTTCCGGCGGAGACCGAGGACCGGGACACGGTCGCCAAACGCCGTTCCTAAGCCAAGCGGAGCGCCTCCTACAGGTACTCGACCTGGGGGCCGGGGCGCAGCCGGTGGCGGGTGTCGAGGACGTAGCGGGCCGACTCCCACACCAGGTCGAGGTCGAACGAGTCGTGGTCGGCCAGGAGGATGACGGCGTCGGCCGCGGCCAACTCGTCGGCCGTGGCCGTCACCCGCACCACCCGGCCCTCGGTGTGGTCCTCGACCACGTGGGGGTCGGCCGCCCGCACCTCGGCCCCCAGCGCCAGCAGGCGGTCGGCGATGACGACTGCCGGCGACTGGCGGTCGTCGCTGGTGTTGGCCTTGTAGGCCAGGCCCAGGAGCAGGACGCGGCTGCCGTTGACGGCCTGCTTCTGGCGGTTGAGGGCCAGGACCAGTCGCTGCACCACGAAGTCGGGCATGTGGTCGTTGACGTCGTTGGCCAGCTCGATGAGGCGGAACTGCTGGCCCAGGAGGCGCCGCACCCGCCACGACAGGTAGCTGGGGTCGATGGGCAGGCAGTGGCCGCCCACGCCCGGACCAGGGGTGAAGCGCATGAACCCGAAGGGCTTGGTGGAGGCGGCGTCGATCGCCTCCCACACGTCGACCCCCAGGTCGGAGGCGAACATGGCCAGCTCGTTGACGAGGGCGATGTTGACGTGCCGGAAGGTGTTCTCCAGCAGCTTCGTCATCTCCGCCACCTTGGGGTTCGACACCGCCACCGTGTGGTCGACGATGGAGTCGTAGAAGCCCTGGACCGCGGCCAGGGAGGCGGTGTCGATGCCCGACACCACCTTGGGCGTGGTGACCAGGCCGTAGGTGCGGTTGCCGGGGTCGATGCGCTCGGGGCTGTACCCGAGGTGGAAGTCGATCCCCGCGGCCAGGCCCGAACCCGCCTCCAGGATGGGTGCCACCAGCTCCTCGGTGGTGCCGGGGTAGGTGGTGGACTCGAGCACGACGGTGGCGCCCGGCCGCAGGTAGCGGGCGACGGTGGTGGTGCCCTCCTCGATGAAGGACAGGTCGGGGGCGCCATCGCGCAGGGGGGTGGGGACGGTGATGACGGCCACGTCGAAGTCGGTGCACGATTCCGGGTCGACCGACGCCTGGTAGCGGCCCGACTCGATGGCCGCCAGCAGCACCGCCGACGAGATGTCCTCCACGTAGGACTCGCCCGCGTTGAGGCGCTTGGTGCGGTGTTCGTCGACGTCGAGGCCGACGACGTTCCAGCCCACCTCCACTGCCCGCATCGCCAACGGCAGGCCTACGTAGCCCTGTCCGACGACGACCAACTTTCCGAAGGGGACCTTCTCGTATCTGGTTTGGCTCGCCGGCATCTCGCCTCCCTCCCCTCGTCGGGCCCGGGGCCAGCCTACCGACCCGCCCGGCGGGGTGCCCGATCCCTCCCCGACAACCGAACAGGTGGGCGGCGACGATGCCGGGCCCCGGAGGAGCGCCAGTAGACTCGCCTGATCAACGTCCTCATGCTGTGCACCGGGAACATCTGCCGCTCGCCGGCGGCCGAAGCCATGCTCCGCCAGCGCCTCGAAGCCCTGGGGTTGGCGGCCAACGTGCGGTCGGCGGGCATGCTCCAGGCGGGGCAGCCGGCCCACTCGAGCAGCATCGACCTCATGGCCGGACGGGGCCTCGACATCACCTCCCATCGCAGCCGGCGGCTCAACGCGGCATCGGTCAAGGCCGCCGACCTGGTGCTGGGGATGGCCCGGGAGCACGTGCGGGAGGCGGTGGTGATGGTGCCGGCCGCCTTCCCCAAGATCTTCACCCTCAAGGAGCTGGTGCGCCGGGGCGGTGCCATCGGCCCCCGCGTGGGCGACGAGACCGTCGCCGACTGGCTGGCCCGGGCCCACGCCGGCCGCACGTCGTCCGACCTGCTGGGAGAGTCCCAGGTCGACGACGTGGCCGACCCCATCGGCCTGCCCCGCACCGCCTACGAACGCATGGTGGTCGAGCTCGACGACCAGCTCGACCGCCTGATCGCCCTCATGTGGGCCCCCCGCTACGAGCGGTCGCACCGGTGAGTCGCGATGTCGACCACCAGGCGGCCGCCGACCCGGAGGTCTTCGACGTCCTCCGCCGGGAGCGGGAGCGGCAGAACACCACCATCCAGCTCATCGCCTCCGAGAACTTCACGTCGCCCGCGGTGATGGCGGCCCAGGGGTCGGTCCTCACCAACAAGTACTCCGAGGGCTACCCGGGACGGCGGTACTACGGCGGCAACTACGTGGTCGACGACGTGGAGAACCTGGCCCGCGACCGGGCCAAGGCGCTGTTCGGGGCCGACCACGCCAACGTCCAGCCCCACTCCGGCGCCAACGCCAACATGGCCACCTACCTGGCCCTGCTCGAGCCGGGCGACACCGTCCTCGGTATGCGCCTCGACCAGGGCGGACACCTCACCCACGGCTCGCCGGTGAACTTCAGCGGCCGGATCTACCACTTCGTGTCCTACGGAGTGAGCGAGAGCGACGAGCGCCTCGACTACGACCAGATCCGCGATTTGGCCAAGGAGCACCGGCCCAAGGCCATCGTGGCCGGCGCCACCGCCTATCCCCGGGTGATCGACCCGGTGGTGCTGCGGGCCATCGCCGACGAGGTGGGGGCGCTGCTGATCTTCGACGCGGCCCACATCGCCGGGCTCATCGCGGGCGGGGCCCACCCCAACCCCGTCCCCTACTCCGACGTCGTCACCTTCACCACCCACAAGACCCTCCGGGGGCCGCGGGGGGGCTGCATCCTCACCACGTCCGAGCACGCCGCCGCCATCGACAAGGCCGTCTTCCCCGGGCTCCAGGGCGGGCCCCTCATGCACGTGATCGCGGCCAAGGCGGTCGCCTTCCGGGAGGCGGCCGATCCTTCGTTCCGCGACTACGCGGCCCGCATCGTCACCAACGCCCAGGCCCTGGCCGAGGCCCTGGCGGGGGAGGGGTTCCGGATGGTGTCGGGCGGCACCGACAACCACCTCATGCTGGTCGACCTGCGGCCTTTCGACGCCGACCTCACCGGCAAGGAGGCCCAGAACGTCCTCGACGCGGCCGGGATCACCCTGAACAAGAACCAGATCCCGGGCGATCCCCGGTCGCCGTTCGTCACCAGCGGCCTGCGCATCGGCAGCGCCGCCGTCACCACCGCCGGGATGGGCGAGCCGGAGATGGCCGAGATCGCCTCCCTCATCGGCCGGGCCCTGCGCCACCGGGCCGACGAGGGTGCCCTCGACGGGGTCCTGGACGCGGCCAACACCCTCTGCTCCAAGTTCACGCCCTACCCGGACAACTGACGGTGCGGGGCCTGCCGAGCCGCTACCTGCCGGCGGGCGTGGTCCCCTCCCGGTAGATGGTCGGGTACGTCATCGTCTTCGGCGTCGCCGCGCTGGTGACGTTCGCCCTGACACCGGTGGTGTGGCGGGTCTCGGTGCGCATCGGGGCGGTGGTCGTGCCCGACGAGCGCCGCATCCACCTGCGCCCCACGCCCACGCTGGGCGGGGCGGCCATGCTCCTGGCGCTCTTCGCGGCTCTGGCCGTGGCCTGGTTCCTGCCCCAGTTCCGACCCGTCTTCGAATCGTCCTCCGAGCCGCTGGGCGTGGCCATCGCCGCCGTCCTCATCTTCGGCGTCGGTCTGCTCGACGACCTGCGGGAGGTGTCGGCCCCGGCCAAGGTGGCGGGCCAGGTGCTGGCCGGGTCGGTCCTGGGCCTGCTGGGCGTGACGATGTTCTACTTCCGGGTCCCGTTCGCCGACTTCTTCGTGCTCTCGCCCGACCTCGGCTTCCTCATGACCGTGATCTGGGTGGTGGCCATGGCCAACGCCGTCAACCTCATCGACGGCCTCGACGGGCTGGCCACGGGCGTGGTCGGCATCGCCGCGGGGGCGATCTTCCTCTACGCCTACCGGCTGTCGGACGTGGGCCTGCTCTCGCCCGACAACGTGGCGCCCCTGGTGGTGGCCATCACCTGCGGGATCTGTGTCGGCTTCCTGCCCCACAACTTCCACCCGGCCAAGGTGTTCATGGGCGACAGCGGGGCCCTGCTCCTGGGCCTGCTACTGGCCGCCACCACCATCTCCGTCGGCGGACGCACCGCCGACCAGTTCAGCGGTCAGACCTTCTTCTTCTTCGCCCCCCTCGTCATCCCCTTCGTCATCCTCGGCATCCCCTTCCTCGACACCGCCCTGGCCATCGTGCGCCGGGCCCGCCGCCGCACGGCCCTGTCCCAGGCCGACAAGGAGCACCTCCACCACAAGCTGATGGACCAGGGCCACGGTCCCCGCCGGTCGGTGTTCATCCTCTGGGCGTGGACGGCCATCCTCTCCGGCGTCGTCCTCATGCCCACCTACACCAACCAGGGCAACGCGGTGGTCCCCTTCGCCGTCATCGGCCTGGCCGTGGTCCTCTACACCCTCCTCCACCCCGGCGTCCGCCAGACCGCCCGCCAACTGGAGGAGGAGGACGACACGATCCCCGAGCCACCCCCCGTCCCCATCGGCCCCGAGTCGCCACGTCGGCGAACGTGACGAGCGATGAGTGGCGGCCGAGCACGGTGGCAACGCCAGGACGAGACCGTGCAGCCACTGTCTCACCCCCTCGTTCAATGATGAATTGAACTCAGGATCAAATGGCTTGGTAGGGGTGATTCCCGATCGAGACATCGGCCTACGAGTTCCTGAAGGTATGCCATCTGTGCTGTCAGAGTCGGCGCGGACGAGCGTGTTTCAACGCAAATCCGAGTCTACGAAGGAACTCCTGCGGGCTCATAGAGCTAACTCGTCAGCCTTGATCGTCCCCGCTGAGAGCGGCAACCCAGCCACGACCCTGGGAGGCCACAGTTCGTAAGTGGCCGTTCCGTTGGAATGGTGTCGGAAGAAAGAACGGTGTTGCCTCCCGGGAGATCGATCGCCACGACGACCTGACCCAAGCCGAAGAACCGCGACGGCTCCCCTAATGGGACAATACGCACCGGCGGCCAGTCGAAGTGACTCTCTCTGCAGCGTCGTCACTGGTCACCAGAGGTTCGCTCCCGCATCGTACCCAGCGTGACGGCGCACGCTTCGCAATGCCACCGCTGAGCAGGTCACGTCGACGATTCCGACCTTCGTCTGACCGGCATTTCTTACCGGTCGGGCTTCCAGTTACCCGACAGGCATGGTGCGCGATACGGCCCGCATGGACGCTCTTATCGGCCCTGTCCTGGAACCTCCGATTGAGCTACAGGTCGATTACCGGTTCTTTTGGCACCCGATTTCGTACAGAACGATTGCTCCCCGAACCACATCTCGCTGGTCCGTAGTGTAGGCGACCGCAAATTTGACAGCTTCGCCTCGCGGTGCTGTCGTTACCGGGAACCCGTCACTCGAGCGATCGTCAGCGTCGGGAGGATCGAACGTTTCCTCCAGATAGTCGAACCACTCCAGCATCCCGGCCTCTTCGTCCGGGGACGGCGAGCATCGCTCTACCCACGAGGCATACACTCCGCCGCGATCAACGACGACCCAGAACACCCGCCGATAGTAGGCGAGCTACTCGGGCAACCCGAGTCTCTGACGGTGCTCCCGTAGTTGTAGCCGGATCGAAGGCGTTTCCCAGAGCGAGCCATCAGCTATGTCCGCATTGAGACTATCCACCCAGGCCTGCGCCTCTGGAGTCTCGGGTCGAACTGATAAGTCCGCCGGTTCGTAGGTGCGTGCCGGTTCGCTCATCTATCCGCCTCCGTTTCGACGTCGGATTCCAATTCGGCGAGATCTTCGGGCCGCACTGCGACCGACACCCTCGCCGTTTCCCCGAAGGTCATCGGTCGGTCGAGTGAGACTCGTTCGCCTCGCTCAACTTCGGTCGGCACACGTCGACCACCGCCAGTCATCAAGGGACATGGCGCAGGGAGTCGCGCTTGTACTGCACTACAACCACCGTACTAGGGGGCTCGTGAGAACGCGCGAATGGGTTTGGCCGGGCCGACCACTCGGAGTGGCGCTACCTGTGCTCTCAGTGGGTCGCGCAGTACGTATTTTGTGGGGGTAGGGGGGATTGACGAGCAGGACGGGCGGTGCCTAAAGTTGACTAATTCGATCGAGTAGATCGATTCAGTCGACATGGAGGGTGGAACGCACGTGGTGCAGCTGGGGCCGACTCGAATTTCCCGGACCTTGGCCATCGTCGGCCTGGTCGCCGTGCTCTCCGCCACCGCCTGTGGGAGCGACGACAAGGCAGCGAACCCGACCCCGCGGGCGGAGGACAACGTCACCCTCCGCCTGGGGTACTTCCCCAACCTCACCCACGCCACCGCCCTGGTGGGTGTGGAGGGCGGGATTTTCGCCGACACCCTCGGCCCCAACGTCAAGCTCGAGACGTCAACCTTCAACGCCGGTCCGGCCGCGGTCGAAGCCCTCTTCAACGGGGCCCTCGACGCCACTTACATCGGCCCCAACCCGGCCATCAACGCCTTCTCCCAGTCCCAGGGGCAGGCCGTGCGCATCATCTCGGGGGCGACGTCGGGCGGGGCCGCCCTCGTGGTCAAGCCCGAGATCGCCGACGCCGCCGGCCTCAAGGGCAAGAAGCTGGCCACTCCCCAGCGGGGCAACACCCAGGACGTGGCCCTGCGGGCGTGGCTCGCCAGCCAGAACCTCCAGGCCGACCTGGAGGGCGGCGGCGACGTGAGCATCGTCCCCCAGGAGAACGCCCAGACCCTCGAGACGTTCCGCTCCGGCGCCATCGACGGGGCGTGGGTGCCCGAGCCCTGGGTGTCCCGCCTGGTCAACGAAGGGGGTGGAAAGGTCCTGGTCGACGAGGCCAGCCTGTGGCCCGGAGGTCAGTTCGTCACCACCCACCTCATCGTGCGCACCGATTACCTGAAGGACCACCCGGCGGCGGTGAGGAAGCTGCTCGAGGCCCAGGTGGCGGCCAACGATTTCGTCAACGCCAACCCCGACCAGGCCAAGGTCCTGGCCAACCAGGGCATCGAGAAGATCACCCAGAAGCCGCTGGCCACGGCCACCATCGACGCGGCCTGGCCCAAGCTCACCTTCACCAACGACCCCGTGGCCAACTCCCTGCTCCTCTCGGCCGAGCACGCCACCGCCCAGGGCCTGCTCAAGGAGACCGACCTCGACGGGATCTACGACCTGAAGCTGCTCAACGAGGTGCTGGCGGCGAAGGGCGCGCCGGTGGTGTCCCCCACGTGACCGTCGTCGAGGTGAAGGCGGATCCGGGCGTCGGGGTCTCCCTCGACTCGGTGTCCAAGGTCTTCGGTCGGGGCCCGGGCGCAGTCCGGGCCCTCGACCGTGTCTCGTTCGACGTCGCCCCCGGCGAGTTCCTCTGCCTGGTGGGGGCATCGGGCTGCGGCAAGACCACCCTGCTCAACCTCGTCGCCGGCCTCGACCGGCCCACGGGCGGGTCGATCGACACCGGCGGTCGCCGGACGGCCTTCATGTTCCAGGAGCCGGCCCTGTTGCCGTGGCTGTCGGCCCAGGCCAACGTCGAGCTGGCCCTGCGCCTGCGGGGCATCGGCAAGGACGAGCGTCGCCGCCAGGCGGAGGAGCTGCTGGAGCGGGTCCACCTGGGCGGGTCGGGGCACATGCAGCCCCACGAGCTGTCGGGCGGGATGCGCCAGCGGGTGGCCCTCGCCCGCTCGCTGGCCCAGGAGGCCGACATCCTGCTCATGGACGAGCCCTTCGCCGCCCTCGACGCCATGACCCGCGACCTGCTCCACGACGAGCTGGAGCGGCTGTGGTCGTCGACCGGGCTGACGGTGGTGTTCGTCACCCACAACGTCCGGGAGGCGGCCCGCCTGGGCGATCGCATCCTGCTCCTCACCAGCCGTCCGGGACGGGTGGCGGCCACGTTCCCCGTCGAGATCCCCCGGCCCCGGCGCATCGACACCCCCGAGGTCTCGGGGCTGGCCGCCCTCGTCACCGACCGGCTGAAGGAGGAGATCCGCAGCCATGGCCGTTGACGCCGGTCGGCTCGAGGCCGAGTTCGCCGGCCTCGACGCCCTCGAGGCCCAGGAGGCCCCCCCCGGCCCCGGGCTGGCCCGGCGGGCATGGGACGCCCTGTGGCCCAAGCTGGCCGCCACCGCCATCGTGGTGGCCCTGTGGCAGGCGGCGGTGTGGGCCGAGCTGAAGCCACCGTGGGTGCTGCCGGGCCCGGCGGCCGTGTTCGACGAGCTGTCGGCGCTGCTGACGAAGGGGTCGTTCTGGACGGCGGTCGGCGTCACCATGCGCCGGGCGGCCACCGGCTACGCCCTGGCCGTGGCCCTGGGAGTGGTCATCGGCGTGCTGGTGGCCCGGTTCAAGCTGCTGCGCACCGCCGTCGGGTCTCTCATCACCGGCCTGCAGACCATGCCGTCGATCGCCTGGTTCCCGCTGGCCATCCTCCTGTTCGGGCTGAAGGAGTCGGCCATCCTGTTCGTGGTGGTGCTGGGGGCGGCCCCCTCGATCGCCAACGGCCTGCTCACCGGGGTCGACTCGGTGCCGCCGGCCCTGGTCCGCTGCGGCCGGGTGCTGGGGGCGGGCTCGGTCGACATGTACCGCTTCGTGATCCTGCCCGCCTCCCTGCCCGCGTTCATCGGGGGCCTCAAGCAGGGGTGGGCCTTTGCCTGGCGCAGCCTGATGGCGGGCGAGATCTTCGTGATCATCGCCCGCCGGCCGTCGCTGGGGGCCAACCTCCAGTTCGCCCGGGACATCTCCGACGCCCGCGGCCTCCTGGCCCACATGGTCGTCATCCTGGTGGTCGGCATCCTCGTCGACAGCGTCTTCGGACGGGCCGAACGTGGCGTCCGCCGCCGCTGGGGCCTGATCGACGCGGCCGAGGTCGCCTGAACGCTGCTCTCCGGCCGTCCGTCCGCCAGACTGGCGGGGTGCACATCTCGGCCAAGGTCGACTACGCGGTGCGGGCGCTGCTCGCCCTGGCCGACGCCGGCCCCGAGGCGGTGCCGGCCGAGGTCCTCGCCACCAGGGCCGAGCTCCCCCGGCAGTTCCTGCAGAACATCCTCAACCAGCTGCGGCGGGGAGGACTGGTGGCCAGCCAGCGGGGCTCGGAGGGCGGCTACCGCCTGGCCCGGCCCGCCACCGACATCTCTCTCGCCGACGTCATGCGGGCGGTCGAGGGACCGCTGGCCGAGGTGCGGGGCGACCGCCCCGAGCACGCCGTCTACACCGGGTCGGCCGAGCACCTGCAGGAGGTCTGGGTGGCGGTGCGGGCCAGCCTGCGGTCGGTATTGGAAAACGTCAGCCTGGCCCAGGTGGTGTCGGGCGACCTCCCACCGGCCATAAGTTCTCTCACCAACGACCCGGATGCATGGGTTCCGCACTGAATGCTGTGGTACAGAAGGGGATGCGCGCGCGGCGGAAGACCCTGATGGTCGTGGCCGCGGCGGCAATACTGCTCGCCGGCTGCGGCAACGACGCCCCCGAGGCGGGGCGAACCGGCACCGGTGCCACCACGCCCGGCCCCGCCCCCCAGGGCGCACTTCCGGCCGACACGCCCGGCCGCATCGGCCCCGCCCCGACCGGCGCCAACGACCCGGGCCGGACCGCGTCGCCCCTGGCTGGAGCGGCCGACCCTGGCGACGGCTCCGGCGGCACCGGAATCGGCGGCACCGGCGGCACCGGCGGGGTGACGCCCACCGTCTCGCCTGGGCTGACCGCGCTCCAGATCCTCGGCGTGCCCGTCAACGCCCTGCCCCCCGACGTCGTCGCCGCCGCCTCGCCGACCAACAACGGCGGCGCCGGCACGGGAACCAACCCGGGCGGTGAGTCGAATCCCGGCGGTGGCACGAGTCCCGGCGGTGGCACCAACACCGGCGGAGGGACCAACCCGGGTGGCGGCACCAACACCGGCGGCGGCACGAATCCCGGGCGGCGGCACCAACACCGGCGGAGGGACCAACCCGGGTGGCGGCACCAACACCGGCGGCGGCACGAACACCGGCGGCGGCACGAACCCGGGCGGCGGTACAAACACCGGCGGCGGCTCCACCTCGCCGCCCCCCATTCCCACCAGCACCGAGTTCTGCGGTCCGGCCCACGACCTGAGCGGGGCCCTCAACGCGGTGGGTGCGGCCGAGGACTCGGGCTCGCTGCGCTCGGCCGTGGCGTGGGCCCGGAGATCCTTCGTCACCGCCCAGGCCACCGCCCCCCCCGGACTCCAGGGCGACATCGATGTCCTCGACCGAGCCTTCGCCCAGCTCTTCGACGGGATGGAGGCGGTCGACTACGACCGCAGCCGGGTCCAGCCGAGCGCGTTCTCCGGCCTCCTCTCGAGCGACGCCAGGGCGGCCGAGGCCCGGTTCAACTCGTACGTCATCGACGTCTGCTAGGCCCGGCGTCTGCTAGAGAGGGCGGATGCGTCCCTCCCGTAGTCTCCGACGGTCCCGTGTCGTGGCCGCGGCCAGCTTCGCCGCCCTGGTGGCGCTCGCCGGCTGCAGCAGTGATTCCAAGGACGACAACGCCTCGGGCGTGACCTCGACCTCGGCCGCCACCGTCACCACCGTGCGCCCGGTCGACACCAGCTTCACGGGGGTGGGCAGCTCGGAGTTCTGCGCCTTCATCCCCTCCCTGCTCGACGCCTCCCAGAGCGTCCCGGCGTCGGCCACGCCGGCCCAGATCCAAGCGGGCATCGAGACGTCGGTCGCCGCCTTCGACGAGGCGGTGGCCGTCGCCCCGCCCGACATCAAGGACGCGGTGGTCACGATCGCCGATGCGGTGAAGGGGGTGTCGGCGGCGCTGGCCGCGGCCAACTACGACGCCACCAAGATCGACCCGTCGGTGGCCCGGCTCCTGCTGGAGGACCGCTTCAGCGACGCCAGCGTCCGCCTCAAGGCCTACCTCGACAAGTTCTGCACCCCCGGCGGCTAGCTCTCCCGGCCGGCGCACCGGCGGGTCGGCGGCTCGATCGTCGCTGTCTGAATCCGCCGGCAGCGGGTAGGCGACGCCCGTGGGGGCCCGACGGGGTGAGCGATGGCGACGGAGGGCCCCGGGTGGTCCCGGCGAGACCTCGACTCACCCAGCCGGCGCCTCCGACTCAGTGGGGCAAACGACGCGTCGCCGGACGCGAACAACCCACCGTCGGTGATTTCCGACGGTGGGTTGCCTGTGTCTTAGGCTTGGACTTCGCTCGTGGCGGCGGTCGCCGCGCCGCTAACCGGATGGGATGGTGATGCAGCCGAAGGCTGCCAGCAGTGCGTCGAAGATCCCGGCCAAGAACGAACCGAAGACGGCCCGCAGGAACAGCAGGATCGGGCAGACGATCGCTTGGATGCTGAACTGGCTTCCTGCCCCGGACGCCGAAGCCGTGGCGACAGCCCCAGCCGACCCCGAGGAGGCGTCAGCCCGGTCGCTCACCATCATCATTAACGCCGCTAGCAGGAGGATGGGAAGGAGGAGCGACAGCACACGGCGAAACGCCGTCGGCCCACCCCCGTCAATCTCCAGCGCTTGGATTGCCCCGCTCATCAGTAGTCTCCATTCGCCGCGCGTCCGAGTCGGGCGTCACCTTACCCGATCCCACGGGCGCCGTCACTCTTTGCTTGTGAATGGAGGGTGAAGTCGTCGAAGTCGCCCGCCCCGTAGGATTCGCGCCACGTTCGCCAGATCGAAGGCCAAGCGGTTGACGCCCCCGCGGACCGAGCCCAACGGTCATCGCGGGACCCGACGCGGGCGTGAGCCCCTCATCGAGGCCGACCCGCCCGGTCCCAGCCGACCCCGGCGGCCGCCGTCGCTCCGGCCCCACCGGAAGCGTCGCCGGCTGGTGGTGGGCGTCCTGCTGGGCGTGCTCGTGGTGCTCGCCGGCTTCTCCCTCGCCCACGCGGCCAACGCCGGCCGGGCGGCCCTCGACGGCAAGTCCGCCCTCCTCCGGTCGCAGGACCTCATTGCCGGCCAGAACCTCGACGCGGCCCGGGCTGAGCTGCAGGGGGCCCGGGCCAGCTTCGACAAGACGCGCAAGGAGATGGCCACCGCCACCCGGTTCCTGCCGATCGTGCGCTACCTTCCCGTCGTCCGCACCCAGGTCCGGGGGGTGGAGACGCTGGCCGACGCCGGCCTGGTGCTCTCCGACGCCGGCCTCAGCCTGTCCGACGCGGCCCAGGTCCTGGTCGCCCCCCAGGACGACAGCGCCTCGTTCTCCGACGCCCTGGGCGAGCTGCGCAACATCCGGGGCCTGATGGCGACCGGCCTGACCAGCATCGATGCCGCGGCCAGCACCGTGGCCCGCCTCGACGGGTCGTTCCTCCCCGGCCCCGTCGGCGACGCCCGGGCGGAGTTCAACCGCCGCCTCCCCGAGGTTCGCCAGCGGGCGGCCGACTCCGAGGCCGCCCTCGCGGCCATGATCACCTTCGTGGGCGGGAACGGCCCCCGGAGCTACCTCTTCCTGTCCCAGAACCCGGACGAGGTGCGGCCCACGGGCGGGTTCATCGGCACCTACGGTGTGCTCACCGGGATCGGCGGGAAGCTGGCGGTCACCCGCTACGACTCCATCGAGAGCTGGATGACGGCCCATCCCGAAGCCGTGATGCGGCCCGAGGAGCGGGGCTCGCCCTACCGCTACGACCCGGCTCTGGCCCAGCGCATCGCCAACGTGAACACCACGCCCGACTGGCCCCAGTCGGCGGAGATGGCAGCCCGGCTCTGGGCCCGGGGTGGGGAGGAGCCGGTCAACGGGGTCATCTCGTTCAGTCCCGCCTTCCTGGCCCGCATCCTGAGCGTGATGGGCTCGGTCACGGTCGAGGGCTACGACGAGACCATCACCTCCGACAACCTCATCGAGCGCCTCGACTTCTACACCCACCAGCAGCGCGACACGCTCGGCGCCGACCGCAAGGACTTCATCGCGGTGCTGGCCAAGGTGGTCATGGACCGTCTCATCGAGGCCCGCACGTCGCAGTGGGCGTCGCTGGGGAAGGTGGTGGCCGACTCCTTCGTGGCCCGGGAGGCGATGGCGTGGTCGTCCGACGGCGAGGTCTCGTCGGTGCTGTCTGCCCGCCGGTGGGACAGCGCCCTGCCCGACGTGGCCGGCGACTTCGTCTACCCGGCCGAGTTCGAGTACGCGGCCAAGAACGGGCGCTCACTGCGGCGGACGTACCAGCACCAGGTGACCCTCCGTCCCGACGGGTCGGGCAGGGTGACCACGTCGGTCCGCATCACCAATCCCAATCCGCTGGACCCCTTCGCCAATCCGGCCGGGGTTCTCACCTTCGTCACCCTGTACGGACCGCAGGGGGCCACCGTGGCCGAGGGCAGCGACCCCCTGAGCCTGACCGAGCCCGAGGTCGCCGGTCACCCGGCCCGGGGGTGGTTCCGGCCCCTGAACCCGGAGTCGGAGACGACCGTCACCGTCGTCTGGGACGTCCCCCGCCTGGCCACCCAACGCCCCGACGGCACGTGGGTCTACTCGCTCCTCTGGATGCGCCTGCCCGACCACACCGGCGACGTCCTCCAACTCGGTTTCGACCTCCCCGACGGCTGGCAGTGGGAAGACGAGGCTCCTCCCACCCAGGTCGCCCTCGACCACGACGTCTCCGGGACCTGGGCCCTGTCAACCTGACTCGTCCTCAAGTTCGAGGGCGCATCGGACGACGTATGGGTGTGAGGGCGAGTCCGTGACCACCACCGCGCCGTCGTCGCCGTCGTCGCCGACGTCGCCAGCATCGGGCGACATCGGCCTGCGCCCGCCCCGGACGGACCGGCGGGCGCCGATCGCCGCCCTGGTCGTGAGCGCGGTGACCTTCGTCGCCTACTTGCCCGGCCTCGGCCGCGCCCTCGACTTCGACAGCGCGGCGATGGTCGGCCGTTTCGTGCGACCGGGTCCGCCGTGGGCCGTGTTCCGGGAGCAGGCGGTGTTCAACAACCACCCGATGTTCTCGTTCCTCGAGCAGCTGGTGCGAGTGGTGACGGGCCGGTCCGACGCCGCCGCCATGCGGGTGCTGCCGATCCTGTTCGGCGCCCTGGCGGTGGGCGTTCTCACCTGGTTCGTCGCCCGCCGGCACGGGCTGGCCGCGGGGCTGGCCGCGGGGGCGGTGCTGGCCTGCAACCCGACGTTCGTGCACCTCTCCCGGGCCGTCCGGGGCTACAGCCTGCTCACCCTGTGCGCCATCGTGGCCACCATCGTCGTGGTCGAGGACCGCCGTCGGGCCGGGGCCGGCGCCGGCGCACAAAAGCGCAGGTGGACGGGGCCGCTGTACGTGGGCGCGGCTGCCATCGGGGTGGCCACCCACCTCTACATGGTCCCCGTGCTCGCCGCCCACCTCGGCGCGCTGCTGGCCCGGGGCGAGTTCGACGATCGTTGGCGGAAGCGGTTCCTGTGGGTCGTGGCGCTGGCCGGGTGCGCCTACGTGGGCATGGCCGACGTCATGCTCCACGCCACCTCGGCCCACGCCCGGGTCTTCAAGGGCGACATGCCGTGGCGGGTGGTGACCATGGCCACGGGCGGGGGCTGGGCGTCGGTGGCACTGGCCCCGCTGGTGGTGGTGGGCGCGGTGGTCGTGCTGCGGGGCAGCCGGGCCACTCGCGGCGCGGCCCTGGGCCTGGCCGTGGTGCTGGTGGGGCTGTGGGCCGGGCTCCAGTCGGCGGCCCTGGAGGACCGGTTCTTCGTGTGGCTGGTGCCGGGCGTCGCCTACCTGGTGGGGGTGGCGGTGAGCCGGATCCCTGCCGGCGCGGTGGCCGCCGCCGGATCGGCCGTGCTCGCCCTCACCTCGGTGGTTCCCGGCTACACCCAGGAGCCCACCGGGTACCGGGCGGCGGCGGCCGTGGTCCGGTCGGTCGACGCCGCCGGTGGCCGGGCGTGCATCGTGGGCAGTACCGGGCTGGCGCCGATGCTCGCCTACCTCGACCCGTCCCGCGACTTCACCCCGGTGACCGACCCGTCCCGCCTCGACGGGTGCGACGTGGTGGTGGTGGCCGCCTGGTGGCCGACGAGCGCCGCCTGGTTCTCCCAGGACCGGGCCGTGATCGACGCGGCCGAGACCCGCTTCGCCTACCGGACGGTCCTGCCCGCGTCCGATCCGACCCTTGTCCTCTCCACTCGGCCACTAACGGAGCTAACGCCCCACCCTGTGAACCGGTGACACGTACAGCCCTCTGGGGGCTGTTGCCGTCACCGGTTCGAGGCGGGCGGGCGACGTGGGCTCAGGCCGTCAGGAGGACGACGACGGCCAGGGCCATGAATGCGAGGTTGCGGACGACGGTGCCGGCGCCGATGGGGGCGTCGTCGACCCGGCCGAAGCAGTGGCACGGCGGACGCCGCCCCTGACGGAGGTTGAGCACGACCAGGCAGGTCAGGAGCACCAGGAGGAACAGGCCGGCGGCCGCCCCGACCACGGCCGACGGCCCCCACGCCCCGGCCAGCGCCACCGCCACCGCCAGCTCGACCACCGGCAGGATCCCGGCCACCGGTCCCGCCGCCCCCGACGGCAGCCCCAGACCCTCGGCCGCCACCACCGTTCCCCGCCGGTCGACCAGCTTGCCCACCGCCGCCGCCGCGAACACGAGGGCCAGCGCCACCCGGGCGACGGTGCTCACCATCGGTCAACCCGCCGATCAGACCCGGTAGTAGTCCCGGTACCAGGCGACGAAGCGGGCGATGCCGACGTCGATGGGCGTGGCGGGGGAGAAGCCGACGTCGCGGACGAGGTCGTCGACGTCGGCGTAGGTGGCGGGGACGTCGCCCGGCTGCATGGGCAACAGGTTGAGCTCGGCCCGGCGGTCGAGGGCCTTCTCGATGGCGGCGATGAGGTCCATCAGCTCCACCGGGCTGTTGTTGCCGATGTTGTACAACCGGTAGGGGGCGGTGCTGCTGGCCGGGTCGGGGTCGTCGCCGGTCCAGGAGGGGTCGGGCACCGGCACCCGGTCGAGCACCCGCACCACGCCCTCGACGATGTCGTCGACGAAGGTGAAGTCCCGCCGCATGTTGCCCTGGTTGAACACGTCGATGGGCCGGCCCTCGAGGATCGCCCGGGTGAAGAGGAAGGCGGCCATGTCGGGCCTGCCCCAGGGGCCGTAGACGGTGAAGAAGCGCAGGCCGGTGGTGGGGATCCGGTAGAGGTGGCTGTAGGCGTGGGCCATCAGCTCGTTGGCCTTCTTGGTGGCCGCGTAGAGGCTCACCGGGTGGTCGACGTTGTCGTGGACGGAGAAGGGCATGGCCGTGTTGGCCCCGTAGACCGAGCTCGACGAGGCGAAGACCAGGTGGTCGGTGCCCCGGTGCCGGCACGCCTCCAGCACGTTGAGGGTGCCGGTGACGTTGGTGTCGACGTAGGCGTGGGGGTTGGTGAGGGAGTAGCGGACCCCGGCCTGGGCGGCCAGGTGCACCACCCTCTGGGGCGCGTGATCGAAGGCGGTGTCGAGGGCCGCCCGGTCGCCCAGGTCGCCCCGCACCATCTCGAACCGGTCGCTCCCCGTCAACCGGGCCAGGCGGGCTTCCTTGAGGGACGGGTCGTAATAGTCGTTGAGGTTGTCGAAGCCGACGACATCGTCCCCCCGGTCGAGGAGGGCTCGGCTGACGTGGGAGCCGATGAACCCGGCCGCGCCAGTGACCAGGACTTTCATTGGCGACGAAGCTACCCGAGTAGCCTCCTGAGCGATGGCTGGCGAACCCCCGAAGGCGAACGTCGACCCGAAGGCGACGGTCGAGGCGACGGCGACGGTGAACCCGGCCACCAAGGTCGACCCGAAGACGGCGGTCGACGCGACGGCAACGATGACGCCGGCAGCAGCCGTCGGGCCGAGGGCGAAAGCCGACAACGCGGCGCCCGATGGCAAGCCCGGGAAGCATCGCGGGCTTCTCGTCGCCCTGGGCGTCATCGTGGTGGGACTGGTGGCGTTCAGCGCCATGGCCATGTTCGGCGACGACGATCCGAACCCCTCACCCTCGAGCTCGGCGAGCACCGCCGTCCCCCGCACCACCATTCGGCCCCAATCGACCACCGTCGCCCCGTCGCCGACGACCGTCGCGGGGGCCGCAGGCGGGTCAACCCCCGCCGGGGCCGCCGGCGGGTCCACCCCCGGTGCGACTGGGTCCACTCCCGGAGCGGCCGGGAGCGCCCCCGGAGCGGCCGGGTCCACGCCCGGAGCGGCCGGGTCCACCCCCGACTCGCCCGACGCGGCCGACACGGCCGACAACCCCGATCCGGTCGCCGATGATTCTGGTCTGCCGGGCTATGACTCCGAGGCGTGCGCCTTGTTCCGCGAGCTCCTCACCCTGATCGACGATGCCGCACTCCGAGACGGCGCGGCCCAGGTCGGCTGCATCTGACGGAGGCCAGGCCCCCGGCCCGGCCGCTTACGAGTGGCGGTCGAGGATCATGCCCGCGGCGACGGTCGCGTTGGTGGATTCGTCGATGAGGATGAAGCTGCCGGTGCTCCGACTGCGGTGGTAGTCGTCGTACATCAGGGGGGCCGTCGTCCGCAGCCTGATCCGTCCGACCTGGTTGAGCCGGAGGTCGACCGCGGTCTCGTCCCGGTGCAGGGTGGTCACGTCGAGGCGGTAGCGAAGGTCGCGCACCACCGCCCTCACCGACCGGGTGGTGTGCTTGAGCCCGTAGCGAGCGCCCTCGACGAGGGGTTTGTCGGCCATCCAGCAGACCATGGCGTCGATGTCCTGGCTGATCTCGGGCTGGTTGCCCGGCCGGCAGATCATGTCGCCCCGTGACACGTCGACGTCGTCCGTCAGCCGCATCGACACCGACATGGGGGGGAACGCCTCCTCCACCGGCCCGTCGAAGGTGTCGATCCCCTCGATGGTCGTGGTCATCCCGGACGGCAGCACCACCACCTCGTCACCGGGACGGAACACGCCCCCCGCCACCACGCCCGCATAGGCCCGGTAGTCGTGGTGCTCGTCCGTCAGCGGCCGCACCACGTACTGCACCGGGAAGCGGCCGTCGACCAGGTTGCGGTCGGAGGCGATGTGCAGCTCCTCCAGGTGCACCAGCAGGGGTAGACCGCGGTACCAGGGCATGTTGTCGGAGCGGTCCACGATGTTGTCGCCGAGCAGGGCGCAGACGGGGAAGAACGACAGGTCGGCGATCTCCAGGCGGGTGGCGAAGGCCCGGAACTCGTCCCGGATGGCCTCGTACACGCCCTGGTCCCAGTCGACCAGGTCCATCTTGTTCACGCACACGGCCACGTGGGGCACCCGCAACAGGGTGGCCAGGAACGCATGTCGCCGCGACTGCTCCAACAGCCCCTTACGGGCGTCGACCAGCACCAACGCCACGTCGGCGGTGGAGGCGCCGGTCACCATGTTGCGGGTGTACTGCACGTGCCCGGGGGTGTCGGCCAGGATGAACTTGCGCCGGGCGGTGGTGAAGTACCGGTAGGCGACGTCGATGGTGATGCCCTGCTCCCGCTCCGCCCGCAGCCCGTCCGTGAGCAGGGCCAGGTTCATGTAGTCGTAGCCCCGCTGGGTGCTCGACTTCTCCACCGCCTCGAGCGTGTCCTCCAGGATCTGCTTGGAGTCGTAGAGCAGCCGCCCGATGAGCGTGGACTTGCCGTCGTCGACCGACCCGGCGGTGGCGACCCGAACCAGGTCCATCAGGCGCTCCCCCAGCCGGTTCGCAGGTCGGGGACGGCGGACATCAGAAGTACCCCTCCTTTTTGCGGTCCTCCATGGCGGCTTCGGAGAACTTGTCGTCGGCCCTGGTCGCGCCCCGCTCGGTGATGCGGGTGGCCATGACCTCGGTGATGACCTCGTCGACCGTCGACGCCGACGACAGCACCGCCCCCGTGCACGACATGTCGCCCACCGTGCGGAAACGCACCAGCATCTCCGCCGGCTCCTCGTGGGGGAGGGGCTCCACGTACGGACCGACCGCCAGGAGCATCCCGTCGCGGGGCACGACCACCCGCCGGTGGGCGTAGTAGATCGACGGCAGCTCCAGCTTCTCCTTGGCGATGTACATCCAGACGTCGAGCTCGGTCCAGTTGGAGATGGGGAAGGCCCGGATGTGCTCGCCCTTGTGGACCCGTCCGTTGTAGATCGACCACACCTCGGGGCGCTGGTTCTTGGGGTCCCACTGGCCGAAGTCGTCGCGGAAGGAGAAGACCCGCTCCTTGGCCCGGGCCTTGTCCTCGTCGCGCCGCGCCCCCCGAAGCAGGCGTCGAAGCCGTGCTCGGCGATGGCGTCGAGCAGGGTGATCGTCTGCAACCGGTTGCGGGACGCCAGCGGTCCGCCCACCTCCGTCGCCCGCCCCTTGTCGATCGACTCCTGGACGCTGGCCACGATGAGCCGCTCGCCCAGCTCCGCCACCCGCCGGTCGCGAAACTCCAACGCCTCGGGGAAGTTGTGCCCGGTGTCGATGTGCATGACGGGAAACGGGAACTTGGCCGGCCGGAACGCCTTCTCCGCCAGCCGCAGGAGCACCAACGAGTCCTTGCCCCCGCTGAAGAGGAGGACGGGGTGCTCGAGCTCGGCCGCCACCTCCCGCATGATGTAGATCGCCTCCGACTCGAGGGCGTCGAGGTGCGACAGCTCGAACGGATGGCGGACGGCCGGCAGCGGACTCATCTCATCGGGCCAAACTCATCGGGGCCAATCTCATCGGGGCCAAACTCATCGGGGAAGGGCCTGCCAGACCGCTTGGACGGACTCGGTCACCGTCTGGGTGTGGGTGGGGACCACCAGCTCGGGGTGCTCGGGGGGTTCGTAGGGGTCGTCGACGCCGGTGAGACCGCTCATCCCCCCCGCCGACTGGCAGGCGTAGAGCCCCTTCACGTCCCGCTCCGCGCACACCGAGGCCGGCGCCGCCACCAAGACCTCGAAGAAGCGGCCCTGGTGGACGGCCCGGACCTCGTCGCGGGTCGACCGGTAGGGCGAGACCAGGGCGCAGACGACCACCACCCCGTGGCGGCTGAGGAGCTCGGCCACATAGCCCACCCGGCGCACGTTCCGGTCGCGGTCCTCGCGGGCGAAGCCCAGCTCGGGCCCCAGGATGCGGCGGACGCAGTCGCCGTCGAGCACCTCCACCGGGTAGCCGGCGGCGGTGAGGCGCTCGGCCAGGCCGTTGGCGATGGTGGTCTTGCCCGCCGACGGCAGCCCCGTGAGCCAGACCGTCAGCCCGCGATCGAGACGCGCGGGGGCGCCGACGGTGGCCTGGGGGTCTGCTGCGGCGAGCCCCGGTCGAGTGGCTCGGGGAGCCTCGTCCATGATCGCTCCACTTTGGCACGCGCCGCGCGGGTGCAGTCGAGCCGCCGATCGAGGCGTTCTTCATGGGCAGGGGACCGGGCCGCGGGTAAGCTCACGAGGCCCGAGCAACGGGTGGAGCAACTCGCGAACGGCGGAGGCGCAACGGATGCAGGCAGAAGAACATGTGAGGACCGACGCCGGCACGGTCGGGCTGGGACCGCGGGTGGGGGTCTTCGTCGCCCGCCACCGGTGGGCGGTCAACGCCTTCCTCGACGCGGTGGCCGTGGTGGCCGCCTTCTGCTTCGCGACCGCCCTGCGCTACGACTTCTCCTTCAGCCAGAACGACATCGACGGGCTCGTCTACCTCCTTCCCTTCGCCCTGCTCGTCCATCTGGGGGCGGGGCTGCGGTTCGGTCTCTACAACGGGCGGTGGCGCTTCGGCAGCTTCGAAGAGGTCATGGCCCTGGTGAAGGCCTCCGCCGTGAGCACCCTGGTGGTGTTCGCCTTCAACCCCCTGTGGCAGCCCCGGCTGCTGCCCCTGAGCGTGCCCGTGGTGGCCGGCATCATCTCCCTGGTCGTCCAGGCCGGGTTCCGCTACTCGTGGCGGCTGGCCATGGAGCGCCGCCTGCGGCCGTGCGAGGAGGGCCGCCACCGGCTGCTCGTGTTCGGGGCGGGCGAGGGCGGCACCCAGGTCATCGCCGCCCTCCTCCGCGACCCCACCAGCGAGTACGTGCCCGTGGGCCTGCTCGACGACGACCCCGACAAGCGCAACCTGCGGCTGATGGGCGTTCCCGTGCTCGGCAGCCGCACCCGCCTGGCCGAGGCCGCCGCCGACTGCGGGGCCGACACCCTGCTGATCGCCGTCCCCAGCGCCGACAACGACCTGGTCGGCGACCTGAGCGACCGGGCCCTGGCCGCCAACCTGGCGGTGAAGGTCCTGCCCCCGGTGCGGGAGCTGTTCCACGGCCAGGTCGAGGTCGACGACATCCGCGACGTCACCACTGCCGACCTCCTCGGCCGCCACGAGATCAACACCGACATCGGCGCCATCGCCGGCTACCTCGCCGGCAAGCGGGTGTTGGTCACGGGGGCGGGGGGATCGATCGGCTCCGAGCTGTGCCGCCAGATCTACCGCTTCGCCCCGGCCCAGCTGATCATGCTCGACCGCGACGAGTCGGCCCTCCACGGGGTGCAGTTGTCGATCGAGGGGCGGGCCCTTCTCGACTCTCCCGACCTCGTCCTGCTCGACATCCGCGACCGGGCCGCCCTGCGGGAGACCATCCACCGGCTCCGGCCCCACGTGGTGTTCCATGCCGCCGCCCTCAAGCACCTGGTCATCCTCGAGCGGCACCCGGCGGAGGCGATCAAGACCAACATCGTCGCCACCCTCGACCTGCTCGAGCTCTGCACCGAGGTGGGGGTGGGCCGGTTCGTGAACATCTCCACCGACAAGGCCGCCGACCCGTGCAGCGTCCTCGGCTACTCCAAGCGCATCACCGAGCGCCTGACCAGCTACTTCTCCGACGTCACCGAGGCCTCGTACCTGTCTGTCCGCTTCGGCAACGTGCTGGGCAGCCGGGGCTCGGTGATGACCACCTTCCAGGCCCAGGTCGACCGGGGCGGGCCCATCACCGTCACCGACGAGGCCGTCACCCGGTTCTTCATGACGGTGGAGGAGGCGGTGCAGCTCGTCGTCCAGGCCGGCGCCATCGGCCGCCCGGGGGAGGCGTTGGTGCTCGACATGGGCAAGGCGGTGTCGATCACGGAAGTGGCCCGCCTGGTGGCGTCCCGCTCCGAGCGCAAGGTCGGCATCGAGTTCACCGGCCTGCGTCCGGGGGAAAAGCTGCACGAGGTGCTGCTGGCCGAGGGCGAGGTCGACCACCGTCCCATCCACCCCCTGATCTCGCAGGTGCCGGTGCCTCCGGTACACCCGCTGCGGATACGGGCCATCGACCTCACCGCCTCGGCCGACGACCTCGTCCGGCAGATGGCCACCCTCGCCGCCAGCGTCGGAAGCGAAGCGGAGAGCGCCTCCCGAGCCGCCACCCGGGCGCCTGGGAGCCGGAGTTGATCCGGCCGTAGAGCCGGACGCTCATTAGGCTCGTCCCGTGGCCCAGCCGGACCAGAGCAACGAACTCGACCTTCGCGACTACGTCCGCGTCCTGCGCCGACGCTGGAAGCTGGTCGTCCTGGTCGTCGCCGGCTTCGTCGGGCTGACCCTCCTGGTGTCCTTCCTGCAGACGCCGATCTACGCCGCCCACGCCCGGGTGATCCTGGAGCCGGCGGCGGGCGAGAACCCGTTCAGCGGCCCCGCCGGAGGCGACCCCCGGCGCACCCTCCTCAACGAGCTCCAGATCATCGAAGGCGCCGACGTGCAGAAGCTCGTGCGGGAGCGAGCCGGCTCCATCCTCCCGGTCGACGCCACCTCGGTCCCCAACGCCGACATCGTGCAGGTGACGGTCGAGAGCGAAAGCCGCACGCAGGCGGCGATCATGGCCAACCACTACGCCCAGGCCTACGTCGACTACCGCAAGGAGCTCAAGGTCGATTCGCTCCAGCGCACCAGCGACGAGTTGCAGACCCAGATCAACGACCTCGACCGGCTGAACAAGACGATCGACGACGAGGTCAGGGCGCTCCTGGCCGAGGGTAGGCCGCCCGACGACTCCCGCTACGCGGTGTTGTCCCTCCAGCGCACGAGCAACATCGGGTCGCAGAACAGCCTGCGCGACACCCTCCGGCGGAGCGAGATCGAGCGGAGCCTGGCCACCGGGCAGGCCCGGATCCTGGCCGCGGCCGCAACCCCGTCCACGCCCGTCTCGCCCAAACCGATCCTCAACGCCATGGTGGCGGTGGTGGTCGGCGTGTTGGTGGGCGTGGGGCTGGCCTTCCTCCTCGAGTACCTGAACGAGTCGGTGGAGACCAAGGAAGAGCTGGAGCGGGTGCTCAAGACGGTGCCCGTCCTCGGCACCATTCCCATGGTCGACGGGTGGAAGACCCGGGACGAGACGCGCCTGGTGTCGAAGGAGGCGCCTCGATCGTCGGCCGCCGAGGCCTACCGCACGCTGCGGACGGCCATCCAGTTCGTCGGGCTCAACCAGTCGATGCGCATCCTGCAGGTCACCAGCCCGGAGGCGGGGGAGGGCAAGACCACCACCCTGGCCAACCTGGGCGTGGCCCTGGCCACCGCTGGCGAGCGGGTCGTCATCGTGTGTTGCGACCTGCGCCGCCCGCGGGTCCACGAGTTCTTCGGGCTGTCGAACGCGATCGGCTTCACGTCCGTCCTGCTCGGCCACCGACCGGTGTGGTCCGCGCTGCAGAGCGTGCCCGGCGTTCCTCGACTGAAGGTCCTGGCGTCGGGACCGCTGCCGCCCAACCCCTCCGAGCTGCTGTCTTCCGACCGCACGGCCAACGTGCTGGCCGCCCTCCTGGCCGAGGCCGACATCATCCTGGTCGACTCGCCGCCGGTGCTGCCGGTGGCCGACGCCCTCGTGCTCTTCCGCCGGGTCGACGCCACCCTCCTGGTCTTCTCCGCCCGCACCACCACCCGGAAGCAGGCCGCCACCGCGCTGGCCATGGTCCAGCAGGTGAATGGCCCCCTGATCGGAGCGGTCCTCAACGGGGTGCCGAGCCAGGCCGGGTACGGCGGCTACCGAGGTCGGTACGAAGCGGACGAGACGAATGGGGCGGGCACGGTCTCCGGCGGAGCTGTCCGACCCTCCAACAGCAACGGCGCCACCCCGGCGCCCACCGGTCGGGAGGGTGCCGCCGCGCCGTCCCGGCTGGCTCCGCCCACCGCCGGCAACGGCCACAAACGGGCTCGGCGGCCGGACGCAGCCCCCAAGTGGCGGAGGACCTGAGCCATGGGTTGGTGTGCTGACTTCGGATGCACCATCAAGTCGTCGTGCGACCATCGGATGGTGGCCGGGCAGCGGTCGTGCACCTGTGACGCCTGCGGCGTGGTCTGCGGGGGCAAGTACTCGGGCTGCAAAGAGGTGTGGGCCGCCGGTCCCCGTCCCGGTGCGACGATGCGCCCTTCCACCCCCGGCCGCATCGGGGGCCGCAACGGCGGGCCGGTCGCCGAGACCATTTCGCTGCCCGACCCCGAGGTCCGGGGCGGATACCGGGGCGACCGGGAGGACGCGGGCGAGGCCGGCGACACCATCGAGGAGATCCAGGCGTCGGTGCTGGAGTTGCGCCGGGAGATGCGCACCGTGCTCACCATGCTGTCGCAGCAGCAGGCCATCCTCGCCCTCCTGGTCGAGGGCCGGCCGGAGTTGCGCCAACGGGCCGCGGGCGACGTGGGGCAGCCGTCGAACCGTTCCTCCTCCGTGGCCCGGGCCCTCGACGCCCTGCTTTCCCCGGGCGGGCCGCCGGTGCCATCCGAGGGTGCGGCCACCGCCCCCCGTCCCGACTCCGCTCCCCGTCCCGGCCCATCGCCGTCCCCGCCGTCCCCGCCGTGCCCCGCCGTCCCCGTCGGCGGCCGCGCCTGGTCGGCAGGAGCGTCCCAGTTGATTCCCACGGTCAGCCGTCGCTGAGCGGGCCCTGAACGGGGGGATTGGGACCCTGAAACCGACAGTTCTGCTGTGTGGGGCGGCGGGCTTCATCGGCCAGGCGGTGAAGGCGGAGGCTGACGCGCGGGGCGTGGCCATGGTCCCGCTCTCCGGCTTCCGCGTGGAGACCGCGTCGTTGGAGACCGGGCCCGATGCCGTCGCCGCCTGGCGCAAGGAGCACCCGTCGGCCTGGAGCCGGCTGCTCGACGCCATGGGCGGCTGCAACGTGGTAGTCAACGCCGCCGGTCGGGCCGATCCCGGCGCCGACAGCCTGCTCCGGCTGTGGGGGCCGAACGTCCTCCTGCCCCAGGTGCTGGCCGAGGCCGCCCACTCCTGCGGTGTCACCCGTTTCGTGCACCTGAGCAGCGCGGCGGTGCAGGGCAGTCGCCTGCGGCTGGACGAGACCCGGGACGTCGAGCCGTCGTCCCCCTACGCCGAGTCGAAGGTGGCGGCGGAGCATGCCCTGCTCGACCGGCTGGTCGCCTGCCCGCCCGAGGTGGTGGTCTACCGGCCGACCTCGGTGCTGGGGGAGGACAACAAGGTCGCCCGCCGGTTCGCCCAGCTGGCCCGGCTGCCAGTGCTCCCCATCGTCGAGGACGGCGACGCCCCCCTGCCGGTGGCCCTGCCCGGAAACGTCGGGGCCGCCATCGTCCACCTGGTGCAGACGCCTGCGGCCCACGAGGTGGTCCTCCACCCGTGGGAGCGGATGACGGTGCGTACGGTGCTGGAGGTGTTCGGCTCCCACCGCCGCTTCGTGCGCCTGCCCCTGGGACCGTCGCGGCTGGTGCTCAACGGCGCCCGCCGGCTGCTGAACGGCAACGCGGCGCGCCAAGCGTCGTTCCGCCGGTACGAGCTGATGGTCCTGGGCCAGTTCCAGGACGCCCGCCACCTCCCGGAGAGCGGGTTCGTCCTGCCCTACGGCCCCGAGAGCTACGCCCACCTGGCTCGCCAGATCAACCGCCGGCGATGAGCCCGGACGAGGGTGGGCCGGCGGCTGCCGGGCCGACGGTGCTGCACATCGCCGCGGTCGAGTACAGCGTGCGGACCCTGCTGCTGCCGCAACTGGCGGCGCTGGCCCGGGCCGGCTGCACCGTCCGGGTCGCCTGCGCCCCCGAAGGCCCGACGTTCCACGCCGATCTGGCGCCCTACCGGCCCGTCGCCCTCACCTTCTCCCGCAGCCCCCGGCCGGTTCCTATCGCGAGGGCGTTGGTGCGCCTGGCCGCCCTGGTTCGCCGGGAGCGGCCGGCGGCGGTGCACCTGCACAGCCCGGCCGCCGCCTTCCCCGTCCGACTGCTGCCACGACACCTGCTGCCCCCCGGGACCAAGGTGCTCTACACGGTGCACGGCTTCTCCCATCAGTGGGACAAGCCCATGTCCGCCCGGGACCGGCGCCTGGAACGGTTGGAGCGGATGCTGGCGGGACGGACCGACGCCATCCTGTTCCAGTCGGCGGAGGACTTCGCCGAGGCCTCGGCCCGGGGCTACCGCAGCCGGCTGCGGCTCATCGGCAACGGGGTGGAGGACCACTGGTTCTCGGTGCCGCCGCCCCGTCCGGTGCGGGACCCTCTGCGGCTGCTGTTCGTGGGACGGGTCGTGCGGGAGAAGGGCGTGCTGGAGCTGCTGGAGGCGCTGGCGCTGGTGCCGGGAGTGGAGCTGGGGGTGGCCGGCACCGAGATCGCATCGGAGCGGACGGGCGTGCTGGCCGAGGCCCGACACGACGTGGCCCGCCTGGGGCTGGACGATCGGGTGCGCTTCCTCGGCCACGTGGAGACGGCCCGCATGCCGGTGGTGGTGGCCGACCACCACGCCCTCGTCCTACCCAGCCACCGGGAGGGCATGCCCCGCAGCCTCATCGAGGGTCTGGCCGCGGGCCGGCCGTGCATCGCCACCGACATCCGCGGCTGCCGGGAGTTGGTCGACGACGGCGTCAACGGCTACCTCGTGCCCCGCTTCGATCCGAAGGCGCTGGCGGCCGCCATCCGCCGCCTGGCCGAGCTGTCCGATGTCGAGTTCGTCTGCTTTTCCGCCGCCGCCCGGGTCGGCGCCGAGTCACGGAACCGCGAATCGTCGGTGTTCGACCGGGTCGTCGCCGCCTACCGCGAGGTGGGGATCCTGCCGTGAGGTGGCGGCGAGCGGGTTTCGTGTGCATCGAAGAGCCGCGAAATCGCCGGTCGATCGGGTGTCGGATCACGTCCCTAAACCTGGTACCAAATGCCCGAGACGCGATACCGGATCGCCTCGTCATCGTTGATCGTGTTTTGCCAGCGTCGGAGCGACAACTTGTCGGCGCCGGCAGGTCGAGGCTCTTGGTTTGTGTCCCGACGCCGCCAGCTCGGATCCGCCGGAGCGCGCCCTCGTCGACGTGGTCCTGTTGCCAGCGTCGGAGCGACAACTTGTCGGCGTCGGCAGGTCGAGGCTCTTGGTCGTCGTTCAGACGCCGCCAGCCCGGATCCGCCGGAGCGCGCCCTCGTCGACGTGGTCCTGTTGCCAGCGTCGGAGCGACAACTTGTCGGTGCCGGCTGGTCGAGACGGCGTTGTCGCTCCGACGCTGGCAGAAGTCCTGCTGCGACGTCGACACCGGCCGCCGTTGCCGGCAGAGCGGCCAGCGGCGAGCCGGCCGCGCCAATGGCGGACGGATCACGTCTCCCGCGGACGCGGGCGGTTCGTCGCCGGTGAGGTCCAGTTCCACCGAGCAGCGCGGCGCATGGGTCGGGACGGCGGTTTCGTACGACCCAATCGTCGTAAAACGACGAGGAGGTGCCAAATCACGACGCTCTCGCTGCATGAGACTTTTCGTGCGGCGCAATCGTCGTCGTGACCGAGGGGGTCAGAGGATCCAGGTCCACCAGGCGGCGGCGGCGCCATCGGGGTCGTGGACGATGGTGGCCCGGCGGCGGCTCTCGGCCCCAGTCTCGGCAACACCGGGCCGGCCCAGGGCGGTGACATCGTCGATCCTGGCCGCCAAGGCGTCGATGTCGAATGGCTCGACGCCCCAGCCGCCGAACTGGTCGAGCTGCTCGACGTAGCCGCCCGTCGTCCACGCCAGCAGCGGCAGTCCGGCGAAGGCGGCCTCCACCACCGCCCGCGAGTAGGGCTCGGTCCGGGAGACGCCGAGGATGACGTCGCCGAGGTCGGCCATCTGCCCGGCCAGGTCGGGGACGCCGCCCAGCCACCGCACTGATCCGTCGATCCCCGGCGGGAAGTCACCGCCGGCCACCACCAATTCCGCCTCGCCGGCCGGGCGTCGGCGGCGGGCGAAGGCCTCGACGGCGAGGTCGACGCCCTTCACCGCCGACCGTCCCCCCACCACCAGGAACCGCACCGGCCCATCCGCGGCGGTCGCCGGCGCGTCGGTCCTGGTAGACGGCTCGTAGACGTTGGCCAGGTGCGCCACCGGGCGGCCGAGCCGCTCCGACCACTCCCGGGCCTGGCGTTCGCCCACGGCCGCCAAGCGGACGGTGCCGTTCCCCCGCATCAACGCCACCCGCGCCCGACCCCGGGGCCCCGAGCCGTGGGCCGCCACCGCCTCCCGGATGGCGATGCGACAGGGGCCGGACCACCGCCGGGCCAAGGCCAGGGGCGCCTCGTATTCCACGGTATTGACCACGAGGGTGCCCGGGCGCCGGTCGACGACCGCCCGCCGGAGGCCGGCGACGACGGCCACCTCCTCCACCACCCGCCGGGGCCGAGCGCCGCGGGTGGCGGGCGCCTCGAGCACGACCAGATCGTCGACGACGGCCCGATACTCGGCGACGAGGGGCCCGCCGCCCACGAGGACCAGGCGGACGTCGAGGCCCGGCGGGCGCCTTCGGAGGATGGCCAGCAGCGACAACGGGGCGCCCGTGCGGTGGGCGCCGTTCCCGACAACCGTCAGCCGTCGGGCACCTCGCGCCCTACCCGAGCCGCCTTCCGTCCGCTCGCCGGGGGCGCCAACCTGCGGGTCCCCGCCCGGCACCTCGGGGGCGCTCACCGACCGGCGGTGGTTGGCGCCCGTCGGCGCTCCTCGACCAGCCACGACCATGCGGCCTGGTCGGCGACCGACCCCCGCCGCACCAATCGGCGGGCCCGCAACACCCACGCCAGCCCGGCCAGGTAGCGGGACGCGGCCGCCTCCGACCGATGGCGGCGCAACAGCAGCAGGTGGGCCCGGCGTGCCTCCCGGCCCTTGATCGCCTGGACGGCGGCGTCGGCCGGGTCACCCGAGCCGGTGCCCGAGGCGTGGACCGCATGCGCCTCGGGAACGACCGCCACCGAGCAGCCCGACCGCCGCAGCCGCAGGCACAGGTCGACGTCCTCGCCGTAGAGGAAGAACTCCTCGGCGAACCCCCCGATCCGCTCGTACGCAGCCCGGGGCACGAGGAGGCAGGCGCCGGAGACGGCAGGCACCGGTCGGGCTCGGCGGGTCGGGGCGGGTGAACCCAGCCGCAGCGTCCGGCCGATGCCGAGCTCCCGGGACAAGAGCACCGCCGGTCGCAGGTAGGACCGGCTCTTCACCGACCGCTCGACCCGCCCGTCGGGCAGCCGGAGGACGGGCGCTACCGCCGTCGCCGGCCCGGCGTGGCGGAGCAGCGTCTCCATGCAGTCCCTGGCGCAGATGACGTCCGGGTTCACGAACCACAGGAAGTCGGCCGCCTCGGCTGCGGCGCGCCCGGCACCAAGGTTGCAGGCGGCGGCAAAGCCGAGGTTGCCGTCCGCCGGGACCACGTCCGCTCCCAGGTCGGCCAGGTCGGCGGCGATGTCGGCCGGCACCGGCGAGTTGGCCACGACCGTCACCGACGTCGGGGCCACTCCCTGCGCCACGAGCGATTCGACCGCCGCCACCACCCTCCGGCCGGACTGGTAGTAGGTGATCACCGCAGCCACCGCACCGTTCCGCGGCGCGTCGGCGTCGCCAGGCGACTCGTGCGCGCCGAAGAACGTCTGGCGGACCGCCGCCGTCCGGCTCCGCGCGCCAATGAGCCTTCGGCGGACCGCCGCCGTCCGGCTCCGCGGCGCGCCGGTGTCGCCAGGCGACACGTGCGCGCCAAAGAACGTGCGGCGCATCGCATGCGCGGCCTCCGCCACCAGGAGCCGGTGGACGTCGCGGCCGGCCCGTTGCCGCACCGCCATCCCGCCCAGGGCCACCACGACCCCCAGGTAGGCGGCCCATTCCCGGCGGCGATGGGCATGGCGGTCGGCAAAGGCCCGGTAACGCTCGATGCGACGGCGGGCCACGTCGTCCCGGTCGATGTCGGCCCGGCTCATCCCCAGGTGCTCGTTCCGGACCCGGACCCCCGGGTCGATGGCGAGACGGGAGATGCGCGAGGCCCGGTAGGACAGCTCGAAGTCCTCGCCCCAGCTGTAGTCGGTGGCGAACTCGTTCATCGCCTCGGCGCAGGCGTCGAACACCGATCGCCGGAACACGGTGACACCGCCCGACAGCACCGGCGACGGCACGACCCCGACGGCGTCCACCGCCGCCGAGCGAGGGTCCCGGAAGATCGACCGGAACAACACCGACTTCAGCAACCGGTAGGGCCGTGTGTTCTCGGCCGCGTTCACCACCACCCCGCACGCCCCGCCCAGACCCAAGTCCCGGCAGAGAAAGACCAGGTCGGAGAGGGTGCCGGCCTCCACCACGATGTCGTCGTCGAGGAAACCCAGGTAGTCGGTGTCGGCCCCGGAGCCGGCCCCCACCAAGCGGGCCTGCGCCGCCCCCACCCGTGACGCCAACCGGCGCTCCTCTAACACCACGCCCGCCGCGCCCGCCGCCGCCCGCAGCGCCTCGTCGACGACGGCCGGGCACGCCTGGCTCACCACCGTCAGCCGGGCCAACGCCTGTTCGCCCCCGATCGCCCGCCGGAGCACGTCCCCCACCGTGGGCCGCCCGACCGTCGGCACCACCAGGTGCAGCACCCGCCCCGCCGCCCCGCCGCCGGCCGCCCCGCCGCGCCCGCCCGGCCGCCGCCGGCCGCCCCGCCCGCACCGGCCACACCGCCCACACCGCCCGCCCCGCCCGCACCGTCCGCACCCGCCGCACCCGCCGCACCCGCCGCACCCGCCGCACCCGCCGCACCCGCCGCACCGCCCGCACCGTCCGCACCGGACGCGGACCCGCCGTCGGCGGCCGTCACCCCGGTGTCCGGCCGGCGCGCTCCAATGCCGAGGCATATGCCTCCAGCCAGCCGGTGCCCCACTTCTCATCGGGCTCGAGGTGGTTGCCCTCGCCCCATTCGTTCCAGGCCCGGAGGAACACCAGGTTCTCGTCCCGGCTGAAGGGCGTGAACCGGCGCAGGGCCTCCTCCGACCAGCGGCCGAACGACGCCGGCGTGGCTCCGTGCAGCACCAGGCTGTCCCGCCGCCGGCGGGCGGTGTTGTCCCACGACGGCATCACGCACGGGTAGCGCTTGTAGTCGGCCGGCGGACGGGACAGGGCCCAGTCGACGACCTCGTCGTAGAGGTGGACCCGCCGCCCGAACCGGCCCCGACGCCCGGTCAGCCGCCGCATCGTCCGCCACCCGTACCCCTTGGGCGGCAGGGTGGACACGGTGGGGTGGAAGTCGATGGCGGCGTCGAATCCCAGCGCGGTCGGGTCCCCGCTCTCCACCCGATCGCTCTCCACCCGGCACAGGTACAGGCCGGGGAGCCCGGCCCGGCTCACCTCGTCCCGGAAGGTGTCGATGGTGCGACGGACGTCGGGGAGGCTGCGGCTGTGGTGGATGAGCAGCACCGCCCGCCCGTCGACCTTGATCGCCCGGGGGTCGGCGAAGGCATCGAGGAGGGACCGAGCATGGACGCGGTCGTCCTCGGGCGAGGAACGGTGGGAGACGAGGACCTCCCGGGCGGCACCTGTCCACGCCCGGGTCCAGTCCTCGTTCGCCCAGCACAGGCAGAACCCGAAGTCGGGTTCGCCGGTGGCCAGGACCTCGGTGATGGGCCGCTCCAGCAGCCGCTTCCCGGCGACCCAGTAGTGGTAGTAGACGAAGCCCGACAGCCCGTAGCGGCGGGCCAGGTCGGCTTGACGCCGGCGGACACCGGCATCCCGGAGGTCGTAGTACTCGCCGCCGGCGGGCACGTGGGGCTGGTAGTGCCCCCGGAACTGGGGCCGGGCCAGGCGGACCTGGTCCCACTCGGTGAAGCCCTCGCCCCTCCACTCGTCGTTCTCCGGCGTCGGGTGGAACGGGGGGAGGTAGAAGGCGAGTGACCGGACAGGCACGCCCGCCGGCTCCACCAGCACCGCGCCCACTCCCGGCACCGGCAAATCCGCTTCCACCACCCGTACCGGCGGCGGCGCGGTCAGCGTGCCACCACCACCACCGCCACCGCCACCGCCGCCCCCCGGCCGCGACGAGCCGGCCAGCCCGGCGTGGTGCACCAGGCTGGCGAAGTGGTCGCTGTGCTCGACCAGCTCGTCGAACGACCCCGACGCCTCCACCGTCCCCGCCGCCAGCAGCACGATCCGGTCGCAGTGGCGGACGGTGCTCAACCGGTGGGCGATCACCACCAGGGTGATGTCGGCCCGCAACGACTCGACCGTCTCGGTGAAGGCGGCCTCGGTGATCCCGTCCAGCGACGACGTGGCCTCGTCGAGGACCAGCACCCGCGGCGACCCGTACAACGCCCGGGCGATCCCCAGCCGTTGCCGCTGCCCCCCCGACAGGCGGACGCCGCGCTCGCCCATGTTCGTCTCCAGGCCCTCGGGCAGCTCGGCCAGCACCGGCCCGAACTGGGCCAGGTCGATGGCCCGGGCCACCCGCTCCCGGTCGATCTCCTCGTCGGCCAGGCCGATGGCGATGTTGTGCAGGACGCTGTCGTCGAAGAGGAAGACGTCCTGGGGGACGTAGCCCACCACCGCCCGCCAGGCACTCACCCGGTGGCCCTCCAGGGGGTGGCCGTCGATCAGGATCCGACCCGACGTGGGCCGCAGCAGCCCGAGCACGAGGTCGACCAGCGTGGTCTTGCCCGCCCCCGACGGCCCCACCAGGCCCACCGACTCCCCCCGGCGCACGACGAGGTCGAGGTGGTCGACCACCCGCTCGTCGGTACCGGGATAGGCGTAGCTCACGTCCTCGAAGCGCAGGTCGAGCTGGAAGTCGAGGGGCGTCACCGGGGCCGCCACCGCCACCGCCACCGTGCCGCGCCCGCCGCCAGGCTCCTCGTCCGCCAACCCGGCCATGTCCGCCACCAGGGCGTGGGCCGCGGCCCGGGCCGAGTAGGCGGCATTGCCCCCGGACAGGAACCGTTGCAGCGATGGCATCAGCCGGAAGGCGCCCGCCGCCAGCAGGCCGAGTGTGCCCACCGCGTCGGCGTCGGATCGGGTGGTCACCACCATCAACACGATCACGAGCAACGCCGCCACCACCGCTGCCTCCAGCAGGTAGCGGGGGAGCTGGTCGATGAACATCTGCCGGGCCCGCACCCGGGCCAGGCGCATCCGGGTGACGGCGAAGCGGCGGGCCACCGGGTCGACCCGGTCGACGGCCTGCAGCGCCTTCAGCCCGCTCAGCCCCTCCTGCAACTGACGTTGCACCTGGCCCCGCAGGTCGAGGTCGTCGGCCCCCAGGCCCCGGGCCCGGCGGCCGTAGCGGCGGGTGTAGGCGAGGGCAGCCAGGCCCAGCACGGTCCCCGCGGCCAGGGCCGCGGCCGGATCGATGATGAGCAGGGTCACCACGATGGCGATCACGAGGAACCCGTCGGCGATGAGCTGGACCAGCGACAGCAGCATCTTGGAGAACACCAGCTGCACCGACTCCTGCACGTTGCGCACCAGCTGCGACGAGTGGCGGCGGAGGTGCTGGCTGTAGTCGGCCGAGAGGTAGGAGCGGAACAGGCGGGAGGCCAGCTCCCCCTCGCCCCGGGCCAGCAGGTTGGTCTGCCAGCGCAGGTAGAGCATGGCCAAAACGGCCTTGGCCAGCAGGCTGCCGAAGATCACCAGCCCCAGGTAGACGATGAACCGGGTGCGGTCGGGCGACCCCGCCAGCCGGTGGAGGGCCCCCAGCAACCCGCCCCTGTCGTCGAGGCCGGCGGGATCGGCCAGGAGCTGCATGAAGGGCAGCACCATGGCGAAGCCGACACTTTCGAACAGGGCCATCACGATCGAGGCGGGGACGGCCAGGAGGAAGCCCCGCCGGGTGCGGTCGTCGAGGATGGCCAAGACTTGGCGGACGAGGGGGATCACGGCCCCGCCACCCGCCCGGCGCCGGCCGCAGCCGCGGCGGCCCCGGCCCCAGCGGCGCCGGCCGCCTCAGACGCCTCGTTCGCCCGCTGCCAGTCGAGGGCCACCGCGACAGCCACACCGATCCAGAGGTGGCGGAAGTTGATCGTCTCCCGTACGAAGCTCCCGATGCCCAGCCCGCACAACAGGACACGCGTGATCCCCCCCGCCGGCGTCGCCCGCCACAGGACGGCCCCGATGGCGATCACCGCCACCAGGCCGAGGATCCCGTTCTCCACCAGCAGTCCCAGGGGGTCGCTGTGCAGCTCGGTGCCTCGGCTGACGGCCACCTCTTCGGTCGACGTGAGGTTGAGGGCCGCCGCGCTCCCGGGACCGGCGCCCAAGGGGTGGTCGTCGACGGTCGACAAGCCCGCGTGCCAGATGGCCAGCCGGGTGTCACCGCTGCGCCCGAGTCGTTCCGACGAGAAGCCGGCCCCGGCGTCGAAGTCCTCGCCCACCACCTGGCGGGCGGCGATGCCCAGGCCCGTCAGCAGGAGGAGGATGAGGGCGACGCGGGTGGCGGTGCGCAGGTACGAGCGCAGCGAACCCACCGAGCGCCAGACGGCGTAGCCCACCGCCCCTCCCAGGATGAGAAGGGCGCCGAACGACCCGGTACGGGCGATGGCGATCCCGTAGAGCACAACCAGCAGGACCCGCAACCCCCGCCGCCGGGGCCACTGACCGGCGACCGCCAGGATCAGGGCCGTGGCCAGGAAGTGGCCGGTGTAGTTGGGGTTGGAGAACGTCGCCCCCGTCAGCCGGAGGGTGTCGCCCCCTCCGAACACGAAGACGGTGACCGCCACCAGCACGCCCGTGCCGCAGAAGGCGGCCTGGGCTTTGCGGGCGGCGTCGTCGGACGTGCCCAGGAGGATGAGGAACGTGAAGCAGGTGAGGATGGCGCTCATGTCCCGGAGCAGGTTGTCGATCGCCCACGGGGCCAGGCCGACGCCGAACAGGGACAGGAAGCCGGAGACGAGGAAGAGCCAGCACCAGGGGGAGGCCAGGGCCAGCAGCCGGGTGGCCGGTGTCCGCCGGCCCGACACCACGTAGGCGAAGGCGAGGACGTTGACGAGCAGGATGAGGGGGTCGACCGCCGCCAGGTTGAGGGGCAGGGTGGGCGTGAGCAGCCCGGTGCCGACGGCCACCGCCGCCACCAGCCACTCCACGCCGGGAGCGCCGATCCAACGGGTCCGCCCCGCCGCCGGTACCCCCGATACCGCCTGAACGGTCGTGAAACCGCTCACCCGACTGCCCCGCGACGCGCCTCATCGCCCGTGCCACCCGTCGCCATGGGCCCGCCTCGGTCGACGGCTCGGGGAGCCTCGTCCATGCCCGACACTCTGGCACGCGCCGAAGACACGGGCTCCGCAGAGTGCGGGGGGGTAGGCTTGGGTGGCTCAAATGACTGGGCGGCGGCCGTCTCGCCGCGGCTACGGCGCAACAGAGGACGACGATTTCCACATGACCAGCCCGCGTCATGGCGACCCTTCCCGGTGAACCGTGCCCGCCCGTCCTGCGCCTGCGCCCCTCCGCAAGCCGAAACGTCCCGAAGGCCGGTAGCCTCGTGACTGTGCCGGCCGATGAGATCGACGGCGAGCTAGAGCTCCGGGACTACCTCCTCGTCCTGCGCCGGCGGCGCGTGATCGTGGTGCTCACCATGGTCGTGGTCGTGGGTGTGGCCCTCGTCCTCTCCTACACCCAGACACCCGTCTACTCGGCCACGGCCAAGCTGCGCATCGAACCCCGTGCCGGGATCTCGGTGTTCGACACCACCAACAACCAGGCCAGCGGATTTTCCCAGTTCATCCCCACCGAGATCGAGGTCCTCAAGGGCGACCCGGTGCAGGACATCGTCCGGGAGAAGCTCAAGTCGGCACCGCCTGTGGCGGTGCGTCAGGTCGGCATCACCGCGGTGGTGCAGATCGTGTCCCAGAGCACCAACCCACGACAGGCGGCGGCGGTGGCCAACGCCTACGCCGACGCCTACAAGGAGCACCGCCGCCAGCAGGGGATAAACGAGGCGCTTGCGGCCCAGGGCGAGGTCAAGAGCAAGATCGACGACCTCGGCGTCGAGATCGCCGACCTCGACCGCCAGATCGGCCCCGATCCGGGGCCGGGTGAGGCGTCGCTGCAGGCGCAGCGCGTGTTGCTCCTCGAACAGCAGTCCCTGTTCCAGGACAACCTCAACCGCCAGCAGATCAACACCGAGCTCATCAACGGCGGGGCCGAAGTGGTGCGCTCGGCCGCCGTGCCCAGCACGCCGATCAAGCCCACGCCCCGCCGCACCGCGATCCTCGCCCTCGTCGTCGGCACCCTCCTGGGGGTGGGCCTGGCCTTCCTGGTCGAATACCTCGACGACTCGATCCCCACCCAGGAGACGTTGCAGCAGATCACGGGGGCCGTCCCCGTGATCGGCCTCATCCCCGAGGTGCCCGGGTGGAAGACGAAGGAGAAAAGCCGGCTGGTGGCCATGGAGTCGCCCCGGTCGGTCCCGGCCGAGGCCTACCGGGCGTTACGCACCGCCATCGACTTCATCGCGCTCGACCATCCGATGCGCACCCTCCAGGTCACTAGCCCGGGCCAGGGCGAGGGCAAGACCACCACCCTGGCCAACCTCGGCATCACCCTGGCCACCGCCGGCAAGCGGGTGGTCATCGTGTGCTGCGACCTCCGTCGACCCCGCATCCACGAGTTCTTCGGCCTCGACAACACGGTGGGCTTCACGTCCACCCTGCTCGGCGAGCGCCCCGTGTCGGCCGCCATGCAGAACGTGCCCGGGGTGCCCCGCCTCCGGCTGCTGGCCTCGGGCCCCCTCCCCCCTAACCCGTCGGAGCTGTTGTCGTCGCGGCGGACGGCCGACGTGTTCGCCGCCCTCGCGGCCGACGCCGACATCGTGCTCATCGACGCTCCCCCGGTGCTCCCCGTCACCGACGCCCTGGTGCTGTTCCGGCACGTCGACGCCACCCTCATGGTCTTCTCGGCCGGCACCACCACCCGCAAGGAGGCGGCGGCGGCAATGGCCAAGGTGCGGCAGGTCGACGGTCCGGTGGTCGGTGCCGTGCTCAACGGGGTGAAGGCGGAGAGCGGCTACGGCTACGGCGGCTACTCCTCCCGCTACGAAGCGTCCACCGGCAGCGTCCAGAACGGGGCCGCCGCCGCTCAGACCCCGTCGCGGAACGGGGCCCGACCGGCACCGAAGCGAGCTGCTCGACCGGCGGCCCGGTCCAAGTTTGCCCGTCGTCCCGCCGAGGGATAGGTCGATCCCCGTGGGATGGTGCGCGGAGTTCGGGTGTCAGATCAGGGACGGCTGCGATCACTCGATGGTCGCCGCCAAGAAGGCCTGCACCTGTCCCACCTGCGCCGTCGTCTGCAAGGGTCGTTTCGGCGGCTGCCCCGAGGTGTGGGCCGCCGGACTGCGGCCGGTGGCGCCGCCGGTCGTGAGGGTGGCGCTGGCCGCTCCCTTGGCCCCGACTCCCGCCCCCGCCTCCCCCGCACCCCTCGCTCCCTCCGTTCCTGCGCCTGTCGCGGCCGCAGTCGACCCGCAGTCGGAGCCGGTCACGGCTGCCTTGGCCTCGATCCGTGACGAGGTCGAGGTGGTGCACCTCGACCTGGGCGACATCCTCATCGGCCTCAAGGAGGTACGGGCCACAGTCGACGGGCTGACCCGCACCACCGCCGCCAACGTCGACAGCCTGCGGCAGGAGCTGGCCGGCGTCACCCAGCTCCTGGCTCGGCAGCAGGCGGCGCTCGACAAGCTGGTGGAGGCCCAGGCGGCCGCCACCGGCGCCCGCTCGTCCTACGAGCAGCTGGTGGAGGAGCGCCGCCTGCGGATGGCGGCCGCCACCACCGCCGAGGCCACCGTTTCACCGGGCCTGCGGGGACTCCTCCCGCGCATCCAGCACGTGCTGCACAACGGCCACACCGACGCCGAGCATCCCATCCCGGCGCCTGACCTACCTGAGGCCGACAGGCAGACGTCGTGATCCGGGCGCGGGCCATTGGCGGCGCCCCACTAGCGGACGAGGGCGTCGGCGATACGTTCCGACGCCTGGCCGTCCCAGAGCGCCGGCCGTCGCCGGGGCGCGCCCTCCGCCAGCACCCGGCGGGCCTCGGCCACGATCCGCAGCGGGTCGAGCCCGACGACCACATTGGTGCCCTCGGTGACCGTGATGGGCCGCTCGGTGGTGTCGCGCAGGGTGAGACACGGCACGCCCAGCACGGTGGTCTCCTCCTGGATGCCGCCGGAGTCGGTGAGCACCAGCCGGGCCGATGCCTCCAGGGCCACGAAGTCGAGGTAGCCGAGGGTAGGGATGAGACACACGCCGGGCGGGATCTCGAGGGCGGCGAACACCGCCGCCGCCCGGGGATGCACCGGCAGAACGAGGGGACAGGCGGCGGCCACCTGGCCCAGGGCTCCCAGCAAGGCCGCCATCTGCTCCGGCCGGTCGACGTTCGACGGACGGTGCAGGGTGACCACGCCGTAGCCCCCCGGCTCCAACCCCAGCTCGTGCAGCACGGGGCGGGCCCGGGCCCGGTCGAGGTTGGCCAGCAGGGTGTCGATCATGACGTTGCCCACCAGGTGGATGCGGTTGTCGGCCACGCCCTCCCGGCGGAGGTTGTCGACGGCATCGGGCGACGGGGCCAGCAGATAGGTGCTCACCCGATCGGTCACCACCCGGTTGACCTCCTCGGGCATGGTCCAGTCGCCGCTGCGCAGGCCGGCCTCCACGTGGGCCACCGCCACCGCCGCCTTGGCCGCCACCAGGGCCGCGGCCATGGTGGAGTTCACGTCGCCCACCACCACCACGACATCGGGGGCGACGGCCGCCACGATCGGCTCCAACTCCAGCATCACCGCCGCCGTCTGCTGGGCATGCGTGCCGGAGCCGGCATCGAGGTGGTGATCCGGCTCCCGGATTCCGAGCTCGTCGAAGAACACCTTGCTCATCGACGGGTCGTAGTGCTGGCCGGTGTGCACCAGCACGACCTCCACCGATCGCCGCTCCAATGCGTCGACCACCGGCTTGATCTTTACGAAGTTCAGGTCGCGCACCTGCCACACAAATGACCCGCACCGCCGAAGCGTACAAGAACTTGTCCCGCCGATCGGCGCCTGAGTATCGTGAAATTCGAGAATGCTGATACCTGCGTTGCTGGCCTTCGGGCTCACGCTGGCCATCAGCCCGGCGGTTCTCGTTGGGCTACGCCGGTTCGGAGTTCTCGACGTGCCCACCCATCGGTCCTCCCACGTCGAGCCAACCCCTCGCGGGGGAGGGGTGGCGGTGGCCATCGGAACGGCATTGGCGCTGGTCGCGGCCACCCTGGTTCCGAGCCGACCGGCCACCGGGGTCCTCGTCGCGGCCTGCGGGCTGGGCCTGGTCGGGCTCGTCGACGACCTGATCGACGTCCCTGCCCTGTGGCGGCTGCTGTTCCAGCTGGCGCCTGCCGCTCTCGCCTCAACCTGGCTCGTCCCCTCGTCCTCCCGGTCCGCCATAGTTCATATCGGACTGGTCTGTCTGACCACGTTGTGGCTGGTCAGCTACGTCAACGCCTTCAATTTCATGGACGGGATCAACGGCATCTCAGTGGTCCAGACGGTCGTCGCCGGCGGAGCCTGGGCGGTGGTGGCTGAGGTGCGCGATATCCCGATGCTGGGCCCGCTGGGCCTGGTCGTGGCCGCCGCCGCCCTGGGCTTCGCCCCCTTCAACTTCCCCAAGGCGCGGATGTTCCTCGGCGACTCCGGCAGCTACTTCGTGGGCGCCTGGTTGGCAGCGGCGGTTGTGGTCGGGCTACGGGCGGGAGTCCCTCCGGAGGCCATGGTGGCGCCCCTCGCCCTCTACCTGGCCGACACCGGCTCCACCCTTCTGCGCCGGGTGTGGAGGCGCGAAACCTGGCACGCGCCCCACCGCGACCACGCCTACCAGCGCCTGGTCGACGACGGCTGGAGCCACACGACGATGACCCTCACGATCGGCGGTTTGCTCGTCGTGGTGAGTGCCCTCGGCCTTCTCTCCCTCACCGACTCGGTTGCCCTGCGGCTGGCGGGCGACATCGCCGCAATCGCAGTGCTGGTGGCTTATCTTGGAACTCCGCAGTGGCTGGGGCGCCAACGTCGAGCCCGAAACGGAGTGGTACTGCCGTGAGCATCGTCCGGTCATGAGAATTGTGGTCGTCAGCCACTATTTCCCGCCCGAGATCGGCGCCCCCCAGGCCCGGCTGAGCGACTTGGCCCGCTTCTGGGCCGCCGACGGCGACGAGGTCACGGTGCTCACGGGGATGCCTAACCACCCCACGGGCGTTTTGCCGCCCGAGTACAAGCGCCGCATCCGGGCGGTGGAGCAGGTCGACGGCTACCGGGTGGTGCGTACCTGGCTCTACGCCACGCCCAACGAGCGCATCCTGCGCAAGCTCCTGTGTCACTTCTCGTTCATGTTGTCCAGCATCGTCCTCGGGCTGCGCAAGGCGGGCAAGGCCGACGTGGTCATCGTCTCGTCGCCGACGTTCTTCTCCATCCTGTCGGGATGGGTGGTCGCCCGGGTCCGGAGGGCGAAGTTCGTCGTCGAGATCCGCGACCTGTGGCCGGCGATCGTGGTCGAGCTGGGGATGCTGCACAACCCTGCCCTCATCCGCGCCCTCTGCTGGCTGGAGATGGCCGCCTACCGGGCCGCCGACCAGGTGGTGGTCGTCACCGAGCGCTTCCGCGACGACCTGCTGCGACGGGGCGTCCCGGCCGAGAAGGTGCACGTGGTGCGCAACGGGGTCGACATCGACGCCTTCGTCCCCAACCCGCCCGACCCCTCGGTGCGGGAGCGGCTGGGAGCCACCAACGGCGACACCCTGGTGCTCTACGCCGGCGCCCACGGCATCTCCCACGGGCTGGAGACGGTGGCCGAGGCCGCGGCCAAGCTCACCTACGAGCCGGTGCGGTTCGCATTCGTCGGGGAGGGTGCGGCCAAGGGCCAGCTGCTTCACAAGCTGGGCGAGCTCGACTCGGGCAACGTCACCACCATGGCCGGCGTCCCCCACCACCAGGTCAGTGGCCTGCTGGCGGCGGCCGACATCTGCCTGGTGCCGCTGCGCGACGTCGCCCTCTTCGGCTCGTTCATCCCGTCGAAGATGTTCGAGTGCCTGGCCGCGGGCAAGGCCGTCATCGGCAGCGTCCGGGGTGAGCCGGCCGACATCCTGGCCGCCGCCGGCGCAGTCGTCGTCCCCCCCGAGGACCCCGACGCCCTGGCCGACGCCATTCGTGAGCTGGCGGCCGACCCCGACCGACGAACCGACATGGGCCACCGGGGCCGCAGCTACGTGATGAAGCACTTCGACCGGCGCCGCCTGGCCACCGGCTACCGGGCGATCCTCCAGGGGATGGTCGACACCGGGTGAGGGTGCACGTCACCGGGGGCAGCGGCTTTCTCGGCTCCCACGTCCTGCCCCTGCTGGTCGCCGAGGGGTACGAGGTCACGGCCCTGGCCCGCACCGCTCAGGCGTCGGAGAAGGTCACCGCCGCCGGCGCCCGGGCCATCGTCGGCGACCTCGACGATCCGGCGTCGATCGACGAGGCCTTCGCCGCCTCGGAGGCAAAAGTCCTGGTCAACCTGGCCTCTCTCGGGTTCGGCCACGCCCCCGCCATCGTGGCCGCGGCCGAGGAGGCGGGGATGGAACGGGCCGTGTTCGTGTCGACGACGGCCGTCGCCACCACCCTCGACAGCCGGTCGAAGGCGGTGCGGTTGGCGGCGGAGGCGACGGTGCGAGCGAGCGGCCTCGACTGGACCATCCTCCGCCCCACCATGATCTACGGCTCCACCGGCGACCGGAACATGGGCCGCCTCCTGCGCCTGGTGCGCAAGGCCCCAGTGCTGCCCCTCCCCGGCGGCGGCCGCCGGCTGCAGCAGCCGGTGCACGTCGACGACCTGGCCGCGGCGGTGGTGTCCTCCGCTCACCGCCCCGGCGGCGGTGGGCCAGGTGTACGACATCGCCGGCCCCGAGCCCCTTACCCTCCGTGATGTGGTGCTCCAAGCGGGTGACGCGATCGGCCGCCGGCCCCGACTGGTCGACGTGCCGCTGGGGCCCGCCATCGCCCTGGCCCGGGCCTACGAACGGGTGGCGGCGAGGCCTCGCCTCAAGGCCGAGCAGCTGCAACGGCTCGACGAGGACAAGGTGTTCGACATCGGCCCCGCCCGTCGCGACCTCGGCTACGACCCCCGCCCGTTCGCCCTCGGCATCCGGGAGGAGGCGGAGCTCCTCGCATGATCCCCGCCGCCCTCGCCCACCCCCTCCTCCTGGCCCACACCGTGCGCCACCTGCGCCCGGCCCAGGTGGCCCACCGGGTGCGCCTGCGGTCGCAACGGCTCGTGGCCGGCCACCTCCCTCAGTCGGTGGTGGATCGGGCCCGCGGCGACGCGGATGGTGCCGGGGCCGCCGCCCCCGGCTGGCCGGCATCGTTCGTCCCCCTCGACGCTAGGTGGCACGAGGGCTACCCCTCGCCCGCGGCCAACGCCGAAGGCCGGTTCCGGTTCCTGGCCGACGAGCGGGAGGTGGGAGACGGGTGGTCGCCGGAGGACGCGCCGCAGCTGTGGCTCTACCACCTGCACTACTTCGAGTGGGCGTGGACGTTCGCCGCCCACCCCGACGCCGAGTGGGCTCGCGACGCCTTTGCTTCCCGGTGGCGGTCGTGGACCCATGCCACCCATTTCGGCCGGGGCGACGCCTGGTCGGCGTACGTTGTCTCGCTGCGGGCCTGGTCCCTGTGCGGGGTCCACTCTCGGCTGGTGGCGGGCACGCCCGTCGACGCCGACGTGGTCGGTCACCTCCGCTTGGCCACCGCTTTCCTCCGCCGCAGCCTCGAGCTCGACGTGGGCGGCAACCACCTGGTCAAGAACCTGAAAGCGCTGGTCGGGCTGGGTGTGTTCCTGGGCGACGACGGGCTGGTGCGGCGCTCGAGCCGCCGCCTGGCCCAGCAGGTGGGCGTGCAGGTGCTGGCCGACGGGGGACATTTCGAGCGCTCGCCGTCGTATCACTGCCAGGTTTTGGGCGACCTGATCGACGTGGGCCAGCTGCTGGCTACCACCGGTCACCCGCCCGTCGACGGCCTCGACGAGGCGGTGTCGGGAATGCGCCGGTGGCTGGGCGCCATGCTCCTGCCCGACGGCGACGTCCCCCTGTTCAACGACTGCACCCTGGTCGGCCGGGAGCGGCTGGCGCTGCTGGAGCCGGCGCCCCGCCCCGACGAGCGGCTGGTGGTGCTCCAGCCGTCGGGCTACGTGGTGATGTGCCCCGGGCCCCGCCTGCACCTGGTGGCCGACGTGGGGCCGCCGTGCCCGCCCGAGCTCCCCGCTCACGCCCACGCCGACTGTCTCAGCTTCGAGCTGGCGGTCGACGGCCTGCGCACCGTCGTGCACACCGGCACCTCCACCTACGCCCCCGGCGAGCGGCGCCAGTTCGAGCGCTCCACCCGGGCCCACAACACGGTGGAGGTCGACGGCGCCGACCAGAGCGAGGTGTGGGGGACGTTCCGGGTCGCCCGCCGGGCCCGTCCCACCCTGCACCGGGCGGTCGGCGATGGTGACGGTCCGATCGAGGTCACCGCGTCCCACGACGGCTACCGACGGCTGGAAGGTCGCCCCGTCCACACCCGCACCTGGCGAGTGACGGCCGACGAGGTCGAGATCGTCGATCGCGTCGACGGCGAGGGGCTACACCAGGTGGCCGTGAGAGTGCACCTGGCCGACGCCGGCGGCCCGCTCGCGGCATGGTGTGGCGGACGGAACCGCATCGAGAAGACCGACCTGCCGGTGCCGCTGGCCCGGGGCTTTGGCGCCCTCGAACCCGGTCAGGCGGTGGAGTGGCGAGTGGAGGGGCCCCTCCCCATCGAGCTCCAGACCCGCCTGCAGCTACGCCCGGCGTCGTCGGATGGGCCCGGGTCGGCCTCTACGATGACCAGAACGATGGAGTCCTGGCGGTGAAGCAAGTCGTGCAGTCGGCCGCGGGGGGGCCTGTGCGCGTCCTCGACGTGCCCCGTCCCGTCAACAGCTCCACCGAGGTGCTGGTGCGCACCATCGCCAGTCTGATGTCGCCCGGCACCGAGCGGGCGGTCACCGCCCTGGCCCAGTCGAACCTCCTGGCCAAGGCCCGGGCCCGACCCGATCTGGTGCGCCAGGTGGTGAAGAAAGCCCGCAACGAGGGCGTGTTGCAGGCGGCCCGGGCGGTGAGCACCCGGCTGCACGACGACATACCCCTCGGCTACTCCGCCGCCGGCATCGCCATCGAGGTGGGGGAGGCGGTGGCCGGAATCGCCCCCGGCCAGCTGGTGGCCACGGGCGGGGCGGGCAAGGCCAACCACGCCGAGTTCCAGGCCGTGCCCGGGTTGCTGTGCGCGGCCGTACCCGACGGTGTCTCCGCAACCGACGCCGCCTTCGCCACCATTGCCTCGGTGGCCCTGCACGGCTTCCGCCTGGCCGAGGTCGGCCCCGGGGCCAAGGTGGTGGTCCTCGGGCTGGGCCTGGTCGGCCAGCTGGGCGTGCGCCTGGCCCAGGCCGCCGGCTGCGACGTGGCCGCCATCGACCTGGGCGAAGCGGCGGTGGAACGGGCCCGGGCGGTTGGTGCATTCGGGCTGGTGGAGGCGGGTGTCGACACCACCAAGGCCATCGCGGAGTGGTCCCGGGGACGGGGGGCAGACGCGGTGCTGGTGATGGCTGCGACCAAGTCGTCGTCGGTGATCGCCCGCACCCCGGAGCTGTGCCGCGACGGAGCCAACGTGGTGGTGGTGGGCGACGTCGGCCTCGAGCTCGACCGACGGCCGTTCTACGAGCGGGAGCTGACGGTGCGCTTCGCCCGCTCATATGGGCCGGGGCGATACGAGCGGAGCTACGAGGACTGGGGGGTCGACTTCCCCCCCGGCCTGGTGCGCTGGAGCGAGGGCCGCAACATGGAGGCGGTGCTCGACCTCCTGGCGTCGGGCCGCCTCGTGGTCGACGACCTGATCACCCACCGCTTCGCCATCGTCGACGCGCCCGACGCGTACGCGCTGGTGGAGAAGGGTGAGGAGCCCTCTGTGGGCATCGCCTTCACCTACCCCGGCGGGGAGTTGGCGGACGAGAAGCCCATCGTGTTGCGCTCGCCGAGGCCACGGACGTCGTTGAGCCCGGGAATCGGCTTGATCGGGGCGGGGGCTTTCGCCAGCACGGTCTTGATGCCCGCCT
>CAWHIC010000001.1:0-211765 GCA_963829165.1 uncultured Acidimicrobiia bacterium | reverse complement strand
GGCGAGTGTCGCTCGACGACGGCCGGGCGTGGTTCGCCGACGCGTCGGCGTGGGGATCGGCGCCCGGGGCCCGGGGCCTCGACGCCACCGCCATCCTCCAGGCCGCCGTCGACCACAACATCCACGCCCTCGTCCTGGTGGGTGCCGACCCGCTGTCCGACTTCCCCGACCGGGGGCTGGCCCGGCGGGCACTCGACGCGGTCGCCTTCACCGTGGCCGTCGACACCTTCGTCAACCCTTCCGTCCGGGGCGCCGACGTGGTCCTGCCCGCGGCCGCCTTCGCCGAGCGGCCCGGCACCACCACCAACATCGAGGGCCGGGTCACCCGCCTGGGCCAGAAGGTCACCGCCCCGGGCACGTCCCGGGCCGACTGGATCATCGCGGTCGAGCTGGCCCAACGCCTCGGCTCCGACCTCGGGTTCGACTCGATCGACGCCATCGCGGCCGAGATCGAGCGCCTGGCCCCGTCCCACGCCGGGCTCACCCCCGCCGTCCTCGCCGCCCCCGCCAACCGCGACGGGCTGGTCGTCCCCCTCAGCCGACCCCAGGCCCCGGTCGAGGCCGACCGGCCGCAGGAGGGGATCGAGGTCAGCGCGGCCGAGGCCCAGGGCGAGACCCTCCTGCCCGAGCCGGAGCCCGACGCCGACGACCCCCTCGACCCGGTGGCCGGCACCCGCTACGACACCGACGCCGAGGCCGAGACCCCCGCCCCCGCAAATGGCTCCGGGAACGGGCGCCCCCCGCTCCTCCGCTTCACGCCGGTGGCCGCCACCGCACCATCGACGCCGGTCGACGCCTACTCCCTGCGCCTGGTCTCCGGCCGCAGCCTCTACGACGCGGGCGTGCTCGTGCAGCAGTCGCCGGCCCTGTCCGCCCTCGTGGCCGGCCCCTGCCTGCGGGCCCACCCCCACGACCTCGGCCACCTCGGCGTCACCACCGGCGACCAGGTGCGGGTGACGTCGTCCCGGGGATCGCTCACCCTGGGCACGATCGCCGACTCGTCCGTGCTCCGGGGCTCGGCTGTCCTCGCTTTCAACCAGCCCGGACCAGGCGCGGCCGACCTCATCGACGTCCGCCAGCCCGTCACCGACGTCCGGGTCGAGACCGTCGCCCCCGGATCAGGACACGTGGCCTAGGTGGGCGATCCGCTCTTCGCCGACGGGCTCGACCTCGCCGTCGTCCTCATCGTGCTGCTCAAGGTCATCGTCGTCTTCGTGTTCCTGCTGGTGGCGGTGATGCTCATGGTGTGGTTCGAGCGCAAGGTCATCTCCGACATGCAGAACCGCATCGGCCCCAACCGGGCCGGGCCGTGGGGGATCCTGCAGACCCTCGCCGACGGAACCAAGCTCTTCTTCAAGGAGGACCTCCTCCCCGAATTGGCCGACCGCCGGGTGTTCCGCCTCGCGCCCTTCCTCTCCATCCTCCCCGCCTTCGCCTCCTTCGCCATCGTCCCCATCGGCGGCACCATCTCCATCGCCGGCCACGAGACGTTCCTGCAGCTGGCCGACCCGCCCATCGGGGTGCTCTTCCTGCTGGCCATGTCGTCGATCGCGGTCTACGGGGTGATGCTGGCGGGCTGGTCGTCGGGCTCGAAGTACCCCCTGCTGGGCTCGGTGCGGGCGTCGGCCCAGATGGTGTCCTACGAGGCGGCGATGGCCCTGGCCGTGGCCGCCGCCGTCCTGTCCGCCGGGTCGCTGTCCACCCACGACATCGTCGCCGCCCAGGACAGCTTCTTCCGCTGGAACATCTTCTCCCTGGGCGTGGTGCCCTTCGTGGTGTTCCTCATCGCCGCCACCGCCGAGGCCAACCGGCCCCCGTTCGACCTGGTGGAGGCCGAGCAGGAGCTGGTGGGCGGCTTCCACACCGAGTACTCCTCGATCCGCTTCGCCCTCTTCTTCCTGGCCGAGTTCATGAACACGGTCACCATCTCGGCCATGGTGGTCACCCTCTTCCTGGGCGGCCCCAACGGACCCGCCATCGATTTCCTGCCCAGCCTGTGGCCGATCGTGTGGTTCTTCCTCAAGCTGGTCGTGTTCCTCTTCATCTACGTCTGGCTGCGGGCGACCCTGCCCCGGTTCCGCTACGACCAGCTCATGGACCTGGGCTGGAAGAAGCTCATCCCCGCCTCCCTGTTCTGGCTGCTCCTGGTGGCGGCCCTGCGCATCGGCCGCCTCGAGGGCTGGAACCTGGCCTTCGTCCTCGGTGGAGGAGTGGCGGTGGGTGCCCTCGGCTGGTGGGCCCTGGGTGCCGCCCTGCGCCTGGGCCAGATGGACGACGCCGACCTCTCCGACCAATCCCTGGATGAAGGATCCTTAGAGGAGGTGACCCGCTAGTGGGCTACCTCGACGGGTTCAAGGTCACGTTCAAGACGATGTTCGAGGACCGGGTCACCAACGAGTACCCGGACGAGAAGCGTCCCAAGCCGGTCCGTTTCCACGGCCGCCACGTCCTCAACCGCTACGAGGACGGTATGGAGAAGTGCATCGGCTGCGAGCTGTGCGCGGGCGTGTGCCCGGCCCGCTGCATCTACGTCCGGGGGGCCGACAACCCGCCCGACGCGCCGGTGTCGCCGGGAGAGCGCTTCGGGTTCGTCTACGAGATCAACTACCTGCGGTGCATCCACTGCGACCTGTGCGTGGAGGCCTGCCCCACCGAGGCCATCACCGAGTCGAAGCTGTTCGAGTTCTCCTTCACCAACCGCCAGGACGCCATCTACACCCGCGACGAGCTCCTGGTCGACGACGACGGCCTGCCCCAGAAGCTGCCGTGGGAGGACTGGCGGGAGGGCGACGAGGTCAACACGTCGGCGTGGGTGCGGGCGACGGCCCCCTCCGGCAGCGCCGAGTTCGAGGGCAAGGTGGCGTGGTCGGGCGAGCTCGGGCGGGGCGTCCGTCCTCCCGAGGAGGGCCAGACCGCCGACCCCAAGGCCGACCGCCCGTCCAAGAGGGTCGTCCGCAAGCGCCGGGGACCCAAGTGATCGCCAGATGATTGATTGGGTGGTGTTCTCGGTGGCGGCGGTGGCCACGCTCTCCGGCGCCCTGGGCGTGGTGTTCTCGACCCACCCCGTGCACGCCGCCCTCATGCTGGTGATGACCCTGTTCAGCGTGGCCGTGCTGTTCGTGGCTCAGAACGCCCACTTCCTGGCCGCGGTACAGGTGATCGTCTACGCCGGCGCCATTGTGGTGCTGTTCCTGTTCGTGATCATGCTCCTCGGCGTCGACAAGTCGGAGGACCTGGCCGCCGAGCGGCTGAAGGGCCAGCGCCCGGTGGCGATCGTGGCCGGGCTGTGCGTGCTGTCCGCCGTCCTGCTCCTGGCCCGGTCCGACTGGGTGTCGGGGGCTCGCAGCGTGGCCGGACCCCTCGGCGACGGGACGGAGAACGTCCAGCTCCTGGCCCGGTCGATGTTCACCCGCTATCTCCTCGCCTTCGAGATCACCTCCGTCCTCCTCGTCATCGCCGTGGTCGGGGCCGTCGTCCTCGTCCGCCGGTCGGGGGCGATGCCCGACACCAATGTGCCCGACACCAATCTGCCCGACACAACCGGGGTCGAGGTGGAGCCGTGAAGGTCCCCGGCGCCTGGTACCTGGCCCTCTCCGCGGCCCTGTTCTGCATCGGCGCGGTCGGGCTGCTCGTGCGCCGCAACGTCCTGGTGATGTTCATGTGCGTCGAGCTCATGCTCAACGCGGTCAACCTCACCTTCGTGACCTTCGCCCGCATGCTCGACGACGTCGGCGGCCAGACGGCGGTCTTCTTCGTCCTGGTGGTGGCGGCGGCCGAGGTGGTCGTCGGCCTGGGCATCATCGTCTCCATCTTCCGGCGGCGGGCCGGGGCCACCGCCGACGACATCTCGTTCCTCAAGGGATAGGGGCTACCGCCCGTGCTCGAAGCGGTCTGGCTCATCCCCGCCCTGCCCCTGACCGGGTTCGTGGTCCTGTTGATCGCGGGCAAGCGCCTGGGCGACCCCAAGGCCGGGTTCCTGGCCACGGCCATGATGGGCGCCGCCTTCCTCACCACCGTGATCGTGTTCCTCGGGCTGGTGGGCAAGGAGGGCGAGGAGCGGGTCTTCACCCAGACGCTGTTCACGTGGATCAACTCGGGTTCGTTCCACGTCGACGTGGCCTTCCTGGTCGACCCCCTGTCGATCACCATGGCCCTGTTCGTCACCGGCGTGGGCACGCTGATCCACCTGTACGCCGTCGGCTACATGCACGGCGACGAGAAGTTCCCCAAGTTCTTCGTCTACCTGAACTTGTTCGCCTTCTCCATGCTCATGCTGGTCCTGTCGAACAACTTCCTGCTCACGTTCCTGGGATGGGAGGGCGTGGGCGCCTGCTCCTACTTCCTCATCTCGTTCTGGTTCGACCGGCCCACGGCCGCGTCGGCGGGCAAGAAGGCCTTCGTCACCAACCGCATCGGCGACTTCGGGTTCATGATCGCCATGTTCCTCATTTTCGGCACCGTCGGCACGCTCGACTACGTGCCCGCCCTGGCCGCCCTGGGCAATGCCCCCGAGTACACCGCCTCCGCCATCGGCCTCCTCCTCTTCCTGGGGGCGGCGGGGAAGTCGGCCCAGCTGCCGCTCTACGTGTGGCTGCCCGACGCCATGGAGGGCCCGACGCCCGTCTCGGCCCTCATCCACGCCGCCACCATGGTCACCGCGGGCGTGTTCCTCATGGTGCGGGTGAACCCGGTGCTGGCCGCTGCCCCCGACGTGGCCACGCTCATCGCCTGGGTGGGGGTGCTCACCGCCCTGTTCGCGGCCACCATCGCCTGCGCCCAGAACGACATCAAGAAGGTCCTCGCCTACTCCACCATCAGCCAGCTCGGCTACATGTTCCTGGCCGTCGGGTCGGGGGCCTACGCGGCCGCCATCTTCCACATGGTCACCCACGCCTTCTTCAAGGCCCTCCTCTTCCTGGGGGCGGGATCGGTGATCCACGGGATGCACGACGAGCAGGACATGAAACGCATGGGTGGCCTGAAGAAGTGGCTGCCCGTCACCAGCGCCACCTTCATCGTGGGCTGGCTGGCCATCGCCGGCGTCCCTCCGTTCTCCGGCTTCTGGTCGAAGGACGACATCCTCCTCAACGCCTTCGAGAAGAGCTCGGCCCTGTGGCTGGTCGGCCTCATCACGGCCCTGCTCACCGCCTACTACATGAGTCGCCAGGTCTTCCTCGTCTTCTACGGCGGCGAGACGTGGAAGAAGGCGGCCCGGCCCGAGACCGAGGCCGAGGCCCACTCCGAACCGGAGCACGAGCCGGTGGCGGCGGGCGCCCACGGGGGCGGAGGCGGCCGCACGACCAGGCCGCGGCCCACGGCGCCCACGGCGACTTCAAGCCCCACGAGTCGCCCCGGATCATGACCATTCCCGCTGGTCGTGCTGGCCGCCCTGGCCGCCGCCGGCGGCCTGCTCAACCTTCCCTTCGGGGGCTGGACGGTGCTCGAGCACTGGCTGGAGCCGGTGTTCGGCCACAACCTGCACCACGTCACGTCCACCGGGGGCACCAAGGTCCTCCTGGCCGTCGTCGCCATCAGCGCGGCGGCGGTGGGCGTCCTGATCGCCTCCGCCATCTACCTCCGCCACCGAGGGTCCGAGTCGAAGGTCGAGCCCCGCATCCTGCAGCGGGCGTGGTTCGTCGACGAGCTCTACCAGAAGACCATCGCCCACCCGGGCCGGGCCCTCTCCCAGTGGCTGGCCTCGGTGTTCGACGCCAAGGTCATCGACGGGGCCGTCAACGGTGTGGCCTCCCTGGTCCGGGCCGGTGGCAGCCGCCTGCGGGTGGTGCAGTCCGGCTTCGTCCGCAGCTACGCCCTGGCCGTGGCCCTGGGTGCGGTCGGCATCCTCGCCTTCGCCCTGGTCCGATCCCTCTAATGGGCCCTAGCTGATGGGAAACGACATCCCCATCCTCACCCTGCTGGTCCTGGTCCCCGCCCTGGGCGCGGGCCTGGTGGCGCTCCTGCCCAAGGAGCGCGACGACGTGGTGGCCCGGGTCGGTCTGGGCATCGCCCTGCTGGTCGGGCTCCTCAGCCTGATCCTGCTGTTCGACTTCGACCGGGGCGAGGGCGGGTTCCAGTTCGTGTCCGACCACCCGTGGATCGAGTCGTTCGGGATCTCGTGGAAGCTGGGCGTCGACGGCATCTCCCTGTTCCTGGTGGTCCTCAGCGGCATCCTCTTCCCGCTGGCCATCGCCGGGCCCCACGTCCACCACGACCGCAAGGGCTACGTGGCGTGGATGCTCCTGCTGGAAGCGGGCTGCATCGGGGTGTTCCTGTCCCTCGACCTGTTCGTGTTCTTCCTCTTCTGGGAGATCGTGCTGGTCCCGATGTACTTCCTCATCGGCGGGTGGGGCTACGAGCGCCGGGTCTACGCCACCCTCAAGTTCTTCATCTACACGATGCTCGGCTCGGCCCTGATGCTGGTGGGCATCCTGGCCCTCGTCTTCCTCAGCCAGAAGGCCACCGGGCGGCTGACGTTCGACCTGGTCAGCCTGGCCGAGGGCCAGTCGGTGGCGGAGAGCACCGCCCGCTGGCTTTTCCTCGCCTTCGCCGCCTCCTTCGCCATCAAGTGCCCCATCTTCCCGGTGCACACGTGGCTGCCCGACGCCCACACCGAGGCCCCCACCGGCGGGTCGGTGATCCTGGCCGGCGTCCTGCTGAAGCTCGGCACCTACGGGTTCCTGCGTTTCGGGCTGTATCTGTTCCCCCAGGCGGCGGTCGACCTGGCGCCCCTCTTCCTCACCCTGGGCGTGATCGGGATCATCTACGGGGCGCTCGTGGCCACCATGCAGAAGGATCTCAAGCGGCTGGTGGCTTACTCGTCGGTGGCCCACCTGGGTTTCATCGTGGTCGGCATCTTCGGCCTGTCCCACCAAGGCCTGCAGGGTGGGGTGCTGCAGATGATCAACCACGGCATCTCCACCGGCGCCCTCTTCCTCCTGGTGGGGATGGTCTACGAGCGCCGCCACACCCGGTTGATCGCGGACATGGGCGGCATCCAGAAGTCGGCGCCCCTGTTCGCGGCCATCTTCACCGTGGTGATGCTGTCGTCGATCGGGCTGCCCGGGCTCAACGGCTTCGTCGGCGAGTTCCTCGTGCTGACGGGCACGTTCGTCACCCACCGGTGGTGGGCGGTGGTGGGCACCGTCGGCGTGATCCTGGCTGCGATCTATCTGCTGTGGGCCTACCAGCGGGTCTTCCACGGCGTGCCCGAGGGCGGCAACGCCACCTTCCAGGAGATGACGATGCGGGAGCGGGCGGTCATGGCCCCCCTCGTCATCCTCATCGTGGCCCTCGGCGTCTACCCCAAGCCCATGCTCGACCGCATCAGCCCCGCCGTCGACCGGCTGGTCACCCACGTCGAGACCCATTCCGACTTCAACCAGCCGGTGATCCCGTCGGTCGACGCCGACCTGGCCGCGGCCGAGGAGGGTCACTAGCCCATGCCGCCCCTCCTCACCCCCGACGTTGAATGGGGCCTGCTGGCACCGGAGCTGATCCTCATCGGCGGCGCCCTGATCCTGCTGGTGGCGGGTACCTTCGCCCGCCGACGGGATGTCGGGCGCGGCTACGCCCTGTTCACCATCCTGGTGGCGGCCGTCTCCCTGGTGAGCACCGTCGGCCTGTGGCAGGACGTCACCGGCATCGGGGGCAATCCCCGGCTGGCGGTGGCGGGGGCGGTGTCGATCGACGGGTTCAGCGTGTTCGTGACGGTCTTCATCCTGGCCTCGGTGATCATCGGTGCCCTGCTGGCCGACGACTACCTCCGTCGGGAGCGGCTCACGGGGGTGGCGTACTACGTCCTCATGATGCTGTCGGCCTCGGGCGGCATCTTCATGGGCAAGGCCAACGACCTCATCGTCGTCTTCCTCGGCCTCGAGATCCTGTCGATCGCCCTGTACGTGCTGGCCGGCTACCACCGCCGCCGGTCGCAGTCGCAAGAGGCGGCGATCAAGTACTTCGTGCTCGGTTCGTTCTCGTCCGCCTTCTTCCTCTACGGGATCGCCTTGACCTACGGGGCGACGGGCTCGACCAACCTCACCGAGATCGGCCGGTTCCTCCAGGGGACGACGTTGACGACGGGCGTGCTGCTGGGGGGTGTGGCGTTGCTGCTGGTGGGGCTGGGGTTCAAGGTGGCGGCGGTGCCGTTCCACATGTGGACGCCCGACGTCTACCAGGGCTCGCCCACGCCGGTGGCCGGGTTCATGGCCGCGGCGGCCAAGATCGCCGGCTTCGCCGCCCTGCTGCGGATCTTTTACGCCGGCTTCGGCACCCTCCGCCTCGATTGGCAGCCGATGGTGTGGGCCCTCGCCGTCCTCAGCCTGGTGGTGGGCTCGGTGCTAGCGGTGGTGCAGACCGACATCAAGCGGATGCTGGCCTACTCGTCGATCAGCCACGCCGGCTACGTGCTCATCGGTCTGCAGGCGGCGTCCGACAAGGGGATCGCGGCCTCGCTCTTCTACCTGATGGCGTACACGTTCATGATCCTGGGCAGCTTCGCCATCGTCACCATGGTCGGACGGAAGGGTGACGGCCGCCACGCCCTCGACGACTATCGGGGTCTGGCCCGCGGCCGCCCGGGGTTGGCCCTCGCCTTCACCGTGTTCCTCCTGGCCCAGGCCGGCGTCCCCTTCACGTCCGGGTTCCTGGCCAAGTTCGGGGTCATCGCGGCGGCGGTGGAGTCGGAGTCCTACGCCATCGCCGTCATCGCCATGGTCGCCGCCGTCATCGCCGCTTTCTTCTACCTGCGGGTGATCGTCGTGATGTACATGTCCGGCGACCCCGACCCGGTGGGGGAGCCCGTCGGAGTCGCCGCCGACGCGGCGGCCGATGGAGCCGACCGGGCCGACGTTGCCGCGGCCGACGGGCCCGATGTCGCCGCCGCCGACGGGCCCGACGTCGTCACCGCCGGCGCAGTCGGGACCGCCACCGCCACGACGACCGAGGTCTCTGCCCCCAACCGCGTGGCGATCCCCCTCGGCGCGGGCGTGGCTCTCGCCCTCTGCCTCGCCTTCACCATCGGCGCCGGCCTCCTCCCCGAACCCCTCCTCGACTTCGCCCGCCACGCCACCCTCCTCAAGCCCTAACCCCGGAGCCAAGCCCCAGAACCCCCGCAGCCGACGCCCCCGAGCCGACGCCCCCCCCCCCCGGCACCCCCCGACGCCCGAGCCCCCAGGGCTGGCCCCCGGAGCCGAAGCCAGGAGTCCCCGAGCCGCGAGTCTCGGAGCCCCCGGCGTCCAAGCCTCCCGAGTCCAGGTCACCCGGAGCCGGAGCCGCGAGTCCCGGAGCCCCCGGTGCCCGAGCCCCAGAGCCCCGGGCCCGAGTCCCGGAGCCCGCGGAGCCGATGCCCGAGCCCTCCTCCGGGCCCGAGTCCCGAGCCGGTCGCCAGAGCCCGAGCCCGAATCCCCGAGCCCGAATCCCCGAGCCCGAATCCCCGAGCCCGAGTCCCGGAGCCCGAGCCCGAGTCCCGGAGCCCGAGTCCCGGTGCCCGAAGCTTCCCCGGGAGCGAGTCCCGGGCCCCGGCGCCCGAGTCCCGGAGCCCCGGCCGAGCCCCCCAGGGCCAGAGCCCCCGAGCCCGGAGCCCTGCAGAAACCCGGGTCCGGAGCCCCCGAGCGCGTCCCGGGCGGTCCCTGGACCGGTGACCCACCGGCTCCTTGGCAGCAGCGAGAGGACCCGGGGTCGGTCGAAAACTGGGCGATCGTGCACTCCGTTGGCATTCGGAGCGCCAGACGATCGTCGGGCACGAGTCAACCCAGCTCGGCGGCGGCCGGGGCATGCTGCGGTCCCCGTCCCTCGGCTGCGGCGACGCGCTTGGCAAGCCGACGACCGCGCCCGAGCCACAGCGCGGCCGGTCGGCGCTCAGGGCGGCCCGTTGACACGCTGATCGACCGTGTTCGGTGCGGCGTTCCGGGGATGTCGCTCGTCCTCTGGGGGCACGAGCGCCCGTTTGCCCCGGCCTTCGACCAGGGACCAGTTCTGTCTCGTCTTGAGGGCGTGACAGTGCGGACAGAGACGATCGAGCAGGTCCAACACGGTGAAGTGGGTGCGGGACCAGTCGATGCGATGGTCGTAGTCGAGACGGGCTTGGGCACTGCAGCCCTCGTTGGCGCAGCTCGGGTAGAGCCACTGCAGGGCCGTCTGCTGCAAGGCGTTGGGCCGCCGCCCGAGATGGGCCACGCCCAGCAGCTTCTGGCCCTTGGTCACCACCGCGGTCAGGAACGGGTCGTCGGTATCGATCATGTCCCGCACCGCGGAGACCGCCACCGGCCCGAAGCCGGCGATCTCACAGACCTCGCCCTCGATGGCATAGCCCCGCAGCAGCACCCCCAGATCGACCCGCACGATGACCTTGGACCCGCCTCCGCCCCGGCCCGACGGGCGTCGGGAAGGGCTGGCAGGGATAGCCGGCGGGCCAGCGGCGTCCCCGGTCCGGGCGGCGACGGCGGAGCGCTCCGGCTCGCCGCCCACCGCGGCGGCTCTCCGGTCGGAGGCATCGACGCCAGCGGTGGTGCCTTCCGGGCCGCCATCTGCGCCAAGTGTGGTGCCTCCCGTCTTGGCCGTGCCGGTGGTGTCGGTCTTGCCTGCGGCGTCGGTGATGGGTCCCGTCTTGGCCGTGCCGGTGGCGCTGGCCGTGGCTCCCGTCCCGGCCGTGCCTGTGGCGCCGGCCGTGGCTCCCGTCCGTGTGCCGGTTGGGACGGTTTTGCCTGGGTTGTCGGCAGTGGGTTCGGCGTCGGCGGTGCCTCTGAGCTCGGCGGTGCCTCCGGCCTCAGCCGTTCCTCCGGGCCCGGCCATCGCTTCGGCCCCCACCGCTCGGGCCGCGGCCATCGCTCCGGCCCCGGCCATGCCTCCGGGGGCGGGCCCCGATTCCGGGGGCGCTCCGTCTCTTCCGGCCGATCTCGGCTCGTGGGATGCGGCCGCCGCCGATGTCTCTGGGCTGGATCCGCCACCGCAAGACTGGCGGGCCATTTCGGTCAAGGCGTCGGCGGCGTAGGCCTCGGGGGGTTCGTGGCGGCCTTCGGAGCGGGCCTGGCGGAACACGGACTCGCGGAAGGGATCGAGGGCGGCCATGATGCGGGCGCCTACTTCGGGGTTGTTGCGGCAGTGGAGGTGCCATTCGCCCTCGGCGTCGGTGAAGGATCGAAGCGACCGGCGTTGGTGGATTCGCCGGCGGCGGGCCTCGGCATCGACGCCACCGGCGGCCTTGGTCCGGGCGCATTGTTGGCGCAGCTCGGCCAGGGGCGACCGACGAGCCGTCTCCAGCAACTCCGCCTCCGCGCCCGGGTCGGCCACGGCCGCGTCGGCGATGGCCGCCGCCTGCTCCGCCGAGAGCTCGCCCCGGCGGGCGGCGGCCGCGGTCTCGGGCAGCGCACCCAATCGGCGGGCGGTGTCGATCACCGACGCCGCCTGCACCACCGACGTGCCCGTCCGCCGCGCCAGTTGGTGCGCCGCCGAACGCTCGCCCTCCGCCCGCCACGTGCCGACCTCCGCCAGCCGCGCCGCGGCCAGACCCTTGAGGTTGGCCGCGATCTTCTCGATCCGCGACGCCTCCTCGACAACCTTCTCGGCCTGAGCCGCCGACAGCACGGCCGCGTCGAAGCCGGCGGCGTATCCGCTCAGCGACTCCCGCAGCTCCGCGATCCCCACACCCATAGCCGTGCCTACCGTCCGAGACGAGCAACCTACAGGGGGAAGTCGAACCAGCCACTACCGAACTGGTGTTCGTATGCTACCACCTCCCCACCGCAATACAAGGGCCGGCGTACCAAAAAAGTCGTAGAAGATCCCCGGGCACGGACGGCACGGCGGGTTTCGGGGAACCCGCTCAGTCGGTTGGCGAGAAGCTCACTCGGGCCGCCCGGCCCCGGGCGAGTCCGAGGCCGGTGGCACCCGCAGGCCGACCCCGAGCGCGGCGTCGCACCCTCCTGCAAAACTGCACGGCATGGCGGATCCAAGCGAACGAGCGGGCGACGACCGAGCCGAGCACGTCGACCTCTGTCCCTACGACGGAACAGTCGCGGCCCCCGACTGTCCATTTTGCGTCGAAGCCCGAAAGGCATGTTGGACCACGCCGAAGGGAAAGGCGTTCCATCTGCGGAGGGACTGCGGGTCCCTCGACTGGCGCCGGCAGCACGAGCCGGTGCGGACGACCGTTCTCTGGGCGAAGGGCAGTGGCTACCTCGGCTGTGAGGTCTGCGTGAACGAGGTCTGCGGCGCCTGCGCCGGCGGACACCACGAGCGTTGCAGTCCGCGGTCGTCGAAGCTTCCGCATTGCGCATGCGCCGCCCGTGACCCCGACCACCACTGACAGGACCGCGATGGCCCTCGCCTCCCCGTCTTGGCAGTACGAGACGGGCTTCACTAGCCTCCGCCTTCGATGAGCGACTTCCTGCTTCAGTACCTGACGGTGGCCATCTTCAGCGTGGCCGCCATCGCCATGGTCGGCGGCATGCTCGGACTCGGCAGCCTGGTGCGACCCACCCGCCCCCAGTCGCAGAAGTACATCAACTACGAATGCGGCGTCGACCCCGTGGGCACCGGTTGGTCGCAGAGTCAGATCCGCTACTACGTCTTCGCCCTCCTCTTCGTCATGTTCGACGTGGAGGCGGTGTTCATCTTCCCGTGGGCCGTCCGCCTGGAGGCCTACGGCTTGTTCGGGCTGGTCGAGATGACGATCTTCATCGCCATCCTCGCCCTCGGACTCCTCTACGCCTGGCGAAAGAAGGTTCTCCGTTGGGCCTAGTGGAGCGGGGCACGTTCGCCAAGAAGCAGCTCAAGCCCCTGACCTGGCTCCTCAACTACAGCCGGAAGTACTCGTTGTGGGTCTACCAGTGGGGACTCGCCTGCTGCGCCATCGAGATGGGGGCCGCCTTCGGGTCGCCCCGCTACGACGTCATGCGCCTGGGCGTCATCCCGTTCCCCGCCGGACCCCGCCAGGCCGACCTGGTCGTGGTGTCCGGCACCGTCACCGACAAGATGGCCCCCGCCATCCGCCGGCTGTGGGAGCAGATGCCCGACCCCAAGTACGTGATCTCCATGGGCTCCTGCGCCAACTGCGGCGGCCCCTACTGGGACTCCTACTCCGTCACCAAGGGCGTCGACCAGATCATCCCCGTCGACGTCTATGTGCCCGGTTGCCCGCCCCGGCCGGAGGCCCTGCTGGAGGGCATCGTCCTGCTCCAGCAGCGCATCCAGAACGAGGACATGGGCGAGCGCTGGCGGGGTGAGCCGATTGTCGTCGGCTGACGCACCCGCCACTCCCGGCGCCAGCTCGCCCACCATCACCGGCGAGGACCAGGCCCGGGCCCGACTCGACTCCCTCGTGACCACGCTGGGCGACGACGTGGTCACGTCGGAGGTCGTCCGCAACGGCGACCTCCTCATCCGGGTCGCCGCCACCGCCTGGAAGCGGGCGGCTGAGGTCTGCAAGGACCAGGGCTACGACTACTTCTGCTTCCTGTCCGGCCTCGACTGGATGCCGTCGACGTCGCCCAACCCCCGTGCGTCGGTGTCCGACGAGCTCGACACGGGCGACGACGAGGCCCCGGCGGAACGGGGCGAGGAGGAGGCGGAGGCGGAGGCGGTGGCCGACAACGACGCCGCCGTGGCCGAGGCCGACGCCGACGTCGACGACGCAGGCGGGCTCGGCTACCCCACCGGCGTGGGCGGTGGCGACACCCGCTTCCAGGTCTTCGCCCGCCTCTACTCCACCACCCGCCACGAGGGCGTCACCTTCAAGGCCGACCTCGACCCCGACAACCCCCACGTCGAGACCTGGTCCGAGATCTATCCGGGCGCCGACTGGAACGAGCGGGAGACGTGGGAGATGTACGGCTTCGTCTTCGACGGCCACCCCAACCTGATCAAGCTCTACCTGCCGGGCGAGTTCGAGGGCTTCCCCCTGCGCAAGGACTTCCCGCTCCTGTCCCGCGAAGTGAAGCCATGGCCGGGCCTGGTCGACGTCGAGCTCATGCCCGAGGTGCCGGAGTCCGAGGCCGAGTCCGAGCCCGCCGCCGAGGCTCCCGCCGCCGAGTCCGAGCCCGCCGCCGACGCCGAGCCCGCCGCCGACGCCGAGCCCGCCGCCGACGCCGAGCCCGCCGCCGAAGCCGAAGCCCCCGAAGCCGCCCCTGCCGCCGAAGCCACCGAGTCCGAGCCCACCGCCGAAGCCACCGCCGAGGACGCGCCCGCCGCTCCGCCGGCCGAACCGGCGGCCCCGCCGGCGACCGAGGCCTCAATGCCCGATTCGGCCGAGGAGGCGCACGCGACCGGCACCGAGAGCGCCACCACGGGCGCCGCCGCGGAGGCCGCCGCCGCCGCGGAGACGGCCGACGCCGACGAGGGGGCCGACGCCAGCGCCTCGCCCCCGAACGAGGAGGACGCCGGCTGATGGCCGTCACCGACCAGCAGCAGTTGGCCTACATCGCGTCGCAGGCGGCCGACGCCCGGGTCAACATCGAGCTCCAGACCGAGGACATGGTGCTCAACCTCGGTCCCCAGCACCCGGCCACCCACGGCACGCTCCGCATCGTGGCCCGCCTCGACGGCGAGCAGGTCATCAGCGCCGACGTCATCTGCGGCTACATGCACCGGGGCTACGAGAAGCTCACCGAGGTCCGCACGTACCCGCAGGTCACCACCCTGATCAACCGCATCGACTGGCTGTCGTCGTTCGCCAACGAGGTGCCGTTCATCCTCGCCGCCGAGCAGCTCATGGAGATCGAGGCCCCGCCCCGGGCCCAGTGGATCCGCACGATCATGTTCGAGCTGAGCCGCATCGCCAACGTCACCCTCTTCATCGGGGAGATGGGCGTGCAGCTCGGCGCCCTCACGCCCGTCTTCTTCGCCTTCCGCGACCGGGAGTACGTCCTCAACCTCATCGAGGCGGCCACCGGCGGACGGTTCCACCCCAACTACGACCGCATCGGCGGACTCAAGGAGGACCTCCCCCGAGGATGGGTCTCCGAGACCCACGGGGCCATGAAGCGCATCCGGGGCTACTGCGACCAGCTCGAGGACCTGCTCATGGGCAACGAGATCTTCGAGGCCCGCACCCGGGGCGTGGGCGTGATCCCGGCCGAGATGGGCCTGGCCTACGGGCTGTCGGGGGCCAACATCCGGGCCAGCGGGGTCGACTGGGACCTCCGTCGCGACGCCCCGTCGCCCCTGGTGTGGAGCGAGCTCGACTGGAAGGTCTGGACCCACCCCGACGGCGACTCCTTCGCCCGCTACTGGGTGCGGCTGCAGGAGGTCCGGGAGGCCACCAAGATGGTCGACCAGCTCCTCGACGGGCTGCCGGCCGGCCCCATCCAGGCCAAGGTGCCCCGCATCATCAAGGTGCCGGCGGGCGAGGCCTGGGCCCACACCGAGAACCCGCTGGGCGAGATGGGCTACTACCTCGTCAGCCAGGGCGGGCTCGGACCCTTCCGCTGCAAGATCCGGTCGGCGTCGTTCAACAACGTGTCGATCGTGCCCTGGCTGCTCAAGGGCGTCTACGTGCCCGACATCATCACCATCCTGGCCAGCCTCTACTTCATCCTCGGAGACATCGACCGCTAGTCTCCGGGACGAGGCCCGCCCTCCCGCGGCCCATTCCGGGGCCAACGCTGCTAGGGGCGGATGTCCGGCGTGTTGTCCTGGTGTGAAGGGCTTCACTAGTGTCCGAGCGAATCATGCTGCTCGCCCTCGAACTCTCCTTCTGGCCCGCCACGCTCCTGAAGACGCTGGTCGTGCTCATGGTGATCCCGGCCGCCGCCATCGTCCTGGGCTACGTCTTCCTCCTCAAGATGATGGCCCACATGCAGAGCCGGCTCGGCCCCATGGAGCCGGGCGGCTTCCACGGCTGGTTCCAGCTCATCGGCGACGGGATCAAGTTCATCCAGAAGGAGGACATCATCCCGTCCGAGGCCGACCGGCGGGTGTTCGCCATCGCCCCGGTGGTGGTCCTCGTGTCCACCTTTCTCCTCTACATCGTGCTCCCCGCCGGCCCCGACCTGGTGGTGCAGGACCTCGACGTGGGCATCTTCTACGCCCTGGCCGTCTCGTCGCTGTCGGTGATCGGCGTGCTCATGGCCGGGTGGGCGTCGGCCAACAAGTACTCCCTCCTCGGCTCCCTACGGGCCGCGGGCCAGCTCATCGCCTACGAGCTCCCCCTGGTGCTGGCCGTCGTCGGCGTGGTGATCTCCGCCGGCACCATGAGCCTGCAGGGCATCGTCCACGCCCAGGCCGACGGGTCAATCTTCGGAATCGGGCTCATCGGCAACCCCTACATCCTCACCCAGGCCCTCGGCTTCGTGATCTTCGTGGCCGCGTCCCAGGCCGAGCTCACCCAGACCCCCTTCGACATGCCGGTGGCGGAGTCGGAGCTGGTGGCGGGCTACATGACGGAGTACTCCGGGTTCCGCTTCCTGTTCTTCTTCATGGCCGAGTTCGGCACCGCCTTCGCCCTCTCCGCCATCGCCGCCACCCTCTACCTCGGCGGCTGGTCGGTGCCCTTCGTCGACGCCGACTCCAACCTGGCCAACGTGCTGGGCCCGGTCGTGCTCGGGGCCAAGATCATGTTCGTCGCCTTCCTGATCTTCTGGATGCGGTTCACGTTCCCCCGCTTCCGTGAGGACCAGCTCCAGGCCTTCGCATGGAAGATCCTCATCCCGCTCTCCCTGGTCAACATCGTTGCGACCGGCATCTTCAAGGTGGCGTTCTAAATGCCCAAGATCCCCGGCCAGGGCCTCGTCAAGGGCCTCGGCGTCACGTTCAAGACCATGCTGCAGCCCGCAGTCACGGTGCAGTACCCGCACGAGCGGGAGGAGCCCGTCGCCCGGGCCCGGGGCGTCATCGCCCTCAAGGAGGAGAACTGCACCGCGTGCATGCTCTGCGCCCGCGAGTGCCCCGACTGGTGCATCTACATCGAGGGTCACAAGGAGAAGCGGCCGCCCCGCCGTGAGGGCGGCAAGCCCCGCACGGTCAACGCCCTCGACCGCTTCGACATCGACTACGCCCTTTGCATGTACTGCGGTATCTGCGTCGAGGTGTGCCCCTTCGACGCCTTGTTCTGGAGCCCGGAGTTCGAGTACTCCGAGGTCCGCATCGCCGACCTGCTCCACGACAAGAACAAGCTCGGTGAGTGGATGGAAGGTGTCCCCGAACCCCAGCCTCTCGAGGCCGGGGCGGTCAAGAAGAAGTAGGGAGAGCACCCCCACCCGTGGTCGCCGAAAATGTCGCCTTCTACCTCATGGCCGTCGCCATGGTCGGGGCCGCGGTGCGCCTGGTCACCACCAAGAACGTGGTGCGGGCGGCCCTGTTCCTGGCCATCGTGCTGGGGGCCACGGCGGGCATGTTCATCCTCCTGCTGGCCGAGTTCGTGGCGTGGGTGCAGGTGCTGGTCTACATCGGGGCGGTGGTGGTGCTCCTGCTGTTCGGCGTCATGCTCACCCGGGCGCCCATCGGCCGGGAGTCCGACCTCGACAACGACAGCAAGTGGGTACCTGCCCTGGTGGCCATCTTCCTCTTGGGCGCCCTCGTCACCATGCTCAGCGACGCCTTCGGCTCGGAGGAGATCGCCTTCGGACGGATCCAACGCACGGCCGACGTGTCCGACGCCATTTTCGGCGCCTACGTGATCCCCTTCGAAGTCTCGTCCGTACTCCTCTTGGCCGCCCTCGTCGGCGCCGTCGCCCTGGCGAGAAGGGACTGATCGTGCCCCCGGCCCGAACAAACCGCGCAAGTACACCCCTGAGGGGGCGCGTGCGCGAAGTGCTCGTGCGGGCGGCGGTCGCTTCGCCATGATGCTCAACCAGTTCCTGATGCTGGCCGCGGTGCTCTTCTGCATCGGCGTCTACGGCGTGCTCGCCCGCAAGAACGCGGTGCTGGTGCTCATGTCGATCGAGCTCATGCTCAACGCGGTCAACATCAACCTCATCGCCTTCGGCGCCTTCCGCGACAACGTGATCGGCCAGGTCTTCTCCCTGTTCGTGATCGCCATCGCCGCGGCCGAGGTCGGGGTCGGACTGGCCATCGTCCTGCTCATCTTCCGCAACCGGGCCAACATCGACCTCGACCAGTCCGACCTGATGAAGGGCTAGGGGCTACCACCCGTGTTGGAGAACGCCTGGCTCATACCGCTGCTGCCCGCGGTCTCGTCCGTCCTCATCCTGGCCTTCGGCAAGAAGCTGCCGGGCAAGGGCCACGAGATAGGGATCGGGGCCCTGGTCCTGGCCTTCCTCGGGGCGGCGGCCTGCGCCGTGGAATGGATCGGCCGGGAGACCCACGGCGAGCACCACATCCGGGAGGCGGTCACCGGTCACTTCACCTGGTTCAACCTGGGCGGGGTCGACATCGGCGCCGGTATCCACGTCGACGGCCTGACGGTGATGATGCTGGTGGTCGTCACCTTCATCTCGCTGCTGGTGCACGTGTACTCCACCGGCTACATGCACGGCGACCGCCGCTACACCTACTTCTTCGCCGCCCTCTCCCTCTTCACCGCCTCCATGCTCCTCCTGGTGGTGTCCGACAACACCCTCCAGCTGCTGATCGGCTGGGAGCTGGTTGGCCTGTGCTCGTTCATGCTCATCGGCCACTGGTGGGAGGAGGGGGTCAACTCCAGCGCCGCCATCAAGGCCTTCATCACCACCCGCACCGGCGACATCGGTCTGATGCTGGGCATCATCACCCTCTTCTTCGCTGCTGGCCGCAACTTCAACATCGAGCACCTGAACCACGCCGCCCTCACCGGCGAGATCAGCCACGGGCTGCTCCTCACCGGCGCCGCCCTGCTCTTCCTGGGGGTGATGGGCAAGAGCGCCCAGTTCCCCCTCCACGTGTGGCTCCCCGACGCCATGGCCGGCCCCACGCCCGTGTCCGCCCTCATCCACGCCGCCACCATGGTCGTGGCCGGCGTCTACCTGGTGGCCCGCACCTACGGCGTGTTCTTCGAGGGCTTCTCCATCGAGGCGGGCGGGATCAACTTCGTGGCCGTCATCGGCGGGATCACCGTGCTCATCGCCGCCGGTCTGGCCTTCGTGCAGGACGACGTCAAGAAGGTGCTGGCCTACTCCACCGTCAGCCAGCTGGGCTACATGGTCATGGCGCTCGGCTGCGGGGCGTGGACGGCGGCCGTCTTCCACCTCTTCACCCACGCCTTCTTCAAGGCCCTGCTCTTCCTCGGGTCGGGCTCGCTCATCCACGCAGTGCACTCCAACAACATGAGCGACATGGGTGGGATGAAGAAATTCATGCCCACCACCTACAAGACGTTCCTCATCGGGTCGATCGCCCTGGCTGGCATCCCGCCCCTGGCCGGCTTCTGGTCGAAGGACGAGATCCTCAACGGGGCCCTCGAGAACCACTACGGGCTGTTCGTCGCCGTCGGCCTGGCCGGCGCCTTCATGACCGCGGCCTACATGACCCGCACCTGCTACCTGGTGTTCTTCGGCGAGTTCCGGGGCCACGGTCACCCCCACGAGTCGCCGCCGTCGATGCGTATCCCGCTGGTGATCCTGGCCGGCCTGTCGTGTGTGGTCGGCCTGCTCAACGCCCCCGGCATCGAGAAGTTCAACGAGTGGGTGGTGTTCGAGGTGCCGGGCGTGCCCGAGTTCCTCCACCACCACGCCTTCAACCCGGGCCTGGCCGCCATCTCCACGATCGTCGCCCTCATGGGCGTCGGTGCCGCCGCCGGCTACTACCTGCGCCACACCTTCCCCTACGGGATGGTGCAGAAGAACGGCCTGGCCCGCACCGGCTACAAGGTGCTGGTCAACAAGTACTTCCTCGACGAGCTGTTCGTGAACGGGATCATCCGCAACATCCAGTACCCGATCGCCAAGGCCGCCTACTGGGTGAACCAGAACGTCATCGACGGGGTGGTCAACGCCTTCGGGATCGGGTCCCGCAAGGTGGCCAACTTCGTCTACGACAACATCGACCAGAAGGGCGTCGACGGCCTCGTCAACGGCGCCGGAGCCGGCGCCGAAGCCGGGGGCAAGGGCCTCCGCCGCACCCAGACCGGACAGGTCCAGCAGTACGCCGCCTATCTCTTCGGAGCCGCCGCGCTCCTCGCCGTCGGCCTTGTAGTCCTCACGTGAGCCCCCTCCTAGGAGACGCCGCATGCTCCTGACCGCAGCAATCTTCCTGCCGGTGATCGGCGCCGCCGTTCTCGGCCTGATCCCCCGAAGTCAGGAGAAAGCGCTGAAGGCGGCGGCGCTGCTGACCAGCCTGGTCACCCTCGTCCTCGGGGTCGTGATCATCCTGGGCTTCGACTTCGGCGCCTCCGAGCGGATGCAGTTCACCGCCGACGAGCGGTGGATCGACGTGATCAACAGCCGCTACCACATCGGCATCGACGGGATCGCCCTCCCGCTGCTCCTGCTGTCGATGGTGATCACGGTGCTGTGCGTCATCTACTCGTGGGACCACTTCCCCGAGCCGCACAATCCCAAGGCCTTCCTCATCCTCATGCTCCTGCTGGAAACGGGGATGAACGGCACCTTCGCGGCCCAGGACCTGATCCTGTTCTTCGTCTTCTTCGAGCTGGTCCTGCTGCCCATGTACTTCATGATCGGCGTGTGGGGCGGGCCCAACCGGCAGTACGCGGCGATCAAGTTCTTCCTGTTCACCCTGTTCGGGTCGGCCCTGATGATCCTGGGCTTCCTCGCCCTCTACTTCAAGGGCGGCAACACCTTCGACATCCCCGAGCTCATGCAGTCGGGGCCTGATATCGCTCGCAGCACCCAGATCCTCATCTTCGGCGGGCTCTTCATGGGCTTCGCCATCAAGGTGCCGATGTTCCCGTTCCACACCTGGCTCCCCGACGCCCATACCGAGGCGCCCACCGTGGGCTCGGTGATCCTGGCCGCCGTCCTCCTGAAGCTCGGTGTGTACGGGTTCATCCGCATCGCCATCCCGATCCTGCCCGAGGCGGCGCGGGCGTGGGCCCCGTGGATCGGCGGGCTGGCCGTCATCGGCATCATCTACGGCGCCCTCGGCTGCCTGGCCCAGAAGGACATGAAACGGCTGATCGCCTTCTCGTCGGTGGCCCACATGGGCTTCGTGATGCTGGGCGTGGCCACCCTCACCAGCTTCGGGATCAACGCCGCCGTCTTCGGGATGGTCGGCCACGGCCTCATCACCGGGATGCTGTTCTTCATCGCCGGGTCGATCCAGGAACGGTTCGGCACCCGCGAGATCGCCCGTCTCGGCGGACTGCTGACCCAGGCGCCCCACCTCGGCTGGATCCTCGGCTTCTGTGTCTTCGCGTCCCTCGGGCTGCCCGGCCTGGCCGGTTTCTGGGGTGAGTTCCCCGCCATCCTGGCCGCCTACCAGCCCGCGCCCGGCCTCAGCGAGGGCCTGTTCCGGGCCTACATGGCGATCGCCGCCATCGGCACCGTGTTCGCCGCCGGCTACCTGCTGTGGATGCTGCAGCGGGTGGCGTTCGGCACGGCCACGGCCGAGTTCGAGCACTCCCACATCCACGACGTCCACGGTCCGGAGTGGCTGGCGTGGACGCCCCTGCTCGTCGGCATCCTCGTCTTCGGGATCTTCCCCCACCTCATCTTCGACGTCACCGACTCGGCCGTGAACGTCATCGCCAGCGGGGTCGGTGGCGTGGCCCAGGCCGCGGCCGTGGTGGCGCATCCGTGATGCTGCTGGCCCAGGCGGCCCAGGCGGCCCAGGCGGGGTTCAGCGCGCCGAGCCTCGACTACCACGCCCTCGCCCCCGAGATCGTCCTCAGCGTGGTGCTGGCGGCGGTGCTCCTGGCCGACCTGGTGCTCGACGAGTCCAAGAAGTGGGTCATCCCCAGCATCGCCAGCTTCGGGCTGCTGGCCACCTTCGTCCCCATCATCACCCTCGCCCTCTACGGCGACGACGTGCGGTCGATGGTGGGCGGCGCCTACGTGGTCGACAACTTCGCCCTCGTGCTCAAGGCCCTGTTCATCGGGGTGGGCTACGTGGTGCTGCTCATGTCGACCACCTACGTCGAGGAGGGCGACTACTACGAGGGGGAGTACTACTTCCTCCTGCTGGCCTCCCTGATGGGGATGATCGTGATGGCGTCGTCGCGCGACCTCATCACCATCTTCGTGGCCCTGGAGACGTTGTCGATCCCCGCCTACATCCTCGCCGGCTGGCGCAAACGCGACCTCAAGAGCAACGAGGCCTCGCTCAAGTACTACCTGCTGGGGGTGCTGGCGTCGGCCGTGATGCTCTACGGCATGTCGCTCATCTACGGCTACACGGGCACGACGATCCTGACCGACATCGGCGCCCAGCTGCAGGGGAGCGCCGCCGACAACCCGCTGGTCACCTTCGCCATCCTGTTCGTGATCGTGGGCTTCGCCTTCAAGGTGTCGGCCGTGCCCTTCCACTCGTGGGCGCCCGACACCTACGAGGGAGCTCCGACGCCGGTCACCGCCTTCCTGTCGGTGGCGTCGAAGACGGGTGGCTTCGTCGCCATCTTCCAGCTCGTCTTCATCGGCTTCCTCGGCCGCGACGACGTGTGGGGGCCGCTGTTCGGGGTCCTGGCGGTGCTGACGATGACCGTCGGGAACCTGGTCGCCCTGCGCCAGACCAACGTGGTCCGGCTGCTGGCCTACTCGTCGATCGCCCAGGCCGGCTACATCCTGGTCCCGCTGGCGGTGGCGGGGACGTCCCCCGACGCGGCCAACAGCGCGCTGACGGCGTCGATCGTCTACCTGCTCGTCTATGCGGGCATGAACCTGGGCGCCTTCTCCATCGTCCTGGCCGTGGCCCGCAAGACCCGGTCGGGCGAGATCTCGTCCTTCGGCGGGCTGTTCGAGTACGCCCCCGGCCTGGCCGTGCTCATGACGATCTTCCTCTTCTCCCTGGCCGGCATCCCGCCCCTCGCCGGGGCGTGGGCCAAGATCTTCATGTTCCGGGCGGTGCTCGACGCCGGCACCGGCTGGGCCGTCGCCCTGGGCGTGGTGGCGGCCGTGAACTCGGTGATCGCCCTCTTCTACTACGCCAACATCGCCCGTCAGATGTGGATGAGCCCGGTGCCCGACGGCGACCGCACGCCCATCAAGGTGCCGACGCCGCTGATCACCGCCCTCGGGATCACGGTCGTGGTGGTGGTCGTGATCGGGATCTACCCGCAGCTGTTCGGGCATCTCGGCGAACTGGCATCGCTGACGAAGTAGGCCTCACCGCCGCGGCCTTGGCCATGGTCGCCCGGGCCGTGGCCGCGGGGGGGTCGGTGCGGTTCGACGAGGTGGTGGAGCTGGCCCTGTACCACCCGTCGGCTGGCTTCTACGAGCGTGGGGGCGGCGCGGGGCGGGGCGGGGCCGACTTCATCACCAGTCCCGAGGTGGGCCCGCTCTTCGGGGCGGTGGTGGCCCGGGCGCTCACGTCGTGGTGGGACGAGTGCGGCCGGCCCGACCCGTTCCTGGTGGTCGAGGCGGGTGCGGGACGGGGAAGCCTGGGCCTATCGGTGCTGACGGCCGGGTTGCCGTCGGCGCTGCGCTACGTAGCCGTCGAGCGGTCTGCCGCCCTGCGGACGCTGGCTGCCGACCGGCTGGCGGGCCGGGCCGACGTGGTCGCCGACCTGCCCGCCGGCCCCTTCGACGGCGTGATCCTCGCCAACGAGCTCCTCGACAACCTCCCCTTCCGCCTCTTCGAGCGAACTGGTGACACTTCACCCCACCAGGGTGTGGTGAATCGTCACCAGTTGGGGTGGGCAGAGGTGTTCGTGGACGGGAACCTGGCCGAGGTGCTGCGGCCGGCGACGTCCATCCACCTGACACCACCCACCCCCGTGGGCGGAAGGATCCCGGTGCAGGACCAGGCCCGGGCGTGGGTGGACGAGGCCATCGGACGGATCCGGCGGGGACGGGTGGTGGTCATCGACTACGCCGACACGACGCCCTCGATGGCGAGCCGACCGTGGACGGAGTGGGTCCGTACCTACCGCGGCCACGGGCGGGCCGGGCACCCGCTCGACGCCCTCGGCACGGCCGACATCACGTGCGAGGTCGCGATCGACCAGCTCCCGCCGGCCACGCTCGACCGGGCCCAGGCCGAGTTCCTCCGGGCCCATGGCCTCGACGACCTGGTGGCCGCCGCCCGCCAGGAGTGGACCGAGCGGGCCCACATCGGCGACCTCCAGGCGCTCAAGGCCCGCAGCCGGGTGACGGAGGCGGCCGCCCTCACCGACCCGTCCGGGCTGGGTGCTTTCCGAGTCTTGGAGTGGGAGGTGCCGGGTAGGCTCGGCGGCGATGGCTGACCCTGACGCACCGATGGATAGGGCGACGATCGAGGCGTACTACCTGGAGGAGCGGAAGTTCCCGCCCTCGCCCGAGTTCAAGAAACAGGCCCTCGTCACCGACATGGCGATGTACGAGGAGGCGGACAGGGATTACGAGGGCTTCTGGGCCCGCCAGGCGGCCGACCTCCTCGACTGGGACCGCGACTGGGACACGATCCTCGACTGGCAGCTCCCCTTCGCCAAGTGGTTCGTCGGGGGCACCCTCAACGCGGCGACCAACTGCCTCGACCGGCACGTGGCCGCGGGCCGGGGAGACAAGGTCGCCTACCACTGGGAGGGCGAGCCGGGCGACACCCGCACCATCACCTACGCCGAGCTCACCGAGGAGGTGTGCCGGTTCGCCAACGTGCTCAAGTCCCTGGGGGTCGAGCGGGGCGACCGGGTCAACATCTACCTCCCGATGATCCCCGAGCTGCCGGTGGCCATGCTCGCCTGCGCCCGCATCGGGGCCGCTCACAGCGTGGTGTTCGGCGGCTTCTCGGCCGACGCCCTCCGGGGCCGGATCAACGACGCCGAAGCGAAAGTCCTGGTCACGGCCGACGGCGGGTGGCGGCGAGCCAACCGCCGTCCCCCTCAAGGCCAATGCCGACGCCGCCCTCGAGGGCACGCCCACCATCGAGCACGTGGTCGTCGTCCGCCGCACCGAGACCGACGTGACCATGGTCGAGGGCCGCGACCAGTGGTACCACGACCTCATGGGCCCCGATGGTCCCGGCAGCTCGGCCGACTGCCCGGCCGAGCCCATGGACTCCGAGCAGCTCCTCTACCTGCTCTACACGTCGGGGACGACGGCCAAGCCCAAGGGCATCATGCACACCACCGGCGGCTACCTCACCCAGGTCGCCTTCACCCACAAGTACGTCTTCGACCACCACCCCGAGTCCGACGTCTACTGGTGCGCGGCCGACATCGGCTGGGTCACCGGCCACAGCTACATCGTCTACGGGCCCCTCGCCAACGGGGCCACGTCGGTCATGTACGAGGGCAGCCCCGACACCCCGGGCAAGGACCGGTGGTGGTCGATCATCGAGCGCTACGGGGTGACGATCCTCTACACCGCCCCCACCGCCATCCGCACGTTCATGAAGTGGGGGACGGAGCACCTCGAGGCCCACGATCTGTCGTCGCTGCGGGTGCTCGGCTCGGTGGGCGAGCCCATCAACCCCGAGGCCTGGATGTGGTACCAGGAGCACGTGGGCGGCGGCCGGTGCCCGGTAGTCGACACCTGGTGGCAGACGGAGACGGGCGGCATCATGATCTCGCCCCTGCCCGGCGCCACCACCACCAAGCCCGGCTCGGCCACGTTCCCCCTGCCCGGCATCGGGGCCGAGGTGGTCGACGAGAAGGGCCGCCGGGTGGAGGTGGGCGGCGGTTACCTCACCCTCACCCGTCCCTGGCCGGGCATCCTCCGGGGCATCTACGGCGACCCCGAGCGCTACCAGCAGACCTACTGGTCGAAGTTCGAGGGCCGCTACTTCGCCGGCGACGGGGCCAAGCTCGACGACGAGGGCTACCTGTGGCTGCTGGGCCGGGTCGACGACGTGATGAACGTCTCCGGCCACCGGGTGTCGACGGCCGAGGTGGAGTCGGCCCTCGTCGACCACCCGTCGGTGGCCGAGGCGGCGGTGGTGGGGGCCAAGGACGCCACCCACGGGCAGGCGATCATCGCCTACGTCACCCTCAAGATGGGGAAGGAGCCGAGCCACGAGCACGGCGAGGACCTGCGCAAGCACGTCGCCACCAAGATCGGTCCCATCGCCCGGCCCAAGACGGTGATCTTCACCGACGACCTGCCCAAGACCCGCAGCGGCAAGATCATGCGCCGGCTGCTCCGCGACGTGGCCGAGGGCCGCGACCTGGGCGACACCACCACCCTGGCCGACGCGGGCGTGGTCGAGGAGATCAAGAAGCGGGCCGCGGCCGGCGCCGCCGACCAGGAGTAGTGGCCCCGGAGGCGACACCGTCGCACTGGAAATGGCGGGCGGGACCGCTGGAGCCCCGGGGCGCGGTCATCTTCGACATCGACGGCGTCCTGTCCGACGCCACCGGCCGCCAGCACTTCCTCGACGACGACGCCTCCGGCAAGAAGAACTGGCGGGGTTTCTTCGACGCCGTCGGCGAGGACCCCCTGCTGGAGGACGTGGCTGCCTTGGTGGAGGTGGTCGACCACGATGTGGCCGTGGTGCTCCTCACCGGCCGGCCGGTGCGGGTGCAACCGCAGACGCTCGAATGGCTGGAGCGCAACCACCTGCGGTGGGACCTGCTGGTCATGCGCAACGCCGGCAACTATCAGCACTCACCCGAGTTCAAGCGGCTCACGGTGAAAGAGCTGCGGGAACGAGGCTTCGAGATCAAGGTCGCCTTCGAGGACGACCACCGCAACATCGAGATGTTCAAGTCGGAAGGCGTCCCCTGCGTCTACATCCACTCCGGCTATTACGACGCCTGAGAGGGGCACGTGGAGGGGGACACGTAAGCGGGCGACACGTAGGCGGACCACCTAGTGGGAGGCGGCCGGCACGCGGGCGACCCGCTCGACGGGTAGCCGCACGGTCACCTCGGTGCCCTGGCCCGGCTCGGAGGCGATGGAGATCCGACCGCCGTGCTCCTCGATGATGGCCTTGGTGATCGACAGCCCGAGGCCGGTCCCGGGCACGGCCAGGTGCTGGGTGGTCGACGACCGGTAGAAGCGCTCAAAGATCCGGTCCTGGTCGGCGACGGGGATGCCCATGCCGGTGTCGGACACCCGGATCACCACCTCCGGACCGTCGGCCCGCACCGTGACCCCCACCCGCCCGCCGTCGGGCGTGAACTTGACCGCGTTCGACAGCAGGTTGATGAGCACCCGGTCGAGCTGGTCGCGGTCGCCCTCGATGGTCTCCACGTCGGATGCCACGTCGATCGCGACGTCGAGGTCGCGGCCGGCCCGGCCGGGCAGGACGGCCTGGAGCGCGCCCTCCACCAGCGGCCCCAGCTCCACCGGGCCCATCGACATCCGGAACGTCCCCGACTCCACCCGGGACATGATCAGCAGCTCCTCGATGAGGATGAGCAGGCGCTGGGCGTTGCGGTCGACGATGTCGAGGATGCCCACCTGGCGGTCGGCGAGGGTGCCGGCGGCGCCCTCGGCCAGCATCTCCAGGTAGCCGAGGATGCTGGTGAGCGGCGTGCGCAGCTCGTGGGAGACCGACGACAGGAAGTCGGTCTTCATCTTGTCGACCTCCTGCAACCGGCCCCGCATGTCCTGCTCCCGCTCGAGCGTCACCCGCAGCTCGCGCTCGGCCCGCTTGCGGTCGCTCACGTCCCGGCTGTTGAGCACCACCCCGTTCACGCTCGGGTCGTCGACCAGGTTGGTGATGGCGGTCTCCACGTCGCACCACGACCCGTCGCGGCGGCGCAGGCGGCACTCGACCAGACACGAATCTCTCCCCTCCCGCACCAGCCGGTGGAGGGCTTCGAGGACCCCGCCCGCGTCCTCCGGATGGATCCACTCCGCCAACGAGGTGTGCAGCAGCTCGTCGGCCACCAGGCCGAACACCCGGGTGACGGCCGAGCTCTGGTAGAGGATCTCGAGGTCGCGGTCGACGATGGTGATCACGTCGCTCGAGTTCTGGGCCAGCGACCGGAACCGGGCCTCGGTGCCGGCCACGTGCTCCAGGGCGGCCCCCGCCAGCACGGTCACGAACTCGATGAGCTGGACCTCGTCGTCGCCGAAGAGGTCGGCGACGTGGCTGTGGGTGACGTAGACGCAGGCGACGGGCAGGCCCTCGCTGTAGATGGGGGCGCACAGGGCCGACCGCAGGCCGGAGAGCACGACGCTGTCGGCCGGATCGGTGCTGCCGGTCTCGGAAAGCACCGCCGGCCGGCCGGTGGCGAGGGCCCGGCGGACGAGGGTGCGGCTCCAACCGTCGACCCGGCCGCTGCTGCTCGACGTGTTGTCCTCGGCGTCCTCGACGTCGAGGAGCAGGACGCGCTCAACCCGCAGGAGGGTGGCCGCCGCCTGCCGCACGGCGGCGTAGACGGCGGCGGGGGACGGGGCCGACGCGATGTGGCGGCCGACGTCGAGGAGGGTCGAGAAGCGGTCGGCCAAGGAGAGGGTGGCCGGGGCCTCGGCGGGACGGACCGGTGCCGCCACCTCGCTGTCGGGGTCGACGACCGACGGGGGCAGGAGGGCGGCGACGGCGGCCTCCGCCTCGGCGACCGGGTCGGCTGAGTCCGCCGGCGACCGCCCGATGCGGGCCAGGGCCAGCCGGGTGAGGGCCTCTTCGTAGCGGGCGCCCTGGGCCTCGGCCGCGGCCAGACTGCGGCGGAGGAGCCGGTGGGCCCGTCCGTCGTGTCCGAGGAGCGACTCCACCAGGGCCCGTTCCCGCAGGGCGTGGGGGGCGTTGTTCTTGTAGAAGCGGGCCACCCGCCAGCCCCGCCGGGCGGTCCGGGCCGCCCGCCGCAGCAGGGCCCGGCGCCGGTTGGCCTGGTAGGGCGACATGGCCTCGGCCTGGCTGCGCTGGGCGGTGGCCAGCCACGGCAGCACCGGGGCCACGTACTCCTGGCGCAGCCCGGCCCGCTTCACGATGGCGGCCGCCTCCTCCAGCACCGCCACCGCCGGTTCGCACTGGCCCTGGCCCAGGAGGCGCACGCCCTCGGCCACGTGGACCTCGGCCGCGGTGTGGGCGTCGTCGTTGCGTTCCTCCAGCCGGGCTCGCACCAGCGCCGCCGGCACCTGCCCGCCCGACGCCCGGGACCACGCGCTCAGGCTCACCCCGGCGGCGGTGTCGTCGCCGATGGCACTGGCGGCGGCGTAGAGCTCCTCGGCCACGGCCTTGGCCTCGGGCAGGTCCCCCAGCCGGTAGAGGGCGAAGGCGACGTGCCAGGCGGCGGTGTTGGCCTCCCACCGGTCGCCCGTCTGGTCGAGCAGGCGGATGGCCTCCCGGCACTGCTCGATCGACTCCCGGTAGCGGGAGGCGGCGTAGAGCACGACCCCGTAGAAGTTGAGCGACTGGCCCTGGCCCCAGAGATCGCCCAGGTCGCGGCGGATGGCGAGCGAACGCCGGGCGTAGGCGATCCCCCGGCCGAACCAGGGTGCCATCGTCATCACCGGGGCGTGCTCGGAGTAGGCCTGGGCCAGCTCGGGCGACGGCGGGTAGCGCTCGGCCAGGTTCATCTCCCGCAGGTGCACCCACGCGCACGGGACCTTGCCCGCGCTGAACCAGTAGACGTAGGCCAGCCGGCTGTAGAGGCGGATGGCGAGGAACTCGCGGTCGGCGCCCTCCCGGGACCGGCGGGCCAGGAACAGGCGGGGCACGACGGTGTGGGCCACCTGGACGACGACTTCGATCAGCAGGGCCAGCACGAGGGCGGGGGAACGGCGGGGGAGGCGACGGTTGAGCTGGCGCACGGCCCGCTCGAGATGTTCGCGGGCCAGTCGCTGGTCACCCCGCCGGAAGGCGACGTCGCCCAGCTTGCCGCCCAGGATGGCCCGGGAGAAGTCGGTGTCGGCCAGGGCCATGGCCGCCTCCAGGTGGGCGGTGGCCTCCTCGTACGACCCCTGGAGGGTCAGCACGTCCCCCAGCCCCTCCGCCACCGCGACCCGGGTCCCCTCCTGGCCGGACTCGGTGCAGGCGGCCAGCGCCATCCGGTAGTGGGCCGCGGCCACGTCGAGGGAGTGCTGGGCCCGGGCCCGGGACGCGGCCTCGATGGCGTAGGGCAGGGCCCGCAGACCGTCGCCGGCGGCGTCGAAGTGGTAGGCGAGCTCGAAGACGCGATCGGGCGCGGTGGCCTCGATGCGCTCCGCGGCCCGGAGGTGGAGGCGTCGGCGATGGGCGGCGTCGAGCCGGGCGAGGAGCGCCTCCCGCAGCTTGTCGTGGAGGAGACGGGCCCGTCCCGCCCCTTCGTCGACCCACACGATGCGCCGACGGCTGGCCTCGGCCAGGCCCGCGGCTGCCTCCGCCGGGTCCTGGCGGCACAGCTCGGTGGCCAGGTGGAGGTCGAACTCCTTGCCCAGGACGGCCCCCACCGACAGCAGCTCCACCGTGGCCGGGGCCAGCAGCTCCAGCCGCCGGGTGAGGAAGATCGCCGCCTGACGCGACGTCTGGACATCGGCCAGCCGCTCGTCGTCGACCACCCACCGCCCCTCGGTGTGGAGGAGGGCGCCGCTCTCCACCAGGCCCCGCAGCACGGCCGCGGCCATGAAGGGGCTGCCCTCGGACAGCGCCGACACCGTGCGCAGCGCGTCCTCCGGGAGGGGCCCGGCCATCGACTCGGCCAGGCTGCGCACGCTCCCCGCCTCCAGCCGGGGCAGGGTGATGGCCGCCACCGGACGCACCGTCCGCAGGAGATGCTCGGCCAGAACCTCCTCGGTGCGGAAGGCGGCGACCACCAGGACGCGGGTGGTCCCGGTGTCGCGTGACCCGGCCACGCCCTCCTGCCAGTCGGCGAGCAGCCGCAGGGTGGGACCGTCGGCCCACTGGCAGTCGTCGAGCAGGACGACGGCGGGCACGCCGTCGGGCTGGTCCGGGGGCGCAGCCGAGGAGAGGGCGTCCAGCAGGGCTCCGAGGGCCTTGATGGTGCGGGTCTCGCCGTAGGCCTCGGGACCGAGATCGGCTGTGCCCTCCCGCCCGAGGACGGGCCCCAGGGCGGGCAGGGCGGCCACCACCGCATCGGCGCGGTCTCCGACCGCCTCCCGCAGGCTCTCGGCCAGCCCCGGCCGTTGCCGGGCCGCGTCGACCAGCCCGTTCACCACACCCTCCAGCAACTGGAAGGGACGGCGGGCGGCTTCCTCCACCCCTTGGCCCCGGAGGATCCAGGCGTGCGGCTGCGACTGCTGGGCCAGCTCCTCCAGCAGTCGGCTCTTGCCTCCGCCCGACTCCGCCTCCAGCAGGACGAGACCGCCCTTGCCCTGGGCCGCCCGTTCCACCAGGTCGGTCAGCACCGCCAGCTCGGCCGTGCGGGCCACGAACGACGGCTCGGTGAGCGCCTGGCGGCGGTCGTGGAGTCCCACCACGACGGCCGGCTCCCGGACCCCTCGGCGCAGGCCGTCGGCGATGGCGGTGAGGTCGGCGACCGCGGCCGCGGCCGTCTGGTAGCGCTCGGCCGGGTCCTTGCGCAGGAGGCGCTGGATGACCGCGTCGAGGGCCTGGGGGACGTCGACGCCGAGCGCCCGCAGCCGAGGCGCGGGCGCGCTGAGGTGCTGCTGCAGCACTGCGCCCACGTCCGGCCCGGAGAAGGGAGGTTGGCCGGCCAGGCACTCGAAGAGCACGATGCCGGTGGAGTAGAGGTCGGAGCGTCCGTCGACGGGACTGGGCAGCAGTCCGGCGACCTCGGGCGCCAGGTAGCGGACGGTGCCCACCTGCTCGTCCCGCAGGGAGGGGGCCAACGACGAGCTGCGGGCGAAGCCGAAGTCGATGAGGACGGCCTGGCCCACCGGCTCGGCCTCGTCGACGATGACGTTGGCCGGCTTGACGTCCCGGTGGAGCACCCCGTTGTCGTGGGCGTGCTGCAGCACGGCGAGGACGTCGATGGCCACCTTCAGGCTCGAAGCCACCGAGAGGGGCCCCTCGTTCAGGCGCTGCTGAAGGGTGACGCCCGGGATCAACGGCTGGACCAGGTAGATGTGACCGCCGGCCCGGGCGAACGTCACCGGCGCCCGGACGATCGGCGCCAGCCGGTGCAGCACCTCCGCTTCGTGCTCCAGCCGGGCTGCGACACCGTCGGCCAGGTCGGCGGCGGCGGCCCGCTTGAGCACGACCGCGCCGGCGCCGGCACCGGTCCCGGCGTCGCCCGCGGCTGCTTCGAGACCGCCCGCCTGCAGGTCGGTCGCCAGCCATGTCTCGACCCCGTGCTGGGCCTTGATGCGCCGTTCACAGCGGAACCGACCCCCCAGGACGGACTGCCCCGACTGCAGCGGATCGCTGACCGAGCCGGTCACACCCATCTCCTGCCTCCTTGCGACCGACGGTACGGACGACAAGGGCATCGGCTGCCGGTGGGGCGGGCTGAAGGAGACGGGTCGGATCGGCCCCGGGAACCGAACTCCGGTCCGTACCCGAACGCGGCCATCCCTCGGGCGGCGCCCAGCGGGCGCCCTGACTCAAGGGCGGGGGGTTCCAACAGGTATCCATCCTCGGGTCCGCTTCTCACCCGGCTCACAACGAGGCAACAACGTTTGCCCAATTTCCGGTTGCCCAATTTCCGGTTGCCCAATTTCCGGCGCTCCCCGGGCCGCGGAACGGAAGCGGTTGTGGGAGCGTTGAAGCGGATGGACACACGTCGTCCATGAGGAGTGCGCAAAGGTGAACAAGAACACGTTCAAGACCTACGTCCTGCTGGCCGGCCTGGGTGGCCTGCTGGTTCTGGCCGGGTCCTTCTTCGGACGGGGCGGGGCGATCATCGGCCTGGTCATCGGCCTGGTCTTCGTCGGAGCCTCGTACTGGTTCTCCGACAAGCTGGCCATCAAGTCGGCCCGGGCCGTCCCCGTCACCGAGGCGGAGATGCCCGAGTACTACCGGATCGTCCGGGAGCTGACCACCAAGGCCGGCATGCCCATGCCCGCGCTGTACGTCACCCCCGACCTCCAGCCCAACGCCTTCGCCACCGGGCGCAACCCGCAGCACGCGGCCGTCGCCGTCACCCGGGGCATCCTCAACATCCTCGACTGGAACGAGCTCCGGGGCGTCCTGGCCCACGAGATCAGCCACGTCGGCAACCGCGACATCCTCATCGGGTCGGTGGCCGCGGCCGTGGCCATGGGGATCACGTTCATCGCCCGCATGGTCATGTGGGGCGCCATGTTCGGTGGCGGCGGGGGCGACGACGACAACCCGAACCCCATCGCCCTGCTGGCCCTCGCCATCCTCGCCCCGCTGGCCGCCGCGGTCCTGCAGATGGCCCTCAGCCGGAGCCGGGAGTACGAGGCCGATCGCACCGGCGCCCGCCTCATCTCCGACGGGGAGCCCCTCGCCCGGGCCCTGGCCAAGCTCGAGCAGGGCGCCCGCGCCATCCCCATGCACGTCGACCCGGTGCAGGCCCAGAAGTACATCGTGAACCCGTTCAGCGGGCGCAGGGTGCGCTTCGCCAACCTGTTCACCACCCACCCGCCGATGGAGGACCGCATCCGCCGCCTCCGGGCCGGCGAGTGGCAGGGCTGAGCGCCGTCCCACCCCATCTCCCCCGCGGGGGAGGATGGGGGCGGGTACCGGACGGAACGATAGGGACCGTCCCGACCCGAGCCCGATTCTTGGTCGTACTCGCTGCCGTCATCTCCTTGACGGTCGGCGCCACCGGAGCGGTGCGCGCCCAGACGCCGCCCTCGCCGCCCACCACCAAAGGGCTGCTCGAGCAGGTGCTCACCGACCTGCTCACGCCCCCCGCGCCGCCGCCGGCCCAGACCGCGGTGGCCGCCCCGGTGCCGCCCGCGCCCGCCCCCCCGCCCGCGCCCGCGCCGGCCCCGGCGGCCCCGGCTCCCGACGCGCCCGACACCTCGTCCCAGGTGATCCCGGCCGAGTACCAGGGCACCATCGACTGGAGCCGGGCCCGCAACGCCCGCTCCACGTCGGGTCTCCTCGATGCGCTCCGGCGGCTGGAGGACCTCGGGTTCACCGCCGAGGAGGCGGCCGTCATGGGCATGGGCCAGTTCCCGGTGGCCGGTCCCGCCGACTGGGAGGACGACTGGCACGACCCCCGCTTCGGCCCCCCGTTCCACCTCCACCAGGGCACCGACATCTTCGCCGAGCGGGGCACGCCCGTGATCGCCCCCGAGGCTGGCGTCGTCAGCTTCATCGAGGGGGGACTGGGCGGGCGGGGCGCCTACGTCACCACCGGCGACGGCACCTCCTACTACATGGCCCATCTCAACGCCTACGCCGACGACGTCTACAGCGGGGCCTCGGTGAAGCAGGGCCAAGTGGTCGCCTACGTGGGCAACACCGGCAACGCCGAGAACGGCGCTCCCCATCTCCACTTCGAGATCCGCCCCTATGGCGGCGCCACCACCAATCCCAAGCCCATCATCGACGACTGGCTGGACGCCGCCCTCGACAACGTCCCCACCGTACTGGCCGCCTACGGGGTCAACGTCCCCCGGGCCATCACCTCGGCGGGCATGCTCCGGCGCTTCGACGAGGGGAGCCTGGCCGGGTCGGGCCGTTCGCCGGAGACGGCGCTGCTGTGGGCCTCGTCGGTGAGCGCCGGCGGCGGGACGCTGCGGATGGCCGAGGTGGAAGCGGTGCGCATGGCCGGGAGCATCGACTGGGACCGGCGGGCCACCACCGCCCAGCAGCAGGCCGACGTGCTCCGTGAGGCCCGGTCGGTGGCCAGCTCGGTGCTGGTACCGCTCACTCCGAGGCTGGTGGTGGTGCTACTGGGCCCCGCCGTCAGTCACGGAAATTCTTGAACTGCAGGGGGATCCCGAAGTCGTGTTCCTTGAGGGCGGCGATCACCGTCTGAAGGACGTCGCGCTTCTTGGCCGACACCCGCACCTGCTCGCCCTGGGTCTGTGACGAGACGCCCTTGGGCGCGTTCTCCTTCACGAACCGGTTGACCTCGCGGGCCTTCACGTCGTTGATGCCGGCGGTGATGGTGGCGGTCTGGCGGACGGCACCCTTCGACCCTTCCTCGATCTTCCCGTAGGTGAGGGACTTGAGCGACACCGTGCGCCGGACGAGCTTCTCCTCCAGGACCTGCACCAACGCCCGCATCCGGTCCTCGGTGGCCGACTGGAGCTTGATCTCGCCGTCGCCCAGCTCGATCGAGGAGCCCGTGTCCTTGAAGTCGAAGCGGGTGGACACCTCTCGCTGGGCCTGATCGACGGCGTTGCGGACCTCCTGGAGGTCCACCTCGGAAACAACGTCGAAGGTGGGCATCGGGTCAACGGTATCGTGTGCTCGCCTGCGTACTTCACAGGGGGTCGGTGCCCGAGCGGCCAAAGGGAGCAGACTGTAAATCTGCCGGCACAGCCTACGAAGGTTCGAATCCTTCCCGGCCCACGTAGGGAGCGTCACAAGTTGGCGGCTCCTACGTTCACAAGATGTGCGGCCGCAGGGGTGGCCGCCACGTCGTCGTTCGTTTCGGAACGCGCAAGGACCCTCCTGGGGTGCCTTGAGGGTGGCGCCCGCTTCGTCGTCGAGCTCCCGGCCGTCTGATGCGTCGAACCCGACTGGTGCCGTGGCTCGTCTCCGGGGTGGCCCTCGTCCTCGTCGACTGCAGTGTCCCCTCCGATTCAGTGCCGCGGACGATCCCTACCGAGAACGTGCCCATCCTGATGCCGCCGGCCTCGCCACGGCCGTGCCGTTCCGGGCCGCCGCCGGCAGGCGCAGCCTGGCGCTCCTCGCGTCAGGCGGAGTGGCGTTCTCCATTCTCGGGCTGATCCGACGCCGGCCGACAGGTCGACGGACCACGAGCGCGCCCGGTAGGGCGGGCTGAGGCCTCAGCTGGCCGGGGCCGCCGCCTCAGACTTCTCCTCATGTGGCTTGGAGGCCCGCAGGAGCAAGGTGGCGCCAAGGATCGCCGCCATCGTGGAGGCGCCCAGCACCCCCAGCTTGGCCGCATCCTGGATGGCCCCCGGCTCGTAGGCCAGCTCGGCGATGAACAGCGAGACGGTGAAGCCGATGCCGCCGATGGCGGCGATTCCCACGACCATGGGCCAGGTTGATCCCTCGGGCAGACGACCGAGGCCGGTGCGGACGGCCAACCACGTGAAAACGGTGATCCCGACGAGCTTGCCGACGACGAGGCCGAGCACCACGCCGGCGGTGACCCCCAGGGTGGCGGGGGCGTCGAAGGAGTCGGCCTTGATGACGACACCGGCGTTGGCCAGGGCGAAGACTGGTACGACCACGAAGCTGGTCCACGGGTGCAGCCGGTGCTCGAGGCGCTCGGCGGGAGAAACCGAGGTCTGCGCCAATCGGCTCATGGCGTCGAGCTCGGCCGGATCGGGGTCGTCGCTCAGGTCCGAGGCCCACTCCCGGGTCAGGGCGGCAGGAGTCAGCGGCTGGGCCGGAGCGAGAAGGCCGAGCGCGACCCCGGCGATGGTGGCGTGCACCCCCGACGCCTGTGTCGCCAGCCACACTCCGACGCCGAGGATGACATAGGGGGCCAGCCACACGACGCCCGCCTTCCGCAGACCGATCATCACCGCCACCAGCCCGACTGCGGCGGCGATGAACGCCGGCTGCACGTCGGTGGCGTAGAAGACGGCGATGACCACGATGGCTCCGATGTCATCGACGATGGCAAAGGTGAGAAGGAACAGCTTGAGCGACGCTGGCACCCTCGAGCCCAGAAGGGCCACGACCCCGACGGCGAAGGCGATGTCGGTCGCCATGGGAACGCCCCAGCCCTTCGCTCCCTCGCCGCCGGCGGTCACGAGGAGGAACAGCAGGGCGGGGACCACCATGCCTCCGAGGGCGGCGATGGCGGGCATGGCCGCAACCCGTGGCTCCCGCAGGTCGCCGTGGACCAGCTCGCGCTTGATCTCGAGGCCCACCACGAAGAAGAACAGGGCCATGAGCCCGTCGTTGACCCAGTGCCGGAGGTCCTCACTGAGCACGAACCGGCCCAGCCCGACCGACAGGTCGGTGTGCCACAGCGACTCGTAGGAGGCGCTCCACGGCGAGTTGGCCCACAGCAGCGCCACCACCGCGGCGACGAGCAGCACGATCCCACCCGCCGCCTCGGTCTCGAGGAAACGGCGCACGGGCTTCGGCACACGGCGCCCGGGCAGGGCGGCGGCGGCGCCTGTCAGATTCGCACGGTCGTGTCCTTCACTGTGTCTGGTGCCCACGATAGCTGCTCCCTTGGTCGCGACGACTGCCCATCGCCGACCAGGCTTCCCGGCACACCCCCCACCGGAGTGGGCACGACCATCTTGACCCATCGGCGGGGCGGGAACGGACACATCCGATCGGATCCCGCTCGACCCTCGCCCGAGTCGGCGGGGCCGCCCTCCGGTGACCGCGATTGCGTTAGGCGTCGCCACCCGCTGCCAGGTCGGGCTTGTCGATCCTGATTGCTTCGTAGGCGGCATCGAGCGAGCTCACGACCGGGACGACCCGGTCGAAGCCCGTGAGCGACAGGAGGCGCTCGACGGCGCTACCGGCGCCGACACAGAGGGCCACCCTGCCTCCGGTGGTCCGAGCCTGGCGGATGCCGAAGATGACAGCGCCCAGCCCCGCTGAGTCCATGAACGGCACTGCCCGGAGGTCGATGAGGACCGTTCCGAGCGTGGCGGCGACACGCAGACGCTCACGGAGCTCACTCGCGTTCGACGAATCGACTTCCCCATGGACCTGGACCGTGACGCCACCGCCGCCGGCAATGGTGTGTTCCTCGAGTTGCAGCGACATCAACGATCTCCTTCTGGTTGGCCGTGGATGCGCCCGGTGGCGACTATGCCACCGGGATCCGGAGACTGACGGCCAGGCGCCGCCTCGTCGGCGCTGTCGGCGAGCTGGCGTGATCGACCTGCCACTCGCGTGGCCAGTTATCTTTGATTGGCGGCCTCGCAGGCATCCTGCCGATCCGACCTGACGATCCTGCTTCGGCCACCTTGCGATCCAGTGACATTTGGGAGGCGACCCGTCGGCATCGCCGCCTCGAGGGCCGCTGCGGTAGGTGGCCGAAGCCACCCTCGAGCAAGCCTTCCTCGCGTCCAGGGCAACGGTGGATCATGTCAGTGACCGCTCTCCCCGCGTGAGAAGCTCGGGTAGGGGCGACGATTCGTCTCGTGATTCCTGGACGTGCCCGACGAGCAGGAGTCCGTCCCTGGTGTCGGCCTCGGCCTCCGCCCGGCGGTGGCGCCCGAGCGACCCGCGACTCCCAAAGGTCCGCTCCGATTCGAGGAATCGTGGCATGTCCCATGGGGGACAGGAAGGTGGGTCGAGCCGTTGGCTAGTCGATGCCGTAGCAAGTGGGTTGGCATCGCCGTGGTGAGCCTGTTGGCCGCCTGTAGCGACCCGCCATGACCGGCGCCCCGGTTGACATCCCGGCGAGGGCGCCGCCGTGCACTGCGCCGCCGGATGCCACGGCGAGGAGGATGAACACGATGTGGTCGAGCCGCCGGGGAGCCTGTCGCGTGAGACCGGCGGGTTAGGCACCTCAGGCGGTCGTCCAATGCCTCAGGCTCGGCCCCCGCCGACAGGCAGTGGGCCTTCTTCAGCGGGGTTCGGTGTCTCGGAGATGGCGGTTGTTGCGCGGCTCGGTTCGGTTCTTGGCGTCGCTGACCTGGCGGATCATGTCGTCGCGAACCTCTGTGAGCGCCTGGGCGAGATCGGCGTGGGTCGACGTGGCCACGAGTCGAGGCTCCCCTGCGATCCAGGCCTCCAGGGTCGTGTGCTGGCTCGGCGTGTCTCGCTCCTTCACGGTGAGCTCCAGATCCACGCTGCCTGCTCGGAACGAGCGGAGTCGCTCGTCGAGGCGATGCCACCCGGCAATGATCCCCGCGCGTTCGCCCATTTGGAGCCCGCCACCGAGGCGCAGGCTGGCCTCGACGGTGGCGGGGTCGTCGTGCTGGCTCATTGTGCCTCCGGGGTTTCGGGGTCGGTGAACGGGTGAAGTGTCTCCGGGGGGACCGACGGGACACTCGCCGTTGCGCCGGGGTCCAACGCCGTGGGGCGTGCGTTGCAGGCACGGCCTACTCCCGATGACCCCTGACCGTAGCCGGTCGGAGCGCCAATGCCCTGCCCGCCGGCACCGGCCCTGGGCTGCCACGAAGCTGCAGGTGTCAGCGCCCGCGGTTGTGATCGCGACTCAGCCGGGCGGACCCAGTGATCGACCTCGTCCGCGAACTCGAGGAACAGCCCGCCCCGGTGTGCATCGGGCGTGGACCGACCGCCTCGAGGCGGATGGCGGACTAGGTTTGGGTTGGTGGTCTACGGCCTCCGATGACCAGCCTTTACCTCTTCGCCGCCGCCGCGGGAATCCCCTTGGTTCTCTGGTTCATGTTTTCGGGAGGCGAGGATGGCGGCGGCGCGGACAGCGGCCTCGCCGGTGTCATGTTCCGCCGCCTGCCACTGAGCACCTTGGCCATCGTGGCCGCCACGTTCGGGGTGTGCGGCCTTGTGCTCACCGCAGCAGGAACCGGCGGTGGACGTACCGTGATCTCGGCCGTGCTCGTCGGACTGGTGGCAGGTCTTCTGAACGGCGCGCTCTTCTCCTACCTCCGCCGGTCGGAATCGACCACCGAGGTGGGCGACGAACAGCTCGCGGGCAAGATTGGCCGGGTCGTGGTCCCGGTCGCGGGGGACCGGCGCGGCCGCATCGCGGTGAGCGTGGGAGGACAGCAGATCCACCTGTCGGCCCACGCCGTTCCTGAGGCGCCGGCCGACCTTGCTGTGGGCTCGGCCGTCCTGGTCGTGGAGGTTCACAACGGCATTGCAATCGTCACCGCCCTGGACCCGGAGCTGAGCTGACGGCAGCCCACCTCAACGAAGGAGCCAACCCATGACCGCCCTCATCCTCGGCGCGGTGCTCGCCGTCGTCGTCCTGGTGATCCTCACCACGATCCGCAGCCTGATCATCATCTGCCCCCCGAACCGGGTGGCGGTCATCTCCGGCCGCTCCCGCCAGCTGAGCGACGGTCGTACCGTCGGCTACCGGGCCATTCGCGGCGGACGGACGCTGCGGGTCCCGCTACTGGAACGGGTGTCGTGGATGGAGCTCAACACCATCCCCATCGAGGTATCGGTCATGAACGCCTACTCGAAGGGCGCCATCCCCTTGCACGTCCAGGGCATCGCCAACGTCAAGGTCTCGAGCGTCGAAGGGTTGCTCCAGAACTCCGTGGAGCGGTTCCTCGAGGTTCCCCAAAGCGAGATCGCGGCCATCGCCAAGGAGACGCTCGAAGCCAACCTGCGAGGAGTGCTCGCCACCCTCACTCCCGAGGAGGTCAACGAGGACCGGCTCAAGTTCGCCCAGACCCTCATCGAGGAGGCCGACGACGACATCAAGACTCTCGGTCTGGAGCTCGATGTCCTCAAGATCCAGAACGTCACCGACGAGGTGGGCTACCTCGACTCCGTGGGTCGTCGTCAGACGGCGGAAGTGCTGAAGGAAGCCCGGGTGGCCGAGGCCCAGTTCAAGGCCGAGGCCGAGGAGTCGGAGTCTCTGTCCCGCCAGCGGGCAGAGATCGCCACGGCCCAGGCCGACCTCAAGATCGTCGAGCAGCAGAACGCCCTCCGGGTCCGCCAGGCGGAGCTGGAGGCCATCGCCGGAGCGGCTGAGGCCGAGGCCAAGGTCGCCGGGGAGAAGGCCAAGGTGATCGCTGAGCAGGCCTTGGAGGCCGAGCGGGTGAAGCTGGAGACACGCCGGCTGGAGGCCTACGTGATCGCGCCGGCCCGGGCCGACCTCGAGGCCAAGGAACTGGCGGCCAAGGCCGACGCGGCCAAGATCATCGAGGACGGCAACGCCCAGATCGAGGTCTTCCGCCGACTGGTCGAGCAGTACAAGGCGGCGGGCGCCGACGCCCAGCGCGTCTTCGTCCTGCGGATGCTCCCCGACATCATCGACAGCATTGTCTCCACGGTGGCTGCAGTCGACATCGACAAGGTTTCCATCATTGACAGTGGGGGCCAGGGCACGGGGATCCCGGGCTTCATGGGCCAACTGCCGGCGGCGGTGATCGGGCTCGTCGAGCAGCTCGAGAACGCCACGGGCGTGGATCTGCTGAAAGCATTGCGGCCGGAAGGCTCCCCTGCGCAGTAGCAGCGGCCGTATCAGTAAGTCATGACCGGCGACACCGGCAACGGTCGCTGGATCGCGGCAGGCACGACGATCGTGGCCGCGACCATCGACCTCATCTACGGCGTGGACGCGTCGCTGATCGTGCCCCTGGTCTTCGGACCATTCGTCGCGTCCGCATTGGCTTCGGTCCGAGACACCGCGACCGTGGCCGTGGTGGCGACGTTGTTCGGCGTCCTCCTGGGCTGGACGGACCAGACCATCGGCACCTCCCCCCACGCCGTCCGCGTCGCTTCGGTGGCGATCGGGGGGACGCTCGCCGTCTGGCTCGCATCCAGGCGCACCGCTCGCGAGCAGAAGCTGCAGGCCATGACCCGTGTGGCTCACGTGGCCCAACAGGCGATCCTCCGCCCCCTCCCCGACGAGATCCGCTGCATCCGGCTCGCAGCCCGGTACGTGTCTGCATCGGCAGAGGCGCAGATAGGCGGCGACTTCTACGAGGCGCTGGACACGCCGTGGGGCGTCCGGATCGTCGTCGGCGATGTCCGCGGGAAGGGACTCGACGCAGTGCGCCTGGCGGCGGTGCTCCTGGGCGAGTTCCGTAGTCGCGCCTTCTCGGAGCCGGACCTGACCGCGGTCGTCAAGGCCGTCGATGACGCGGGCGGTCGTGCGGTCGACCAGGCCGGCGAGGACTTTGCGACCGCGGTGTTCGTTCAACTCGACGGAGCACAGGCCACGATCGTCCGTTGCGGGCAGCCGCTCCCACTTCTGGCGCAGAGTCAGGAGGTCCATCCGATCGAGACCTGCGCGTCGCTGCCGCTCTGCCTCGGCACGGATGCCGTCGCCGACGAGGTCAGCCTGGGTCCGGGGTCGCGGATGCTGCTCTACAGCGACGGTGCGATCGAGGGGCGCGACGAGAGAGGCGACTACTTCGACCTTCAGTCGAGCTACCAGCGACATGTGGGCACCCCCGAACCCGGCACGGTGCTCGAGCTGATCCTCGACGACCTGGACCGCCACTGCGACGGAGGCATCACCGACGACGTCGTTCTGGTGATCGCCGAGCAGCCGTTCGTCAGTGACGTGTCGTCGCGGGAGAGGGCCAACCGTGAGGCTCGCGGCATCGGGGCTTATGGACACATCCGGCTGAGGTCCGGTCCCATCGACCCTGCCGGATAGGTCAGGACGAGGGCTCGCGGCGCGCACATTGCGCGATTGTGGATGCTCTCTACTGGGTGCACCAATGAGCGGGGTGCTCGTCACCGCCGGTAGCGACAGCGCACTCGCCTTCATCGAGCTCGGATCGGTCGTCCTTGGTCTCGCCCTCCTGACCCGGCTCTCCGGCCGATGGGGGATCACCGGTCTGAGCAGAGGGCGACTTCACCGCGCTGGTAATGTTAGGGACTAACATCGTCGGGGTGGCCCCCGACCGGTCAGCTTCGACTCGCCGGCGCTTGGCTGAGGTGGCACTCGAGCTGTTCGAGAGGAAAGGCTACGAGCGAACCACGGTGAACGAGATAGCGGACGCCTGTGGCGTGTCGCACATGACGTTCTTCCGGCACTTCCCCAAGAAGGAGTCGGTGCTGCTCGAGGACCCCTACGACCCCGCCATCGCGCGTGCCGTGCGTGGTCAACCGGCATCGTTGCCGGCGATCGACCGGGTGGCGCGCGGGCTCTTGGCGGTGTCCGAGTCGTTCGGTGACACTGTGGGGACCGACGCTCGCCGGCGCATCGCCGTCGCCGCGGGCGTGGCGGAGCTGCGTGCCGCAATGGGCGAGAACACGCGAGCGACGGAGGACTCCATCGTCGCGATGTGCGTGTCGGACGGGAGCGATCCGCTCGAGATCCGGGTGGCAGCCGCGGCGTGTCTGGCGGCGATCTCGACGGTCCTGCTGCACTGGGCGACCACCGAACCTGGAGCCTCGCTCACCGAAGTGGTCCGCGCCGCGCTCGTCACCGTCGTTCCGACCCTGGAGCCCGCGCGGTGACGGCGATGACAGTCATCGGGCTCCGAAAGAGCTATGGCGATCTCGTCGCACTCGAGGGTGTCGACCTGCAGGTCGAAAGGGGCGAGATCCATGCGATCGTGGGACTCAACGGCGCCGGCAAGACCACGTTGATGGGCTCGGTCGTCGGCCGGGTTTCCCCGGACTCGGGGCAGATCAGCGTCCTCGGCGAGGATCTTCACGTTGTCCGCGCGTCGCTGTGGGCGCGCGTCGGGCACTTCATCGAGCACCCGTTCGCGTATCCGGAACTGACGGTCCGGGAGAACGTCGCCACCGCCGCCCGCCTCCACGCGGTACCCAAGACCGAAGCCAACCGTCTTGCCGCCGAGTGGACGGGACGCTTCGAGCTCGACCGGTGGGCCGACCGCAGGGCCCGGACACTCTCGCTCGGCAACCGGCAGCGGGTCGGGCTTGCGTGTGTGCTCGCGCATGGCCCCGACTTGTTGATCCTGGACGAACCCACCAACGGGCTCGATCCTGCGGGGGTCTTGTTGCTGCGCGACGCGATCGTGGAGCGGGCCGGGCTGGGCGCGGGGGTGCTGGTGTCGAGCCATCATCTCGATGAGGTGGCTCGCATCGCCGATCGGATCTCGGTCGTTCACGCGGGGCGGGTGATCGGCAGCCTCGAACCGCACGCCATCGATCTGGAGCGCGCCTTCTTCGCGATGGTCCGAGCGTTCGACGCCGCGGCGGCTGCGCCGTGATGACCGCGTTGGCGGTGGAGTGGATGAAGTTCCGCCGATCAATGGTCGCCCGGCTGGCCACGGGGCTCGTCGTTCTGGCGACACCCGTCTTCTCGCTGGGCACGGTGTGGCTGGCCCGAGCAGCGGTGCTCGACGGGCCCAACGCAGCGCAGTTCGCCGTCTACCGTCAGGGCACTGCGAGCGAGGCCCAGCTGCTGGCGGCGGGCCGGATCATGTGTGTCGCGATCCTGATCGCCGCGGGGTTTGTGGCGGCGTGGCTGTTCGGACGTGAGTACGCCGATCACACGATCGGGTCGCTCTACGCGCTGCCCGTCACCCTCCGGGCCGTGGCTATGGCGAAGATCACGATCACAACCGCGTGGGCGATCGCGTGTGCGGTGACGGCCACGGCGTTGACGGTCGTCGCGAGCGCGGTGACCGATCCGGGAGGAATGACCGCGGTCGTATGGCGCCAAGCGGCCACGGTGGTCGTGGCGACCGTCCTGATGGGCCTCCTGGGTCTGCCGTTCGCCTGGGTTGCCGTCACGACGCGGAGCTACCTGGGGGCGGTCGGCGCGATCATCGGTGTCACGGCGGTCAGCCAGATCCTCGCGTCGCTCGGAGTGGGACGGTGGGTTCCCTTTGTCGCACCTGCGATCTGGGCCGGGGCCGCCGGCCCCGACGCCGCCCGCGAGATCGGCACCGTGCACCTGCTCTTCTCGCTCGCCGCGGCGGTCCTCGGCGCGTCCGCGGCAATCCGAGCGATCGACCGCCCCCTGGATTAGAGGGGGTGCGGCAAGAGGCTCCGAGCGACGACGCCCGGTTAATCGCCAGGTGGCCAAGGGCCAGCCGTGCGCTCCCGCAGGATCTCAACGAGCCGGGCGATGTCCTCTCTACGCCGATGACACCGACGAAGGGCTCGCCGTCGCACACCGCCAACGGTCGACACCGGCTTGCCTCCATGGCCCGATCGCCTCGGACAGCACCCCGTCGTCGCCACCGGCGCGTCGGTGCGCATGATCCTGGTCGACGGGTGGCGGTCGCCCAGGCTCTCGAGCTGCCCGCCCGGGCAGTCCGTGGAAGGCGGAGTCTTCGACCACAGCCGCCGGCCGCCGCGCCGCCGGTGAGGTAGTGCCACAGGAGCTCCTCGATCGTGGCGTCGGGGGGGCGGTCGCGGCCTCGGTGTCCACCTGCGGCGCCACTCGGTCGACCGTCTCCGCCCTCACCTCCTTGGCGGTCGCCTCGTTGAGTCCCATAACTTCGCCGTTTCGTCGGTACTCTACCCGGGTATAGTAAGTCATATGACTGGATATGACATGGACAAGGACGACCTGCTGAAGCGGCTGCGGCGGGTCGAGGGCCAGGTCCGGGGCCTTCAGCAGATGGTGGAGGAGGGCCGTTATTGCATCGACGTCCTCACCCAGATCTCGGCCGCGACCAAGGCCCTGCAGAGTGTGGCCATGGGCCTGCTCGACGACCATCTCCGCCACTGCGTGACCGATGCGGTGGCCACTGGAGGTCCGGAGGCGGACAAGAAGCTGACCGAGGCCACCGCCGCCGTCGCCCGCCTGATCAGAAGCTAGGAGGAGGACCGGATGCATCCCACCCACGACACAGCATTGACGGTCCACGACGACGATGGGATCGACACCGGAGTCGGACACCCAGACGGCGACGACCAGTCGACGGGTGAGCACGACGACACCGGGGGCCATGGAGGTCATGGTGACCACGTCGCCATGTTCCGCCGGCGGTTCTGGTGGAGCCTGCTCCTGACGATCCCCCTCGTGGCTACCAGCCACATGGTCATGGACTGGCTCGGCTACGAGATCGACTTCCCCGCCATGGCCTGGGTCGGGCCCGTCCTCGGCACCGGCATCTTATTGTGGGGTGGTTGGCCGTTCCTCTCCGGTGGATGGTCGGAGGTCCGCGGTCGTCGTCCCGGGATGATGCTCCTCATCTCCATGGCGATCACGGTGGCCTACACCGCGTCGCTGGCCACGAGCCTGGGATGGTTCGACCTCGACTTCTGGTGGGAGCTGGCGGCGCTGATCACGATCATGCTCCTGGGTCACTGGCTGGAGATGCGGGCCCTGGGCCAGGCCCAGTCGGCGCTGGCCGCCCTGGCCGCGCTGCTGCCCGACGAGGCAGAGCGGGTCCGCCCCGGCGGCGAGATCGAGACGGTGTCGACCTCGGCCCTCGGGCGCGCCGATGTGGTGCTCGTGCGGGCCGGCGGGCGCGTGCCGGCCGACGGCGTCGTCGTGGACGGCGAGGCCGAGCTGGACGAGTCCATGGTCACTGGCGAATCCCGCCCGGTGGCCAAGGGCGCCGGCGACCCGGTCATCGCCGGCACGGTGGTGACCGATTCGGCCCTCCGCGTCCGGGTGGAGGCGGTCGGCGACGACACCGCCCTGGCCGGTATCCAGCGCCTGGTGGCCGAGGCCCAGGCGTCTCGGAGCCGGGCCCAGGCCCTCGCCGACCGCTTCGCCGCCCTGCTGTTCTATGTCGCGGCCGGCTCCGCGGTGGTCACCTTCGTGGCCTGGTGGGCGGCGGGCTCGCTCGACGACGCGGTGGTGCGCACCGTCACCGTGCTGGTCATCGCCTGCCCCCACGCCCTCGGCCTGGCCATCCCCCTGGTGGTCTCGTTGTCGACGGCCGTGGCCGCCCAGGCCGGCATCCTGATCAAGGACCGGCTGGCCCTGGAGCGCATGCGCACCGTCGATGCGGTGCTGTTCGACAAGACCGGGACCCTCACCAAAGGTGAGCACGCCCTCACTGCCGTGGCCGGGGTCGGCTTCGACGAGGATCAGGTCCTGCGCCTGGCGGGTTCGGTCGAGTCCGACAGCGAGCATCCGTTGGCCCGGGCCATCGTGGCCGCGGCCCACCAGCGCGGCTCGGTGTCGCCCGCCAGCCAGTTCCGCTCCATCGTCGGCCGGGGCGTGGAGGCCACGGTTGATGGTCAGCGCTACGCCGTCGGGGGTCCCGCCCTGCTCCGGGAGCGTCAGCTCACCGAACCGGTTTCGCTGAAGGAGGCTGCCGATCAGTGGCGGGCGCGGGGCGCGGCGGTCCTCTACCTCGTGCGCGGGGACGAGATAGTCGGTGCGCTCGCCCTTGAGGACGAGATCCGGCCGGAGGCGGCCGAGGCCGTGGCCGAGCTGCGCCGGATGGGCCGGCGGGTGGTGATGATCACCGGCGACGCCCGCCAGGTGGCAGAGTCCGTCGGCGCCGCCCTCGGGTTCGACGAGGTCATGGCCGAGGTCCTGCCCGAGGACAAGGACGCCAAGGTGGCCGAGCTGCAGGCCCGGGGCCTGCGGGTGGCGATGGTGGGCGACGGGGTCAACGACGCCCCCGCCCTGGCCCGGGCCGATGTGGGCATCGCCATCGGCGCCGGGACCGACGTGGCCATGGAGTCCGCCGGCGTCGTGCTCGCCTCCAACGATCCTCGGGCGGTGGTGTCGGTCATCCGACTGTCCCAGGCCAGCTACCGCAAGATGATCCAGAACCTGGCCTGGGCCGCCGGCTACAACATCCTCGCCATCCCCCTGGCGGCGGGTGGGTTCTCGTGGGCCGGCATCACCTTGTCGCCCGCCGTCGGGGCCATCCTCATGAGCGGCTCGACCATCGTCGTCGCCCTCAATGCCCAGCTCCTGCGGCGCATCCAGCTCCGACCCCCGACCTCTGCCGCCGATCACTCGCAGGAGCCACATGAAGCTCTTCCGTCCGCTCGTAGCGCGTGATCGCCATAGGCCTTGTCGACGTGGCGTGCGGTGGCTCCGACAGGCCCACGACCAGCGCCGGCAACAAAGGGGGCACCCGCACTGTCGAGTTGTCGATGGTAGACAACCGTTTCGAGCCCGCCGCCCTCACTGTGGGGCGGGGCGAGAAGGTCAAGTTCGTCATCCGCAACAACGGCAGCGTCGTCCATGACGCCTTCGTCGGCGATGCCGCCGCCCAGGCCATGCACGAGACCGACACGATCGGCGCCGCCGCCGACCCCGATGTCACCATCGAGCCGGGCATGACCGGCACGCTCACCCACACGTTCGACCAGGCAGTGACGTCGAGATCGGCCGCCACGAACCTGGCCCACTTCGCCGGTGGAATGAAGATGGAAGTTGCGGTCTCCTGACCGCCCGGGGGCAGCCCGCCCGGCGGCCGGTGGAAGGCGGGTGGTGACGCCCGACGATGCCGCGCACGGTCACAGTCGGGCAGGCCTTCTGCGCCGCCACCCGCTGCTATCCGCTCTCCTCGCGCTGACCCTGGGACTGGTCGGCATCTGGGGCGTCCGGCTTTGGCATCTCCAGCAAGAGGTCGATCGCTACCGCCGCTACTGGTCGATGGCCAGGGGCGAGCCCGGTGGGATCCTCTACGTCGCCCTCGGGGATTCGACCGCTCAGGGGATCGGTGCCAGTGGACCGGACAAGGGCTACGTCGGGTTGATCGCCGACCGACTCCGGACGGCGAAGGGCCGCCCGGTGCAGGTCATCAACCTCCGCCGCACGGGGGCACGTGTCGACGACGTCGTCGCAGACCAGCTGCCGACGCTGGCCGGGCTGACCCCCGACGTCGTCACCGTCGCGGTTGGCGGCAACGACATCCGGCACTACGACGCCGTCCGCTTCCGCTCCGACGTCGATGCGTTGATCGCAGGGTTGCCGGCCGGCGCCGTGGTGGGCGACGTCCCGTGGTTCATGCACGGGGGCACGGGGCGAGACTCCGCCGAGGCCGCCAAATATGTGACCCAGGTCGCCGAATCCCGAGGGCTGCCGGTCGCAGGGCTCCACGAAGCGATGCAGCGGGGGGTTGGGCGAGCATGCTCACCGACTTCTCCGCGGACTGGTTCCATCCGAGCAACCGGGGCTATCGGATCTGGGCTGACGCATTCTGGGAGGCGGTCAACAAGCCCCGGCGCTGACAGCGCTGGGGACTCCCGCCGTCTCAGTTTCCGTGGCGGGCGGCGACAATGGTGCGAGACCGAAGGCGACCAACAACAACGCCAGTAGGCCGCCGACCCGGCTGCGATCGGACGGACGGACGATCGGGCCCAACCCCGGCCGGAGCTGGCCCGGATTCGAAACAGTCGTCGCCCCTGACACTCCGAGGGACGCACTGCCGACTGCGGTGAGCAGCGTTGGATCAGCTCGCCGCCGCGGTGCTATGTGACCAGTTTGGGCCTTCGCCCTCACCTCAAGACATCCTGAATCCGGGCGACCCACTGCCTGGTCGGCGCGGTCCGAGGCCCAGGAGCGCGCTCAAGGAGCCGGTACTGGAGGGGTGGGCCGCCGACAGCCGCGTGGGAACCTTGCGCTTAACCCGTGGTGACGGTGACCAATACATCGGGAAAGTCCTGGTCCACCCGTACGTGTGAACTACCCACGCACGCACGCACGCACGCACGTACGTACGTACGCACGCATACACGCCAGGACCGTCACAGAGTTGGCGCTCCTCCGTCACAAGATGTGCGGCCGACGGGCGACCACCACGTCGTCGGCTTCGGATCGCGCAGGGACCCTCCTGGGGTTGCGATGAGGGTTGTGGTCGAGCGGTGGCGACCGAACGTCGAGCCTCTGGTGTTGCGAGCAGATCGCATCTATAGTCCGCACCCGTGCGTACCTAACGCATCCAGGTCGCATCAGGGGGGATCTCGCAATGCGCAGGATCATGGGACTGGTTTTGTTGGTGACCCTCGCCGGTTGCTCGTCGGGCGACAGCACTGGCCCCGCGACCAAGGCCGCGGCGCCGACCGAGCTGCGCCTCGCAGTCGGGGGCGAGTCCGAGGACGGATACGACCCGACATTGGGCTGGGGCCGGTACGGGTCGCCCCTGTTCCAGTCGACGCTGCTCCGGCGGGACGCCGACCTCGAGGTTGTGAACGACCTGGCGACCGGTTACCGCGTCAGCGAGGGCGGCCTGGTCTGGACGGTCGACATCCGCACCGACGTCAACTTCACCGACGGCACGCCCGTGACCAGCGAGGACGTCGCCTACACCTTCACCAGGGCCAGCCAGTCGGGTGGCCTCACCGACGTGACCGTCCTCGACGCCGCCACCGTCGTCGACGACGACACGGTCGAGCTGAAGCTGAAGAAGCCCCAGAGCACCTTCGTCAATCGCCTCATCACCCTCGGCATCGTGCCCAAGCACGCCCACAACGAGGCCTACGGGCGAAACCCCATCGGCTCGGGGCCCTACCAGCTCGTCCGCTGGGACGAGGGCCAACAACTCGTCGTCGAGGCCAACCCCGGTTACTACGGCCAGAAGCCGGCGTTCGGCCGGATCGTTTTCCTCTTCACCGAGGAGGACGCAACGCTGGCCTTGGCCAAGGCCGGAGACGTGCATCTCGCGGCCGTCGCCCAGTCGCTCGCCACCGAACCGATTCGCCGGCATGAGGCTCGTCTCGGTCGACTCGGTCGACAACCGGGGAATGATGCTGCCGACCGCCCTCGCCGAAGGCAAGACCACCGCCGATGGCTACCCGATCGGCAACGCGGTCACCTCCAACCAGGCCATCCGCCAGGCGATCAACGTCGTCGTCGACCGCGACGTCCTGGTCACCGGCGTGCTCGACGGCTTCGGCAGTCCTGCGGTCGGCCCGGTGGACGGGCTCCCGTGGTTCGAGGCCGACTCGGCAATCAACGACAAGGACGTGGAGGGGGCCAAGCAGATCCTCGCCGACGCGGGCTGGCGAGACGGCGACGGGGACGGGGTGGTCGAGCTGAACGGCCTGCCGGCCCGGTTCACCCTGATCTATCCGGGCACGGACACCACTCGCCAGGGGTTGGCGCTGGCAGCCGGCGACATGATCCGCCAGGCCGGGATCGACGTGAACGTCGAGGGCAAGTCGTGGGACGAGATCGAGATGCGGATGCACGCCGACGCCGTCCTCTTCGGCTGGGGCAGCCACGACCAGACCGAGATGTACAACCTCTACCACTCGTCCTTCGCCGGCGTGGACTACTACAACGCCGGCTACTACCAGAGTGCCCCGGTCGACAACTACCTCGACCTGGCCCTGGGGGCGACCAGTCCCGACGAGGCCGACGTCTTCTGGAAGGCGGCCCAGTTCGACAACAAGGGTTCCGGGTTCACGGCCAAGGCCGACGCCGCCTGGGCGTGGTTGGTCAACCTCGACCACACCTACTACGTCGACGACTGCCTTGACGTGCACCAGACCCAGGTCGAACCCCACGGCCACGGGTTCCCGATCACCGCCGGCATCACGTCCTGGACATGGAGTTGCTGACCCAGGGGACGGCCGCCGAGTACCCCGACACGGCCCCGCCCGGGAACCCGGCCCCGGCCCGGGCCGCGACCAGGACGGACGTCCTGCGCTGGATCGCGGGCAAGGCCGTGCGCCTGTGCATCCTGCTGGTGGCGGTGTCGGTAGCCGGCTTCGTGCTCGTCGAGGCCTCGCCGGTCGACCCCGTCGACGCCTATGTGGGCGCCGAGATCCTTCAGATCGGCCCCGAGCAACGGGCCCAGATCGAAGAGCGTTGGGGCCTCGACGACCCGGCCCCGGTCCGATTCCTGCGCTGGGCGGGCCAGGCCGGGCAAGGGAACCTGGGGACCTCGATGATCTACAACGCCCCGGTGGCGGAGGTGCTACGCACCCGGTTCATGGCGTCGCTGGCGTTGATGGTGCTGGCCTGGCTGCTGGCGGGGGTGTTCGGTTTCGCCCTCGGCATCCTGGCCGGATCCCGGCCGGGATCGTGGGTCGACCGCGGCGTGCGCTGGTGGGTCTACACCCTGGCTTCCGCGCCCACGTTCTGGGTCGGGCTGCTCCTGCTGTACGTGTTTGCCATCTCCTTCGGCTGGGCACCGGTGTGCTGCGCCGGGCCCATCGGCGCCGACCCGTCGTCGATCGGTCTCGGAGACCGCCTCCACCATCTGATCCTGCCCGCGGCCACACTGGCCATCGTCGGGGTGGGAGCGATCGCGCTGCACACCCGGGAGCAGGCCGTCGCCTTCCTCCACAGCGACGCCGCCGTCTTCGCCCGGGCCCAGGGCGAGCACGGCCGGGGTATGGTCCGCCACCACCTCCTGCGCAACGCGGCCGTGCCGGCGCTGCTCCTGCAGTTCGGCTCCCTGTCCGAGCTGTTCGGCGGCGCCATCCTGGCCGAGACGGTGTTCAGCTACCCGGGGCTCGGCCAGGCGACGGCCGCGGCCGGTATCCGGGGCGACGTCCCCCTGCTGCTCGGGATCGTGTTGGCCACCACGGTCTTCGTCTACATCGGCAACCTCTTGGGCGACGTGGCCCACAGCGTCGCCGACCCACGGGTCTCGTTGCTCCGCTCGGCGCGGCCCATGGAGGCCCAGCGGTGACGCCGCTCGCACCCGTCCTCGACCAGCCGGTCATTCCGGTACCGGGCTGGCTGGCCGACCGGCGAACGCGCACGATCGTGACCGCCGTGGCCACAGTTGCCGTGCTCCTGGTGATCCTCGTCGCGGGAACGCTGGTGTCGGCCCGTGCCGGGCAAACCGACCTCGCCGCCCGCAACCTGTCGCCCAGCCTGAGTCATCCGTTCGGCACCGATCGGCTGGGCCGCGACCAGGCCGCCCGCACCCTGGCCGGGCTGCGCCTTTCCCTGCTCGTCGGCACCCTGGCCGCCGCGGTCAGCGCCGCCATCGCCCTCGTCCTGGGCGCCGCCGCCGGTGCCCTGGGCCGCCGGGTCGACGCCGTCGTCGGGTGGATGGTCGACCTGGTTATGGCCTTGCCCCACCTGGTCCTGCTCATCCTGTTGGCCTTCGTCCTCGGCGGGGGCATGAAGGCGGTGGTGATCGGGGTGGCCATCACCCACTGGCCCGCGCTCACCCGGGTCCTGCGGGGCGAGGCCCGGCGGGTGGCGGCGTCGGACTACGTGGCGGTGTCCTACCGCCTCGGGCGGCGGGGAGCCTGGGTGGGCCGGCACCACCTCGTGCCCCATCTCGTTCCCCACTTCAGCGTGGGACTGGTGCTGCTGTTTCCTCACGCCATCCTGCACGAGTCGGCGCTGAGCTTTCTCGGCCTGGGCCTGTCGCCTCACGAGCCGGCCATCGGCATCCTGCTGGCGGACGGGATGCGCTACCTGTCGGTCGGCGCCTGGTGGCTGGCGGTGCTGCCCGGCTTGGCCCTGCTGCTGATGGTCAAGACGGTCGACGTGCTCGGCCACCAGCTTCGCGGCCTCACCGATCCCCGGACGGTGCAGGAGTGACCAGCTGGGAGGCCAGGGCCTGCCCGGTGCTGGAGGTACGAGATTTGCAGGTGGTGTTCACCCAGTACGAGGCGGGACTGCGGCGGCGGCGGCTGGAGGTGATCAGCGGGATCGACCTGGTGGTGGGAGCCGGCGAGCTGGTGGCAGTGGTCGGCTCCAGCGGGTCGGGCAAGTCGCTGCTGGCCCAGGCCGTGCTCGGAGTCCTCCCGAGAAACGCCACCGTGTCAGGCCAGATTCTCTACCGGGGCGAGCAACTCTCGGAGTCCCGCCTGCGCAGCCTGCGGGGACGGGAGATCTGCCTCATCCCCCAGACCGTCGCCGCGCTCGATCCGGTGACCAAGGTCGGGCCCCAAGTCGAACGGTCGGCCCATCTGTCCGGATCGGCGAACCCACCGGCTGCGGCCCTGACCGCCCTCCGGCGGCTCGAGCTGCCGGAGGGCACCGGTAGCAGGTATCCGCACGAGCTGTCGGGAGGCATGGCCCGGCGGGTGCTCACCGCGACCGCCACCGTCGGACGCCCCGCGCTCGTGCTGGCCGACGAGCCCACACCGGGCCTGCACCCGGCCGTCGTCGCCGAGACACTGGCCGGGTTACGGGCAATGGCCGACGAAGGCGCAGCCGTGGTGCTCATCACCCACGACCTGCTCGCCGCGCTGGGGGTGGCGGACTCCGTCGCCGTGTTCTACGCCGGGACCACGGTGGAGGTGTGCCCAGCCGATCGCTTCGGTGGAGATGGCACCGACCTCCGCCATCCCTACACCCGGGCCCTGTGGGCGGCGCTGCCCGGGCACGGCTTCGCCCCTCTCGCCGGCGCTCAGCCACCACCGACCGACCTGCCACCGGGTTGCCTGTTCGCTCCCCGCTGCCCCGAGCGGTCACCGGACTGCGATCGCGGCCGACCCGAGTCCCGTGCCGTCAACGGCGCCCTGGTGAGGTGCATCCGTGCCTGAGCCAGACGCGGGCGATCGCGCCCTGCTCGACGGTGCTGGCCTGTCGTTCCGCTACCGCCGCCGCGACCCCCTGGTGGTTCGGGATGCCACCATCCACTTGGCCCAGGGCGAGATCGTCGGCCTGCGCGGCCCGAGTGGCTGTGGCAAGACGACGCTCGGGCGGCTGCTGGCCGGCCTCCTGGTGCCAGAGCGTGGGACCGTCACGGTCGGCGGCATCGCACTGCCCAGCCGGGGAGCCTCTCCGGTGCAGCTCGTCTTCCAGCACCCCGAGCTGGCGGTCAACCCCCGCTGGCGCCTGGGAAGGATCCTGGCCGAGGCGGGCGGGCCCGACCAGGCGTTGCTCGATGAGCTCTCGATCGCCGGGGGTTGGCTGGACCGTTACCCGAACGAGTTGTCGGGGGGTGAGCTCCAACGGATCGCGGTGGCGCGGGCCTTGCTGGCGCGGCCCAGGTTCGTGGTCGCCGACGAGATCAGCGCCATGCTCGACCCGATCACCCAGGCCCAGCTCTGGCAGGTCCTCGTGCGCCGGGCCCGGGCCGGTGAGATAGGGATTCTCGCCATCTCCCATGACGACGCCCTGCTCGAAGTCGTCGCCGACCGCTGTCTCGATGCGCTGCCTGGGGGGTCGCTCTGCCTCCCCTCCGCCAAGGTTCCGAACCGCGCCTGACCCTCCCGGAACCACTGAGCGAGTCTTCGGCAACGGGTCCGCTCCCAGCCCCTCGGCCGGGCCGTACACCTACTCCGGCTCTGAATCGAGAGGCTCTGTCAACGCATGCCGAAGGTGTTCCGCAGCCGGGCCACTCGCCGGATGACGAAGCGGTCGACGCCCACCATCGCCAGCGCGCTCAATGCCCACAGGGGGTAGACGAGGCCCATGCCCACCGCCGACCACTTGAGCACCCGGGGCAGGGCCACATCGCCTGGCCGGCGAGGCATGCCGGCCCTGCCCTTGGGCCGCCGCTTCCACCACATCACCACGGCCGTGAACGCCATCCACAGCAGCAGCAGGGCACCGCCGGTCATGACGATGCGGTTGACCAGACCGAACTGTGTGCCCATGTGGGTGTTGATCCCGAAGGACGTGGCCATGCTGAGGGTGCCGCTCTCGAAGGGACTCGTCCGGGCCAGGGTCTTGCCGCTGAACTGGTCGACGTAGACGTAGGCCGAGGAGTCGAGCCGGGCCGGCCACGGGTCGGCGAGGACGAAGCTGCCGTAGACGGGACCGGCGGGATCCTCGATCGAGTCCACCGGGAGGGCGATGCTGTAGCCGCTCTGCATGTTCTCGATGCGGGCGATCTCGGCTATCTGCTGCAGGCCCAAGGTCGCCGGCGGACCTGGCGCCACAACGGTCGAGGGTGATGCCGTCGACTGTCCGCCGGGCCCGGCGTCGCCCGGGGCGTGGTCGGGATGGGCGGGATGGCCGAGTCCACCGCTCGGGTCCGATGGGCCGGCGATCGGGTCCGAGGCCGGCACCGGCACGTCGCGCACGGCCCAGTCGATCCGGTTGCCGAAGCGGTCGAGGTCGCCGGTGCGGGCCAGGGTGGAGGCGGGCTCGTCGAAGGCGGGCGCCGGAGTGATGTCGGACGACGCCGCCGCCCAGTTGTCACCCCAGTACGCCGACCACGGCAGGCCGGTGGTGACGAAGAAGATGAGGACGCCGGCGAAGACGATCCCGGGCACGGCATGGAGGTCCCGCCAGCGAGCCCGGCCGCCCTTACGGAAGCGGCTCAGGCTAGGGAGGAACAAGGGCTTGCCGGTGCCGGCCCTGCGGGGCCACCACAGGAAGATGCCGGTGGCGGCCAGCACCAGGCCCCAGCAGGCGAAGATCTCGACGCCGATCTCGCCCACCGGTATCGAGGCGAAGGCGGGGCCGTCGCCCAGGATGCCCGTGATCATCGGCAGCGGCACCTTGATCGAGTCGTTGTTCAGCGTGCCGTGGAGACGATTGGCCAGCCCGACGATGCCCGAGCCTTGTGCCGCCGACCCGAGCACCTCGCCCGAGTACGGGTTGACGAAGACGTCCCGGAACCGCTCCTCCTCCGAGGCCATGGTGAACCTGGTCGCCCGGCCCGCTCCCCGGGGGGTTGTCACACCGCTGACCTCGAGGTCGGGGAACGCGGCCTCGACCGCCGCCCGCTGGATGTCGAGGCTCACCACCTCTCCGGCGGGGACGACCCGGCGGAGATTGGCGCCGAAGGCGTTGTCGATGGGCTCGGTGTAGAGGATGATCAGGCCGGTCAGGGCCAACAGCACGAGCATCGGCAGAGCCAGCATCCCGGCGTAGAAGTGGATCCGCCAGACCGTGCGCCACCGCCGGCTGGCCTGGGCGGACTGCGATCCTGAGGTCGCATCAGCGCCGATGCCGATCGGCTCTCCGACTGCGGGCAGGGTGCCGGGCGAATCGACCCCGACGAACGGTGCGGGACTGCCTGGCCCAAGCCCGGTCTCGTCCATCGACGTTTCCCTCCTGGAGTTTGGCGACCCGACGCGGCCCGCGGCGAGAGCGACGGTGACCGCTCTCTCGCGTACGGAGTCGTCCGACGCGCTCCCGAAGTTCCGACCTTCTGGCGCTCCGCCAGATCAGTGCCCGTCGGGCGGGCTACTGCGCTTCGGCGCGACGGACCAGTCCGAACAGGTCGGCACGGGCTCGCGCCACCCGGGAGCGGATTGTGCCGACGGGGCAGCCCAGGGTCTCGGCCGCCTCGTCGTAGCTGAGGCCGACGAGCTGGGTGAGCACGAAGGCGTCGCGCCGGTCCGGATCGAGCGCCTGGACAAGATCGTCGATCACCGACGGTTGCACGGTGGTGATCTGCACCCCGAGCGCGCTCAGCCGGCCGAGCAGACGGCGCTGACGCTGGCGGCGGCGGACGTGGTCCGCGCACACGTGACGGGCGATGGACACCAGCCAGACGAGCACCGGGGCCTCGCCCCGGTAGCCGGGCAGGGCCCGCAGGGCGCGTAGGTAGGTCTCCTGGACCAGGTCCTCCTCCTCGCCGGGCGACCCCAACGCAGAGCAAAGCCGCCACACCGTAGGTTGGGTGCGCACGACGAGCTGGGCCAGTGCGGTGTTGTCACCTTCGAGGGCAGCGTCGAGGAGCGGGCGAAGAGGATCGGGCGAAGGCACGAGGCAATGGTCGCGGTGCCCGGCCCCATTTTCAACTCGGCGGGAACCCCACGGGCACGACGAGCGACAGGAACGACATGGCATGCCAGCGGTGGCAGGAGGCTATCTCGGCCGTCATCGACGGTGAGGCGGGTGGCGTGGACGAGCGCCTGCTCGCCGCCCACCTGGCCCGCTGCGCCGAGTGCCGCCAGTTCCGTGCCGATGCCGAGCAGTCTGAGCGGGCCCTTCGCGTCCGTCCTGCGGAGACGATGCCCGATCTGGCCCGGCGGGTCGTCAAGCTCAACGCCATCGCTGATCGGGCAAGTCGTTGGGGGCCCGTCCGGGTGACGCTGGCGATCGTGGCCCTCCAGGTCATCGGGCTGTCGCTGCCGGCGCTGGTGCTGGGCGACGCGGCGGCAACTTCGTCGCATTCCGCCCGCCACCTCGGCGCCTTCAGCGTCGCCTACGGAGTTGGCCTCCTGGTCGTGGCCATACGACCGGCTCGAGCCCGCACCATGCTGCCGGTAGCGCAGGTCCTGGCCCTGGCATTGGTCGTCGGTTCCGTCGTCGACGTCTTCGACGGGAGCGTCCCCTTCACGGGAGAGGTGCTCCACCTTCCCGAGCTGGCCAGTGTCGGTCTCGTTTGGCTCCTCGCCATCCCCGCCCCGCGAGCGGGCCCTCGGGCGCGTGCCGGCGATGGCAGTCTCCGCCTCGTCGACGAGACCGCGGCCGAGGTCGACCCGGGCCACGAAGCCGTCTGACACGTCGGTTCTAGCGGTCAGGCCTCCGCAAAAATGCGGGCCGGGTGGGCGTCGGGAAGCTCCTCAAGCCTGAAGGGTGTGCCGGCTCGTAGGGTGGATCACGTACGTACGTGCGGACGCGACCTCGGCCCGGGGTCGCGAATCGAAGAACAGGGGCCCTGGGTTCTACTGTCTGACCCGATGGAAGCCCCCCCGTTGTCCCGCACGACCGTCCCGGCGCGCTCGGCCGCCGACCTCCGCATGCGCCGCATCCTGCGCATCCCCGACGACGGCGCCCGGGCCAGTGCCCGCTCGGCGGAGAACGCCTTCTCCACCTCGGTCTTCATCTCCGCCGTCCGCTGCCTGCTCACCTACGTGCTGGTGCCCGTCCTGGGCCCCATCGTGGGCATCGCCGGCAACGTCGGGCCGGTGCTGGGCCTGGTCGTGGGCACCGTCTCGTGCGTGGCCATCGTGGCGTCGATGCGCCGGTTCTTCCGGGCCGACCACCGCTGGCGCTGGCGCTACACGCTCATCGGGGGGACGATCCTCGTCTTCCTGGTGGTGCAGGCGGTCATCGACATCGCCACCCTCGTCGGCTAGCCGGCCCGTCGGCAACCGCTTACGAGGGCTTCGGCCGCCGTTCCCGGGCCAGGGCGTCGACCCGGGGGTACATCTTCTCCGCGTAGTGGATGTGGCGCAGTTTCTCGGCGAAGTCGAGGTGCTCGGGGTCGTTGATGCCGAGCGTCTCCTCCAGGTTCTCGGTGACCACCGTCTCCACCCGCGCCCCGTCGGCGGCGAGGATGCCGACCACGTCGGTGAGGTAGTACTCGCCCTGGGAGTTGTCGGACCGGAGGCGGTCGAGGGCCCCCATCAGGGCGGTGTGCGTCGAAGCAGTAGGCCCCCACGTTGACCTCCCGCACCGCCAGTTGGGCGGGCGTGGCGTCCCGGGCCTCCACGATGGCGACCACCCGTCCCTCGGCGTCCCGGACGATCCGGCCGTAGTCGGGCGGGTTCTCGAGCTCGATGGTGAGGAGGACCGCGGCCGCGCCCGTCGTGTCCCGGTGCTCGACCACCGATCGGATCGTGTCCGCCGTCAGCATGGGCATGTCGCCGTAGAGGACGGCCACGTTGCCCTCGAAGCCGTCGAGGAACGACCGGGCCTGGACGACGGCGTGCCCGGTGCCCAACTGCTCCTCCTGGACGGCGTACTCCACGCCCTCGTAGGCGTCGTCGACCCCCTCGATCACCTGGTCACGGCCCACCCCGACCACCAGGATGACGTCGTCGATCCCCGCGGCCATGGTGGCCTCGATGCAGTGGATCACCATGGGCTTGCCGTCGACCGGATGGAGGACCTTGGGCAGGTCGGAGCCCATGCGCTTGCCCTGGCCGGCGGCCAGGATCACGGCTTTGGCGGCCCGCGGACTCATGCGGCCTCCGTCGGGGCGAAGCTGGCGACGGCTGCGGCCGGGGTCTCATAGGAGTCGAAGACCTTGTTGAGCCGGGTCATGGCGAACATGACCTTCACCCACGTTGGGAACCCGCACAGGCGCACGTCGCCCGGCCCGATGCGGACCCGCTTGAACAGGTTGACCACCTCGGCCAGCCCGGCGCCGTCGATGACGATCACGCCGCTCAGGTCGATGACGAAGTTGTGGACCCCCATGCCCAGCAGCTCACCGAAGGCGGCGCGCAGCTGCTCGGCGTGGTCGGCGTCGACCTCGCCCCGGAGGGTCACCACCGCTACGCCGTCCTCCCGCTCGGTCGTCACCTCCACGTCGTCTGCTCCATGGGGCGCCAACCTACCCGGCCTCCCAGGGCCGCCCGCGAGGCCGACCCCAGCCGGAGCGTGTGCCCGCTGTTCTCAGAGCAGCCGTTCCATCAGGACGACGTCGAGCCAGCGGCCGAACTTGCGGCCGACCTCCCGTTCGACGCCCACCATCTCGAAGCCGCACGACCGGTGGAGGGCGATCGACACCTGGTGGCCGTCGACGATGCGGGCCATGACCGCGTGGAACCCGTGGAGGGTGCCCAGGCGCAGCAGCTCCTCGAGGATCGCCCGCCCGTAGCCCCGGCCCTGGCGGTCGCGCCGGACGTAGATCGAGTTCTCGACCGTGGTCGAGTAGGCGGGCCGCGCCCGGTATGGGCTCAGGCAGCCGAAGGCGACGACGACTCGGTCGTCGGGGGAGCCGCCCTCGGCGACGACGACGGCCGGGTGGACCCCCGCGTGCTCGACCAGCCACGCCTGCTGGGCCGCCGCCGAACGGGGCACCAGGTCGAACGTGACGGTGGACTCGACCACCTCCAGGTTGTAGATGGCGCGGATGGACTCGGCGTCGTCGGCACGGGCCAGCCTGATCTCGAAGTCCGGGTACTCGGCAGGCCGGTCGGACCGGCTGGCTATCATCGGGAAGGACCCGCCCCCTTAGCTCAGTCGGCAGAGCACAGCCATGGTAAGGCTGGTGTCGTCGGTTCGATTCCGACAGGGGGCTCGCCACAGGCGCCGCCCGGTCCCGTGAAACGGGGGGCCGGACGGCTTGTAAGCTGGAAACCCCCGGGACCTTCTCCGGGTATCCACCCGTTCACGGCCTGCCAGGCGGCGTAGCTCAGTTGGTAAGAGCACTCGGCTCATAATCGAGGGGTCGGCGGTTCGAGTCCGCCCGCCGCTACCGCACAAGAGGAGTTTCCAGGCGGGCGGAGCCTGCCGTAGGATGGTTGGCTCGTGACGGAAAGGAAAGCCCCGGATGGCCAAGGGCGAGAAGCGCGTAAAGATCACGCTCGCGTGCGAGCAGTGCAAGCGCCGCAACTACATAACGATGAAGAACAAGCAGAACGACCGCGAGCGCATGGAGATCAAGAAGTACTGCAAGTGGGACCGGACGCACACCACCCACCGGGAGACCCGCTAGCCGACGAACGGGTCGGCCCGCAGGTCGACCCCGACGAGGAACCGTTCGAGGAGCCTTTCCGTAACCTTTCCGGCGCGGACGGGGTCGGACAGCCGGTGATTCCAGCTGAAGAGGCAACCCTGGTCGAACAGGCCAAAGCCGGCGACGTCAACGCGTTCGCCGAGTTGGTCCGCATGACCCAGGCCGAGGTCTACACGCTGGCCTACCGGCTCACCGGGAACGACGACGACGCTCGCGACGTCGCCCAGGACGCCTACCTCCGGGCCTTTCGAGGCCTGAAGCGCTTCCGGGGCGATGCCCGCTTCTCCACCTGGATGTACCGGATCACGGCCAACTGCGCCTCGACCCACCTGTCCCGCCGGTCCAAGGCCGGTCACGACGAGCTCACCGACGACGACGCCATGGCCGACGATCGGCCGGAGTCCAACCCCGAGGGGATGGCCGAGGCGGGCGCGCTGCGCGACCGCATGACGGCCGCCCTGAGCGAGTTGGCCCCGTCGTTGCGGGCCGTCGTCGTGCTGCGTGACGTCTACGACCTGCCTCACGAGGCGATTGCCTCCGAGCTGGGAATCACCGAGGCGGCGGCGAAGGTCCGGTTGCACCGGGCCCGCCGGAAGCTGCGCGAGCGGCTGTTCCCGATGCCCGGAGAGGAGAAGGCCCGTGCGGTCTAAGTTCGGTGTGCGTCCGGCCTCGGTGGCCACCGCGGGTGGCACCCGCGGCAACGGCGTGTCGTGCGCCTCGGTGGCCGCGGCCCTGCCCGGCATCGTCGACGGCCTCGACGTGGCCGAGCTCGACCTGCGCCGTCACGTCGAGACCTGCCTGCGCTGCCAGGCCGAGCTGGCCCAGTACCGCAAGGTCCTGCGGGCCCTGCACCAGCTCCGCACCGAGCTGATCGAGCCCAGCCCCGGCCTGCTGCCCGACATCCTCGTCGCCCTCGAGGCGGCGGGAGAGCGGGGGGCCATGAAGTTCCTCCTCACCGGCCGCCGGGCCGCCTACCTGGGCGGCATCGCCGCCGCCACCGCGGCCGGTGCCGCCGGTGCGATCGTGCTGGCCAGCCGCCGGCACCGCCGGGTCGCAGTCGCCAGCTAGCGGCCCCCGCCGCTCCCCGCCGCCACCCCGCCGCGACGCCTGGGCGGCCCCTGAGCTATCCTCGGTGTACCCACGCCCCCCGGGCTGACCCAGGGCAGTAGCTCAACTGGTAGAGCACCGGTCTCCAAAACCGGCGGTTGGGGGTTCGAGTCCCTCCTGCCCTGCTGGTGCTGAAAACCACGCGTCTCGAGAAGGTCCCGAAGAGGTAATCGTGAATCGACAGATGAAGCGGATGATGCAGCGTCAGGGCCAACTCGACCCTGACGGCGCACCCGCACGTCGCGAGCCGACCCGGCCCGCGGCGCGGCCTCCCAAGGAGCGCATCGGCGCGGCCGAGTACTTCCGCCAGGTCCGGGGCGAGCTGCGCAAGGTGGCCTGGCCCAGCCGGAGCGAGGTCATCCACTACTCGATCATCGTCCTGGTGGCGCTGCTGATCCTCACCGCCCTCATCTTCCTCCTCGACTACATGTTCGGGAAAGCCGTCATCTTCCTCTTCCAATGAGCGACTCCATGAGCGACAACTCCATTCCCGACATCCTCGCCACCACCTCGCTGGGCGACCCCGAAGAAGCCACCCCCGAGGTGAGCGGCGTCCTCGACGCCGCGTCCCCGCCCGAGCCGCCCCCCGAGCCGCCCATCGTCTTCGACGACGGGCTCTCCGACGACGACGAGGTCGACGAGGAAGTCGTCCCCGTCGAGAGCCCCTACGACCGCCCGGGCTCGTGGTACGTGGTCCACACCTACGCCGGCTACGAGAACAAGGTGAAGTCCAACCTCCAGAGCCGGATCGCCTCCATGAACATGGAGGACCGGATCTTCGAGTGCGTCATCCCCATGGAGGACGTCATCGAGTTCAAGGGCGGCAAGCGGGTCACCGTGCAGAAGAAGGTGTTCCCCGGTTACCTGCTGGTCCGCTGCGAGCTCGACGACGATTCGTGGCGGGTCGTGCGCAACACCCCCGGGGTCACCGGCTTCGTAGGCCTGGGCGCCAAGCCCACCCCGTTGTCCCGCAAAGAGGTCGAGAGCATCCTCCAGGTGCAGTCCGGTGGCACCGAGGGCGTCACCCGCAAGCCCGCCCGCCGGCCGATGTACGAGGTCGGCGAGAGCGTCCGGGTCCGCGAGGGTCCGTTCGCCGACTTCTCCGGGCAAATCGCAGAGATCAACGAGGACCAGCTCAAGCTGAAGGTCCTGGTCAACATCTTCGGCCGGGAGACCCCGGTCGAGCTCGAGTTCAGTCAGGTGGCAAAGCTGTAAATGGGAAAGCGTCGAGTAGCCGCGATCGTGCGGATCCAGATCCCGGCCGGGGCAGCCACGCCGGCGCCGCCGGTGGGAACCGCCCTGGGCCCGCACGGTGTCAACATCATGGAGTTCTGCAAGCAGTACAACGCGGCCAGCGAGAGCCAGCGGGGCACGGTCGTGCCGGCCGAGATCACCGTCTTCGAGGACCGCTCCTTCACCTTCATCCTCAAGACGCCCCCCACGCCGGTGCTCATCCGGGCCGCGGCCGGCCTCGCCAAGGGTTCCACCAACCCGGGCAAGGAGAACGCGGGGTCGATCACCGACGCCCAGCTCACCGAGATCGCCAAGACGAAGATGCCCGACCTCAACGCCAACGACCTGGAGGCGGCCCGCCTGCAGGTGGCGGGCACGGCCCGGTCCATGGGGATCACGGTGTCGCGATGACCCACACCAAGAAGGACTCCAAGAAGTACACCGACGCCGTTCGCCGCTTCGACAAGTCCCGCCTGCACGGTCCGGGCGAGGGCGTCGACCTGGTGAAGGACCTGGCGTCGGCCACGTTCGACGAGACGGTCGAGCTGGCCGTGCGCCTGGGCGTCGACCCCCGCAAGGCCGACCAGATCGTCCGGGGCACGGTCGGGCTTCCGGCCGGCACCGGCAAGCAGGTCCGGGTCGTCGTCTTCGCCGCCGGTCCCGCGGCCGAGGAGGCCCGGGAAGCGGGTGCCGACGTGGTGGGCGCCGACGACCTCGTCGCCCGCGTCCAGGGCGGCTTCCTCGACTTCGACGTGGCCATCGCCACGCCCGACCTCATGGGCCAGGTGGGCAAGCTCGGACGCGTCCTCGGCCCCCGCGGCCTCATGCCCAACCCCAAGACGGGCACCGTCACCATGGACGTGGGCAAGGCGGTCCGGGAGTTCAAGGGCGGACGGGTCGAGTACCGCACCGACCGCTACGGCAACATCCACGTGCCGATCGGCAAGGTCAGCTTCGACCGCAAGGCCCTCCTCACCAACCTGCGGGCAGTGGTGGAGGAGCTCGGCCGGGTCAAGCCGGCGTCGGCTAAGGGCCGCTACATGCGGGGCATCACCGTCTCGTCCACCATGGGCCCCGGCGTGAAACTCGACGCCGGCAACCCGGTGCGGGCCATCGACGAGGAAGCGCTCGCCGCCGGCTCCTAGCCCCGGCAGTTCGGAACGCTCTACCTGGCTCAACCCTCAACTCTGAAGTAGGGGTTGAGGGTTTTTCCACAGCCTCGGGCCGAATACTTGGAACTGGCGCCCCCCGAAGCTAGTCTGCCGCCCTCTGTCGTGACGCGGGCGTGGACATCGTCCTCGCGCGCGAACCGGCAGGGACTTGCGGCGGTCTGTCATGCCGAGTCCGGGAGAGGACGAACAAATGGGCATCGAGACTGGTCCGGAGCAGGACAAGCGGGCACCCCTTGCCCTGAGCAGCGCGGTGCTGGCCGGGCTGCTGGCCTTCCTGGGGGGCACGACGGTCGGGGCCACGGCCGCGGCTGGGCAGACCACCACCAGTAGCACCGTCGCGCCCACCACCACGGTCGCGCCCCAGACCGGCGCCGGGTCGTCGGTCGGACGGGCCAACAGCGAAGCCAACGCCGGCGCCAGCTCGGCCGGAAGCGGCGAATCGGGCGTCAGCGGGCCCGCCCGCAACGACACCGACCTGGTCGCCGTCGGCGGCGAGGGGGGGAACGGAGGCGCCGCGGTCCCGCTCGCCATCGCCGCCGGCGAGTCCAACACGGTCCTCGGCGTCGGCCTCCCCGGCTCGAACGACGGGGCCGTCGCCGCCGTTGGCACGGCCTCGGGCGGCGACGGTGGCGCGGCCAAGGTGACGGTCAGCCCGGTGGCGGTGTCGGGTGACAGCGGCTCCGGCTCCGGCCAGTCCTCCGCCACCAACTCGGGCAACACCGGCGACGCCACCTCGTCCGCCGTCGCCAACCCGTCCTCCAGCTCGGGCAACACCGGCGACAGCGGCAACACCGGCTCCGCCACCCCCAACCCCTTCTCGGTCAGCTCCGGCCTCCTGAACATCACCCCGGCGGTAAGGGACCAGGGCGGCCTCAGCTCCGGCGGCCAGAGCTCCGGCGGCAACCCTCTGGGCGGCCTCGGCGTCGCCGCGGGGGCGTCGCCCGGCACCGGCCCCACCCTCCTCAGCCCGGGCCTCCCCGGCTCGCCGGCCACCAGCCAGGGCTCCGGTTCCACCGGCGCCTTGGGCGCGGTGACGTCGCTCGGCTTCTCCAGCAGTTCGGCCAACACCGGCGCCCAGTCCAACGTCACCGCCCGCTCGGGCGGAACGGGCACGGCCGATAACGACACCACGGTCGCGGCCGTGGGCGGCGCGGGCGGCGACGGCGGCGCGGTCATCTCCGCAGCCGTCGGCGGCACCACCACGAACACCATCATCGGCTCCCCCGGCGCACCCGGTCTGGCCGGCGGTCCGGGCACGGGCGGGGCGGGCGGTGCGGGCACTGCGGGTGACCCGATCACCGGCGGAGCCGGCGGAGCCGGGGGCGCGGGCGGAGCCGGCGGAGCCGGGGGGGTCGGTTTCCCGCCGGTTGCCGGCGGTGCCGGCGGTGCCGGCGGCGCGGGCGGCGCAGGTGGAAGTGGGGGTGCGGGTGCGGGCATCGACGGTGGTGCCGGCGGAGCCGGCGGGGCTGGCGTCGGCCAGGCCGGCGGTGCCGGCGGTGCCGGCGGCTCGGCCGTCGGCAGTCCCACGGCGCGAGGTGGAACGGCGGTCTCCACCGCGTCGGCCGACGGCGGCGACGGCGGCGCGGCCAGCGTCACCTTCGGCAGCCCCACGGCCGTCTCCGGCGCGTCCGGGGCCGCGTCGGCCCAGGGCAGCGCCACCAACTCGGGCGACACCGGCGACGCGGCGTCCTCGGCCACGTCCAACCCCACCGCCACCTCGGGCGACACCGGCGACTCCGGCGCCACCGGCGACGCCACCTCCAGCCCCACCGCCACCAACGCCGGCCTCCTCGGCCTGGCGATCTCCGTCGGTGGCCCGGCCAACTCGGGCGACACCGGCAACACCGGCAACACCGGCGACACCGGCTCTGCCAGCGCCATCGGCGCCGCCACCAGCGCCGCCAACAGTGGCGCCGACAGCGTGGTCGGGGCGGCCTCCGGCGACACCGGGGCCGCGTCGAACGACATCGACGCCCTGGTCCTGGCCGGCACCGGAGGCGACGGCGGCCTGGCGGTCCCCATCGCCCTCGGCGGTGACGCCATCAACATCCTGGCCGGCGGCGCCGGCGGCGCCGGCGGCGCGGGCGGCCTCGGCACCGGCGGCGCGGCGGGCACCGGCGGCGCGGGCGGAGCCGGAACCGGCGGTGCGGGCGGCGCCGGCGGTGCGGGCGGTGCCGGCGGCGCGGGCGGTGGCAGCGCCGCGGTCACGGTCGTCGTCGGTGACCCCACCCCGGTCATCGGCCCGATCGTCACCGGCGGCCCCGGCGGTGCGGGCGGCGCCGGCGGAGTAGGCGGTGCGGGCGCGGCCGGCACTGGCGGTCTCGGCGGCGCGGGCGGCGCGGGCGGCGACGCAACCGGCGGTGCCGGTGGCGCCGGCGGCGCGGGTGGGTCGGCCATCGGGAGTCCCACCGCCATCGCGGGCGGCGCGGTCGCGGTCGGTACCGCCGACGGCGGCGCGGGCGGCGCAGCCACGTTCTCGGCCAGTCCCGACGCCCGCTCGGGCGCGTCCGGCGCCTCGAGCGCCCAGTCCTCGGCCACCAACACCGGCGCCACGGGCGAGGCGTCGTCCACCGCCACCTCCAACCCCACCGCCATCACGGGCGACTCGGGCGATTCCGGTGACTCCGGCGACGCCGCCTCCAACCCCACCGCCACCAACACCGGCCTGGTCGGGGTCGCCGTCGCCATCGGCGGCGGCGCCACCTCCGGTGACACCGGAACCACCGGCACCACGGGCGACGCCAGCGCGATCGGCTCCGCCGTGTCGTTCGCCAACTCGGGCGCCAACTCCGACGCCGCGTCCTTGTCCGGCGCCACCGCCACGGCAACCAACGACCTGGCATTGGCGCTGGTCGGCGGCGTCGGGGGCGCGGGCGGGGCGGTCGTCCCGCTGGCGTTCGGTGGCGACGCACTCAACGTCATGGCCGGCGGCGCCGGCGGCACCGGTGGCACCGGTGGAAATGCCCTCGGCGGCGCAGGCGGCGTCGGTGGCGCGGGCGGCGCGGGCCTGGGCGGGAGCGGCGGCATCGGCGGCATCGGCGGCGGAGGGCGGCGCCGGCGGCGCGGCCACCGAGGTCAGCACCGTCGTCAACACGATCAACGTCGCCGGTGGCGACGCCGCCGTCGCCGTCACCATCGTGCCGATCGTCAGCGGCGGCGCCGGTGGCGCCGGCGGGCTCGGCGGCGCAGGCGGCGCCGGCGGAGTCGGAACCGGCGGCGCGGGCGGCGCGGGCGGCGGCGGTGGTGGCGCCACCGGTGGCGCGGGTGGCGCGGGTGGCTCCGGCGGCGGTGTCGAAGGCAGCCCCACCGCGGTCACCGGTCCCACGGTCGCCACCGGCTCGGCCGGCGGCGGCGCCGGCGGCGGTGCCAGCCTCACCCTCAACAGCCCCACGGCTACCTCGGGCGCGTCGGGCAGCTCCACCGCCCAGTCGTCGTCCACCAACTCGGGCGACACCGGCGACGCCAGCTCCACCGCCGTGTCCACCCCCTCCGCCGTCACCGGCGACTCGGGCGACTCGGGCGACTCGGGCAACGCCGCGACCGCCACCGGCGCGACGAACACCGCCATCCTGGGGGCTGCGATCGCCATCGGCGGCGACGCCACGTCGGGCGCGCAGCGGTGGCACCGGTGGCACGGGCTCGTCGGCTGCTGTGGGCAGCGCCGCCAGCGCGGCCAACTCCGGTGCCAGCGCGACGGGGGCGTCCGGCTCCGGCGACACCGGCGCCGCGTCCAACGATCTCGACGCGTTCCTCATCGCGGGCGGCGGTGGGGCTGGCGGCCTGGCGGTTCCGATCGCGATCGGCGGCAGCGCGACCAATGTCATGGTCGGCGGTGCGGCGGGCGCGGGCGGTGCAGCCGGGCTCGCCACCGGCGGCGCGGGCAGCGCCGGCGGCGCGGGCGGCGCCGGCTCTGGTGGCGTCGGCGGTCCCGGTGGCGGCGGCGGCGCCGGTGGCGCGGGCGGCGCGGCCGTCGCCAACGACGCCATCGTCACCACCATCACCACCGTCACCGGCAACGCGACCTCCACCCAGCTCGACGCGCCCATCGTGACCGGAGGTGCCGGCGGCGCGGGTGCGCTCGGCGGTGCGGGCGGCGCCGGTGGGCCCGGCGTCGGCGGCTTCGGCGGCACGGGCGGCGTCGGCGGCACGACCTCGGGCGGTGCGGGCGGAGCCGGTGGCGCCGGTGGAGCGGTCTCGGGCAGCCCGACCGCCACCACCGGGCCCACGGTGGGCACGTCCGACGCCGACGGCGGCGACGGCGGGACGGCGACGGTCACCGCCAGCCCCACCGCCACCTCGGGCATGTCAGGCTCGTCCGACGCCCAGAGCTCGGCCACCAACAGCGGCGACACCGGCGACGCCGCGTCCCACGCCACCAGCAGTCCGACGGCCGTGTCCGGCGACTCGGGCGATTCCGGCGACTCGGCCCCGGCCACCGCCAACACCAACGCAACCAACACCGCTCTCCTCGGTCTGGCACTGGCCATCGGCGGCGACGCGGTCACCGGCGACACCGGCATCACGGGTACCACCGGCGACGCGATCGCGGTCGGGTCGGCCACCAGTTCGGCCGTCTCGGGGGCCAGCGCCGGGGCCAACTCGGCGTCCGGCACCTCGGGCGACGCGTTCAACGACGTTGCCAATCGCGGCGGTGGGTGGCACGGGCGGCGAGGCGGGCGCGGCGGCAACCATCGCGGCCGGCGGCGACGCCGTCAACGTCATGGCTGGGGGCGCAGGCGCGGCCGGCGGCGGCGGCGGCGCGGCCTCGGGTGGCTTCGGCGGCGCCGGCGGCGCGGGCGGTGCCGGTTTCGGTGGCTTCGGCGGCACGGGTGGCACGGGCGGCGGCGGGGGCGAGGGCGGCGCCGCCACCGAGATCTTCACCTCTGTCCGCACGATCGACACCACGTTCGGCGACGTCACCCTCACCGACACGATCGTCCCGTTGGTGTTCGGCGGTGCTGGCGGGACGGGCGGTGCCGGTGCCGCGGGTGGGGCCGGGGCGGCCGGTACCGGCGGCTCTGGCGGTTCCGGTGGTGCTGGCGGTGGTGCGACCGGTGGCGCAGGCGGCGCCGGCGGCGCAGGCGGCGCAGTGGCGGGCAACCCGGAGGCGGACACTGGTCCGACGGTCGGGACAGCGGAGGCCGACGGAGGAGCCGGCGGCGACGCGACCGTCACCGTCAGCCCCACGGCTACGTCGGCCGCCTCGGGTGCTGCGAGCGCCCAGGCGTCGGCCACCAACACCGGCGACACCGGTGCGGCCACCTCGGCCGCCGCCTCTCACCCCACCGCCGCCTCGGGCGACTCGGGCGACTCGGGCGACTCGGGCGCGGCCACGTCGACCGCCACCGACTCCAACGACATTCTTCTCGGCAACCTCCTCGGCACCGGCCTGGCCATCGGCGGCGGGGCCGACTCGGGCGACACGGGAGCCACCGGAGGGTCGGGCGACACGCTCGCCTCGGGCGACGCCGACAGCGCCGCCGTTTCCGGCGCCGCCACCACGGCGACTTCGGCCTCGGGCGACACGGGTGACGCGACGAACGACCTGGTCGCGGTCACCCTGGCCGGCCCCGGTGGCGACGCCGGCCTGGCCGTCTCGGTCGTCGATGGCGGCAGCGCCACCAACGTGATGGCAGGGGGCGCCGGCGGCCTCGGCGCCGAAGGTGGGGCGGCCTTCGGTGGCGCCGGTGGCGCCGGCGGCGCGGGCGCCGCCGGCTTCGGAGGCTTCGGCGGGCCTGGCGGCGGCGGCGGCGCCGGCGGCGCGGGGGGCGACGCGTCCGAGGTCGATGTCGCAATCGAAACCGTCACCCTCGTCTTCGAGGAGGTCACCGGCCTCACCGTGAACAGCCTGTACGCGCCCATCGACATCGGCGGCGCGGCCGCCGCCGGCGGTGCCGGCGGTGCCGGAGCGTCGGGCGGGGTCGGCTTCGGCGGCTCCGGCGGCCCGGGCGGCACCGGCGGGACGGCGCTGGGCGGCGCTGGCGGCGCCGGCGGCGCTGGGGGAGCCGTCACCGGCAACCCCGAAGCCGAGACCGGCGCCACCGTCGGCACGGCCCAGGCGAGCGGGGGCGACGGCGGGGCCGCCACCATCACCACCACCAGCCCGACGGCCACCTCGGGCCCGTCCGGCACGTCCAGTGCCCAGGCCTCGGCCACCAACTCGGGCGCCACCGGCGCGGCCGGCTCCACCGCCGCAGCCAGCCCTGTCGCCCGCTCGGGTGACTCGGGCAACTCCGGCAACTCGGGTCCGGCGGTCGCGTCCGACGGCGGGGCGGAGTCCGGCGACACCGGCGACACCGGCGACACCGGGGTGTCGATCTCCCTCGGCGACGCCGACAGCATGTCCATCTCCGGCGCCGATGCGGCGGCCACCTCCGCGTCCGGCGACGCGGGCGATGCCGACAACACGGTCGTGGCGCTCGCCACCGGCGGTGGCGCCGGTGACGGGGGTGCGGCCATAACCGCAGTGGCGGGCGGCGACGCCACCAACGTGATGGTCGGCGGGGCGGCGGCTGCCGGCGGTGCGGGCGGCGCTGCGTTCGGCGGCTTCGGCGGCGGCGGCGGTGCGGGCGGCGCTGCGTTCGGCGGCTTCGGCGGGGCGGGAGCCACGGGCGGCGGCGGTGGCGAGGGCGGCGACGCGGTCGACGTCTACACCGTCGTCCGCACGTTCAACACCACCTTTAGTGACGTCACGATCACCGACACGGTCGTCCCGCTCGTCTTCGGCGGCGCGGGCGCCGCGGCCGGCACCGGCGGTGCTGGCGGAGCGGGTGCCGCCGCCTTCGGCGGCTTCGGCGGCGCTGGCGGCGCGGGCGGCGCCGGCGTCGGCGGTGCCGGTGGTGCCGGCGCCGCCGGGGGAGCCGTCACCGGCAACCCCGAAGCGGAGACCGGCGCCACGGTCGGCACCGCCACCGCCAGGGGCGGGGTGAGCGGGCCGGCGAGCGTCTCCACCAGCCCCACGGCTGCGTCCGGCGCCACGGGCACGTCCACCGCCCAGGCCTCGGCCACCAACTCGGGCGACACCGGCGCGGCCACCTCCGACGCCACGGCGAGCCCCGTTGCCGGGTCCGGCGACTCCGGCGACTCCGGCGACTCCGGCTCGGCCACGGTCGACGTCGAGGCCACCAACACCGCCCTGCTTGGTATCGAGATCGCCCTCGGCGGCGACGCCGAATCGGGTGACTCGGGGGACACGGGCGCCAGCGGCGACACCCTCGCCGACGGTGCGGCCAGCAGCCGGGCCAACTCGGGGGCCGACGTCGCCACCGTCTCCACCTCGGGTGATTCGGGCAACGCCGATAACGTCGTTCTGGCTACTGCTCTCGCCGGGGAGGGTGGCGACGGCGGCGTGGCTCTCACCCTCGTCGCCGGCGGCGACGCGACCAACGTGATGGTCGGCGGGGCAGGAGCCGCGGGCGGCGCCGGCGGGGCGTCGTTCGGCGGCTTCGGCGGCGCCGGCGGCGCCGGCGGGGCCGGTTTCGGCGGCTTCGGAAGCCCCGGCGGTGCTGGAGGGGCGGGTGGCGCCGGCGGCGACGCCCTGCTCAACGAAGCCCTCATCAACACGCTCACCACCGTCTTCAGGCCGATGTCACCATCACCGGGCTGATCGCGCCCATCGTCGACGGAGGTGCCGGAGGGGCCGGAGGGGCCGGCGGCGTCGGGGGCGCCGGCGGGGCCGGGTTCGGCGGCTTCGGTGGTCCGGGCGGCGCCGGGGCCGCGGCCACGGGTGGCGCCGGCGGTGCGGGCGGGGCCGGCGGGGCAGTCACCGGCAATCCCAGCGCCATCACCGGTCCCACGGTCGGGACGGCCGACGCCGACGGTGGTAGCGGCGACGGCGGGCTGGCCGTATCGGTGGTCGCCGGCGGCTCGGCCACCAACGTCATGGTCGGTGGCGCCGCTGGCGCAGGTGGAGTCGGAGGCGCCGGATTCGGCGGGTTCGGCGGCCTCGGCGGTGTCGGCGGGGCCGGCTTCGGCGGGTTCGGTGCCGCAGGTGGTGCCGGCGGCGCCGGCGGCGTGGGCGCGACCGCGACCGAACTCGAAAGCATCGTCGACACCGTCGACATCGTGGGTGGCGCGGCCACCATCAACGTCACCGTCGTGTCGATCGTGTCTGGCGGCGCCGGCGGCGCGGGCGGCGCGGGGGCGGCAGGCGGTGTCGGCGGCGCCGGGTTCGGCGGATTCGGTGGTGCCGGTGGGGCGGGCGGTCCGGGCACCGGCGGCGCGGGCGGTGCGGGTGCCGCGGGCGGGGCGATCGTCGGCAGCCCGACGGCCATCACCGGTCCTACGGTGAGCACGGCGTCGGCCAACGGAGGCTCCGGCGCGGCGGCAACCGTCTCCGCCGACCTCACGGCCACGTCCGGCGCCTCGGGTGCGGGCACAGCCCGATCGTCGGCCACCAATACCGGCGACACGGGCGACGCCACGTCGAGCGCCACGTCCAACCCGGTGTCGGCGTCGGGCAACTCCGGTGCCTCCGGTGACACGGGTAATTCGTCGGCCAAGGTCGTCGCCACCAACACCGCCACCCTCGGTGCCGCCATCGCGGTCGGCGGCGACGCCGAGTCGGGCGCGTCGGGCGACACCGGCGACACGGGCGATGCCTTCGCCGATGGTGCCGCCGACAGCGAGGCCAACACCGGCGCCGACGGCACCACATCCTCGAACTCGGGTGGCACCGGCTCGGTGCTCAACCTCGCAGCCGTCGCCGTCCTACCGGGCGACGGCGGTGACGCCGGCGTCGCCATCGCGCTGGCGGCCGGAGGTAACGCGGTGAACGTCCTGGCCGCTGGCGCCGGTAGTGCCGGCGGGGCGGGCGGCGCCGGGTCCGGCGGCTTCGGCGGCGCCGGTGGTGCCGGTGGTGTCGGCGGCGGCGGGACGGGTGGTGGCGGCGGTGGCGGCGCTGCCGGCGCCGCCGGCGGGGCGGCAGCCTCGGCGATCGTCGTCGTCGGCGACCCGGCCCCGATCATCGCCCCGATCGTCACCGGTGGAGCCGGAGGAGCCGGCGGTGCGGGTGGCGCCGGTGGCGCCGGCGGCGCCGGGTTCGGCGGTTTCGGTGGCGCGGGCGGCGGCGGCGGCGCCGGCGGCGGCGGTGCCGGCGGAGCCGGAGGTGCCGGGGGAGCGATCCTCGCCACCCCGACCGCGATCACCGGACCCACGGTGGCCACGGCGCAGGCCAACGGGGGCGCGGGCGGCGTCCCCACCCTCAACCTCGGCACCCGGGCTGTCAGCGGCGATTCGGGCTCGGCCACGGCCCAGGGCAGTGCCACCAACACCGGAGACACCGGCGACGCCACGTCGACGGCGACGGCCAACCCGGCCGCCATCAGCGGCGACTCGGGCGCGGCCGGCGACACCGGCGACGCGATCACCACCGTCAACGCCCTCCAGCAGGGCGCCCTCGGGGCCGCCATCGCCATCGGCGGCAACGCGGTCACCAGCCCGTCGGGTACCTCTGGCGACTCCGGGATCGCCGACTCCGACGGTTCGGCCGACGCCCCCGGCAATTCGGGCGCCAGCTCGCTTGCCGACGCCGACTCCGGCGACACGGGCGACGCCGCCAACCTCGCAGCCCCGGTCCTGGCCGGGGGCGACGGCGGCGCGGGCGGCATTGCACTGGCCGCGGCTGCCCCCGGCGTGGCCGCCAACGTGGTGATCGGCGGCCTCGGAGCAATCGGTGGTGCTGGTGGTGTGGGCACGGCGGGTGTCGGCGGCGCCGGCGGCGCGGCCGGGGCCGGTGCGGGAGCCGCAGGTGGCCCCGGAGGTGCCGGCGGTGGCGGAGGAGCAGGTGGCGCCGGCGGCGTACCCGGAGCGCCTGGCGCCCCCGGTGCCCCTGGCGCCCCCGGAGCACCGGGTGGAGGCGCCCCCGGCGCCGCCGGATCGCCCGGTAGCGCCGGTACCGCAGCCAACGGCTCCGCTGGTACGACGGGTGCCGCGGGGGTGGTCAACGTCCAGTCCACGGTTGTGTCGGGCCCGGCGGTGGCCGTCAACCCCGCCGCCGGAGGTGCCGGCGCCAGCGTGAGCATCACGTTGAACCCGGTGGCCACCACCGGCGACAGCGGGGCATCCACCGCCCAGGCGTCGGCCACCAACACCGGTGACACCGGCGACGCCACCGACACGGCGACGGCCAGTCCCACCGCCGCGTCGGGCAGCACCGGCGACGGCGGCGACTCGGGCGAGGCCGACGCCTCCGCCCACGCCGAGAACAACGGCCTCGGGGGCTCCGCCACCGTCGTCGGCGGGGGCGCGTTCACCAGCCTGCCCCGAGACGAGGACTAACCGCCGCGTAGTACCCTGTCACGACAACCAAGATCGCCGCAGACATTCGGTGCGCTAGGCGCGTAAGCGGTTCGGTCCGGAGCAATCCGGCAGGACCCGCCCAACGAGGCGTGGACTGACCCTCCCGGGACGTTCGCGCGCCACGCCGTCCGAGGAGGAGGGGCCGTATGGCCGCCGGTACGGAAACAGCTGGAAAAGGAAGCGGCGCCCCCCGCCCGGAGAAGGTCGCCGTCGTCACCGAGGTGCGCGAGCGCCTGTCGGCCGCCAACGGGGCCCTGCTCACCGAGTACCGGGGCCTCAAGGTGGCCGATCTGGCCCGCCTGCGCCACGCGCTGGGGGAGGCGGGCGGCGAGTACGGGATCTACAAGAACACCCTCGTCCGGCGGGCCGCGGTCGACCTCGGACTCGACGACATGGTCGACCTCCTCGTCGGCCCCACCGCCATCGCCTTCGTCACCGGCGACCCGGTGGCGGTGGCCAAGTCGCTGCGGGACTTCGCCAAGACCAGCCCCAACCTGATCGTCAAGGGCGGCCTCCTGGGCAAGAAGGTCCTCACCGCGGCCGAGGCCACCGCCCTCGCCGACGTCGCTCCCCGCGAGGTCGTGCTGGCCCAGTTGGCCGGCGCCCTGGCCGCACCGCTGGTGAAGATGGCCGGCCTCCTCCAGGCCCTGCCCCGCAACTTCGCCTACGGCCTGAAGGCCCTCCTCGACCAGAAGACGGCCGACGCCCCCCCGGCCGAGCCCGCCCTCGAGCCTCCCGCCACCCCCGAAGCAGCCGCCCCCGAGGCGACTACCCCCGAGACCGGCGAGCCTGCCCCCCGGGCCGCTGCTCCTGAAGCGCCTGCGGCCGAGACACCCGCGTCCGAGGCCAGCGCTCCGGAGTCCCCTGCCCCCGAGGCACCCGCTCCCGAAGCAGCCGCCCCCGAACCAGCGGCTCCGGAGTCCCCTGCCCCCGAAACCGCAGCCCCCGAAGCAGCCACCTCCCCCGAAACCGCCTCCCCCGAAGCAGAGGCCCCTGAGGTCGCCGCCCCCGAGGCAGACGCCCCCGAGCCCGCGGCCGACGCCCCTGAGCCCGCGGCCGACGCCATCTCGGAGGCGCCTGCGGCCGCGGCCGCGTTCGATGATGCGCCGGCCGCTCCCGTAGCGGCCGACGACGACGCCCCCGTCCCCGAAGCCAGCGCCGCTCCCGACACCGCCGCCAGCGAGGCCGGCACCGACACGCCCGATGTAACCGACACCGACACCACCCCCGAAGTAACCAACACCGCCCCTGAAGCGACCGACACGGAAGAGACACAGGAGTCCTGAGATGGCCACCAAGGAAGAGATTCTCGACAGCATCGCCAACATGACCGTCCTCGAGCTGAGCGAGTTGCTCAAGGAGTTCGAGGAGAAGTTCGGCGTCACCGCCGCCGCGCCCGCAGCCGCGGCCGGACCCGCCGCCGCCGGCGGTGGCGAGGCCGCTCCCGTCGAGGAGGAGCAGGACGAGTTCGACGTCATCATCACCGGCGTCGGCGAGAAGAAGATCCAGGTCATCAAGGAGGTGCGGTCGCTCACCAGCCTGGGCCTGAAGGAGGCCAAGGACCTGGTCGACAGCGCCCCCGGCGCCAAGGTCCTGGAGAAGGCGTCCAAGGAGGACGCGGCCAAGGCCAAGGCTCAACTCGAGGGCGCCGGCGCCACCGTCGAGGTCAAGTAGAGGCACCACCCTCCGGGTCCGGGTGCAGGCATGGGGGCGCAAGTCTCGTGCCTGCACCAATGATCCGTACAGCCTTCGTCGGTAGCCTCCAGAGGTGACCGCGATCACGATTTCCGACCGGGTCGAGCGTGTCGACTTCGGGCCCCAGGGCGGCGACCCCGCCCGCCGCCGGGACGGGGTGTGGCTCGATCTGAGCACCTGCGTCAACCGCTACGGCCCGCCCCCGGCGGCGCTGCGCGCCCTGGTCGACCTGGCGCCGTCCGCCATCCAGGTCCACCCTTATGACGCCGCCGAGCGGCTGACGACGGCCTATGCCCACCACCTGGGCGTCGACGCCGGCCAGTTGGTGGCGGGACGGGGTACCACCGAGTTCATCTGGGCCCTCGCCCGCCAGGTTCCGCACCGGGCGGTTGCGGTGCCGCTGCCCGCCTACACCGACTATCTCAAGGCCTTTCCGGGACGCGGCTTCGCCGGACGGCGGCCCTCGCCGGTGCCCACCCTCGCCCTCATCGACGAGGCCATGGGCCAGGCCGGCCTGGTCATCCTGTCCAACCCGCACAACCCGACGGGCGTGGCCCTGCCCCCGGAAGGCCTGATCCAGATCGCGTCCCGCCACCCGGGCTCGGTGCTGGTGGTCGACGAGTCCTACGCCGACTTCGTCGCCCGGCCGGAGCTGGCCACCGTCATCGGGTGCGACACGGCCAACATCGTCGCCCTGCGGTCGCCCTCCAAGTTCTACGGCATCGCCGCCACCCGAGCCGGCATCGCCTGGGCCGCCGACGGGGCGTGGCTCGGCCGCCTCCTCGGCCCTCGGGAGACGTGGCCTGTGTCCGGCCTCGACGCGGCCGTCGCCGCCGCGGCCATGGCCAGCACCGCGTGGGCTGAGACCTCCCGCCGCCGGCTCCTCGACGACGGTCAGTGGTTGGCCACCGCCCTGGTCCCCCTCGCTCACTCCGCCGCCCTCCGGCCCGCCCGCCTGGTCACCGACGCACCCGTCCACTACCGCTGCCTGCTCACCCCCGACGCACAGGCCCTGGCCACCGCCTTTGCCGACCGGGGGCTCGGCGTCCGGCCCCTGGGCCGAGCCCACGGCGTGCACCCCGGAGCCCTGCGCATCCTTGCCCCCCTCGCCGCCGAGCGGCCGGCGGTGGCCGACGTCATCTCCGCGGTCGCCGGCGCCAATGCCAGGCTCGCGGTGGGTTGAAGACCCGAAACGACATCCGACACTCCGTTCCCGACCGGGCCGACCGGGCCGACCGGGCCGACCGGGCCGACCGGGCCGACCGGGCCGACCGGGCCGACGCGGTCGGCGTGGCCTTGGTGGCGACCGGTGCCACCGGCTACGGGGTCACGGTGGTGCTCGGCCGGATCCTCGCCGACGACGGCGTCGGGCCCGCCACCGCCCTCGGCATCCGCTTCGCCCTCGCCGCCGCGTTCCTCCTCGCCCTCGCGGCCGTGCGCCGGTCACCCCTCCTGCCCGCCCCGGGCGAGCGGATGCCGGTGTTCCTCCTGGGCGCGGTCGGCTACGCCATCGAGTCGACGCTCTTCTACATGGCGCTAGAACGGGGGACGGCCGCGTCCGCCGCCCTCCTCTTCTACGCCTACCCGCTCATGGTTACGGTGGCCGAGCTGGCCCTGGGCTGGACCCGCGTGCGGCTCCGCGTTCTCGTCGCCCTGGGCGTCTCCGCCGCCGGCACCGTCCTGGTGGTGGCCTCCGGCGACGAACTGGGGATCTCGTCGGCCGGAATCGTCTTCGCCCTGGCCTCGGCGGCCACGTTCAGCGCCTACCTCCTTGCCTGCACCCGTCTCGTCCACCGCAGCGACCAGTTGGCCCGGGCCGCCTGGGTGGCGGTCGGGGCGTCGGTGGCCTCCCTCGCCCGGGGGATGGTCGGTTCCGACCTGGCCTCGCCCGCCGGCCACTGGCCGGTCCTCGCCGCCTACGGCGTGGCCACCGCGGTGGCTTTTGCCTGCATGTTCGCGGGACTGGCCCGACTGGGCGCCAGCCGTACGGCGGTGGTGATGACTCTTGAGGCGTTCGTGGCTGTGGCCCTGGGCGCGGCGTTCCTGGGCGAGTCGCTGGTGCCGTCCCAGCTGGTGGGCGGGGCCGCGGTCATCGCCGCGGCCGTGATCATCGCCCGCACCCGCACCGAGAGCGTCCCATCGAGCCCCGTCCCCCCCAGGCTCGTCCCCCGAATGCTGGTTGTGAACGAATCTGTGGAGAACCCTTGACCGGATGAGCCGCTTCCAATAACGTCCCAGTGGGCCTGTTCCGGGACCGCTTGCTTTTCCGCGGAGCTATGGCTAAGATTCTCTTCGCCGTGCCCGCCCGCGTGTCGCCGTCCCATCTCTCCGGCTTGACCTCACGCGCCCGGCGGCCTTCTTGACCACAGCTGATCTCCGGGAAGGAGCAGTTTCCTTGCCCACCCATCCCGCAACTCGGGAACGCTATACGTTCTCCAACCTCGATGAGGTCCTCGCTCTTCCGGACCTGATCGCCGTACAACGTGATTCCTTCAAGTGGTTCCTCGACAAGGGCTTGCAGGAGACGTTCCGTGACATAAGCCCCATCGAGGACTTCACGGGACAGCTCCGGCTCGAGCTCGAGTTCGACGCCGAGGATCCCGACCTGCGCCCGCCGCCGAAGTTCTCGGTGGAGGAGTGCAAGGAGAAGGACATGACCTACTCCGCCCCCATCTTCGTGCGGGCCCGCTTCATGAACGCGGGCACGGGCGAGATCAAGGAGCAGACGGTCTTCATGGGGGACTTCCCGATGATGACCGACAAGGGCACGTTCATCATCAACGGCACCGAGCGCGTCGTCGTGTCCCAGCTGGTCCGGTCCCCGGGCGTCATCTTCCAGCCCGGCCGCGACGCCAAGACCATCGCCACTGCCACCATCCACCCCTACCGGGGTGAGTGGATCGAGTTCGACATCGAGCAGAAGCCGGGCAAGGACGTCACCGCCGGCACCCGGGTGGCCCGCAAGCGCCGCCTGAGCCTGTTCGTCCTCCTCCGGGCCCTGGGCTACGACCAGGAGGCCGCCCCCGGCTTCCTCGAGCGCTTCGTCGACCACTTCGACTTCCTCGAAGGGCAGTGGGAGAAGGAGAAGGAGCTGGCGCCCACCCGGGAAGAGGCGCTGGTCGAGATCTACAAGCGGGCCCGCCCCGGTGAGCCGCCCTCGGTCGAGGCCGGTCGCGCCTACTTCGAGAACGCCTTCTTCAACCCCAAGCGCTACGACCTCACCCGGGTCGGCCGCTACAAGCTCAACCGCAAGCTGGGCCCGGAGATCGAGAAGATCGCCGAGCTGTTCGCCATCGACCTCGTCCGGCCCACCCAGACGCAGTTCGTTTTGAGCCCGTCGGAGATCCTGGCCGCCACCACCTACCTGCTGCACCTGGCCGCAGGCGAGGCCGGCTACCGGCTCGACGACCAGGACCACTTCGCCAACCGCCGCATCCGGTCGGTGGGCGAGCTGATCCAGAACCAGGTCCGCATCGGCCTGTCCCGCATGGAGCGGGTCGTCCGGGAGCGCATGACCACCCAGGACGTCGAGGCCATCACCCCCCAGACCCTCATCAACATCCGCCCCGTGGTCGCGGCCATCAAGGAGTTCTTCGGCACCAGCCAGCTGTCCCAGTTCATGGGCCAGACGAACCCCCTCGACGGCCTCACCCACAAGCGTCGCCTGTCCGCACTCGGACCAGGCGGTCTGTCCCGGGAGCGGGCCGGTTTCGAGGTCCGCGACGTGCACACCAGCCACTACGGCCGGATGTGCCCGATCGAGACCCCGGAAGGCCCCAACATCGGCCTCATCGGCTCCCTCGCCACCTACGCCCGGGTCAACGACTTCGGCTTCATCGAGACGCCCTACCGCAAGGTCGTCGACGGCCGGATCACCGACGAGATCATGTACCTGGCCGCCGACGAGGAGGAAGAGCACGTCATCGCCCAGGCCAACGCGTCGCTCGACGCCAACGGCGCCTTCATCGGCGACCGTGTGCTCGTGCGCCGCGGGCCCCAGGGCGCCGGCGTGCGCATCGGCGCCGGGGGCACGTCCTACGGCACCACCAGCGAGATCGACTACGTGCCGCCGGCCGAGGTCGACCTCATGGACGTCTCGCCCAAGCAGATCGTGTCCGTGGCCACGGCCATGATCCCCTTCCTCGAGCACGACGACGCCAACCGGGCCCTGATGGGCGCCAACATGCAGCGCCAGGCGGTATCCCTGGTGCGGGCCGAGGCTCCCTACATCGGCACGGGCATCGAGCCCCGGGCCGCCCGCGACGCGGGCGACGTGGTGCTGGCCGAGGGCGACGGCCAGGTCCAGGAGGTCACCGGCGATCACATCTGGGTCCAGTACGCCGATGGCCAGACCGACCGCGAGGGCCGGGTCCTGGGTCGCAAGTTCTACCGGCTGGCCAAGTTCCGCCGCTCCAACCAGGGCACCTGCATCAACCAGAAGCCCCGGGTCGACGACGGGATGACCGTCAAGAAGGGCGACGTGCTGGCCGACGGCCCGTCCACCCACAACGGCGACCTGGCCCTGGGCAAGAACCTGCTGGTCGCGTTCATGCCGTGGGAGGGCTACAACTTCGAAGACGCCATCATCCTCTCCGAGCGCCTCGTGCGCGACGACGTCCTCACCTCGATCCACATCGAGGCCCACGAGGTCGACGCCCGCGACACCAAGCTGGGGGCGGAGGAGATCACCCGCGACATCCCCAACCTCTCCGAGGAGATCCTCAAGGACCTCGACGAGCGGGGCATCATCCGCATCGGGGCCGAGGTCGGTCCGGGCGACGTGCTGGTGGGCAAGGTCACCCCCAAGGGGGAGACCGAGCTCACCCCCGAGGAGCGCCTCCTCCGGGCCATCTTCGGTGAGAAGGCGCGGGAAGTCCGCGACACCAGCCTCAAGGTGCCCCACGGCGAGACGGGCAAGGTCATCGACGTCAAGGTCTTCTCCCGGGAGGAGCAGCACGAGCTGGCTCCCGGCGTCAACCAGCTGGTCCGGGTCTACGTGGCCCAGAAGCGCAAGATCAGCGAGGGCGACAAGCTGGCCGGCCGCCACGGCAACAAGGGCGTCATCTCCAAGATCCTCCCGGTGGAGGACATGCCCCACATGGCCGACGGCACCCCCGTCGACATCATCCTCAACCCCCTGGGCGTGCCCAGCCGGATGAACGTGGGCCAGGTGCTCGAGGCCCACCTGGGCTACGCCGCCCGTTGGGGTTGGGACGGAGCCGACGTCAACGCCCAACCGCCCCACTCCAACGTCGCCACCAAGACCCGCCCCATCACCGAGCCCTCGGTGTGGGTCAGCTCGCCCGTCTTCGACGGCGCCCACTGGGACGAAGAGGGGGCGGCCGGCGCCGGCAAGCACCCCACCATCCGCCACCTGCTGGAAACCATCCACTCCGACTCGATGAGCCGCAACGGCGAGCGCCTCATCCAGCCCGACGGCAAGCAGATCCTCTACAACGGCCGCACCGGCGAGCCCTACGACCGGCCCATCACCGTCGGCTACAGCTACATCCTGAAGCTGCTCCACCTGGTCGACGACAAGATCCACGCCCGGTCCACCGGCCCCTACTCGATGATCACCCAGCAGCCGCTGGGCGGGAAGGCCCAGTTCGGCGGTCAGCGGTTCGGGGAGATGGAGGTGTGGGCCCTCGAGGCCTACGGCGCCGCCTATGCCCTCCAGGAGCTGCTCACCATCAAGTCCGACGACGTGCTCGGCCGGGTGAAGGTCTACGAGGCCATCGTCAAGGGCGAGAACATCCCCGAGCCGGGCATACCCGAGTCCTTCAAGGTGCTCATCAAGGAGATGCAGAGCCTCTGCCTCAACGTCGAGGTCCTCTCGACGACGGGCGAGGAGATCGAGATGCGGGAGCTCGACGAGGACATCTTCCGCACCGCCGAGGAGTTGGGGATCGACCTGTCGAGGCCCGAGCGTGGTTCCGATGAAGAGGACGCCCGCCGGGCGGCCGAGCGGAGCAGCAGGTTCTAGTTCTGAGCGAGAACGTGCGTACCGGGGCGACCCGGGGCCCCCAGCGGGCCCCGGGCGTCGCCGGTTCGATGAAGAGTGAGAGGTAGGCAAGAGCGTTGCTCGACGTCAACAATTTCGACCAGCTGCGAATCGCGCTGGCAACCGCCGATTCGATCCGTACGTGGTCCAACGGCGAGGTCAAGAAGCCGGAAACCATCAACTACCGCACCCTGAAGCCGGAGAAGGACGGGCTCTTCTGCGAGAAGATCTTCGGTCCTACGAAGGACTGGGAGTGCTACTGCGGCAAGTACAAGCGCGTCCGCTTCAAGGGCATCATCTGCGAGCGCTGCGGCGTCGAGGTCACCCGTTCCAAGGTTCGCCGGGAGCGCATGGGCCACATCGAGCTGGCCGCGCCCGTCGTCCACATCTGGTACCTCCGCGGCACCCGGTCGTGGCTGGCCTACCTGCTCATGGGCACCGAGCCCCGTGAGGAGCTGAAGGCCAAGCAGCTGGAGAAGGTCATCTACTTCGCCGCCAACCTGGTCACCTGGGTCGACGAGGAGCGCCGCCACAACGACCTCCCCGAGCTGGAGGCCGAGCTCCTGGAGGAGCTGGCCGAGATCGAGCGCTCGCGCGATGTCGACATCGACCACCGGTTCAAGGACCTCGAGAGCGAGGTCGCGGAGCTGGAGGCCGGAGGCGCCAAGGACTCCGAGCTGAAGGCCCGCCAGCGGGCCGCCGACAAGGAGATCACCTCCATCCGGGAGCGGGCCCAGGCCGAGATCGACGTGGCCCGCCGCGCCTTCGACGAGCTCAAGGACCTCTTCGCCCGCAAGATCATCGAGGACGAGAGCGTGTGGCGCCAGCTGCGCGACCGCTACGGCGACTACTTCCGGGGCGGCATGGGCGCCGACGTCATCGCCCAGCTCATCGGCGAGGTCGACTTCGACTCGGAGGAGATCAAGCTCCGGGAGAACATCGACGCGGCCGACGGCCGTCGTCCGCTGTCGGCCCAGCGCAAGCAGAAGGCGATCAAGCGGCTCAAGATCGTCACCGCCTTCAACCGCCGCGACCCCGACACCGGCCGCCGGGTCAACGAGCCCTCGGCCATGATCCTCGACGCCGTCCCGGTCATCCCGCCCGACCTGCGCCCCATGGTGCAGCTCGACGGTGGCCGCTTCGCCACGTCCGACCTCAACGACCTCTACCGCCGGGTCATCAACCGCAACAACCGGCTCAAGCGCCTCCTCGACCTCGGCGCGCCCGAGATCATCGTCAACAACGAGAAGCGCATGCTGCAGGAGGCGGTCGACGCCCTGTTCGACAACGGCCGTCGTGGCCGTCCCGTCACCGGGCCCGGCAACCGTCCCCTCAAGTCCCTGTCCGACATGCTCAAGGGCAAGCAGGGCCGGTTCCGCCAGAACCTGCTGGGCAAGCGGGTCGACTACTCCGGCCGTTCGGTCATCGTCGCCGGCCCCACGCTGCGCCTGCACCAGTGCGGCCTGCCCAAGCTCATGGCCCTGGAGCTGTTCAAGCCCTTCGTCATGAAGCGGCTGGTCGACACCGAGCTGGCCCAGAACATCAAGTCGGCCAAGCGCATGGTCGAGCGCCGCCGCCCCCACGTCTGGGACATCCTGGAAGAGGTCATCAAGGAGCACCCGGTGTTCCTCAACCGGGCGCCAACCCTGCACCGGCTGGGCATCCAGGCCTTCGAGCCGCTGCTGGTCGAGGGCAAGGCCATCCAGATCCACCCCCTGGTGTGCGCCGCCTTCAACGCCGACTTCGACGGCGACCAGATGGCCGTCCACCTGCCCCTTTCGGCCGAGGCCCAGGCCGAGGCCCGGGTGCTGATGCTCTCGGCCAACAACGTCCTGTCGCCGGCCCACGGCCGTCCCCTCACCGTGCCCAGCCAGGACATGGTCATCGGGATCTACTACCTCACCGAGGGCCTCAAGGGCGTCCCCGGCGAGGGTCGGCGGTTCTCCCACCTGTGGGAGGTCGAGCGCGCCCTCGACAACCACGACATCGACCTGCACAGCACCATCTCGATCCGCGACGGCGAAGGCCCCGACGCCGATGGCGACCCCGGCCGCCCCGCCTACCGCGACACCACGCCCGGACGCCTGCTGTTCGAGAACGCCCTGCCCGTGGGCTACTGCGCCCGGTTCGGCTACGTCGACAAGCCGGTGAAGAAGCGCGACGTGAGCGACATCGTCGAGCTGCTGGTCAACAACTACCCGAAGGCGGCCGTGGCCAACAGCCTCGACGCCATCAAGAACCTCGGCTTCCGCTACGCCACCCAGTCCGGCCTCACCATCTCCATGGACGACGTCAAGACGCCCCCGGAGAAGGAGCAGATCCTCGACAAGTACGAGAAGGAAGCGGACAAGATCGAGTCGCAGTTCCGCAAGGGCATCATCACCGACGACGAGCGCCGGCAGAAGGAAGTCGAGACCTGGACCAACGCCACCCAGGAGGTGCGGCGGGCCATGGAGCGCACCCTGGCCGCCCAGGTGTTCAACCCCATCGAGATGATGGTGGGGTCGGGCGCCCGAGGCAACGTCATCCAGGTGCAGCAGATCGCCGGTATGCGGGGCCTGGTGGCCAACCCCCGGGGCGAGATCATCCCCCGTCCCATCAAGTCCAACTTCCGGGAGGGCCTGTCGGTCCTCGAGTACTTCATCTCCACCCACGGGGCCCGCAAGGGCCTGGCCGACACCGCCCTCCGCACGGCCGACTCCGGCTACCTCACCCGGCGGCTGGTCGACGTGGCCCAGGAGCTGATCATCCGGGAGGTCGACTGCGGCACCACCCGGGGCATCTGGCTGGAGAACATCCGCAAGGACGACGCCAAGGAGCGGTTCAACCTGGAGACGCGCCTCTACGGGCGGGTCCTGGTCGAGCCGGCCACCCTGTCCGACGGCCGGGTCATCCCGTCCGGCATCCAGGTGGGCGAGGCCGACATGATCGCCCTGCGCGACGACCCCTCCATCACCCGCCTGCGGGTGCGGTCGGTGCTCACGTGCGAGGCCGCCTACGGGGTCTGCGGCAACTGCTACGGCCGCTCCCTCGCCACCGGCAAGGACATCGAGCTGGGCGAGGCGGTGGGGGTCATCGCGGCCCAGTCCATCGGCGAGCCCGGCACCCAGCTCACCATGCGTACCTTCCACACCGGTGGCATCGCCGGCATCGACATCACCCACGGCCTGCCCCGGGTGGTCGAGCTGTTCGAGGCCCGCACGCCCAAGGGCAAGGCCGTCCTGGCCCGCACCTCGGGCGTGGTCCGCATGGTCGACGACGAGGTCAAGGGCCGCGTCCTCACCATCGTGGGCGACGACGGCAGCGAAGAGGCCTACCCGATCTCCAACCGCGACCTGTCGCGGCTGCTGGTGCACGACGGCCAGGAGGTGGAGGCGGGCGACGCCCTCGTCGAGGGGCCCAAGGACCCCAAGGAGCTGCTCGAGATCAAGGGCATCCGGGAGACCCAGCAGTACCTGGTCGACCAGGTGCAGGAGGTCTACCGGCCCCAGGGCGTGCCGATCCACGACAAGCACATCGAGCTCATCGTCCGCCAGATGCTGCGGCGGGTGTCGGTGGCCGAGGCCGGCGACTCCGAGTTCCTGCCCGGCGAGCGGGTCGACTCGCGGATCTACGCCGAGATCAACCGGGGCCTGGTCCAGGAGGGCAAGCGCCCGGCCGAGGGCCGTCCCGAGCTGATGGGCATCACCAAGGCGTCGCTGGCCACCGAGTCGTGGCTGTCGGCGGCGTCGTTCCAGGAGACCACCCGGGTGCTCACCGAGGCGGCCATCGAGGGCAAGCGCGACCAGCTCCTGGGCCTCAAGGAGAACATCATCATCGGCAAGCTCATCCCTGCCGGCACCGGGATGCTGAGGTACCGCAACCTCGACATCCAGGCGCCCGACTACGAGCCCCTGTCGTACTACTCCTCCGACAGCGACCAGGACCTGGCCGCCTGGCTGGCCAACCTCGGCAGCGGCACCGCCGCCGGCGCCGAGGCTGCGGCCCACGAGGTCCCCAGCGCCGACGAAGAGGCCTACCTCCTCGAACGGGGCACGGGTCCGGCGGCCCAATAGCCGGCCGACACATTTCGTGAGGTGACGGCCGTGGGAGACCGCGGCCGTCACCAGTTACACTTGAAACTGCTCTCTCGGCGGTAGTTCTCGAAAGGTCTGAATTGCCCACCATCTCGCAGTTGGTCCGGAAGGGCCGCGAGTCGAAGTCTGACAAGACCAAGACGCCCGCGCTCAAGGGTGCGCCCCAGCGCCGGGGCGTCTGCACCCGCGTGTACACCCACACCCCGAAGAAGCCCAACTCGGCCCTGCGCAAGGTGGCCCGGGTGCGGCTCACCACCGGCCAGGAGGTCACCGCCTACATCCCGGGCGTGGGCCACAACCTGCAGGAGCACTCCATCGTGCTCGTCCGTGGTGGCCGGGTGAAGGACCTGCCCGGCGTCCGTTACAAGATCATCCGGGGTGTCCTCGACGCCTCCGGCGTCCGCGACCGCAAGCAGGCCCGCAGCCGCTACGGCGCCAAGAAGGAGAAGTAGGTATGCCGCGCAAGGGCCCGCCGCCGCGTCGCGACCTCATGCCCGACCCCATCTACCGGTCGGTGTTGGTCACCCAGTTCGTCAACAAGGTCCTCTCGCGGGGCAAGCGGTCGCTGGCCGAGCGCATCGTCTACTCCGCCCTGGAGACCGTCCGCGAGAAGAGCGGCGGCGACCCCGTGGCCGCCCTCAAACGGGCCATGGAGAACGTCAAGCCCCAGCTCGAGGTCAAGAGCCGTCGGGTGGGCGGTGCCACCTACCAGGTGCCGGTCGAGGTGCGTCCCCGCCGGGCCACCACCCTCGGCATCCGCTGGCTGGTCGGCTACTCCCGCCAGCGCCGGGAGAAGACCATGGCCCTGCGCCTGGCCAACGAAATACTCGACGCCTCCAACGGCGTTGGATCCTCTGTGAAGCGGCGCGACGACATGCACAAGATGGCCGAGTCCAACAAGGCGTTCGCCCACTACCGCTGGTAGATCACTCGGAGGGGGGCAGGCCCCCCTCCGAACCTCCCCCGGGGGCCTTCGGCGGTCGCCGCCAGCCGAGGAGGGGGCGCCTTCGGCGCTTCCAGCGGCCGGCGGAACGTCAAAGGCAACAGTTCACCGCGACGCAATTCCTTCTCACACCACATGACGCGAAAGTCTCTTTATGGCTGAAGCACCGATTATTCGAGAGTTTCCTCTGGCCCGGACCCGGAACATCGGGATCATGGCGCATATCGACGCGGGCAAGACCACCACGACGGAGCGGATCCTCTACTACACGGGCAAGACGTACAAGATCGGCGAGGTCCACGAGGGCGCCGCGGTCATGGACTGGATGGTGCAGGAGCAGGAGCGGGGCATCACCATCACCTCGGCCGCCACCACCTGCCGGTGGAAGGACGTCTGGATCAACATCATCGACACCCCGGGCCACGTCGACTTCACCATCGAGGTCGAGCGGTCGCTGCGGGTGCTCGACGGGGCCGTCGCCGTGTTCGACGCGGTCGCAGGCGTGGAGCCGCAGACGGAGACGGTGTGGCGCCAGGCCAACAAGTACGGCGTCCCCCGCATCTGCTTCGTCAACAAGATGGACCGCATCGGCGCCGACTACTTCCGCGCCGTCGACCAGATCAAGGACCGCCTCGACGCCACCGTCGCCCTGGTCCAGATCCCCATCGGGTCCGAGGGCCACTTCCGGGGCATGATCGACCTCCTGGGCATGAAGGCCCTCGTCTGGGAAGAGGGCATGGGCGAGCAGTGGTCGGTCGAGGCCATCCCCGCCGACCTCCAGGCCGACGCCGAGCACTGGCGCCACGAGCTGGTCGACGTGCTGTCCCAGTTCGACGACAACGTCATGGAGAAGTACGTCGGCGAGGAGGAGATCACCGCCGACGACCTGCGCAAAGGCCTGCGCCGGGCCACCATCGCCAACCAGGTTGTCCCCGTGCTGTGCGGCTCGGCGTTCAAGAACAAGGGCGTGCAGCCCCTGCTCGACGGCGTGGTCGACTACCTCCCGAGCCCCATCGACCTGCCCCCTGTCACCGGTCTCGACCTCAAGGGCATCGAGGAGCTGGAGCGTCCGGTCGACGACTCCGCCCCCTTCGCCGCCCTCGCCTTCAAGATCATGAGCGACCCCCACGTAGGCAAGCTCACCTACTTCCGCGTCTACTCGGGCACCCTGAAGAAGGGCGCCGCGGTCCTCAACTCCACCAAGGACCGCAAGGAGCGCATCGGCCGCCTGCTGCAGATGCACGCCAATCACCGGGAGGACAAGTCGGCCGTCTTCGCCGGCGACATCGTGGCCGCCGTCGGTCTGAAGCAGACCACCACCGGCGACACCCTGTGCGACATGGACTCGCCCATCGTGCTGGAGTCGCTCGACTTCCCCGAGCCCGTCATCCACGTCGCCATCGAGCCCAAGACGAAGTTCGACCAGGACAAGCTGGCCGACGCCCTCCAGAAGCTCTCCGACGAAGACCCCACCTTCCAGAAGCACACCGACATCGAGACCGGCCAGACGATCATCGCCGGCATGGGCGAGCTGCACCTGGAGGTGCTGGTCGACCGCATGCTGCGGGAGTTCAAGGTCGACGCCCACGTGGGCAAGCCCCAGGTCGCGTTCCGGGAGACCATCCGCCAGGCGGTGGAGAAGGTCGAGGAGCGCTACATCCGCCAGACCGGCGGCCGGGGCCAGTACGGCCACGTGGTCATCAACCTCGAGCCCACCGGTCCCGACGGCGGCTACGAGTTCGTCGACAAGATCGTCGGCGGCATCATCCCCAAGGAGTACATCGCGTCCATCGACGCCGGTATCCAGGAGGCGCTCACGGGCGGCGTCCTGGCCGGCTACCCGATGGTCGACGTTCGGGCCACCCTGGTCCACGGCTCCTACCACGACGTCGACTCCTCGGAGATGGCGTTCAAGATCGCCGGCTCGCTGGCGGTGAAGAAGGCGGCCCGCAAGGCCTCGCCGGTGCTGCTCGAGCCCATCATGGGCGTCGAGGTGGTCACCCCCGAGGACTACATGGGCGACGTCATCGGCGACCTTTCCAGCCGCCGGGGTCGTATCGAGGGCATGGAGCAGCGGGGCTCGAGCCACGTCATCCGGGCTCAGGTGCCGCTCTCAGATATGTTCGGCTACTCTACTGACCTGCGGTCGCGCACCCAGGGTCGCGCGACGTACACGATGCAGTTCCACTCCTACCAGGAAGTTCCCGAGTCGATCTCCCGCGAGATCATCGCTCGGATCCGGGGCGAGTAACCACCCCCCCGAGTACCACGAAGAACGACGTAGACACGGGCGATACGAGGACAAAGAGGCTCTCATGGCGAAGCAGAAGTTCGAGCGGTCGAAGCCGCATCTCAACGTGGGCACGATGGGCCACATCGACCACGGCAAGACCACGCTGACGGCGGCCATCACCAAGGTCCTGCACGAGCAGGACCCCACGGTGGCCTTCACCGCCTTCGACCAGATCGACAAGGCGCCGGAGGAGAAGGCGAGGGGCATCACCATCTCCATCGCCCACGTGGAATACACCACGCCCAAGCGCCACTACGCCCACGTCGACATGCCCGGCCACGCCGACTACATCAAGAACATGATCACCGGTGCGGCCCAGATCGACGGCGCCATCCTGGTCGTGAGCGCGGCCGACGGCCCCATGCCCCAGACCCGGGAGCACGTGCTGCTGGCCCGCCAGGTGGGCGTGCCCTACATCGTGGTCGCCCTCAACAAGGCCGACGCGGTCGACGACGAGGAGCTGCTCGACCTGGTCGACCTCGAGGTTCGGGACCTGCTCAGCGAGTACGAGTACCCGGGCGACGACACCCCCGTGATCCGCGTCAGCGCCCTCAAGGCGCTGGAGGGCGACGAGAAGTGGACCCCCGCCATCCACGAGCTGATGGCCGCCGTCGACGACTACATCCCGCTGCCCCCCCGCGACATCGACAAGCCCTTCCTCATGCCCATCGAGGACGTGTTCACCATCACCGGCCGGGGCACCGTCGTCACCGGACGGGTGGAGCAGGGCATCGTCAAGGTGGGCGAGAAGGTCGAGATCGTCGGCCTCGGCCACAACCAGCAGACGGTGTGCACCGGGGTGGAGATGTTCCGCAAGCTCCTCGACGAGGGCCGGGCGGGCGACAACATCGGCGTGCTCCTTCGGGGCATCAACAAGGAGGACGTGCAGCGGGGCCAGGTCCTGTGCAAGCCGGGATCGATCACCCCCCACACCACCTTCGAGGCCCAGGTCTACGTGCTGACCAAGGACGAGGGCGGGCGCCACAGCCCCTTCTTCCAGAACTACCGGCCCCAGTTCTACTTCCGCACCACCGACGTCACCGGCCAGATCACCCTGCCCGAGGGCACCGAGATGGTCATGCCGGGCGACAACATCGCCCTCACCGTCGAGCTCATCACCCCCATCGCCATGGACGAAGGCCTGCGCTTCGCCATCCGTGAGGGTGGCCGCACCGTCGGTGCCGGCCGAGTCGTGAAGATCGTCAAATAATGGCCCAAATCTGATGGCACAGAAAATCCGCATCCGGTTGAAGGCGTACGACCACGAGATCGTCGACCAGTCGACGAAGAAGATCGTGGAGACGGTGGTCCGCACCAACGCCAAGGTCAGGGGCCCGGTGCCCCTGCCCACCGAGAAGCACCGTTACACCGTGATCCGGTCACCGCACAAGGACAAGGACTCGCGCGAGCACTTCGAGATGCGCATCCACAAGCGCCTGCTCGACATCCTCGAGCCCAGCCCCAAGACCGTCGACTCCCTGCAGCGCCTGGATCTCCCCGCCGGCGTCGACATCGAGATCAAGATCCAGCAGGTCTAAACCGGAAAAGATCAAGGGCTTCGACCGCCTGCGGCGAGCTGCCTCCTGTTCCGACCGGCGGTTCGGCTCCTTCGTCGCCTGCCGGTCGGGCTATACTTCTCTTCGTTCGGGAGCCCTTCATCTGGCTCCACCCCCACTACGACGTCCTTGGCTGTCGATCGCGGTTTGATCGGGACTCCAGGGCACAACCCAACTCGCTCCGCCGGGCCCATGCCTGTGCGGAGCGTCCGCGTGAAGGCAGAGAGAGCACTTCGATGGCAAGCAGGGCGATCGTCGGCGAGAAGGTCGGCATGACACAGGTCTGGGACGACCAGAACCGTGCCATTCCGGTCACCCTCGTACGGGTGGCGCCGTGCCGGGTGGTGCAGGTCAAGACCCCCGAGCACGACGGCTACAGCGCGCTCCAAGTGACCTTCGGCTCGGTCAAGCCCTCCAAGCTGAACAAGCCCGAGGCCGGCCACTTCAGCCACGCCGGGGTCGACCCGGGGAGCCGGTTGGTCGAGCTGCGCCTCGACGACCTCGGCACCTACGAGGTGGGCCAGGAGCTCACCGCCGCCGTCCTGGAGAAGGGCGAGCTGGTCGACGTCACCGCGGTGAGCAAGGGCAAGGGGTTCACCGGTGTCATGAAGCGCCACAACTTCAAGGGCATGAGCGCCTCCCACGGCACCCACAAGACCCACCGCAAGCCGGGGGCCATCGGCGCCTGCGCCACGCCGGCGCGGGTCTTCAAGGGCACCAAGATGGCCGGCCGGGTCGGGAACCAGCAGGTCACCACCCTGAACCTGGAGGTGGTCCAGGCCGACCCCGACCGGGAGATCATCCTCCTCAAGGGCGCCGTGCCCGGCCCCCGCGGGGGCCTCGTCCTCATCCGCAACGCCGTCCGCTCCACGGCCGGTCGCAACGGGAAGGGGGCGTAGCGAATGGCGATCCAGATCGGCGTCCTGAGCCCGTCGTCGGGCGACAAGGTGGGCGACGTCACCGTCGACGAGAAGGTCTTCGGCATCACCCCCAACGTCCCGGTCATGCACCAGGTCGTGGTCGGCCAGCTGGCCGGCATCCGCCAGGGCGACCAGAGCACCCTCACCCGGGCCGAGGTCCGGGGTGGCGGTCGCAAGCCGTGGCGCCAGAAGGGCTCCGGCCGGGCCCGTCAGGGCTCCACCCGCGCTCCCCACTGGCGGGGCGGCGGTGTGGCCCTCGGCCCCAAGCCCCGCAGCTACGCCCAGCGCACCCCCAAGAAGATGGTGTCGCTGGCCCTGCGCTCGGCCCTGTCCGACCGGGCGGCCATGGGTCGCGTCGGCGTGGTCGAGGCGTGGGACTTCCCCGCCCCCAAGACCAAGGACGCCAAGAAGGCGCTGGCCATGCTCGGCCTCACCGGCAAGATCCTGGTGGTCCTCGACCGCGACCAGGACACGGTGGAGCGCTCGTTCCGCAACCTGCCCGAGGTCAAGACCATCCTGTCGTCCGAGCTCAACGCCTACGACGTGCTGTGTTGCGACTGGATCGTCTTCACCCAGTCCAACATCCCGGCCGCGGCCGCGGCCAAGTCCGAGCCCGCCACCGCGCCCAGCAGCAAGGACGAGTCATGAACGACCCCCGCGACGTCATCCTGCGCCCGGTGGTGAGCGAGAAGTCCTACGGGCTGCTGGAAGACAACGTCTACACGTTCGTCGTCCACCCCAAGGCGTCGAAGATCGAGATCCGCCACGCGGTGGAGGAGATCTTCAACGTCCGGGTGCTCAACGTGAACACGCTGAACCGCAAGGGCAAGCGCAAGCGCAACCGCAAGTCGGCCACCTACGGGCAACGGCCGGACACCAAGCGGGCCATCGTGACGTTGGCCCCCGGTGGTCGTATCGACCTCTTCGAGAGCTGAGCGAGTAACCCATGGCCCTTCGCAAGCGGAAGCCCACCAGCGCCGGACGGCGCTTCCAGACCGTCTCCGACTTCTCCGACATCACCAAGTCGACGCCCGAGAAGACGCTCCTCGCCCCCAAGCCCCGCACCGGCGGGCGCAACAGCTACGGGCGCAAGACCGCCCGCCACCGCGGTGGCGGACACAAGCAGCAGTACCGCATCATCGACTTCAAGCGTGACAAGGACGGCATCCCGGCCAAGGTCGCGGGCATCGAGCACGACCCCAACCGCAACGCCCGCATCGCCCTCCTGCACTACGCCGACGGCGAGAAGCGCTACATCCTGGCCCCGGCCAAGGTGCGCGTGGGCGACCTGCTGCAGAGCGGGCAGGGCTCCGACATCCGGCCCGGCAACGCTCTCGCCCTGCGCTACATCCCCGTGGGCACCACCGTCCACAACGTGGAGCTGAAGGCCGGCGCCGGGGGCAAGATGGGTCGGGGCGCAGGGGCCAGCATCCAGCTGGTGGCCAAGGAGGGCGACTTCGCCACCCTCCGCCTGCCCAGCACCGAGATGCGCCGCGTGCCCATCGACTGCCGGGCCACCATCGGCGAGGTGGGCAACGCCGAGGCCGAGCTCATCTCCATCGGCAAGGCCGGCCGCAACCGCTGGAAGGGCGTCCGCCCCCAGTCCCGCGGCGTGGCCATGAACCCCGTCGACCACCCCTTGGGCGGTGGCGAGGGCAAGTCGTCCGGTGGCCGGCACCCGGTGTCGCCCTGGGGCGTCCCCGAAGGCCGCACCCGTGACACCAACAAGTCTTCCCAGAAGCTCATCATCCGCCGTCGCCGCACGCGCGGGTCCCGGAGGTAATTCATGGCTCGCTCCCTCAAGAAGGGCCCCTTCATCGACGGGCACCTGCTCAAGAAGGTCGACGACCTCAACTCGCGCAGCGAGAAGCGGGTCATCAAGACTTGGTCGCGCCGCTCGACGGTGATCCCCGACATGGTCGGGCACACCATCGCGGTCCACGACGGTCGCAAGCACGTCCCGGTGTACATCACCGAGTCGATGGTCGGCCACAAGCTGGGCGAGTTCGCCCTCACCCGCACCTTCCGGTTCCACGCCGGCCAGGAGCGGGCGGGAAGGCGATAGGCGTGCGCGGGCCGAAGGGACGCAACCACGACATCTGCAGGACTTCCCGACGCAGGAGGGAAGGCCTGTGACGGGTCCGAAGCTCAACGAGGCACCGGTCATCCGCCGTCGGCCCGAATCGCGGGCCATGGCGGTCACCGCCGTCGTGCCCTCGGCCAAGGCCATCGCCCGCCACGTGCGGGTGTCGCCCTACAAGGTGCGGGCCGTCCTCGACCTCATCCGGGGCCACGAGGTGCAGCGGGCCCAGGACATCCTGCGCCTGTGCGAGCGCGATGCCGCCATCGTGGTCGGCAAGCTCTTGGCGTCGGCCATGGCCAACGCCGAGCACAATCACGCCCTGGTCACCGACGAGCTGTTCGTGTCGGCCTGCTTCGCCGACGAGGGTCCCACGCTCAAGCGGTGGCGGCCTCGGGCCCGGGGTCGGGCCACCCGCATCCGCAAGCGCACCACCCACGTCACGGTGATCGTCAGCCGCCTGCCCGAGACCGAGTTGCGTCAGCGGCGGGCCCAGCGGGTGCAGGCCACCACCGGTCGGCGAGGCGGACCCCGCCGCACGCCCGCCACCACCGGCGGCCGGCCCGACCGGGGCGGCACCGGGCGCGGCCGTCGCCGCGACGAGTCGAGCACGAGCACCAGCGGTTCCACGACGCCCGCCACCAAGGGCGTCGACACAGGTTCTTTCTCAACACCGCCCGCATCACCATCGTCTGGGGCCCCAGAAGCGGAGCCCAAGGCACCAGGTCACCGAGTCGGAGGTACCCACCCCCATGGCTGAGAACGACAACGACAACGCCCCCGAGGCTGCACCCATCACCGAGGCTCCCGAGGTCCGGGACGAAGGCCCCGCCTCCGGCGACGCGGCCAACGAAGCAACCGAAGCAGACGTGTCCGAGGACGACAGCTCCTCCGACGACGCAGAGGACAAGGAGTAGCAGTTGGGCCAGAAGGTCAACCCCTACGGGTTCCGCCTCGGCGTCACCACCGACTGGAAGTCCCGGTGGTTCAGCGATCGCGAGTACACCGACTACCTCATCGAGGATTGGAAGATCCGCGACTACCTGATGAAGCAGCTGCCCCACGCGGCCATCAGCCGGGTCGAGGTGGAGCGCACGCGCGACCGTTTGCGTATCGACGTCCACACCGCCCGGCCGGGCATCGTCATCGGCCGTCGCGGGGCTGAGGCCGACCGGCTGCGGGGCGACCTGGCCAAGATGACGGGCAACGTCAAGGTCCAGCTCAACATCCAGGAGATCAAGCAGCCCGAGCTCGACGCCGCCCTCATCGCCCAGGGCGTGGCCGACCAGCTGGCGGGCCGGGTCAGCTTCCGCCGGGCCATGAAGCGGGCGGTGCAGACGGCGCAGAAGGCAGGCGCCCTCGGCATCCGCATCCAGTGCTCCGGCCGCCTCGGCGGCTCGGAGATGGCTCGCAGCGAGTGGTACCGCGAGGGCCGGGTGCCCCTGCACACCCTCCGCTCCGACATCGACTACGGCTTCCGCGAGGCCCGCACCACCTTCGGCCGCATCGGGGTGAAGTGCTGGATCTACAAGGGCGACATCCTCCCCTACAAGACCTCCACCGAGGACAAGATCTCCCGCGAGGCGGCCATGGCCGTCGGCGAGACCTCGGGCCACGCCAAGCCCCGCCGGGTGATCACCGCCGGTGGTGGACGTCGCCGCCCGGGTGAGGAGGAGCTCGGCACCGCCGGCACCGCCACGCCCGAGGGCGATCCCAGCATCGCCGCCGCCTTCACCGACGACGCCGCTGCGGCCCAGCCGGGTGAGGTCACCACTGACGCGCTCGTCGACGACGCGGCCGTCGCCGCACCCGTCGTGCGAGAAGCCGATCCCGAGACCGAGCGCCTGTTGGCCGAGGAAGAAGAGATCGAGCGCCGCACCCGTCAGCACCACGAGACCCCCCACTTCCGCACCGGGGACGAATAACGATGTTGATGCCCAAGCGGGTCAAGCACCGCAAGCAGCACCGGGGGCGCCTCACCGGCGCGGCCACGGGTGGCACCGAGGTCTCCTTCGGCGACTACGGCATCCAGGCCATGGAGCCGGGATGGATCACGGCCCGCCAGATCGAGGCCGCCCGTATCGCCATGACCCGCCACGTCAAGCGGGGTGGGAAGGTCTGGATCAACATCTTCCCCCACAAGCCCGTCACCGAGAAGCCGGCCGAGACCCGCATGGGTTCGGGCAAGGGCAACCCGGAGCGGTGGGTCGCGGTCGTGAAGCCGGGCCGGATCATGTTCGAGCTGGGCGGCGTGCCCGAGGCCCTGGCCAAGGAGGCCCTCAGCCGGGCCATCCAGAAGCTGCCCATCAAGGCCCGCATCGTTTCCCGAGTCGGGGAGGTCTGATGACCACCACCCTCACCGAGCTGCGGGAGATGGACGACGACGAGCTGGTCACCCGCCTGGTGGAGGCCCGCCAGGAGCTGTTCAACTTCCGCTTCCAGCACGTCACCGGACAGCTCGACAACTACTCCCGCCTGGGCGCGGTCCGCAAGGAGATCGCCCGCATCAACACCCTGCTCCGGCAGCGGGAGATCGCGGCCGCGGAGGCGGCCGACGACGACGACGACCACGCTCAGGCGCCCGCCGCCACCGAGGACACCCCGGCCGCCGTCGAGGCCCGCCGGGCCCGGGTGCTGGGCAGCCGCCGGGCCGCGGCCCGCGCCGCCAAGGAGAACACTGATGACTGACGCCACCCCCACCCCCGACAGCGCCGAGAAGCGGCCGAACGCCCGCAAGGTGCGGGAGGGCGTGGTCGTGTCGACGGCCATGGAGAAGACCGCGATCGTGGCCGTGGTCGAGCGCGTCCGCCACCGCCGCTACGCCAAGACGGTGCAGACCACCAAGCGCTTCCACGCCCACGACGAGAAGAACGAGGCCCACGTGGGTGACCGCGTACGGGTGCAGGAGACGCGGCCCCTGTCCAAGCTCAAGCGCTGGCGCATCGTCGAAGTCCTGGAGCGTGCCAAGTGATCCAGCAGGAAACCCGACTCCGCGTGGCCGACAACTCGGGCGCCAAGGAGGTGCTCTGCATCAAGGTGCTGGGCGGCTCCCGGCGTCGCTACGCGTCGATCGGCGACATCATCGTCGGCACCGTCAAGGACGCCATCCCCGGGGGTTCGGTGAAGAAGGGCGACGTGGTCAAGTGCGTCGTCGTCCGCACCAAGAAGGAGAACCGGCGTCCCGACGGCAGCTACATCCGCTTCGACGAGAACGCGGCCGTCCTCATCACCGACGCGCTCCAGCCCCGCGGCACCCGCATCTTCGGCCCTGTCGGGCGGGAGCTGCGGGACAAGAAGTTCATGCGCATCGTCTCCCTGGCTCCCGAGGTCCTCTGATGAAGCTGAGGAAGGGCGATCGCGTCCGCGTCCTCACCGGCAAGGACCGGGGCGACGAGGGCGAGATCATGCGTGCCTTCCCCAAGGAGGGCAAGGTCATCGTCGACGGCGTCAACACCGCCCGCAAGCACCAGCGGGCCGTCCGGGCCACCATGCAGGCCGGGATCATCGACCGCGACATGCCCATCCCCGCGGCCAACGTGGCCCTGATCTGCGCCAGTTGCGGGCCGACGCGCGTCGGGTACCGCTTCGACGACAAGGGCAAGAAGATCCGGATCTGCAAGAAGTGCGAGGGCGACGTCTGATGGCACCCGAGACGAAGACCGCGCCCGCCAAGACCGCGATCGAGGCCCCGCCGCCCCGCCTCAAGGCCCGCTACGACGAGGAGATCCGGCCCCGCCTGTTGGGCGAGCTCGAGCTCTCCAACATCATGCAGGTCCCCCGCCTGGAGAAGATCGTCGTCAACATGGGCGTCGGCAAGGCCACCCAGCAGGCGTCGCTCCTCGAGGGCGCGGTCAAGGACCTCCAGCTGATCACCGGCCAGAAGCCCCTGATCACCAAGGCCAAGAAGTCGATCGCCGCCTTCAAGCTCCGCGAGGGCAACGCCATCGGGGCCAAGGTCACCCTGCGGGGCGCCCGCATGTGGGAGTTCTTCGACCGGCTCATCAGCCTGGCCATCCCCCGCGTCCGTGACTTCCGGGGCCTACCGCCCAACGCCTTCGACGGCCGGGGCAACTACACCTTCGGCTTCGACGAGCAGCTCATCTTCCCCGAGATCGACTACGACAAGATCGACGCCGTCCGGGGCATGGACATCACGATCGTCACCACCGCCCGCAACAACGCCGAGGGCCGGGCCCTGCTCGACGCCTTCGGCTTCCCGTTCCGCAAAGACACGATTTAGTAGGGAAGGTTAGACCCCCACCGTGGCCAAGAAAGCCCTTGTCATCAAGCAGCAGCGCAAGCCCAAGTTCAAGGTCCGGGGCTACACCCGGTGCCGGCGCTGTGGTCGTCCGCGCGCCGTGTTCCGTCAGTTCGGCCTGTGCCGGATCTGCCTCCGCGAGATGGTGCACGCGGGCGAAGTGCCCGGCGTCACCAAGGCCAGTTGGTAGGGCCGATGCGTGTGACTGGCTGTAGCCGATGACGATGACCGACCCGATCGCCGACATGCTCACCCGGATCCGCAACGGGGGCGTGGCCATGCAGGACACCGTCCGCATGCCCTCCTCGAAGCTCAAAGAAGCGCTCGCCCACATCCTCCGCCGCGAGGGTTACATCGCCGACTTCACCGTCCGCGACGAGACGGAGCGCCCCGGACGCACGCTGGAGATCACCATGAAGTACACGCCCGAGCGGGCGCCCACCATCTCCGGCATCAAGCGGGTGTCGAAGCCGGGGCTGCGCGTCTACACCAAGGCCGACCATCTCCCCCGGGTCCTCGGGGGCCTGGGCGTGGCCGTCCTGTCCACCAGCCAGGGGCTCATGACCGACCGCGAGGCGCGCCAGCGCCGGGTCGGCGGCGAGATCCTCTGCTTCGTGTGGTGAGGAGCTAGCCATGTCCCGGATCGGAAGAGCACCCATCCCCGTCCCCGCAGGTGTCGACGTCGACATCTCCGAGGGCCACGTGGTCGTCAAAGGCCCCAAGGGCACCCTCGAGCGCGACCTGCCCCGCGACATCACCATCCGCCACGACGACGGGATGCTGGTGGTGGAGCGCCCCGACGACGAGCGGGCCCACCGCGCCCTCCACGGCCTCACCCGGTCGCTGGTCAACAACATGGTCGTCGGCGTCACCACCGGGTTCCGCAAGGACCTCGAGATCGTGGGCGTCGGCTACCGGGCCATCGCCAAAGGCCCCACCACCGTCGAGCTGGCCGTCGGCTACAGCCACCCGGTGATCATCGAGGCCCCGGCCGGCGTCACCTTCGAAGTGCCGTTGCCCACCCGCCTCAGTGTCCTGGGCAGCAGCAAGGAAGACGTCGGCCAGGTGGCCGCCGACATCCGTGCCGTCCGCAAGCCCGAGCCCTACAAAGGCAAGGGAATCCGTTACGCCGGCGAAGTCGTCCGCCGCAAGGCCGGGAAGGCAGCCAAGTAGTCATGTCGTTCTCCACCAAGAAGAAGCAGGTGGCCCGTCAGCGCCGGCACCACCGGGTGCGCAAGCACGTCCGGGGCACCGCCGAGCGTCCCCGCCTGGCCGTGTTCCGCTCCAACAAGCACATCACCGCCCAGGTGATCGACGACGTCGCCGGCCGCACCCTGGCCGCGGCCAGCACGGTGGAGGCCTCGCTCAAGTCGGGCCCCACCGGGAACAAGCAGGCCGCCACCGCCGTGGGCAAGCTGGTGGCGGAGCGGGCCAGCGCAGCCGGCGTCACCAAGGTCGTGTTCGACCGCGGCGGCAACATCTACCACGGGCGGGTGGCGGCAGTCGCCGACGCCGCCCGCGAAGCAGGACTGGAGTTCTGATGGCAGAGAAGGACTACGAAGAGCGAGTCATCACCATCAACCGGGTGGCCAAGGTGGTCAAGGGCGGTCGGCGGTTCTCGTTCACCGCCCTGGTCGTCGTCGGCGACGGCGCGGGCAAGGTCGGCCTGGGTTACGGCAAGGCCAAGGAAGTGCCGGCCGCCATCCAGAAGGGCATCGAGGAGGCCAAGAAGAACCTCTTCGAGGTGCCCCTCGCCGGCAGCACCATCACCCACTCCATCCTGGGGGAGCGGGGCGCGGGTCGGGTCCTCCTCAAGCCGGCCGCGCCCGGTACCGGGGTCATCGCCGGCGGTGCGGCGCGCGCCATCCTCGAGTCGGCCGGCGTGCGCGACATCCTGGCCAAGTCGCTGGGCTCGTCCAACGGCATCAACGTGGCCCACGCCACCGTCGCCGGCCTCAAGGGCCTCAAGCGGCCCGACATCATCGCCCGCAACCGGGGCAAGTCGGTCGAAGAGGTCTGCCCGCCGGGTCTGCTGCGGGCCTACAACGAGTCGAAGCGCGGCCCCCACACGCCGAAGGAAGTCGCCTGATGGCCGGAAAGACGACGACCCGCCTCGACGTTTCCCAGGTCAAGTCTGCGATCGGGTCCAAGCCCAACCACCGGGCCACCCTCAAGGCCCTCGGCCTGGGCCGCATCGGCAAGAGCAACAACCTGCCCGACCGGCCCGAGATCAGGGGCATGATCGCCAAGGTGCCCCACCTCGTGCACGTCGAAGTGGTCGAGGACGGGGAGATGGCCGAATGAAGGTCCACGACCTCAAGCCGGCCCCCGGGTCGTCACGCGACCGGCGTCGTGTCGGACGCGGCATCGGCGGCAAGGGCGGCAAGACCGCAGGTCGAGGCACCAAGGGCCAGAACGCCCGCAACTCGGTCCGCCCCGGCTTCGAGGGTGGGCAGATGCCCCTCAGCCGCCGGGTGCCCAAGCTCAAGGGCTTCAAGAACCCGTTCCGCATCGAGTACACGGTGGTCAACCTCGACGCCCTGGAGGCGTTCGACGGCACCGAGGTCACCCCCGACACCCTCCGGGGCAAGGGCCTGGTGCACAAGCGGGGCCTGGTGAAGGTCCTGGGTCGGGGCGAGCTCACCCGGGCCCTGCACGTGACCGCCCACGCATTTTCGGCGTCAGCCGAGGAGGCGATCACCGCCGCAGGGGGTACGGTAGAAATCCTGCCGCCCCCCTTCGAGGGCCGTCCGCCCGCCAAGGGCAACGCCCTCACCAACCGATAGTCCCGGCAATCGTGCGTGCGCTGAGGCGACCAGCAATGAATGAGGGAGTCCTGTGTTCTCGAGCTTGAAGAACGTCTTCAAGATCCCGGACCTGCGGAACAAGATCGTCTTCACCCTGATGATGATCGCCCTGTACCGCCTGGGCTCCAACGTCACCGTCCCCGGCATCGACTTCGGGGCGGTGCAGGACCTGCAGGCCCAGGCCGAGCGGGGCGGGGTGCTCGGCTTCCTCAACCTGTTCTCCGGCGGGGCGCTCACCCAGATGGCGGTCTTCGCCCTCGGGATCATGCCGTACATCACCAGCTCGATCATCATGCAGCTGCTGGCGGTGGTGATCCCCAAGATCGAGCAGTGGCAGAAGCAGGGCGCGGTCGGGCAGAAGAAGATCACCCAGTGGACCCGGTACATGACGGTGGGCCTGGCCCTCCTGCAGGCCACGGGTATCACCTACCAGTTCAACAACGGCCTGCTGGGCGATGGCACCACCACCGTGCCCCTCGTTACCAAGTTCGACGTGCCCCACGTGGCCTTGATCGTGCTCACGATCACCGCCGGCACCGCCATCGTCATGTGGATGGGCGAGCTGATCACCCAGCGGGGCATCGGCAACGGGATGTCGATCCTGATCTTCGCCAACGTGGTCAGCCGCATGCCGGCCCAGTTCGGCAACGTCCGGGCGGAGAAGGGCAACTTTGTGTTCGCCCTCTTCTTCCTGGTCGGTGTCCTCATGATCGCCGCCATCGTCTTCGTCGAGCAGGGCCAGCGCCGGATCCCGGTGCAGTTCGCCAAGCGGGTCGTGGGTCGGCGCATGTACGGCGGCCAGAGCACCTACATCCCGCTCAAGGTCAACCAGGCCGGCGTCATCCCGATCATCTTCGCCAGCTCGGTGCTCTACTTCCCGGTGCTGCTGTCGAACGTGATCCAAGTCGACTGGATCGTCGACTTCATCAACAAGAACCTGGTCCAGCCGGACAACATGTTCTACATCACGATCTACGGGCTCATGATCGTGTTCTTCACGTACTTCTACACCGCGATCACGTTCAACCCGGCCCAGCAGGCCGACATCATCCGCAAGCAGGGTGGGTTCATCCCCGGTATCCGGCCCGGGCCCCCCACCGAGCGCTACCTGGCCCAGATCCTGAACCGCATCACCCTGCCCGGATCACTGTTCCTGGCCGCCATCGCCCTGGTGCCCAACATCATCCTGCGCTTCTACAACGTGGAGGGCTTCCCCTTCGGCGGCACCACCATCCTCATCGCCGTCGGCGTGGCTCTGGAGACCATGAAGCAGATCGACAGCCAGCTCATGATGCGCAACTACGAAGGGTTCCTCGCCTGAGGCACGGGATCCGCATTCGTATGCCCCTGTGCCCCTGGTTCGAGACCTGTCAACCCGATGCCCCAAGCTGAGATGTCGGGGTCGAACAGTGCCGACGACGACGTCCCCGACCAGCGGGACGGGGTCGGTATGAGGCTGGTCATCCTCGGCAAGCAAGGCGCGGGGAAGGGCACCCAGGCCGAGCGCCTGGCCCAGCACCTGGGCGTGCCCCGCATCTCCACGGGCGACATGTTCCGGGCCGCGGTGCGCTCGGGCAGCCGCTGGGGCATGCAGGCGGCCGCCTTCATGGACGCGGGCGAGCTGGTTCCCGACGACGTGGTGGTGGGCATGGTCACCGAGCGCCTCGCCCACGAAGACGTGCAGAAGCGGGGCTTCGTGCTCGACGGGTTCCCCCGGTCGGTGGCCCAGGCCGAGGCCCTCGACCGCATCGCCGACCCCGAGCTGGTGATCTCGCTCGAGGTGCCGACCGAGATGGTGCTGAACCGCCTGGCCGGCCGGCGCACGTGCGAGGACTGCGGCACCAACTACGGGTCCGACAACCCCCCGGCCGACGACAGCCTCTGCGATGTCTGTGGCGGCAAGGTGGTGGTCCGGTTGGACGACACCGCGGTCGCCATCAGCCGCCGGCTGGCGGTGTACGAGGAGCAGACCGCGCCCCTGGTGGCCTGGTACCTGTCGAGCGACCGGCTGGCCGCGGTCGACGGTACCGGCACCCCCGACAACGTCACCAAACGCCTGCTCCGGGCCATCGAAACCCGGCTCCGATGAGCCCAAATCCGATGAACCCAGTCCGGTGAATCTGGTCAAGACGCCCCCCGAGATCGCCATCATGCGCAAGGCGGGCCAGGTGGTGGCGGAGATGCTCGACGCCTGCCAGGCCGCGGCCAAGCCGGGTGCCACCACCCTCGACCTCGACGGGGTGGCCCGGGGCGTGCTCGAGAAGCGGGGCGCCAAGTCCAACTTTCTCAACTACCACGGCTTCCCGGCGGTCATCTGCACCTCGCCCAACGACGTGATCGTCCACGGCATCCCCGGCTCCTACGTGCTGGAGGAGGGCGACATCGTCTCCATCGACGCGGGGGCGATCATCGACGGCTGGCACGGCGACGCCGCCCGCACCGTGGCTGTGGGAGAGATCTCGGCCGAGGCCAAGCGCCTGATCGAGATCACCGAGCGGGCCCTGTGGGCCGGGATCGACCAGATGAAGAACGGCAACCGGCTCTTCGACATCGGCGGGGCGGTGCAGGACGTGGCCGAGGGGGCGGGCTACTCGGTGGTGCGGGAGTACGTGGGCCACGGGATCGGACGGGCGATGCACGAACAGCCCCAGATCCCCAACTACCGGCCCGTCGACCGCTCCCGGAACATGAAGATCCGCACCGGGCACGTGTTCGCAGTGGAGCCCATGGTCAACGTCGGCAGCCCCAAGACCGAGCTCAACGCCGACGGCTGGACGGTGGTCACCGCCGACGGCCTGCTCTCGGCCCACTTCGAGCACTCCATCGCCGTCACCGACGACGGCCCCGAAGTGCTCACCGTCCTGTGAGTCGGCTCCGTTTCTCCTCATTGGTCGCGTGAGGTAAGCTTTTCGACTGTCCCCGGGCCCAGGTAATTTCTTCGCTGCGCTGGTTTTGCGCGGCGCGTCCGGGATGCCCGTTTTTCGTTTCAGGAGGATCAGCTGCCCAAGCCCAAGGAAGACGCGATCGTGATGGAAGGCAAGGTCGTCGAGCCCCTGCCCAACGCCATGTTTCGCGTGGAGCTGGAGAACGGCCACAAGGTCCTGGCCCACATCTCGGGGAAGATGCGCATGCACTACATCCGCATCCTGCCCGGCGACAGGGTCCAAGTTGAGCTCACGCCCTACGACATCAGTCGGGGCCGAATCACGTATCGCTACAAGTAGCCCCGAGGATTTGAGGATGAGATCTCGCGATGAAGGTTAAGCCGAGCGTGAAGCCGATGTGCGACCACTGCAAGGTGGTCCGTAGGCACGGGAAGGTGCTGGTCATCTGCACCAACCCCCGGCACAAGCAACGGCAGGGCTGAGGAGCGCATGGCACGTATCGCCGGCATCGACATCCCCCGCGAGAAGCGGCTGGAGATCTCCCTCACCTACATCTACGGCATCGGGCGCACCCGGGCCACCCAGGTCTGCACCGAGACGGGCACCGACCCGTCCACCCGCGTGCGTGACCTCACCGACGAGGAGGTGGCCCGCCTCCGCAACTGGATCGACGCCAACCTCAAGGTCGAGGGTGACCTGCGGCGGGACGTGGCCCAGGACATCAAGCGCAAGATCGAGATCGGCTGCTACCAGGGCATCCGCCACCGGCGGGGCCTGCCCGTCCGGGGTCAGCGGACGCACACCAACGCCCGCACCCGGAAAGGTCCCAAGAAGACCGTGGCCGGGAAGAAGAAGGTGAGGAAGTAATGCCGAAGCCCAAGCCAGGCGGCCGGCGTCCGAAGAAGCGCGAGCGCAAGAACGTCACCTACGGGGTGGCGCACATCAAGAGCTCGTTCAACAACACGATCATCTCCATCAGCGACATGGAGGGCAACGTCCTCGCCTGGGCGTCGGCCGGCAACGTCGGCTTCAAGGGATCCCGCAAGTCCACGCCGTTCGCGGCCCAGCTGGCGGCCGAGGTGTGCGCCCGGCGGGCCATGGAGCACGGCGTGCGCAAGGTCGACGTGCTGGTGAAGGGTCCCGGCTCCGGCCGCGACACCGCCATCCGCTCCCTGCAGAACACCGGCATCGAAGTGTCCGGCATCAAGGACCTCACGCCCATCCCCCACAACGGGTGCCGGCCTCCCAAGAGAAGGCGCGTCTGATGGCCCGTTACACCGGTCCCGTCTGCCGCCTGTGCCGGCGGGAGAAGATGAAGCTCTTCCTCAAGGGCCCCAAGTGCGACTCGATGAAGTGCCCGATCGAGCGCCGGCCCTACCCGCCGGGCGAGCACGGCCGCGGTCGCATCCGTGAGTCCGAGTACCTGCTCCAGCTGCGGGAGAAGCAGAAGGCCCGCCGCATCTACGGCGTGCTCGAGAAGCAGTTCCGCAACATGTACGAGGAGGCCAACCGCCAGGAGGGCATCACCGGCGAGATCCTCCTGCAGATGCTCGAGCAGCGCCTCGACAATGTCGCCTTCCGGGCCGGATGGGGCGCCAGCCGCTCCCAGGCCCGCCAGTTCGTGCGCCACGGCCACGTCGACGTGAACGGCAAGCGGGTCACCATCCCCAGCTACCAGGTCCGTCCCGGCGAGGTCGTCTCCGTCCGCACCAAGTCCCGCACCATGATCGTCCTCCGTCACAACCTCGACACGATCGACCGCCTGGTACCGCCCTGGCTGGAGACCGGCGACGAGGGCATGGCGGTCACCGTCCGCGGCATCCCCCAGCGCGAGCACATCGACGTGCCCGTCCGCGAGTCGCTCATCGTCGAGCTGTACTCGAAGTAAGCCAGACAGGGTCAACAGGAGTTCAAGCATGCTCATCATTCAACGCCCCACCGTCGAAGCTCTCACCGAGCCCGAAAACAACCTGCAGCGGTTCTCCATCTCGCCGCTCGAGCCCGGCTTCGGCCACACCCTCGGCAACTCGCTGCGGCGCACGCTGCTCTCGTCGATCCCGGGGGCGGCCGTCACCCAGGTCCGCTTCGACGACGTCCTCCACGAGTTCGCCACCCTGCCGGGGGTGAAGGAGGACGTCACCGACATCATCCTGAACCTCAAGGACCTGGTGCTGACGGTGGAGTCCGACGAGCCCGTCATCCTCCGCCTCGACGCCCGGGGCGCGGGCGAGGTCACGGCCCGGGATATCCAGGTCACGGCCGACGTCGAGATCCTCAACCCGGAGATGCACATCGCGTCCATGTCGGAGCGGGCCCGGCTGGCCATCGACATCACCGTCGAGCGGGGTCGGGGCTACGTGTCGGCCGACCGCAACAAGAAGTCGTCGGTCATCGGGGTCATCCCGGTCGACTCGATCTTCTCCCCCGTGCGCCGGGTCGCCTTCCAGGTGGAGCCCACCCGGGTGGAGCAGGCCACCAACTACGACCGCCTCACCCTCGACATCGAGACCGACGGGTCGATCTCGCCCCGGGAGGCACTGGCTTCGGCCGGCGCCACCCTCCAGGCCCTCGTCGGCCTGGTGGCGCAGATGAGCGACTCGCCCCAGGCCCTCGAACTGGGCGAGACGGGCGGGCTGGGCAGCGGCTCCCCCGACCTCGACCTGGCCATCGAGGAGCTCGACCTGTCGGAGCGGCCCCGCAACTGCCTCAAGCGGGCCCAGATCAACACCGTCGGCGAGCTGGTCAACAAGACCGAGGACGACCTGCTGGCCATCACCAACTTCGGCCAGAAGTCGCTCGACGAGGTGCTGGCCAAGCTCGACGAGCGGGGCCTGGCCCTGCGCAACAAGGGGGCCTAGCCCGCCATGCCGGCCACTCCCAAGAAGGGGCGCCGCTTCGGCGGCAGCGCCTCCCACCAGCGCCTGATGATGGGCAACCTGGTGGCGTCGCTGATCGCGGCCGAGGCCCTGGTCACCACCGAGGCCAAGGCCAAGGCCCTGCGGCCCATCGCCGAGAAGATGATCACCAAGGCCCGTAAGGGCGGCGTGCACCGTCACCGCCAGGTGGTGGCCTTCATCGGCGACAAGGACATGGCCCACAAGCTGTTCGAGGAGATCGGCCCTCGCTACGAGGACCGTCCCGGCGGCTACCTCCGCATCCTCAAGCTGGGCCCCCGCCATGGCGACAACGCGCCCATGGCCCGCATCGAATTCGTCTAGGTCGTCGGGGGAACCACCTCCCCTCCTAACCTCCCCCTGAAGCGGTGCTGGCCTGGCAGCCGGCTCGGTGCCATCGAAGAGGCCGCCTGCGGCGACGTTCGCAGCCAGCTGGGGGAGGGTCAACGCCTGTGACGGTTCGGGTTCGGCTGGTTGTCGCCTACGACGGCTCCTCTTTTCATGGTTTCGCGCTTCAGCCGGGGCAAGCGACGGTGGCGGGGGCGTTGAAGGCCTCCATCGACCGAGCATTGCGGGCGGACGTGACGTTGGTGGGAGCGGGGCGGACGGACACGGGGGTGCACGCGTGGGGGCAGGTGGTCAGCTTCGACGCCGACGAGGAGCGATTCGACGGGCTCTCGTTGCAGAGGTCGCTCAACTCGACGTTGGCGCCGGCGATCTCGGTGCGGGCGGTCGACGTGGTCGATCCCGGCTTCGACGCCCGCCGGTCGGCGCTTTCCCGGCGCTACCGGTACACCGTGCTCAACCGGGAGGTGGCCGACCCGTTCCTGGCCGCGACCACGTGGCAGGTGCCGGCCGAGTTGTCGTTGGGAGCCCTGCGGCTGAGCTGTGACCCGCTCATCGGCGAGCACGACTTCTCGTCGTTCTGCCGGACGCCGCGGAAGGACCCGAACGCCTCCCTGGTGCGGCGGGTCTACGACGCCCGGTGGGTCGACCTGGGCGACGGGCTGCTCCGCTTCGAGGTCGTGGCCAGCTCGTTCTGCCACCAGATGGTGCGGTCGGTGGTGGGGACCATGATCGAGATCGGCCGGGGCCGGCGGACGGCGGGGGAGATGGCGGGCGTGCTCCGGGCTCGGAACCGGTCGCTCGCCGGCGACATCGCCCCGCCCCACGGGCTGTGCCTGTGGTCGGTGGCCTACCCCGGCTTCGCGTCGGCCGACGCGTCCTGATCGGGCCCGAAATGTCCGCCGCGCCGGCACGCTACCCTCTGGGGATGCCCACGTTCTCTCCCAAGCCGTCTGACGTGACGCGCGCCTGGCACGTCGTCGACGCCGACGGGCTGGTCCTCGGGCGCATGGCGTCCGAAGTGGCCCGCCTCCTCCGGGGCAAGCACAAGCCCATCTTCGCCCCCCACCTCGACACCGGCGACCACGTCATCGTGGTCAACGCGGCCAAGGTCGTCCTCACCGCGGGCAAGGCGGAGAAGAAGCTCGCCTACCGCCACTCGGGCTACCCGGGCGGGCTCCGGTCCAAGGGCTACACCGAGATCATGGCCAACAACCCCGACGCCGCCGTCCGGGCCGCGGTCAAGGGCATGCTCCCCAAGGGCCCCCTCGGCCGCCAGATGATCAAGAAGCTCAAGATCTACACCGGACCCGACCACCCCCATGTCGCGCAGCTCCCGCAGCCGCGGCCGCTGGCCCACACCGCCAGCCGCCCGCAGGGCTAAGCCGGGACCCAGGAGGACACGTTGCCCAAGCCCCTCATCCAGTCGACCGGCCGCCGCAAGCGGGCCGTCGCCCGGGTGCGCCTGCGCCCCGGAACGGGCGTCATCACCGTCAACAAGCGCGCCCTCGACAACTACTTCCCGTCGGAGACGCACCGCATGGTGGTCACCGAGCCCCTGCGGCTCACCAACACCGAGAACTACGACGTCGACGCCACCCTCGACGGCGGCGGTCCCACCGGCCAGGCGGGCGCCCTTCGCCTCGGCATCTCCCGGGGCCTGGTCGGGCTCGACGAAGATCTCCGGGGCGTGCTCAAGAAGGCCGGTTTCCTCACCCGCGACGCCCGGGAGAAGGAAAGCAAGAAGTACGGCCTCAAGAAGGCCCGGAAGGCCCCCCAGTACTCCAAGCGCTAGCGGGCAGGTTCTCCTGTCCCTGCGGTTCGGTACCGACGGTGTCCGCGGCGTCGCCAACGCCGACCTCACCCCTGAAGTCGTCCTGGCCCTGGGCCGGGCCGCGGCGCGGGTCCTCGGCGGCGACCGCTTCCTTATCGGCCGCGACACGCGAGTGTCGGGCGCTCTCCTCCAGGCGGCGCTGTCGGCGGGGCTGATGGCGGAGGGCCGGCACGTGGCCGACCTCGGCATCCTGCCCACGCCCGGCGTGGCCTGGCTGTCGGCGGCCGACGGTCACCCGGCGGCGGTGATCTCGGCGTCGCACAACCCGTTCCACGACAACGGGATCAAGTTCTTCGCCGGCGGGGGCCGCAAGCTGAGCGACGAGGTCGAGGCCCGGCTGGAGGCCGAGCTCGACCGGCTGCTGGGGGTGACCCCGGCGGGAACCCACCTGCCGGCACCGGCGCCGGTGGGCGACGGGGTGGGCACCCTCACCCTCGACGACGGCCGCTTCCGCTACGTCGACAAGCTGGTGGGCATGCTCCCGGCGGGCGCCTTCGCCGGGCTGACCCTGGTGCTCGACTGCGCCAACGGGGCCGCCTGGGAGGTGGGGCCCGAGGTCTTCCGGCGGTTGGGGGCGACGGTCCACGTCCTCCACGACGTGCCCGACGGGCGCAACATCAACCACGCCTGCGGTTCGACCGACCCCGCCGCCCTCCAGGCCGAGGTGGTGGCCCGGGGTGCGGACGCGGGGCTGGCGTTCGACGGTGACGCCGACCGGGTGCTGGCCGTCGACGCCGCCGGGGAGTTGGTCGACGGCGACCAGCTCATCGCCCTCTTGGCGCTCGACCGTCAGGCCGCGGGCCGGCTGCCCGACCACACCGTGGTGGTGACGGTGATGGCCAACCTCGGCTTCCGCCAGGCCATGCGTCAGGCCGGGATCACCATGGTGGAGACCGATGTGGGCGACCGCTACGTGCTGGAGGCGCTGGAGAAGGGGGGCTGGTCGCTGGGCGGGGAGCAGTCGGGCCACGTCATCTTCCGCGACCTGGCCACCACCGGCGACGGCATCCTCACCGGGCTGCAGGTGCTCGACGTCGTCGTCCGCTCGGGGAAGACGCTGGCCGAGCTGGCCTCGGCGGTGGAGCGGCTGCCCCAGGTGTTGCGCAACGTGCCGGTGGCGTCGGGGCGTCCGCTGGCCGACGAGAGCGAGCTGAACGCCACCATCGCCGAGGTGGAGGCGGGCCTGGGCGACGCCGGCCGGGTCCTCATCCGGGCCAGCGGCACCGAGCCCGTCATCCGGGTGATGGTGGAGGCGGAGACGATGGACGCGGCCGAGGCCGCCTGCGAGACCCTTTGCCAGGCGGTGACGAGGGCCCTCGGCTCCTAGGCCTCGGCCGGGGCCACGGCCGGCGCGACGGCCGGCCGGCGGCGGACGCGAGAAGATGGGGGGATGTGCGGCATCGTCGGCGTCACGGGGAGCGGGTCGGCCCTCGCCGTCATCCTCGACGGGCTGTCCCGGCTGGAGTACCGCGGCTACGACTCGGCGGGCGTGGCGCTGGTTGACGGGAACGAGGTCTGGGTGCGGCGCCGGGCGGGGAAGCTGGCCGAGCTGGCGGGAGCGGTCGGCGACGCCCCGATCTCGGCCACCACCGGCATCGGCCACACCCGGTGGGCCACCCACGGGCGGCCGTCGGAGGAGAACGCCCATCCCCACGCCGACTGCACGGGGGGCGTGGCGCTCGTCCACAACGGGATCATCGAGAACTACGTCGAGCTGGGTGACGAGCTGGAGGCGGCCGGGCACCAGCTGCGCTCGCAGACCGACACCGAGGTCCTGGCCCACCTGGTGGAGCAGTCCCTGGCCGAGGGGATGTCGCTGGCCGACGCGGTGCGGGCCTCGCTGCGGCGAGTGGAGGGCTCGTTCGCGGTGGCGGTGGTGTCGGCCGCGGAGCCGGACCTGCTGGTGGCGGCCCGGCGGGGCTCGCCGCTGGTGGCCGGCCGCACCGACGACGCGGCCCTGGTCGCGTCCGACATCCCCGCCATCCTCCCGTCGACCCGGGAGATCTACGTGCTCGACGACGACCAGGTGGTGGAGGCCCGGCCGGGCGCGTTGCGGGTGACCACCCTCGACGGCGACGAGGTCACCCCCGTCCGCCGCCAGATCCCGTACGACATCGAGGTCGCGGAAAAGGGCGGCTACGCCGACTTCATGCTCAAGGAGATGCACGAGCAGCCCCAGGCCGTCCGGGACACGTTGCGGGGGCGCACCCGAGGCGGACGGCTCACCCTCGACGAGCTGCAGCTGTCCGACGACGAGCTGCGGGCGGTCGACAAGGTCTTCATCGTCGGGTGCGGGACGAGCTACCACGCGGGACTGGTGGCCAAGTACGCCATCGAGCACTGGGCCCGGCTGCCGACCGAGATCGACGTGGCCAGCGAGTTCCGCTACCGCAGCCCCGTCCTCGACGCCCAGACGCTGGTGATCGGCGTGAGCCAGTCGGGCGAGAGCCTCGACACCATGGAGGCCTGCCGCTACGCCCGGTCGGCGTCGAACAAGGCCCGGGTGCTGGCCGTGTGCAACGTGGTCGACGCGTCGATGGCCCGCGAGTCCGACGCCGTCCTCTACACCCGGGCCGGGCTGGAGATCGGGGTGGCCGCGACCAAGACCCACGTGGCCCAGGTGGTGGCCCTCGAGCTGCTGGCCCTGCGCCTGGCCGAGCTGCGGGGGACGCTCTTCCCGGAGGAGGCGGGGCTGCTGGTGGAGAGCCTCTGCCGGATGCCGGCCCTGGTCGAGGACGTGCTCGGGCGGTCCGACGACGTGTTCGGGGTGGCGGCCCGCTTCGCCGACGTGCGCGACTTCTTCTTCCTGGGCCGGGGCGTCGGCTACCCGGTGGCGCTGGAGGGGGCGCTCAAGCTCAAGGAGATCTCCTACGCCCGGGCCGAGGCCTACCCGGCGGGGGAGATGAAGCACGGGCCGATCGCCCTCATCGAGCCGGGGACGGTGGTGGTGGCGGTGGCCACCCACGGCCATCTGCAGTCGAAGATCATGATGAACGTGGAGGAGGTCAAGGCCCGGGGGGCGACGGTGATCGTGGTGGCCAACGACGGGGATCGGGTGACCGTCGGCGGCCGACGCGGTGCTGACGGTGCCCCGGGTGCCGGCGGGCGCGGAGCTGTTCTCCCCGATCGTCGACGTGGTCGCCCTGCAGCTCTTCGCCTACGCGGTGGCCAAGGCCCGGGGCTGGGACGTCGACCAACCCCGCAACCTGGCCAAGACCGTGACCGTCGAGTGACCGGGCCCCCGGCGGCGTGATCGGGATCGGGATCGACGCGGTCGAGGTCGACCGGTTCCGGGCGGTGCTGGCCCGGCGGCCGACGGTGGCCGACCGGGTGTTCACCGCCGGCGAGCGGTCGCACGTGGCCCAGTCGGCCGATCCCGTCCCCCGGCTGGCGGCCCGGTTCGCGGCCAAGGAGGCGGTGATGAAGGCGCTGGGGGTGGGGCTTGGGCGCCTTCGGGTTCCACGACGTGGAGGTGGTGTCGGCCCCGTCGGGGGCGCCGTCGCTGGTGCTGTCGGGACGGGCGGCCGCCCTCGCCGCCGACCTGGGCGTCGTCGGCTGGCGGCTGTCGCTCACCCACACCTCGAGGAGTGCCCAGGCGGTCGCGGTCGCCCTATGAGCGTCTTGACTCGGTGATCCCCGTCGTCACGCCGGCGGAGATGGCGGCGATCGACCGAGACGCTCCCGAGCCGGTCGACGTGCTGGTGGCCCGGGCCGGGTGGGCGGTGGCCGCCGCCGCCCTGGACATGCTGGGCGGCGGCTACGGGCGGCGGGTGGTGGTGGTCGCGGGCAAGGGGAACAACGGGGCCGACGGGCGCCACGCCGCCGGCTGCCTGGTGCGGCGGGGGGTGCGGGTGACGGTGGTGGACGCAGCCGACATGGGCCCGGCCGGACTCGACCTCCGGGGGGTCGATCTCATCGTCGACGCCGCCTACGGCACCGGCTTCCGAGGCGACTACGAGGCGCCTGACCCCGGGGGGCGGCCGGTCCTCGCGGTCGACATCCCGTCCGGCGTCGACGGTCTCACCGGCCGGGCCGGGCCGGGCGCGGTGCGAGCCGATCGCACCGTCACCTTTGCCGCCCTCAAGCCGGGGCTCGTGTTCCCCCCGGGACGGGAGTTGGCGGGCGTGGTCGACGTGGTCGACATCGGCCTCGACGGGTCGAGGGCGACCGTCCACGTGGTCGAACACCACGACGTCGACGGGTGGGTGCCCCGGCGCCCGGTGGAGACCCACAAGTGGAAGTCGGCGGTGTGGGTGGTGGCCGGTTCGCCGGGGATGACGGGTGCGGCCCACCTGGCGTCCCGAGCGGCCATGCGGGCGGGGGCGGGCACCGTCCGCCTCGGCATCCCGGGCGTGGTCGATGCCGAGCCGCCTTTCCTGGAGGTGGTGGGCCGCTCGATGCCCGCCGAGGAGTGGGACGAGAGCGTCCTGGCCGACCTGGGGCGGGCCCAGGCCCTGGTGGTGGGGCCGGGGCTGGGGCGCACCGACGCCACCGCCGCGGCCGTCCGCCGGCTCGTCTCCGCGGCGCCGATCCCCACCGTCGTCGACGCCGACGGCCTCCACGCCCTCGGCACCGTCGACGAGGCCGCCGCCGTCCTGCGGGCCCGCTCCGCTCCCACCGTCCTCACGCCCCACGACGGGGAGTTCAAGCGCCTGGCCGGCCATCCCCCGGAGGACGACCGGGTGGCCGCCGCTCGTGACCTGGCCGCCCGGACCCACGCCACGGTGCTGCTCAAGGGGCCGACCACCGTCGTGGCCGACCCGTCGGGGCGGGTGCTGCTCTCGACCGCGGGCGACGACCGGCTGGCGACGGCCGGCACCGGCGACGTGCTGGCGGGCGTGATCGGGGCCTACCTGGCCCAGGGACTCGACGGGTTGCAGGCGGGGGCGGCGGCCGCCTTCGTCCACGGGCGGGCGGGACACCTATCCTGGCGCCACGGCCTGGTGGCCGGCGACCTGCTCGACCTCCTGCCGGAAGTCCTCGACCGCCGGTCGTAGCAGCTGATTTGCCCGTGTGGTCCTGATCCCGGAGGTTCGATGCCCCGCACGTTTCTCGTCCGTCAGGTGATGACCACCGACGTCCTGACCTTCCAGCCGGGCGACTCCATCGACGACGCGGCCCGGGCCCTCTCCGCCCGCGGCATCGGCGGGGCGCCGATCGTCGACGAGGACGGACACGTGCTGGGTCTGCTGGAGGACGACGACCTGATCGTCCAGGAGAGCCGGCTCCACTTCCCCACCGTGATCTCGGTGCTGGGCGCGTACATCGAGCTGCCGTCGTCGCTGGCCCACTTCGAGTCGGACCTGCGCAAGGCGGTGGGGTCGAGCGTCGACGACGTGATGGACCCCAACCCCCGCACGTGCGGTCCCGACGACACCCTCGAGCACGTGGCCACGGTGATGCACGAGCACGACCTCTCACGACTGCCGGTGGTGTCCGACGGGCGCCTGGTGGGCATCGTCTCCCGAGGTGATCTCGTCCGCGCCATCGTCAGTGACCCCGCCGGTAGGGATTCGGGAGACTGACCGGGTGACCCTCCGGCCGGTGTGGGCGGAGGTCGACCTGGCTGCCATCCGCCACAACGTCGGCGTCCTCGCCCGGCTGGCCGCCCCCGCCCGGCTGGGCGCGGTCGTGAAGGCGGCCGCCTACGGGCACGGACCGGTGGAGTCGGCGCAGGCGGCGCTGGACGGCGGGGCGTCGTGGCTGGCCGTCGCCCTGGTGGAGGAGGGGGCGCAGCTGCGGGACGCGGGGATCGACGCCCCTGTGCTCCTGCTGTCGGAGCCGCCGGCCGGGGCCATGGCCGACGTGGTGGGTCTGCGCCTGACGCCCACCGTCTACACCGAGGCGGGAGTGGCGGCGGCGGCCGCGGCGGCCGCGGCCGCGGGCGGCGAGCCGCTCCCCGTCCACCTCAAGGTCGACACCGGGATGCACCGGGTGGGCGCGGCCCCGTCCGACGCGGTGAAGCTCGCCATCATGGTGCGGGAGGAGCAGCCCGAGCTCGAGTTGCAGGGCGTCTGGACCCATTTGGCGGTGGCCGACAACCCCGCCGACCCCTTCACCGACACCCAGATCGCCCGCTTCGCCGCCGTCCTCGACGAGCTGGCCGGCCTCGGAGTCCGACCCGCGCTCGCCCACGCCTGCAACTCGGCCGGCCTGCTCGCCCATCCTGCCGCCCGCCACGACCTGGTCCGCTGCGGCCTCGCCATCTACGGCGTGGCCCCCAGCCCCGCCCTCGCCGAGGCCTGCTCCGACCTCCGACCCGCCCTCGCGCTCAAGGCCCGGGTGTCCCTGGTGAAGGAGGTGGAGGCGGGCGAGGGCGTCTCCTACGGCCTCCGGTTCCGGGCCGACCGACCGACGGTGGTGGCCACAGTGCCGATCGGGTACGCCGACGGCGTCCCCTGGCGGCTCACGGGAGCGGGCGGCGAGGTCCTCCTGGGTGGCCGGCGGCGCCCCCTGGCCGGCTCCGTCACCATGGACCAGCTCATGGTCGACTGCGGCGACGACGCCTCGGTGGCGGTGGGCGACGAGGTCGTGCTCATCGGCCGCCAGGGCGCGGAGGAGATCGGTGCCTGGGAGTGGGCGGAGCGGCTGGGCACCATCGCCTACGAGGTGTTGAGCGGCATCGGCGCCCGCGTCCCCCGTGTCCACCGCTGACGGACCGCTGCCGGGAGGTCCGGCGATAGCATTCTCCGATCATGCCCAGCCTCGCTGACGTCGAGCGGGAGGCGTTGGCCTGTACCCGCTGCCGCCTGGCCGACGGCCGCACCCAGGTGGTCTTCGGCGTCGGCCATCCCGACGCCGAGCTGCTGCTGGTGGGTGAGGGGCCGGGCGCCCAGGAAGACATCCAGGGCATGCCCTTCGTCGGCCGCTCGGGCCAGTATCTCGACCGCCTTATCCTCGAGGAGATGGGCCTCACCCGGGCCGACCTCTACATCGCCAACGTGGTCAAATGCCGCCCTCCCGGCAACCGGGATCCGCTGCCCGACGAGGTGGCGGCGTGCAGCCCGTGGCTCGACCAGCAGCTCGAGCTGATCGACCCATCGGTGGTCATCACCCTGGGCAACTTCGCCACCAAGCTCCTCCTGCGCACCACCGAGGGGATCACCCGGCTGCGAGGCCGCGTCTACCCGTTCCGCGGGGGCGTGCTGATCCCCACCTTCCACCCCGCGGCAGTTCTCCGGGGCGGCGGCGAGGCTGCGGCCCAGATGCGGGCCGACCTGGTCCGGGCCAAGCAGCACCTCCGTTCCCTCCGACAGAATGTGGTGGTACCGGTGTGATCGACGCCCGCACCACCTCGGTCGACGACACCCGGTCGTTGGCAGCCCAGCTGGCGCCCCTGGCCAAGCCGGGCGACCTCCTCCTGCTGGCGGGCGACCTGGGCGCGGGCAAGACCGCCTTCGTCCAGGGCTTCGCCCGCGGCCTGGGCGTCACCGAGCCCGTCACCAGCCCCGCCTTCGTGCTCGCCCGTCCCTACCACGGGCGACTCACGCTGCTGCACCTCGACGTCTACCGGCTGGAGCACATCCAGGAGCTGCACGACCTGGGCATCAGCGAGCTCCTCGACGACGGCGGCGTCACCGTCATCGAATGGGGCGACGTGGTGGCCCCCGCCCTCCCGGCCGACTTCCTGGAGGTGCGGATGACGCCCGGCGACGACGACGACGACGAGCGATTCCTGTCCATCCGGTGGGTTGGTCCCGGGTGGCCGCCCCGCGCCGCCGCCGTGCGCCGGGCGGTCGCGGCGTGGGCAGTCCCCGCAAGGGATGATCACTAGGTGATCGTCCTCGGCATCGAGACCGCCACCGCCCAGGTGGGCTGCGCCGTGGGCGGCCACGAAGGGGTGCTGGCCGAGTTCCACTCCGCCCGGGGCCGGCGCCACGTGGAGACGCTCGCCCCCGCCATCGAGTTCGTCTGCCGCCAGGCCCGGGTGGAGCTGTCGGAGATCTCGGCCATCGCCGTCGACATCGGACCGGGCCTCTTCAGCGGGCTGCGGGTGGGCGTGGCCACGGCCAAGGCCATGGCCCAGGCCCTGCGGGTGCCGACGGTGGGCGTCTCCAGCCTCGACCTGCTCGCCTTCCCCGTCCGCTACAGCAGCCGCCTCATCGCCGCCGTCATCGACGCCCGCCGGGGCGAGGTGTTCTACGCCTTCTACCGCCAGGTCCCCGGCGGCGCCCAGCGGTTGTCGCCCTACCAGCTGGGCACCGCCCACGAGCTGGCGTCGGAGCTGCTGGCCCGGGGCGAGGAGTGCCTGCTGGTGGGCGACGGCGCCGTCCGCTACCAGGACGTTTTGCGGGAGGTGGCCCGCTTCGACGCCTCCGACATCGTCAAGGCTTACCCCTCGGCCGCCGCCCTGGTGGAGCTGGCCCATCCCCGGGCCATCCGGGAGGAGTTCGTCCCCGCCACCGACCTCATGCCCCTCTACCTGCGCCGCAGCGACGCCGAGATCTCCTGGGACAAGCGGGAGGTCGTCTAGATGGTGCAGGCCCGGCGGCGGGAGGGGGACGAGGCCGTCGCCGACGAGCTGGTCGTGCACCTGGTGCCCATGCGCCGGCGCCACCTGCGTTCGGTCCTTCGCATCGAGACCCAGGTGTACCCCCGGCCGTGGTCGCTGGGCCTGTTCATGAGCGAGCTGGCCCTGCGCAACAGCCGGGCGTACTACGTGGCCCGGGTGGAGGGGGTGGTCGTCGGCTATGGCGGGTTGATGGTGAGCGGCGACGACGGCCACATCACCACCCTGGCCGTCGACCCCGCCTGGCACCGGCGCAAGCTGGCCAGCCGGCTGCTCATGGCCCTGACCAGGGAGGGAATCGCCCGGGGCGTGGCCAGCCTCACCCTCGAGGTGAGGGTGGGCAACGTCGCCGCCCAGGAGCTTTACCGCCAGTTCGGCTTCGCCCCCGCCGGTATCCGGAAGAACTACTACGTCGAGACGAACGAAGATGCGTTGGTGATGTGGGCCCACGACGTCGACACCCCCGACTACCAGACGCGCCTGGAGCGGATCGAGGCCGGGATCCCCGGCGTCACCCTCCTGCACGACGGCCGCTCCTTCGACGACGCCCCCGACGGTGAGATGGAGCGCCCATGAGCCTCGAACCGGTCACCAACGGGCACGACGGGAAGTTCCGCATCCTGGGCATCGAGACGTCGTGCGACGAGACGGCGGCGGCCATCGTCGCCGACGGCACCGACGTGGTGTCGTCGGTGGTGTCCAGCCAGGTCGACCTCCACGCCCGCTTCGGCGGGGTCGTGCCCGAGATCGCCAGCCGGGCCCACGTGGAGCTGCTCACGCCGGTGGTGGCCCGCTGCCTGGTCGAATCCGGCCTCGAAGGCAACCAGCTCGACGCGGTGGCCGCCACCGTCGGTCCCGGCCTGGCCGGTGCCCTGCTGGTGGGGGTGAGCACGGCCAAGGCCCTCTCCCTCGTCTGGGGGGTGCCGTTCGTGGCCATCAACCACATGGAGGCCCACCTCTACGCCTGCTTCCTGGAGGACCCGTCCCTGCGTCCCCCGCTGCTGGTGCTGCTGGTTTCAGGCGGCCACACCATGCTCGTGTCGATGGACGACCACGGGAAGTACCGGCTGGTCGGCACCACCGTCGACGACGCGGTGGGCGAGGCGTTCGACAAGGTCGCCCGCTACCTCGGTCTCGGCTACCCCGGAGGACCGGCCATCGACCGGCTGGCCATCGTCGGCGACCCCGACGCCGTCCCCCTGCCCCGGCCCATGCCCGAGGGCTTCGACTTCTCCTTCAGCGGGCTGAAGACCGCCGTCATCCGCTACGTGAAGGCCCACCCCGACGTGGCCACGGCCGACGTGGCCGCGTCCTTCCAGAAGGCGGCGGTCGAGCTCCTCGTCGACAAGGCCCGGCGGGCGGCCCGGGAGACGGGCGCCACCACCCTCTGCCTGGGCGGAGGCGTGGCCGCCAACTCCCTGCTCCGGGAGCGCATCCTCGACGTCTGCGAGGAGGACGGCCTCCAGCCCTTCCTCCCCAGCCGGGAGATGTGCACCGACAACGCGGCCATGGTCGCCGCCGCCGCCTGGTGGCGCTACAAAGCCGACGGCCCCAGCCCCCTCGACATCGGGGTGAATCCCAACCTCCGGCTGGTGTAGGCGTCGCCTGCGCGACCTCGTGGTTTGAGAAGACGCCGGGAGCCCGGTATCGTTAGCACTCGATACCAGAGAGTGCTAACCGGAGGTCTACCCAGCAATGAACCTCAAGCCCCTTGACGACCGCATCGTCGTCCGCCCGAGCGAGGGCGAGCAAACCACCATCAGCGGCATCGTCATCCCTGACACCGCCAAGGAGAAGCCGCAGCAGGGTGAGGTGCTGGCCGTAGGCCCCGGCCGTCGCTCGGAGATCTCCGGCGAGCTCATCCCCATGAACGTGGCGACCGGCGACATCGTCGTCTACAGCAAGTACGGCGGCACCGAGATCGCCGTCGAGGGCGAAGACGTCCTCATCCTGACCAGCCGCGACGTCCTCGCCGTCGTCGGGAAGTAGGTAGCGAATGCCCGCCAAGATTCTCAAGTTCAACGAGGACGCCCGCCGGGCGCTCGAGGCCGGCACCAACAAGATGGCCGACGCGGTCAAGGTCACCCTCGGCCCGCGTGGCCGCAACGTGATCCTCGAGCCCAAGTACGGCGTCCCCATCGTCACCAACGACGGTGTGTCGATCGCCCGTGAGTTCACGCCGCTCGACGACACCTTCGAGAACGTCGGCGCCCAGCTGGTCAAGGAAGTGGCGATCAAGACCCAGGACGCGGCCGGCGACGGCACCACCACCGCCACCGTCCTCGCCCAGGCCCTGGTGCAGTTCGGCATGCGCAACGTCACCGCCGGCGCCGAGCCCCTCGCCCTCAAGCGGGGCATCGAGAAGGCCGTCGTGGCCGCGGTGGCCCACATCAAGGGTCAGGCCAAGGACGTGGAGAGCCGGGCCGAAATCGCCCAGGTCGCCACCATCTCGGCCAACAACGACCCCGAAGTGGGAGAGGTCATCGCCGACGCCCTCGACAAAGTGGGCAAGGACGGCGTGGTCACGGTCGAGGAGTCCAACACCTTCGGCATCGAGATCGAGTTCGCCGAGGGCATGCAGCTCGACCGCGGCTTCCTCTCGCCCCACTTCGTCACCGACCAGGAGCGCCAGGAAGTGGTGCTCGACGAGCCCTACATCCTGATCGCCAACCAGAAGATCAGCGCCGTCCACGACCTGCTCCCCATCCTCGAGAAGGTGATGGCGGCCGGCAAGCCGCTGTTCATCGTGGCCGAGGACGTGGAGGGCGAGGCCCTGGCCACCCTGGTCGTCAACAAGATCCGGGGCATCCTGGCCGCGGCCGTGGTCAAGGCGCCCAGCTTCGGCGACCGCCGCAAGGCGCAGCTCGAGGACCTGGCCGTGCTCACCGGTGGCGAGCTGGTCTCGTCCGAGATGGGCTACAAGCTGGAAAACCTCACCCTCGACCTCCTCGGCCGGGCCCGCAAGGTGACGATCACCAAGAACCTCACCACGATCGTCGAGGGCTACGGCAGCCCGGAGGACATCAAGACCCGGGTCGACCAGATGCGGGTGGAGCGGGAGCTGTCCGACTCCGACTGGGAGCGCGAGAAGATCCTCGAGCGCCTGGCCAAGCTCACCGGAGGGGTGTCCCTGATCAAGGTCGGGGCCGCCACCGAGGTGGAGATGAAGGAGAAGAAGCACCGCATCGAGGACGCCATCCTGGCCACCAAGGCGGCCATCGAGGAGGGCATCGTCTCCGGCGGCGGCACGGCCCTCGTCCGGGCCCGGGCGGCCGTCGCCGAGGTGCGCGACAGCCTCGAAGGTGACGAGCGCACCGGCGCCGGCATCGTCTACAAGGCGCTGGCGGCGCCGCTGTACTGGATCGCGGCCAACGCCGGCATGGAGGGCAACATCGTCATCCAGCAGGTGGAGCGGGAGACCGGCACCACCGGCCTCAACGCCGCCACCGGCGAGTTCGAGGACCTGATGAAGGCCGGCATCATCGACCCGGTCACGGTCACCCGTTCGGCGCTGGAGAACGCGGCCTCGGTCGCGGCCATGGTGCTCACCACCGAGGTCCTGATCAGTGACAAGCCCCGGGACTTCGACGAAACGACGGCCCACCTCCCCCGCTCCGGGATCAACCCCGGCCAGCAGGGCGGCGGCGGTCTGCTGCAGATGTAGTTCCTGCTCAACGCCTGTTGCGTCAACCCGAACCGGTGGTGTCCCCAGGGGCGCCACCGGTTCGGCGCGTGTGGGGCCTGCACTACTCTCGTCCTCAATGGAAGCCCGCCTCCCCCCCGACCCCGTCAAGCTCCTCTCCTCCTGGATGGAGTGGGAGAAGGGCGACACCCCCCCGGGGCGGGTGATGAGCAACCTCAAGCTCGGCGGCATGAAGGAGCTGCTCGAGGCGGCAGCCGAGCAGGCTCGGCTGGCGGTCGAGCTCGAGAGCTACTGACCCTGTCCGGGTGGCGGGGATTGCCCGGACAGCCCTCCGGGCGACGGTAGTCTCGGACGTGGGGGTGATCCGTCGTGGCTGAGGTCGAGATCGGTATCGGAAAATCGGGTCGTCGGGCGTATGGCTTCGACGACATCGCCATCGTGCCCAGCCGGCGCACCCGCGATCCCGAGGATGTCGACATCTCCTGGCAGATCGACGCCTACAGCCTGGGCCTGCCCCTCCTGGGGGCGGCCATGGACGGGGTCATCAGCCCGGCCACCGCCATCGAGATCGGGCGCCTGGGAGGCGTGGGTGTCCTCAACCTCGAAGGCCTGTGGACCCGCTACGAAGACCCCGAGCCCTACCTGGAGGAGATCTCGTCGCTGGCGGCCGACAAGGCCACCGCCCGCATGCAGGAGATCTACGCCGAGCCCATCAAGCCCGAGCTGATCGGCGCCCGCATCCAGCAGATCAAGGAGGCGGGGGTGGTGTCGGCGGCGTCGATGACCCCCCAGCGCACCACCCAGTTCGCGGCGGCCGTCCTGGCCGCCGAGCTCGACCTGCTGGTCATCCAGGGCACGGTCGTGTCGGCCGAGCACGTGTCGAAGACGGTGGAGCCCCTCAACCTCAAGCGCTTCATCCGCGAGCTGGAAGTCCCGGTGATCGTGGGTGGGTGCGCCTCCTACCAGGCGGCCCTGCACCTCATGCGCACGGGCGCGGTCGGCATCCTGGTGGGCGTCGGTCCTGGCCAGGCGTGCACCACCCGGGCCGTGCTCGGGCTGGGCGTCCCCCAGGCCACCGCCATCGCCGACGCCGCCGGGGCCCGCATGCGCCACCTCGACGAGACGGGCGTCTACGTGCAGGTCATCGCCGACGGCGGGATGAGCACGGGCGGCGACGTGGCCAAGGCCATCGCCTGCGGCGCCGACGCGGTGATGATCGGCTCGCCCCTGGCCGCCGCCATCGAGGCGCCCGGCCGGGGCTGCCACTGGGGCATGGCCACGTTCCACCCCACGCTGCCCCGGGGGGCACGGGTGAAGGTGGGCATCCGGGGCACGCTGGAGGAGATCCTCATCGGCCCCGCCCACGAGAACGACGGCAAGCTCAACCTCTTCGGCGGGCTGCGGGCGTCGATGGCCACCTGCGGCTACGAGACGGTCAAGGAGTTCCAAAAGGCCGAGGTCATGGTGGCGCCGGCCCTGAAGACCGAGGGCAAGAGCCTGCAGCGGTCCCAGGGCATCGGCATGGGAGCCTGACCCCCGCCTGACGCGCCCTAGGGCATCTTTCTGGGTCCGGCCCCGAGTTTCTGCAAGGTTGCTGCCGCTGGGCGCTCTGAACGGCTGAACGTACCCATCAGCCCGAAGGAGCCCGCCATGAGCGCCACCGACACCACCACCCTCCAGCCCCGCATCTCCGCCTCGCAGTCCACCCCTCCCCGACGGCCCGTCCGTCGTCGCCGGACGACCCGCTGGGTCGTCGCCGGCGCCGGCGTGGCCCTGGTGGGTCTGGTCGTCGGCCTGTCGGGCGTGGGCCCGTCCGGGGGCTCGTCCGTCAGCCCCCGTCCGACCACCCAGGTCGTCGCCGGCGCCCCCGGCAGCGCCGCCGGGTCGTCCGCCGTCGAAGGCGGTCAGCCCGCCCCGCAGTCGCCCTCGCAGGCCCCGACCGTCCTCGACCAGACCGGCGACACGCCCGCGGTGCTGGACCAGACGGGCGACACCCCCGCCGTCGACGAGCCCGCCGTCCTCGACCAGACCGGCGACACACCCGAGGTCGAGGAGCCCCAGCCGCCGGTGGAGCTTCTGCCGGCCACCCTCTCGGTCACGCCCGACCCCGTCCACCTGAAGGCCGGCGTGTACTCCGGGTCGATCACCGTCGCCAACGTGGGCGACGCGGACATGCACTGGGAGGCCCTGACCAAGCCCTGGGTGTCGCTCTCCGACACCACCGGCGACCTCGGGGCCCACGGCGAGAACGTGATCACCTTCACCATCGACGAGTCCCAGCTCGATGCCGGCTCCTTCACCTTCAAGATCAAGGTGTGGGGCGACGGCGGTACCGAATACGTCGACGTCACCGGGGCCAAGCCGGTCACCGACATCATCTGACCTTGCCGCCGAAGGGCCGCCGAAGGGCCGCCGAAGGGCCCGACTCCCGCCAATGGCGCCGGGGGTCGGGCCCTCCTCGCGGTACCCCGGAGTGACGGGTAACCTGGCGCCTTGGACGAGACGGTTCTGGTCGTCGACTTTGGTGCGCAGTACGCCCAGCTGATCGCTCGGCGCGTCCGCGAGGCGCATGTGTACAGCGAGATCGTCTCCCGCGACATCTCCCTGGCCGACCTCCTGGCCCGCAAGCCGGCGGGCATCATCTTCAGCGGCGGGCCGGCGTCGGTCCACGTGGAGGGGGCCCCGTCGTTCGACCCCGGCGTGTACGACGCCGGGATTCCCGTCCTGGGCATCTGTTACGGCGCCCAGCTGGTGGCCCAGCAGCTCGGGGGGGTGGTGGCCCGCACCGACGTGGCCGAGTACGGGCGCACCGGGCTGGAGGTCGTCGGCAGCTCCGCCCTGTTCGCCGACCTGCCCCTCACCCAGGACGTGTGGATGAGCCACGGCGACTCGATCGTGCAGGCCCCGCCCGGGTTCACGGTGACGGCCCGCACCGACGTGGTGCCGGTGGCCGCCCTGGAGGACGCCGAGCGGCGGATCTACGGCCTCCAGTTCCACCCCGAGGTGGCCCACACCGCCCGGGGCCAGGAGGTGCTCAAGCACTTCCTCTACGACGTGTGTGGCTGCGCCCCCACCTGGACCATGACCTCGATCATCGAGACCCAGGTGGAGAAGATCCGGGCCCAGGTGGGCAGGGAGCGGGTTCTGTGCGGGCTGTCGGGCGGGGTCGACTCGGCGGTGGCCGCCGCCCTCGTGCACAAGGCCATCGGCGACCAGCTCACGTGCGTGTTCGTCGACACCGGCCTCATGCGGTCGGGCGAGTCGGAGCAGGTGGAGGACACCTTCCGCCGCCAGTTCAGGATCGACCTGGTGCACGTGAAGGCGGCCGACCGCTTCCTGGAGGCGCTCGACGACGTCATCGACCCCGAGACCAAGCGCAAGGCCATCGGGGAGACGTTCATCCGGGTGTTCGAGGAGGTGGCCACCGACTACGAGGACGCCCGTTTCCTCGTCCAGGGCACCCTCTACCCCGACGTGATCGAGTCGGGGAGCAAGGACGCGGCCCGCATCAAGTCCCACCACAACGTGGGTGGCCTGCCCGACGACATGAACTTCGACCTGGTCGAGCCCCTGCGCAACCTGTTCAAGGACGAGGTCCGGGCCCTGGGTGAGGAGCTGGGCCTGCCCGAGGAGATCGTGTGGCGCCAGCCGTTCCCGGGCCCGGGCCTGGCCGTGCGCATCGTGGGCACGGTCACCCCCGAGCGGCTCGACATCCTGCGCCGGGCCGACGCCATCGTGGTCGAGGAGATCAAGCGGGCCGGCCTGGCCCGGGAGCTGTGGCAGAGCTTCGCGGTGCTGATCGCGGTGCGCACCGTCGGGGTGATGGGCGACGAGCGCACCTACGCCTACCCGATCGTCATCCGGGCCGTCACCAGCGACGATGCCATGACCGCCGACTGGGCCCGCCTGCCGGGCGACGTGCTGCAACGGCTGTCGAGCCGCATCATCGCCGAGGTCCCCGGCGTCAACCGGGTGGCGCTCGACATCACGTCGAAGCCCCCCGGCACCATCGAATGGGAGTGACCTAAGGCTCCAGCACGACCTTGACGCAGCCGTCCATCTTCTTCTGGAAGATCTCGTAGGCGTAGGGGGCCTGCTCGATCGGGATGCGGTGGGTGACGAGGTCGTTGACCCCGAGGGGATCGGCGGCGTCGGCGAGGAGGGGGAGGAGGTCGTCGACCCACCGCTTCACGTTGGCCTCGCCCATGCGGAGGGCGATCTGCTTGTCGAACAGGTCGCCCAGGGGGAACATCGGGAACGGTCCCCCGTAGACGCCGGCGATCGAGAGGGTGCCTCCCCGGCGGACGGAGTTCAGGGCGCTCTGGAGGGCGGCCAGCTTGTCGGGCTGGACCCCGGTGACCTGCAGCACCGAGTCCCGCAGCGACCCCGACGCCTCCATGCCCACCGCGTCGATGGCGGCGTGGCACAGGTTGCCCCGGGTGAGGTCGGCGATGGCCTCGGCTGCGTCCTTGACGTCGCGGAAGTCGAGGGTCTCCACACCGTGGCGGGCCGCCATCGCCAACCTCTCGGGAACCTGGTCGACGCCGATGACCCGTCCCGCGCCGCGGTGGAGGGCGATGCGGGCCGCCATCTGGCCGACGGGGCCCAGACCGTGGACGGAGACGGTGTCGCCGGGGCGGACGTTGGCGTACTCGACCGCCTGCCAGGCGGCGGGCAGCAACTCGGCGAGGAGGACGTAGCGGAAGTCGGCGCCGTCGTCGGGGACCTTGACCGGGCCGAACTGGGCCTGGGGCACCCGCAGGTACTCGGCTTGGGCGCCGAGGCGGGTCGGCATGGCCTGGAACGTCTCGCACTGCGAGTACGTCCGGTCCTGGCATTGCAGGCACCACCCGCAGGCGACGTTGGCGGGGACGACCACCCGGTCACCGGGCGCGATGTGGACCACGTCGCCGCCGACGTCGACCACCTCGCCCACCGCCTCGTGGCCGAGGAGGTCGCCCTCCTCCATCACCGGCCAGAGCCTGGTGTAAAGGTGCAGGTCGGTGCCGGAGATGGCGGTGGCGGTGACCCGGATGACGGCGTCGGTCGGTTCCTCGACGCGGGGATCGGCGACGTCGTCGACCCGGACGTCGTTCTTGCCGTGCCACACCACCGCTCGCATCGCCCCCGGAACCTACCCGGGCTGGACCGCACCTCGAACGCCGTCCCCAGGGGGTCGCGGTACCCGTGAATGTCGGACCCGGCCGGTACCCTGGATGGGGCCATGCCGGACCGTCCCGCCCTCCTCGACAACCTCAATCCCGTCCAGCGGGAGGCCGTCACCCACCCCGGCGGGCCCCTGCTGATCATCGCCGGGGCGGGCTCGGGCAAGACCCGGGTGCTCACGTCGAGGGTGGGCTGGCTGATCCGGGAGCAGGGTGTCTCCCCCTTCGAGATCCTGGCCATCACCTTCACCAACAAGGCCGCCGACGAGATGAAGCACCGGGTGGGGTCGCTGGTCGGGCCGGTGGCGCAGAAGATGTGGGTGTCCACCTTCCACTCCGCCTGCGTGCGGATTCTCAGGCGCGATGCGTCCCGGCTGGGCTACTCGTCGTCGTTCACCATCTACGACCAGGCCGACGCCGAGCGCCTCACCGCCTACGTGCTGCGCGACCTCAACATCGACCCCAAGAAGTTCCCCCCCGCACCGTCCACGCCGTGATCAGCGCGGCCAAGAACGAGCTCATCGGGGTCGACGCCTACGCCGACCGGGCCCGGAGCATCTACGAGCGACGGATCGCCGAGGTCTACCGCGAGTACCAACGGCGCCTGGCCGACGCCAACGCCATGGACTTCGACGACCTCCTCACCAAGGCCGTCGAGCTCCTCCGCAAGGCCCCCGACGTGCTCGAGGGCTACCAGGAGCGGTTCAAGCACGTCCTCGTCGACGAGTACCAGGACACCAACAAGGCCCAGAACGAGCTGGTCAAGCTCCTGGCCAACCGCCACCGCAACATCTGCGTGGTCGGTGACGGGGACCAGTCGGTCTACAAGTTTCGGGGGGCCGATATCCGGAACATCCTGGAGTTCGAAGACTCGTTTCCTGACGCGACCATGATCGTGCTCGAGCAGAACTACCGGTCGACGCAGACGATCCTCGACGCGGCCAACTCGGTGATCGCCAACAACCTCGAGCGCAAGCCCAAGGCCCTGTGGACGGAGCAGATCGGCGGCGAGCTGATCCAGCGCTACTTCGCCGAGGACGAGGCCGACGAGGCCGCGTGGGCCGGCCGGGAGATGCTGCGGCTGCACGGGTCGGAGGGCTGGCGGTGGTCGGACATGGCCGTCTTCTACCGCACCAACGCCCAGAGCCGGGTGCTGGAGGAGCACCTGGTGCGGCTCAACATCCCCTACAAGGTGGTGGGCGGCACCCGCTTCTACGAGCGCCGGGAGGTGAAGGACGCCCTCGCCTACCTGCGGGCGGTGGTGAACCCCACCGACGAGGTGTCGCTGCGGCGGATCGTCAACGTCCCCAAGCGGGGGGTGGGCGACACCAGCATCGCCCGCCTGGAGGCGTGGGCCGCGGCCCAGGGCCGGCCCCTCGTCGACGCCCTGGCCAAGGCCGAGGAGGCGGGCGTCAGCGGGCGGGCCCTCTCCGGCATCCGCGACCTGGTGGGCCTGCTCGACGAGCTGCGGGCCGAGGGCAAGGGCCCGGCGGCCACCCTGGAGACGGTGCTGCGGGTCACGGGCTACGCGGCCGAGCTGGAGTCGGAGCGTTCCATCGAGGCCGAGGGCCGGCTGGAGAACCTGGCCGAGCTGGTCGGCTTCGCCCGCGCCTTCGAGGAGGAGGCGGCGGAGGAGGGCAGGCCGGGGGGCATCTCCGAGTTCCTGGAGGGCGTCAGCCTGGTGGCCGACTCCGACCAGCTCGACCCCGACGAGTCGTCGGTGGTGCTCATGACCCTCCACACGGCCAAGGGCCTGGAGTTCGACGGGGTCTTCATGATCGGGCTGGAGGACGGCGTGTTCCCCCACCTGCGGTCGCTGGGCGAGCCGGCCGAGCTGGAGGAGGAGCGACGGCTCTGCTACGTCGGCATCACCCGGGCCCGGCGCCGGCTCTACCTGTCCCACGCCTGGAGCCGGATGCTCTTCGGCTCCACCCAGTACAACCCCCCCAGCCGGTTCCTCAAGGAGATCCCGGCCCAGCTCACCGAGGTGATCGAGGGCAGCCGCAGCGGCCGCAAGGGGGGAGCCGGCGACTACGGGGGCGGCTACCGGGCCAACCGGGAGCGCATGGTCGACGCCGCCAGCCGGCCCGCGCCCACGCCGGCCCGCACGTCGGGGGCGGAGCGGCTGGGCATCCGGGTGGGCGACGACGTGGTCCACGCCAAGTGGGGCGAGGGCGTGGTGCTGGAGATCATCGGGTCCGACGACAAGGCGGAGGCGGTGGTGCGGTTCCCCAGCGTGGGGGAGAAGCGGCTGCTGCTGGCCTGGGCGCCCCTCAAGAAGGGCTAACTCAAGAAGGGCTGATTCAAGAAGGAATCGCGGCCCGCCGCTGCTCAGCCCACCGCTGGGCCGGGTGACAGGCCCGGGAGGCGTCGACCACGTCGGGTGACAGGCGCCGGCGGCGGGAGTCGAGGGGGATCACCCGCCCGCCGGCGTCCTTGTCGAGAGCGGGACCAGTGCAATCCGCCTCCGCCGGGGGGGGAGCGAGGGCGAGGATTGCGGCCTGGTCCGGCATGGACGTATTCCCTCACATCGGGGCCATCCCCCGAAAGGGTGATGACCGGCCTCTTGGCCAGGGGTGCTAGCACCCCTAAGGGGCGTCGAGATGCCAGACTGGCGTCCATGGCGGGTCAAGCGACGTATCGGGTCGTCATCGCCGACGACGAGTATCTCGTGCGGGAGGGCGCGCGCAGCGTGCTGTCGGCCGTCCCCGGGATCGACGTGGTCGGCCTGGCCGGCGATCCCCAGGAGCTGATGCTCGTCATCGAGGAGACCACGCCCGACGTGATCGTCCTCGACATCAAGATGCCCCCCACCCATCGGGCCGAGGGCATCGAAGCCGCCCACCACGTGCGGGAGAAGTACCCCCACATCGGCGTGGTGATCCTGTCCCAGTACGCCGACCCGGAGTACGCCATCGAGCTCCTCCGCCACGGGTCGAACAGCCTGGCCTACCTGCTCAAGGAGCGACTCGGGCGCCCGGCGCAGCTGGCGGAGGCCATCCGGGAGGTGGCCCAGGGCGGGTCGATCCTCGACCCCAAGGTGGTCGACGCCCTCATGGAGGCGCAACGCCGCCGGTCGAGGTCGCGGCTGCACGGCCTCACCGAGCGGGAGCACGAGGTGCTCACCCAGATGGCCAGCGGCCGCACCAACGCCGCCATCGCCTCCGGCCTCTTCCTGTCGGAGCGGGCGGTCGAGAAGCACATCAACTCCATCTTCCGGAAGCTGGGCCTGAGCGAGGAACTCGACATCAACCACCGGGTGGCGGCGGTGCTGTTCTTCCTGCAGCGAAGCGTCGACTAGCCGGCCTGGTCCACGGGTGCGGCCGGAGGATGAACCTCCCGTTCCGCTTCTCGGGCGGCTATCGGCTGGCGGCCCCGGTGTTCGACGTGGTCGTCGTCGGCCGACCGGACCCCCACCTCTCCCCTGGCGGGGGGAATAGCCTCAGGCGGTTGTGGCCGCGTCGACGCCGACCCCCTGGGGGAACGTCGCCACCACGCGGGTGCCGCCGCCGAGCGGGGAGGCGATGGTGAGCTGGCCGCCGAAGGAGCGGACGCGGTCCTCCATGTGGAGGAGCCCGCCCCGCTGAACCCGTTGGTCGGGGTCGAAGCCCACGCCGTCGTCGGCCACCGTCACCTCCAGCCACCCGTCGGTCAGGCGCAGGCCGATGTCGATCCGCGTCGCCCGGGCGTGCTTGAGGGCGTTGGTGACGGCCTCGCCCAGCAGGAAGTAGGCCCCGCTCTCGATCTCGGGGGCCAGGCGGGGAAAGTCCTCCGGCTGGCACGAGACCACGGTGGTCAGCGGTAGGCGGCCGACGTAGCTGTGGAGGGCGGCGGTGAGGCCACGGTCGACGAGGATCGACGGGTAGAGGTTGTGGGTGACCTCCCGGAGCTGCTCGATCACCCGGTCGAGCTCGCCGCCGAGGGAGTCGTAGGCCCGGGGCGGGTCGTCGGCGCCCGGCCCGATGCCGTCCTGCAGCATCCCCACCTGCATGCGCAGCACCACCAGTTGCTGCTGGATCCCGTCATGGAGGTCGCGGGACAGACGTTGCCGTTCCTCGTCCTCGGCGGCCACGATCCGCTGCGAGCTCTCCTGGAGGTCGGCGGCCTGGCGGGCGATGAGGTCGAGACGGGCCTTGAGCTCCCTCCGCATGTGTTCCAGCGACCGGGCCAGCATCCCGATCTCGTCGTTGCCCCGGCGCTCGAAGGTGGCGTCGGCGTCGCCCCCCGCCACCCGCTGGGCGGTGGCCGCCAGGTTGACGAGGGGCCGGATGAGGGCCCGGAAGAGCACCCATCCCAGGCCGAGGGCGACAAGGGTCAGCAGGACGCTGGCCAGCAACCGGGTGTCGTCGAGCGACCGTTGGAGGGGGGCGACGGGATTGGTGAGGATCACGCCGAGGGCGCCGCCCACGGGGTCGTCGGCGTTGAGGCCCACCCGGACATAGGCCGCCAGGCTGCCCCGGTCCTCCACCCGGACGAGGGTGGGCCGGGTGGGGAGGACGCCGTCGGACTGTCCGGGGGGAACGGCGGGGTGCCCGGGCAGGGTGGTGCCGACCACCTTCCCCGACGCCACCACCACCACGTCGTCGAGGATCTGGTTGCGGAGGCGGAAGGCGAAGGCGTCGTCGAAGAGGAAGGCGCCGGCCAAAACCCGCCGCTCGCTGCCGCCGAGGGGAACGGTCACCGCCTGCACGTAGCGGCCGTCGCTCGACTCCAGCAGCCGGCTGGCGGGCTCGACGCTGAGCCTGGCGTCGCTGAAGATCGAATGGCCGAGCGGCGTCCCGATGCCGACGGCCGGGTCGAGCTCCCCGCCCAAGGGGTCGAGGACGCGGATGATGTCGATGTCGAAGTTCGCCGACGCCTGGTTCATCTCCGCTATCAGTTGGACCCGCTTGGCCGGATCTATCAACCCGCCGCCATTCACGGTGTCGGCCAGGTTGCGCATGCTGGCCACCAGCTGCAGGCCCCGGAGGTCGAAGGCCTGCTTGAGCACGTTCAGCTGGCTGGCGGCGATGCCCTCGGTCTGGCGGTCGAGGGCGTTGGATGTCAGGCGGGACGCGATCACGGCGGTGACGATGCTCGACACGACCAGCGTCACCACGAGCACGCCGACGACCTTGTAGAGGATCGACGTGTGGAAGCGCACGATCCCCGTCCCGGGCGCGGCCGGCAGGACGGGGGCGGCCGGCGGGACGGTCGAGGCCGGCGGGACGGAGGCGGCCGGCGGGACGGGGGCCGGCTCCTCTCCGTTCACCGGGGAGGAGCCGGCGGCCCCAGGCTCTGGGTGTCGGCCTCCCGGTTGGCCTGGGCGTGGGCCTGCGCCTCCTGCAGGGCGGTCGCCGGGTCCCGCCCGCCGACCCGCAGGATGCTGTCGATGGCCAGGTCGTAGTCGTGGGACGCGATGGGGAAGGCGCTCAGGCGCTGGGGATGGGCGGTCTTGAGCTGCTCGAGGAAGACCTTGAGGTCGCGGTCCTGGAAGTAGGGGTCGTCGAACACCCGCAGCCGTACCGGGAGGCGGCCCTCCTCCTGGGTGAAGCGCAGGGCGTACCGGTCGGACGCGAGATGGGTCATGAACTCGAAGGCCAGCTCCCGGTGGGGTGAGCCCTTCGGGACCCACGTGCTGCTCCCGCCCATAGCCGTTCCCCCGCCCAGGACCGACGGCATGAGGGCGACGCCGTAGTTGATGGCGATGCCGTTTTTCTTGAGGCTGGCGATGTCCCACGACCCGCTGGTGTGCATGGAGGCGACGCCGGAGGCGAAGAGGGCGAAGGCGTCCTCCGAGTGGGAGTCGGAACCGCGGGGCGGGAAGGCGGCCTTGGTGTTGATGAGCCCGGCGAGGAAGCCGAGGGCCCCGACGACGGGCGGCGCGTCGAGGGTGATGGCGGCGTTGCCGTCGGCGCCGGCCTGCACCACCTCGCCCCCGTTGGCCCTGATCCAGCCGTAGGTCCACCAGCCGCTGGTGGGTATGGCCAGGGCCCGCCGGGTGCCGTCGGGGCTGGAGAGGGCGGCTGCGGCGCGGGCGAAGTCCTCCATCGACATCGACGTGGACGGCGAGGGATCGGGGAGACCGGCTTGACGGAAGTGGTCGACGTTGTACATGAGGACCATGGCGTTGGTGTCGAGGGGGACGCCCCACTTCCGGCCCTGCCAGGTCACGTCCTCGATGGCGCCGGGGAAGAACTCGGCCTCGTCCAGGCGGCCCTGCCACAGGTCGTCGAGCGGCTGCGCCAGGTCCTGGCTGGCGGCGGAGAAGGCGTGGCCTTGCACCACGTCGGGGGGCGAGCCGGCGCTGATGCCGGCCCGGACGGTGTCGGTCTGGAGGCGGATGGGGCCCTTGTCGACGACGACCCGGACGTCGCCCTGGAGGCGCTCGAAGTCGCGGACAGCGTCGAGGAAGGGGGCCGTGACCCAGTCGTCGGTCATGAGGACGTGGAGGGTGGTGGGCGGAGGGCCGCCGGACGAGCCGCACCCGACGGCCACCAGGGCGGCGACGAGGCCGAGGACGAGGAGCGCGACCCTCGGTCGGCGCGTCGGTACCACGGACGGAGCAAACCACCACCCGGGGCCGGTGGCAAGGCTCTGGGGGAGAAGTGGTGCTAGCCCCCCCCTTGACCCCGGCTGATCAGCCGGCGGGCGGCGCCTCGACGGTGGTGGACGGGGCCGTGGGCTCGCTGGTGGGCGTGGTGCTCGTGGTGGGCGTGGTGGTGCTGGTGCTCGTGGAGGGGACGGTGGTGGTGGCGGGCGTGCGTAGGTCGACGATCACGTGCCTCCGCCCGTCGACCCGGGTCGGGTAGGAGGCGAGGCCGGTGCCGTCGGCGGGGAAGGTGGTGCCGTCGCAGCCGTCGACGAAGTCCCGGCGGGCCGGCCGCCACTCCAGGAAGCAGCGGCGGGGGGCACCGGGCGCGTGGGCCTCGAACGCCCGCCAGTCGTCGGCTCCCAGGTGCTGGACGTAGATGTCGCGGGAGTTGTTCAGCAGGTCCTGGAAGAGGATGGGGCCGCCCTCGGCGATGGTGCGGGCCCGGTCGTCGGCCGGTCCTACATCGAAGGTGGCCGCGGGCGAGTCGGCGTTGTCGGCCCGGGACCCGACCAGGTTGGCGACGATGACGAAGACGAGGATGCCGCCCAGGACTCCGGCGATGCCGGTGAGCACCACCGTCATACCCTTGGGCGACCTCGCGGCCGCGGGACGGCCCTGCTTGAGACGACCGGCCACGCTCCTAGTATGCGTCCATGGTGCGTGCCTACCGGGTCGTGGTGGCCAAGCCCGGCCTCGACGGTCACGACCGCGGGGCCAAAGTGGTCGTACGGGCGCTGCGGGCGGCGGGCTTCGACGTGGTCTACGCCGGCCTGCGCCAGTCGCCCGAGCAGGTGGCCGAGCTGGCGGTGCGGGGCGACGCCGACGCGGTGGGCCTGTCGGTGCTCTCGGGCGCCCACCTGGTGCACTTCCCCCGGCTGCTGGAGGCCCTGTCCGAGCGGGGGGCGGGGAAGATGCTGGTCTTCGGCGGCGGCATCATCCCCCCGGCCGACGCCGACCGGCTGCGGGCGGCAGGCGTGGCCGCCCTCTTCGGGCCGGGTACGCCCCTGGCCACCATCACCGACTGGCTCCGGGCCGAGCTCGACCAGCGGACGGCGGCGGCTGCGGCTGCCGCGGCGGCGGTGGCGGGCGGACTCGCCGCCGGCCACCAGGCCGCCGGCTGATGGACCTGCTCGAGTACCAGGGCAAGCAGGTGCTGGTCGCGGCCGGGCTGCCGGCGTCGAGCGGCACCGTGGCCCGCACGGTGGAGGAGGTGGTCGATGCGGCCGATGCCTACGGGTACCCGGCGGTCGTGAAGGCCCAGGTCCGGGTGGGGGGACGGGGCAAGGCGGGCGGGATCAAGGTGGTGGGCGACGCCGCCGCCGCGGCCGCCGCCGCCGACGCCATCCTGGGGATGGACATCAAGGGCCACACGGTGGAGGTGGTCCTGGTGGAGCCGGCGTGCGACATCGCCGCCGAGTACTACGCCAGCTTCACCTTCGACCGGTCGGCCCGGCTCCACCTCGGCCTCCTGTCGGCCCAGGGCGGGGTCGACATCGAGGAGGTCGCCCACCGCGACCCGTCGGCGGTGGCCCGCATCCACGTCGACCCGATCGACGGCCTGAGCCACGAGGCGGCCGCCGACCTGGCCGCCCGGGCCGGGCTGGAGGGTTCGGCTGCGGCCGGCGTGGCCGCCCTGCTGCCCCAGCTCTACGCCGCCTACGTGGCCGCCGACGCCGACCTGGTGGAGATCAACCCCCTGGTGTTGACGGGGGCGGGCGAGGTGGTGGCTCTCGACGCCAAGGTCACGCTCGACGACAACGCCGCCTTCCGTCACCCCGAGTGGGCCGAGTGGCGGGCGGCAGAGACGCTCGACCCCCGGGAGCGGCGGGCCCGGGACAAGGGGCTGAACTACGTCGGCCTCGACGGCACCGTCGGGATCATCGGCAACGGGGCGGGACTGGTGATGGCCACCCTCGACGTCGTCAGCCAGGCGGGCGGGTCGGCGGCCAACTTCCTCGACATCGGCGGGGGTGCGAGCGCCGAGGTCATGGCCGCCGCCCTCGACGTGGTGGCCAGCGACGAGAAGGTGGGCGCCATCCTGGTCAACATCTTCGGCGGGATCACACGGGGCGACGAGGTGGCGAAGGGCATCCTCCAGGCCCTGGAGCAGACCGAGATCGGCCCCCCCATCGTCGTCCGCCTCGACGGCACCAACGCCGAGGAGGGCCGGGCCATCCTCGCCGACCACCTCTCCGACTCGCTGCGCTCCGAACCCACCATGTCCGAAGCCGCCCGCACCGCGGTGGCGTTGGCCGATGCGGGGACGCGGTGACTGAGCCCGCCCCGTCCCCCCTCCGAACCGGTGACACGAACAGCCCTGTCGGGGCTCTAAGCGTCACCAGTTGGCTGGACGAGGTCGCCCCCCTCCGAACCGGTGACACGAACAGCCCTGTCGGGGCTGTCAGCGTCACCAGTTGGCTGGGTTCGCGGTGAGCGTCCTCGTCGACGAGACGACGCGGGTCCTGGTCCAGGGGCTGACGGGGAGCCAGGGGCGGTTCCACGGGCTGCGCAACCGGGCCTACGGCACCCTGGTGGTGGCGGGGGTGACGCCGGGCAAGGGGGGTAGCGACGTCGAGGGCATCCCCGTGTTCGACACGGTGGCGGAGGCGGTGGCGGCCACCGGGGCCGAGGCCAGCCTGGTGCTCGTCCCGGCCCGGTTCGCGGCGGCGGCGGTGATCGAGTCGGCCGACGCCGGCATCCGCCTGGTGGTGTGCATCACCGAGGGCATCCCCCTCCACGACGAGGCCCGGGTGGTCAGCCACCTCCGCCATCACGCCCCCGGCACCCGCCTGCTCGGTCCCAACTGCCCCGGCGTGATCACCCCGGGACGGTGCAACATCGGGATCATCCCCCCCGAGATCGGCCTCGGCGGCGGCCCGGTGGGCGTGGTGTCCCGGTCGGGCACCCTCACCTACCAGGCCCTTTACGAGCTCACCCGTCAGGGCATCGGCCAGACCACGTGCATCGGCATCGGCGGCGACCCCGTCCCCGGCACCGGCTTCATCGACTGCCTGCGCCTGTTCGAGGACGACCCCGAGACGGAGGCGGTGATCCTCATCGGCGAGATCGGCGGGGCCGACGAGGAGGCGGCGGCCGCCTTCATCGGCTCGGAGATGTCGACGCCCGTGGTGGCCTACGTGGCCGGCGTGACCGCCCCCCCGGGGCGGAAGATGGGCCACGCCGGCGCCATCGTGTCGGGATCGTCGGGCGGGGCCGCGGCCAAGATCGCGGCCCTGGAGGCGGCGGGGGCGTCGGTGGTGCGCGACCCCACCGAGCTGGGCCGCCGCACCGCCGAGATCCTCGGCCGCTGACCAGCCGAGGACGCTGTGAACGCTCGCCGCGTACCCGTGATCTCGGCTCACCCTCGGGGTTGACGGAGGTGGATCACCGTGATGCCGCTGGCCATGATGAGCAACCGCCCACCGGACAGGGCGCTGCGGCCGGAGGTCACCTTCCGGCCGGCCTTCGGGTCGTGCTCGTGGTGGCGCTCCTGGTTGGAGAAGTGGCGGTAACCCTGCGAGCAATCCATCGGGGGCAAGGGCTGGTGGTCGGTCTGGTGACCGGGGCGATCACTCTCCTCGCCTTGTGGGCCCTGATCGTGCAGGCCCGGTAGAGACTCCTGCCCGGCGGCAGGGCAGAGCGCGAGCAGTTGCGCCGGTTCCGGTCGGGTTCGTTGTGCTCAAGGTGTGGCGCAGAAGCTCACCGTCAGGACCTTGAACAGGAATCCGAAGAACGGGAGCTGAGTCAGACGCTCCAAGATCCGGCACACCAGGCCTGTTATCGACGGAACCCTGGTTGTCGACGTCGGCGGGATCGTTGTCGTCGTGGTCGGCGCGACTGTCGTCGTCGTCGCCACGACCGTTGAGGTAGTGGTCGTCGGGGTCGTCGTCGGCGGGGTCGTCGTCGTCGGCGGCGGGGTCGTCGTCGGCGGCGGCGTCGTCGTCGTGGTGGTGGTGGTCGACGTGGTCGGCGGGGTGGTCGTGACCGTGGTCGTCACCGTCGTCGGTGGAAGGGTCGTCGGCGGGACCGTCGTCGTCGTCGTGGTCGTCGTGGTCGTGGTCGTGCTCGGGGCCGTCGTGGTCGGGGCCGTCGTGGTGGGCGCGGGAGTCACGACGATGGTCCGCGTGGCCGTCGCCTCCACGCCCGCGTTGTCGGTCACGGTGAGGATGACCGAGTAGGAGCCGGGATCGTCGTACCGGTGGTTCACCAGGTCGCCGGTGCCCGCATCCCCGTCCCCGAAGTCCCAGTTGTACTCGACGATCTCCCCGTCGTCGGTCGAGCCGCGGGCGTCGAACACGACGTCGAGCGGGGCGATTCCCGACTCCGGCTGGGCGGTGAACACGGCTGTGGGAGGAGCATTCCCGTCGCCCTCGAGGACGCGAACCAATCGCTCCTCCGTCGCAGTCAGTCCCTGGTTGTCTCGCACGGTGAGGGCGACCGTGAACGTCCGCGCCTCGACGAAGAGGTGCTCGACGCTCGATCCCTGCCCGGTGGTCCCGTCACCGAAGTTCCATTCGTACGACACGATCTCTCCGTCGGGGTCCTGCGACCCGCTGGCATCGAGGTGCACGCGCAGCGGAGCGGGGCCCGCGCCGGGGTCGGCTCCTATGGACGGCCGCGGTGAGAGGTTGGGGGCGACCACCTGGGTGACCGTGTCGGGGGTGCTCGGTGGGTCCTCGAAGTTCCCGGCACGGTCCCGAGCCTGGCTCGCGAATCCGTAGGTGTGGCCGTTCGCGCCGGGATACGACGCCGAGGTGTCAGCGGTGTCCCCCAGCCACAGGTGCAGCGGCCCGCTGTCGACGGAGACGAACACGCGGAAGTCGTGGACCGAGGAGGTCGGGTCGCTGCCCGACCAGGACACGTCGAAGTTCTCCGTCTCGTTGACGGCAGCGAGAGCATCCACCGCACTGGAGGGCAGGTCGCGGTCGATCCGGTTCGACCAAACGGGCGTCCGGATCGGATCGTTGGCGTCGAAGAAGATGTTTGCCTCGTTGGCCGCGTCTTGGCCGGAGGCGATCGACGCCAATGGCTCGATGCCGAACGAGACCGAACCCTCCCCTTCCGGTGGGGCCGCGTTGGGAGGCAGGAAACCGGCCAGCGGGTCGTCGGTAGGTTGCCCGGTGGCAGGGTCGATCGACGTGAACAGCCAGGTGGCGACGCCGCTGAGGCTGTCGAGGCGAGCGTCGACGCGGAGGATGAGGTTGTTCGCCGGGCGTAGGTCGATGTCGGTCTGGTAGCTCTGAAGTCCGGGCGGTACCTGCACCGTACGGCTCCCGATCGTCATGATGCCCAGCGAGAACGTGGCGGGGTCGAAGCGGCCGAGGTCGAGTTGGTCCACCACCCGCACGGTCTGGGCGGCGGCGGTCGCGGCTCCGACGTTCTCGAACCGGATCGTGTACTGGAACGGCACGTCGGCCCGCTCGAACCTCGCGCTGTCGACCCCCGGGGGCCCGAGCTTGTCGTTCGGGTCGAACGACGCCACCACGCGCACGTTTCGTACCGACTCACCATCCCGAAGGGTGCAGTTGACGAACGTCTCTGCGACATCGTGTCCCGCGAAGAATGCGTCGAACGTGTCGACGATTCCTCGAGCGACGTTCTTCACGGTGCTCACGCCAGGGATGAGCCCCAGCGAGCAGTCAAAGGCGAGGTTGGCCCCGTCCGAGATCAGGTGCGCGGTCGACAGCGGGGAGGAGCTTGGGGTGGTGACGCCCCCGAACTCGAGGAGTTGGTCGGCCACCAGCCCGGTCGCGCTGGCCACGCAGGCCGCGCCCGGGATCGGGAGGAATCCGGCGCCCTTGGCGATCATGTCGATGCCGAGGTTGACCAAGCCACTCTCGCAGGCGCTGAGGAGCGGCTCGGCAGCAGCCTGTATCGACGATTGGGCGGTCGCCGCCTCGCCCGCGAACACGCGTTCTCGGCACGGGTTGGCCCAGGCCCGAAGCCTCAGCTCGTCGATAGCGGTCGTCGTCAGGGAGAACGGGAGGCTCACCGACGTTCCTGACGGCACCCGGGGAAGCAGCAGCGGCATGTAGCCCTGGCCGCCAACCTCGAAGAGAATCGGCACCTGGCTGTAGTCCAGCTGCCGTTCCCTTGGCGTCGGGAGGGTGAGCGTGAAGCCCGGATCCACCTGGGCTCCGACTGGGAACCCCGCCACCCACACCGGAGTCACGCCGGCATCGACGTTGCCCTTGTTGGTCACGACCAAGGTGTAAGGCTGGGGCAGTCCGGCGCGGATGGCGTCCCGGCCGATGAGCTCAACGCTGAACTCCGCCGGTCGGGCGGGCTCGATGGTGAATGCTCTCGCGATGGTCGCGACCGAGCCGTCGGTGAGCCGAACGACGACATCGCGTGGCCCGTGCGCCTGGCCGGCGAGGTCGAAGGTCACCGTTATGTTCCTTCGGTTGTCACTGATGGAGCCCACCTGGCCGACGATGTCGGGCTGGCCCTCGCTGACCAAGGTGACCTCGAGGCCGTCGGTGAAGCCCTTGCCGACCACGCTGGCCGTCGTGGTCCCCGCGTCGCCGGCTCGACTGGGTGTGATGCTGGCGGCGCCGAAGCGACCGGGGCCGCAGGGAGGCGTGAGGCAGTCGACGTTGAGCCGGTAGGGACCGACCCGGGGCCGGTTCAGGGCTTCGTAGACCAGAACGTAGAGGTCACCGTCGCCGGGCGCCTCGCAGGGGAGCGGGTTCCCCCGCCCGCACACCAGCCCGGCGACGTTGTCGCGGACCTCCACGGTGGGAAGGAGGAAGCCGGTGGAGTCGGTCGCGCCGATGCGAACCTCGTCGCCTTCGGCCAGGGCGACGACGAAGCAATCCGTCTCGCCGGGGACGCTCAAATCCTGGTTGGAGGATCCGATGACGAGGGCGCCACAGTTGGTCGGCGGGGTGAGGCGTTGCACGTGGGCGCTGTAACCGCCCGTCGCCGTGTTGCCGAAGCCCTCGTAGACGAGCAGTGCGTAGGCACCAGCATCGGTCGACGTGCACTCCATCTCACCGAATGTCGCCCCGCAGGTCTCCCCCAGGGGTCGGACGACCTCGATGATCGGGTTGATGTTGCCGGACGTCACCACGACTCGTCCCCGGATGACATCGCCCAGGGCGGTCGGGGGCAGCAGATAGCAGTCGATCTCGCCCGCGGGCTGGATCGACCCGTTCGACGGGGCCGCGTCGAACGCCAGTGACGCAACCGGGGCGCAGCCCTGAGGGTTGTTGAGGCGGAGGGCGCGCAGCTGGTAGTCACCTGACTCCTGGGGGCCGGAGCTGCCGACCACGACGGTGTACCGGCCCGACTCCTGCACCATGCAGTCGATGGCCTGGCCCTGCCCGCAGCGGTTCACGCCGTCGGGTGAGAGCAACTCGGCGAAGAAGGTGTCAAGGGCCGCGGGCGTGGCATCCCGTGTCCGGAGCCGCAGTCGATCACCGCCGACGAGGTCGACCGAGAAGCAGTCCTGTTCCGGGAAGGCGTTGATCGAACCGGTCGTCGGAGCCTGGCCGAAGGCCGTCGCCGGCAGGCTGGCGCAGCCCGTCGGGTTGGTGAGCCGATAGACGTGGAACGCGTAGTCGCCCGTGCCCGACCCCTCGAAGCCGTCACCGACGAGGAGTGTGTGGCTCCCTGCACTGCTGAACAGCGTGCAGTCGATCTGGGTGCCGACGCCGCAGAGCCGATCGCCCTGGGGCGAGATGAGCTCGAGCAGGGGGTTCACGTTGCCCGTCGTGGTTCGGGACCTGCCCCGCACGACGTCGCCCACGTCGGTGGCCGGGAGAACGTAGCAGTCGAGCTCGTTGGCACTTCCGATCGCGCCCGACACCGGAGTGGCGTCGAAGCTCAAGGACGCGATTGACGCACAGCCCTGCGGGTCGTTGAGGCGCTGGGCGTGGAGCCTGTAGTCGCCGGTCTCAACGGGCCCGTTTCCGGCCACGACGACGCTGTAGGAACCGGCCTCCTGGGCCACGCAATCCAGCGTCGTGCTCCGGCCGCAGCGGGCGACGCCATCGGGGCCGAGCAGCTCGGCCACGAAAGTGTCCGGTGCGGCCGGGGTCGCGTCCCGTGGACGGAGCCGCACTCGGTCCCCGCCGGCCAGCTCGACGTGGAAGCAGTCCTGTTCGAATCCTTCGCCGAGGGTCGCCGACACCGGTGCCTGTCCGAAGGCCAACGATGGGAGCGCGGCGCAGCCTTGGGGGTTGTTGAGCCGCTGCGTCCGCAGTTGGTAGCCCCCGGTGCCGGGGCCGCCGGAGCCGTCATAGATGACGACGGTGTGCTCCCCGTCCGCGTTGCTCAGATGGCAGTCGGACTGATTGAAGAAGCTGCACACCCTGTCTCCGGTGGGGTTGAGCACGTCAACCAGAGGGTTCGCGTTCCCAGAGGTGGCGAAGGCGCGGACCCGCACCACGTCGCCGATCGCAGTCGGCGGCAACACGTAGCAGTCGATGTCGTACCGCGGATCCAACGCGCCCACGCTGGCCGCGCCATCGAACCCCAGGGATGTGACGGCGGTGCAGTTGATCGGGCTGTTCAGGCGCAGGACCTGAAGCTGGTAGCCACCGGTCTCGTCGGGGCCGGCGCCCGCGACCACCGCGATGTACGTGCCGCTCTCGGGGATGGCGCAGTCGATGGTGGGGCTGCGGAAACAGGTCAGGTTCCCCTGCGGGGTGAGCAGTTCCGAGGTGAACATGTCGGCGGACGCGGGAGACGTGTCGTGCGCACGGAGGCGAACTCGGTCACCCGCGGCGAGTTCGACGAGGAAGCAGTCCTGCTCGAAGCGGGCGTCGAGCGAGCCGGTCACCGGCGGCGCTCCGAAGGCGAGCGTCTGGATGGTGCCGCAGCTCTCCGGATCGCTCAGTCGTTGTGCCCGAAGGTCGTAGGTGCCGGTCCCGCGACCCCCGGCCGCGTCGCCGACCACGGCCGTGTGCGGGCCGGCAGATGTGTTCAGCTGACAGTCAGAGCGTCCTGAGAAGGTCCCGCAGACCCGGTCACCGATGGGGCTGTAGAGGTCGATCCACGGGTTGACGCTCCCGCCCGTGCCATAGGCGTGCAGACGAACGACATCTCCGACGGCTGTGGCGGGGAGGACATGGCAGTCGAGGTCGAACGAGGGCTCGATCTCGCCTGGCGAGGGTGGCGCGTCGACGGCCAGCGACCCCACCGCATGACAACCCTCCGGCTGGTTGAGGCGGCGAACGAGGAGACGGTAGTCACCGTTCTCCTGGGGACCGGCCCCGTAGATGATCGCGGTGGAAATCCCGGCCTCCGGGGCTGAGCATTCCGTGGCCGGGCCGGCACCGCACCGAAGCGTGCCGTCGGGCCCGACCATCTCGACGACGAAGACGTCGGGGGTGGCTACCGAAGGATCGCCCGCGAGAAATCGAATGCGATCGCCTGCGGCCACGCTGACCCGGAAGCAGTCCTGCTCGGCCGCCCCGACGATCGAACCCGCCGAGGGCGCCGAGCCGAAGGCGAGCGATTCCACGGTGCTGCAACCCACGGGATCGTTCAGCCGCTGAACATGAAGGCTGAAGGTGCCGGTTGCGGTCCCCGACGCGTCGGTGAGGACCAGCGAGTGGACGCCTTCGGTGCTGCCGAGCCGGCAGTCGAGTTGTCCGAAGCCGAAGCACACCGTTTCGTCCAGTGGACTTCGAACATCGATCGCCGGGCTCAGGTTGCCCGAGGTGACGATGGCGCGCACCCGCACGACATCGCCGAACGCGGTGGCGGGGAGGGTCAACCGGGTTACGTCGCCCGGCGCGGCTACCGCGCACTCCGCAGTCGTACCGAACGATTGATTCCCGGAGCAGGGCCCCTCGGCGGCGGCCAGGGGTGTCGCAGCTTCGATTGTTGCCGCAGGGGTCTCAGCCTCGCCGTCGGGCTCCTGAGGGTCGGTGGTCGTCTCGGGTGCCGTCTGGGAAGCGGCGCTCGTCGCCAGCCTGGCTGCGGGTACGGGGGGTGAAGCAGCAGCCGTTCCTTGCTCCGCGAGCACTGCGAAAAGGAGCCCGAAACACAGAGCTCGCGCGCCAAAACCAAAGGTCTGCCGTAGCACCGCCGTCCCCCTTGATCCCCCGACCAGGACCAATCAGCCCCGATCGCGGCAGGACTGTATGCAAACCCGGGCTCCCCGTCAACAACGCTGTGGGTACCCTCCAGCGGGGCCCCGATCGAGCCCGGAATGACGGGTGCGACGGCTTCAGCGCGTGTGCCGGGAGTCCAGGCCTCCGCGTCACCGCCTCGCGCTAGAAGGTGCGGCTGGCGCCCTCTTTGTTGATGGAGTAGCTGCCGAAGGCGACGGCGGCGCCGAGGAGGATGCCCAGGTAGGCGCCGAAGCCGAGGAAGTCGGTCTCGGCCAGGAGCTTGATGAGCAGCAGGACGAAGATGACGATGCCCAGGATCATGATGATCTGGCCCAAGGGGGCGGGCAGGTCGGGCAGTTTGACGCCCGCCAGCCGGGCGAGGATCACTCCGACCAGGACGATGGTGAGGATCAGGGCCAGCACCCCGTAGAAGCCGTTGGGGCTCTCGATGGCGGACGCGGTGCCGGAGATGGTCTGGCCGAAGACGACCGTCGAGACCTTGTGCCACGGCAGGAAGAGCAGGTCGATGATCAGGATCAGCCCCGCGATGACCGTGATCCGCTCGCCCTGGGTCAACTTCTTGAAGTCCATGTGGCTCCCCTTTGGCCCGATAAGTGCCCGTAGTAGAGCACGCGGTCCGGCCGATGGAAAGGGGCTGGTACGGTGCCCGGTCGTGAGGTCGGGACGGGCGCGCCGTCGATGAGAGCGCTGCTCTCGGTCTACGACAAGACGGGCCTGCTGGACCTGGCCCGGGGCCTGTCCGACCTGGGCTGGGAGCTGGTGTCGAGCGGGGGGACGGCGACCTCCCTCACCGACGCCGGCATCGCCTGCACCGAGGTGGCCGAGGTCACCGGCGCCCCCGAGATGCTGGGGGGACGGGTCAAGACGCTTCACCCCGCCATCGCCGGCGGCATCCTGGCCGACCGCACCAAGGCCGACCACATGGCCGACGTCGAGGCCCGGGGCATCGCCCTCATCGACCTCGTCGTCTGCAACCTCTACCCGTTCCGCCGGCAGCCGTCGGTGGAGATGATCGATGTCGGCGGGCCGACCATGGTGCGGGCCGCGGCCAAGAACCATGCCTCGGTGGGGGTGGTCGTCGACCCGTCCGACTACGACGGGGTACTGGAGGAGCTACGGGCGGCCGGGTCGCTGTCGGATCGCACCCGCCGCCGCCTGGCCCGGTCCGCCTTCGCCGTCACCGCCGCCTACGACGCCGCCATCACCGCCTGGTTCGACGAGGAGGGCCGGGCCGCGGGCGACGACGGCGAGACTCTGCCCCCCACGCTCCACCTGGCCCTGGAGAAGGCCGACGACCTCCGCTACGGCGAGAACCCCCACCAGCAGGCGGCCCGCTACCGGTCGATCGGGACTTCCGGCTGGTGGGACGGGGTTCGACAGCACGGGGGGATGGCCCTGTCGTACCTCAACCTGTGCGACGCGGAGGCGGCCTGGCTGCTCGTCCACGATCTCGCAACCGGCTCCGGGGGTGAGCGGCCGGCGGTGGCGATCATCAAGCACGCCAACCCGTGCGGGGCGGCGGTCGCCGACGACCTGGCCACCGCCTACCAACTGGCCTTCGAGGGCGACCCCACGTCGGCGTTCGGGGGGATCGTGGCCCTCAACCGGCCCGTCGACGAGGCCACGGTGGCGGCCATGGAGCAGGCGGCCCAGGCCGACGTGGTCATCGCCCCGTCCTACGAGCCGGGCACGCTCGAGCGGCTGGCCAAGAAGCGCAAGAACACCCGCCTGCTGTCGGCACCGTCGCCCACGCCCGAGGCCCTCCACCTGCGGGCCTTCGCCGGCGGGTTCCTGGTCCAGGAGCCGAACCGGTTCGTGGCCGACCGGTCGTCGTGGCGGGTCGCCTCCCAAGCCACCCCCACCGACGAGCAGTGGCTCGACGCCGAGATCGCCTGGAAGCTGTGCGGCCACACCAAGTCCAACGCCGTCGTGCTGGTGAACGGGGGCCAGGCGGTGGGGATCGGGGCCGGCCAGCAGAGCCGGGTCGACGCGGCCGAGGTCGCCCTGCGCAAGGCCGGGGCCCGGGCCAAGGGCGGGGCCAGCGCCACCGACGGCTTCTACCCCTTCCCCGACGGGGTCGAGGTGGCGGCTGCGTCGGGCGTGGCGGTGGTCGTCCAGCCGGGAGGGAGCATCCGCGACGCGGAAGCGGTGGCCGCCGCCGACGCCCACGGCATGGCCATGGTGATCACCGGCGAGCGCCAGTTCCGGCACTGACCACATTGTTCCGGGGGGCGACCTCATGACCGCGGTGATCATGGCCGGGGCGCCGGTGGTGGAGGAGGTGACGGCCGAGGTCACCCGGCGGGTGGCGGCCCTGGCCGCGGAGGGGGTCACCGTGGGGCTGGCGACCGTCCTCGTGGGCGACGACCCGGCCAGCGCCGGCTACATCCGCAAGAAGCACGAGGCCAGCGCCGCCACCGGGATCCACTCGGTCAACGTCCACCTCCCCGCCTCCGCCACCCAGGCCGAGCTCATGGCCGCGGTCGAGGCCCTCAACGACGACCCTTCCATCGACGCCTTCCTCATCCAGAACCCGGTCCCATCCGGCCTCGACTACAACGCCGCCCTGGCCGCCATGGACCCCGACAAGGACGCCGACGGCCTCCACCCGTCCAACCTGGGTCGCCTGGCCCTGGGGGTGGACGGGCCGGTTCCGTGCACGCCGGCCGGCATCCAGGCCCTCCTGGCCCACTACCAGGTGCCGGTGGCGGGACGGCACGTGGTGATCGTCGGCCGGGGACCCACCCTGGGACGACCGCTGGCCATGCTCCTGTCGCTCAAGCGACCGGGAGCCAACGCGGCCGTCACCGTCGTCCACACCGGAGTGCCGAACTGGGCCGACTACACCCGCCAGGCCGACATCGTGGTGGGGGCGGCGGGCGTGCCCAACATGATCGGTCCGGGCGACGTCCGGCCGGGCGCGGCCGTCGTCGGCGGGGGCATCTCGTGGGAGGGAAAGCGGCTGGTGAGCGATGTCGACGAGTCGGTGGCGGAGGTGGCGGGCTGGGTCACCCCCCGCCTGGGGGGCGTGGGCCCGACGACGGTGGCCATGCTCCTCCGGAACGCGGTCGACGCCGCCGCCCGCCGCCGGGGGCTGGCGATCTAAGCCGGTCCGAAGCGGCGGCCGGTGACGGTGGTGGTGTCGATGCGCAGGAGGCGGGGCTTCGACCCCGGTGCCCAGGGCGAGACCTCGAGCGACTGGAGCCGCTCCGACTTCCGGTCGAGGGAGTCGGTGATGTCGTGGCCCACCCCCTGCACCATGACGCTCCACCCGCTGCGGGCGGCGGCGTCGAAGTCGTCGATCTCGAAGGCCACCCGGGCGAACGAGGCCGCGCTCAACATGGTGCCGACGTTGGTGCGCACGATGACGCTGCCGTCGTCGAAGACGTAGTTCACCGGGAAGACGAGGGGCTGGCCGTCGACCGCCACGCCCACCCGCCCGACCTCGGTCGCCGCCAGCAGGGCCAGACACTCCTCCTCGTCCAGCTCCTCCACTTCGCGCCCGCCAGTCTCCATGTGTCCTCCAGGGATCTCCCCAAGCCTACGGGGCCCGGCCCGCGGTTCCGACGGGCGCCGCCGGCACCGGGTCGGAGGACCAACGGGGTCCGATGGCGGGACCTTCGGCCCTACCTCCGACGTCGCCGCCGTCCCAGGATGAGGGCCTAGGGATCTGGCCCAGGGATCTGGCCCAGGGATTTGGAATTGAGGTCACGCCATGTTCGAGAACTTCAGCAGCAACGGGATCGGGCTCCTCGGATTGGTCGCCGTCATCTGGTTGGCGACCGGTGTCGTGCTTTCGATCGTCATGGGCCGTCGCGGCCACAACGGGTTCGGGTGGCTGGTCACGGGAACCCTGCTCGGCCCCTTCGGCGTCGTGCTGGCGGTCGACGCCAGCCGCCACGGTGAGCGCCTCGAGCCCCTGTCGCTACCCAGCCCCGCCCCGACCACGGGCACCGGTCCCGTCGACGTGCTCTTCGGCTCGGACGGGTCGCCCGAGTCGGCGGCCGCGTTGGACACCGCCCTCGCCCTCCTCGGCGATCGCCTCGGCCGCCTCACCCTGGCCACGGTGGTCCCCTACGGCGACGTCGCCGCCCCCGAGCGGCGGGCGAAGGAAGCCCTCCGGCTCCTGACGGATCGGGCGCCGGCATCCGACCTCGAGATCCTGCACGGGCACCCGTCGGCCGCCCTGCGCCAGTTCGCAGCCGAAGGCGGCTACGGGCTGATCGTGGTCGGCAGCCGGGGCAAGGGGCTCACCAACGCGTTCCTCGGCAGTGCCGCCGACGAGCTCTCCCACCACAGCGAGATCCCGGTCCTGGTCGTCGGCCAACGTCAGCGGGTGGCGGACCGACAGCCCGTCGGGGCCGGCCGACAGCCGTGAGGCCCTTGCCCCGGCCACCGGCCCCGCCGCCCGCCCGCCAGCCGTCAGGTCCGGGGCACCTGCCAGCGCACGACGGAGCCGCCGGCGGCCCCGGAACCGGCGCCGACCAGCTCGAAGGTGCCCCCTCGCCGGGTGGCCCGGACGGCCATGTTCCGCAGGCCATGGCCCTGGGCCCGGCCGTGGGTCGCCGCGTCGGAGCCGGGGGGACCGATTCCGTCGTCGATCACCCGCAGGACGACGTGGTCGTCCACGATCACCTCGACGTGGACCGACGTGGCCCGGGCGTGCCGGGCCACGTTGGTGAGCGCCTCCCGCAGGGTGGCCAACAGCTCGGCCGCCAGCTCGTCGTCGACGGCGCTGTCGACGGGGCCGTCGAAGAAGCACCGGGGCTCGAACCCGAGGGCGCCGGCCGCGTCCCGACCGAGGGCCAGCACCCGGTCCCGCAGGCCCCACGCCGAGGGGCCCCGGGACGACTCCAGCTTGAAGATCGCCGAACGGATGTGCTTGACGGTGAGGTCGAGGTCGTCGACCGCGGCCTCGATGCGGTTGACGGCCGCGTCGGCGTCGGACCGCACCAGCCGGGAGGTCCCCTGCAACGACAGCCCGGTGGCGAAGAGGCGCTGGATGACGGTGTCGTGGAGGTCGCGGGCGATGCGCTCCCGGTCCTCGACCAGGGCGAACTCCTGCACCCGGGCCTGGAGGCGGGCGTTCTCGATGGCGACGCCCGCGGCCGCGGCCAGGCCCACGACCAGCTCCTCGTCGACGTCGGTGAACACCTCCGCCGTCCGCTTGTCGGTGAGGTAGAGGTTGCCGAACACCTCGCCCCGCACCCGGATGGGCACGCCCAGGAACGACCGCATGGGCGGGTGGTGGGGCGGGAACCCGGAGCTGTCGGGGTGCTCCCGCAGATCGGGGAGCCGCAACGGCTTGGCGTCGAGGATGAGCAGGCCGAGGATCCCGTGCCCCTCGGGCAGTTCGCCGATGAGCGCGTGGGTGCTCTCGTCGATCCCCACGGTGATGAACTGGGCCAGAACGGTGCCGGTGTCGTCGAGGACGCCGAGGGCGCCGAAGCCGGCGTCGACCAGGTCGACGGCCGCCTCCACGATCCGGCGGAGCATGGTGGGGGGGTCGAGGTCGGAGGCGAGGGCGAGGACGGCCCCCAGCAGCTCCCGGAGGCTGCGGGGACCAGCGACCTCGGACATGACGACCCAGGCTACGACCGGGCCGTGGGAGGTCCGACCGACCCACGCGAGACTACGGCGGTGACGGTGCGGATCTTTCTGCTCGACGACCACGAGGTCGTGCGGAGGGGCCTGCGCGACCTGCTGGAGGCGGAGGACGACCTCGAGGTGGTGGGCGAGGCGGGCACGGCCGAGGAGGCCTACGGACGGATCGGGGCGGCCAACCCCGACGTCGCCATCCTCGACGTGCGCCTCCCCGACGGCGACGGCGTGGAGGTGTGCCGTGAGATCCGCTCCCAGCACCCGGGGATCGCCTGCCTGATGCTGACGTCGTTCGCCGACGACGAGGCCCTGTTCAGCGCCATCATGGCCGGCGCCGCCGGCTACGTGTTGAAGCAGGTCAGGGGCACCGACCTGGTCGACGGGGTGCGCAGGATCGCCCGGGGAGAATCGCTCATCGACCCCTCCCTGACGACCAGGGTGCTGGAGCGGCTGCGGCAACCACCGGAGGCGGACGAGCTCGACGGCCTCACCGCCCAGGAGCGCCGCATCCTCGACCTCATCGCCGAGGGCATGACCAACCGCCAGATCGGCGAGAACCTGTTCCTGGCCGAGAAGACGGTGAAGAACTACGTCTCGAACCTGCTGGCCAAGCTGGGCATGAGCCGGCGCACGGAGGCGGCCGTGTACGCCGCCCGCCTGGCGGAGCGCCGCCAGTCCCGCGACCCGCACGCCTGAGGACGGGACGCAGGTCCGTCGCATCCGGGACTTTGGTCCCTACCGGCGGGCGGGCACCGAGGCGGATGATCGACAGGACGCCGCGCTTCGGCGGTCGTGCGACGGACTGACTCCAAGGAGACCCCAGATGAGACGCAGAACCCTCGATGTCCTCTTCAGCGCCGGCGGACTCGCCCTCTCCGGGCTGCTGCTCGTGCTGGCCCTGGTGATGACCAGCAACGCCAACTTCGCCGAGGGCTACGTGAAGGACCAGCTCAGCCAGCAGAAGATCACCTTCAAGAGCCTCGACACCCTCACCGCCGAGGAGAAGCAGTCGGCGTGCGTGGTCAAGTACGCGGGCCAGCAGCTCACCACCGGCAAGCAGGCCGAGTGCTACGCCAACGACTTCATCGGCCTGCACGTCAGGGACACCGCCGACGGGATGACGTACTCCGAGCTGGGCACGCCCCAGAGCGCGCTGCGGACCCAGATCGCAGCCGCCCAGGCGTCGAACGACCCCGGCTTGGCCGACCTGCAGAAGCAGCTGACCACGGTCACCGGCCAGCGGGAGACCCTCTTCAAGGGCGAGACCCTCAAGGGCCTGCTGCTCACCTCCTACGGCTTCAGCGTGTTCGGCGTCAAGGGCGCCCAGGTGGCGACGGTCGCCTACCTCGGCGCTGCCCTCCTGGCCCTGCTGTCGATCGCCGGCTTCGCCCACGCCCTGCGGACGTCGAAGGATCAGACGTTCGCCGCCCCCGAGACCGGTGCCTCCAAATCAGCTGATGGGCACCTCATCGGGGTGTAGCAGCGGGCTCTAGGCTGCGCGGCTATGCCCGAACGCATCACGGTCGCAGCCGACGGCACCCTTCAGGTCCCCGCCGATCCCATCATCCCGTTCATCCGGGGCGATGGGATCGGCGTCGACATTTGGCCCGCGACCCAGTCCGTCCTCGACGCGGCGGTGGCCAAGCGGGGCGGCGGCCGGCGCATCGAGTGGATGGAGGTGCTGGCCGGCCAGACCGCCTTCGACGAGACGGGGTCGTGGCTGCCGGAGGAGACGGTCACCGCCTTCGCCCAGCACATCGTCGGGATCAAGGGCCCGCTGACCACGCCGGTGGGCGGGGGCATCCGCAGCCTCAACGTCGCCCTCCGCCAGATCCTCGACCTCTACGTGTGCCTGCGCCCGGTGCGGTGGTTCACGGGGGTGCCGTCGCCGGTGAAGCACCCGGAGAAGGTCGACATGGTGATCTTCCGGGAGAACACGGAGGACGTGTACGCGGGGATGGAGCTGCAGGAGGGCACGCCCGAGGTGTCCCGGCTCATCGCCTTCTGCGAGACCGAGTTCGGGTGGAACATCCGGCCCGACTCGGGCATCGGGATCAAGCCGGTGTCGGTGACGGGGTCGAAGCGCCTCATCCGGGCCGCCCTGCAGTACGCGGTCGACAAGGGCCGGAAGTCGGTCACCCTCGTGCACAAGGGCAACATCCAGAAGTTCACCGAGGGCGCCTTCCGCACGTGGGGCTACGACCTGGTGCACGAGGAGTTCGCCGACGTGGCCGTGAGCTGGGACGACTGCGGCGGCCGTCCCGGCGACAAGATCCTGGTCAAGGACACCATCGCCGACATCTTCCTGCAGCAGATCCTCACCCGGCCCGACGAGTTCGACGTGATCGCCACCACCAACCTCAACGGCGACTACATGTCCGACGCGCTGGCGGCCCAGGTGGGAGGCATCGGCATCGCCCCCGGGGGCAACATCAACTACGTGACCGGCCACGGCCTGTTCGAGGCCACCCACGGCACCGCCCCCAAGTACGCCGGCCTCGACAAGGTGAATCCGGGATCGCTCCTGCTATCGGGGGTCCTCATGCTCGAGCACCTCGGGTGGCAGGAAGCGGCCGACGACGTGGTGCGGGCGCTCGAAGCCACCATCGCCGACCGCATCGTCACCTACGACTTCGCCCGCCTCACCGAGGGCGCCACCGAGGTGAAGACGTCGGAGTTCGCGGCCGCCATCGTGGAGCGCCTGTGACCGGGGTGCGCCGGTGCCGCCGGTGAAGGTGACCGTCGTGGGGGCCGGGTTCTACGGCTCCACCCTCACCCTGCGGGTGGCCGAGGGCGGCTACGCCGACGAGGTGGTGATGACCGACATCGTGGAGGGCAAGCCCCAGGGCCTGGCGCTCGACATGATGCAGAGCCGGTCGATCGCCGGCTTCGACACCCGGATCGTGGGCAGCAACCGCTACGAGGAGACGGCCGGGTCTGACGTGTGCGTGATCACCGCCGGCCTGCCCCGCAAGCCGGGCATGAGCCGGATGGACCTGCTCGAGGTCAACGCCGGGATCGTCGGGGAGGTGGCCCTCCGGCTGGTGGAGACGTCGCCCGACACGGTGCTGATCGTGGTGTCGAACCCCCTCGACGAGATGACGGCCCTGGCCGCCGAGGTCACCGGCCTGCCCCGCCACCGGGTCATGGGCCAGGCGGGGATGCTCGACACCGCCCGCTTCAAGCACTTCGTGGCCGAGCACCTGGGCGTGTCCCCCCTGGTCGTCGACGCCATCACCCTCGGTTCCCACGGCGACACCATGGTGCCGGTGCCGTCGCTGGTCACGGTCGACGGCCAGCCGCTGGCCGATCTGGTCGACGAGGCCACCATCGACGACTTGGTGAAGCGGACGCGGGACGGCGGGGCCGAGATCGTCGCCCTGCTGGTGACCGGGTCGGCCTACTACGCCCCGGCGGCGGCGGCCGAGGCCATGGTGCGGGCGGTGGCCACCGACACGGGCGAGGTCATGCCGGTGGCGGCATGGGTCGATGGCCAGTACGGCATCTCCGGGGTGTACCTGGGCGTGCCGGCCCGCCTCGGGCGGGAGGGGGTGCGGGAGGTGGTCGAGCTGCCCCTCACCGACGGCGAGCAGGCCGCCCTGCGGACGGCGGCCGAGTCGGTGCGGTCCCGCCAGGCCGACGTCGTCGCCCTGGCCCGCCCGGGGGCGTCCTAGGCGGAGGTGGTCCCCGGTCGTGCATCGCTCCGGCCATGATCAGCAGGTGTTGACGACGGTGAGTCGAGGAGAGCGGGTCTACTTCGCCGCCGTGGGCCTCCTCGCCCTGTGGGTGGGCGTGTGGGGCTTCTTCATCCCCGGCCAGGTCGACAAGGCCCTGCCGTTCCTCGTCCCGCCCCTGCACGCCCGCTTCCTGGGGGCGATGTACCTGTCCGGGCTCACGTTCATGGTCGGCGCCATCCGGGCCCCGTCCTGGGCCGAGGCCCGTATCGTCCCTCCGATGACGGCCGTCTGGACGGGCGGCCTGCTGGTCGTCTCCCTCCTCCACCTCGACGCCTTCGACATCGGCCAACCCCAGGACGCGGTCTGGTTCGCGGCCTACGCCGTGTATCCGGTGATCGCCCTGGGGCTGATGTGGCGCCACCGGGGCGCCGACGCCCACCAGCGGGCGCCCGGGACCGAGATCACCACCGGCGCCCGCCGCTACCTGACCGCCCAGGGGGCGGCGGCGACGCTGCTGGGCACGGCCCTGTTCCTGGCTCCGGGGGCCATGGCCGACCGGTGGCCGTGGCCCATCCCCAGCATCCTGGCCCAGCTGTACGCGGCCCCGCTGCTGGCCTACGGCGTCGGCAGCCTGCTGCTGTCCCGCCAGCGGAGGTGGGCCGAGGTGCGGGTGGGACTGGCCGGCATGCTCGTGTTCGCCGTCGGCGTGCTGGTGGCGTCCCTCCTCCACGTCGAGCTGTTCTCGGCCGACGACCTCGCCGCCTGGCTCTGGTTCGGCGCCTTCGCGGTGGCCGTGGTGGCTCTGGCCCGGTTGACCATCTCGGCCATGACCGGCTCCTCGGAGCGGGCGGCGACGGCATGACCGAGACCGAGATACGCCCCGGAACCCCGATCGCCAAGCCCTTCCGGGTGTGGCTGGGCATGGAGGTCTTCTTCGCCGTGGCCGCCATCCTCAGCATCACCCGGGCCCCCGCCGACACCGCCACCAACTTCGCCTGGCCCATCCAGCCGGTGGTGATGGCGGCCGTGTTCGGCGCGTTCTACCTGGCGGTGGGGCCGATGTTCGTGGTGGCGGCGATGGCCAAGCGGTGGGAGATGGTGCGGGTGCTGGTCCTGCCCGGGGCCGTCTTCACCACCAGCCTGCTGGTGGCGACGATCATCCACTGGGACAAGTTCTCGGTGGGGACGGCGCCCTTCAACCTGTGGCTGGCCAGCTACCTCCTCCCACCGCCGATCTACGTGGCCGCCTACGTCTGGCACCAGCGGCGGGCGGGGCCACCCACCCACGACAACCCGCTGCCCACCGTCCTCCGCCGCCTGCTGTGGGTGATCGGCGGGCTCCTCACGGCCGAGGCCGCCTTCGCCTTCGCGTCGCCCACGTACCTCGCCGACGAGTTCCCCTGGATGCTGACGCCCCTCACCGCCCGGGTCCTGTGCGGGTTCCTGCTGGCCGTGGGCACCATCGTCCTGTCGATCGCCCGGGAGAACGACCGCGACCGGGTGCGGGTGGTCGCGCCCACGCTGGTGCTCCTGCTTCCGGCAGTGGGCCTGCAGCTGGCCCGCTACTGGGACCAGGTCGACACGTCCAGCTACCGCTTCTGGACGACCGTCGCCTACCTGGCCCTCGTGTGCGTCTGCGGCCTCTACCTGGCCCGGGGCCGGTGGCGGGAGACCCTCGGCTGAAAGCGCTCGGGGTGGCGATGCTGGTGCTGGGCTATCCCGTGGCCCTGGGCGTGCTGGTCCGCCTGCGGCCGGTGCTGCGGGAGCGGCGGCGGACGTGGTTCCTCGCCCTGGAGGCGGCCATGCTCCTCATCTCGGCTGGGCTGGCTGCTGCTGGGCCGGGCCATCGGGCCCATCATCAACGGGGCGGCCCTGGTCGCCTTCGCCGTCGCCTGGGTCCGGACGGGCCGCCGGCCGACCGCGCTAATCGGGACGGGACCGGGCCCGGATCATGACGAACAGCGGGGCGGCGATGAAGCCGACGCCGGCGATGGGGAGGAGGAGGATGGCCAGCATCCGCAGACGGGACGACTGCACCATCGTGGAGAAGAAGAAGATCCCGACGGCGCAGAGCAGGAGGAGCACCGGGGTCATGACCATCGAGTCCGCCGGGCGGCGGGGCGGAGGGTTGCCGTAGGGCTCGTCGTCGAGGTCCTCGGGGTCGTCCTCGTACTCCGAGAAGGGCATCCAGTCCGGTCCCGGCCGGTTGTCGTTGCCGGTGGGACCCATGGGCCGGGCGGGGCCGGGGTGGCCGCGGCCCAGCGCTTCGTCGTAGGCCCGTCGCCGCTTCGGGTCGCCCAGCACCGCCCACGCCCCGTTGAGGGCGGCCATGGTCTGGCGGGAGCGGTCGGCGGTGGCGGGGTCGACGTCGTGCTGGGTGTCGGGGTGGTGGCGCCGGGCGAGGGCCCGGTAGGCGGCCCGGATCTCGTCCTGGGAGGCGGAGGCGGGCAGGCCCAGCAGGTCGTAGTGGGTGGCCATGCCGGTCTAGTAGGTGGTGGCCGCCCGCACCGGCGCCAGCAGCCGGCCGAGGGCGACGAACTCGCCCTGGCGGGCGGCCAGCAGGGCCACGTCGCCCGCCAGCTTGAGCTGGCCGGCGGCGAAGGCGGCGGCCGGGGTGAGCCGGCCCTGGCTGATGGCGCTGGCGCTGGCGTAGGTCTCGATGATCTCGATGTCGACGGGGCCCACCGCCCCCGGCTCGATCGAGAACCGGCCCCCGCCGGCCCGGACCACGTAGTCGACGTCGCCGTCGGGGCCGTCGTTCACCCGGTGGCGGACGGTGACGGCGCCCGCCTCGCGCCCCGATCCCCCCCGTCCCCATCGGTGGCGGAGGCCTCGTCCACCGCCGCTCGGACCAGGACGAACCACTCCTCGCTCAGGAACCGTGCCATCCGACCCATCATGGTGCATGACCATGACCGGGCGGGCCGACGAAGGCCGTCACCCGCCCGGACCGGGCTCGCACTGGGAGGAGTCCTACGGCTTCGACTTCATCGCCACCGACGGCTCGGTGGGCGGCTACGTGCGCCTGGGGTTGCGTCCGGGGGACGGGACGGTCTGGTACTGGGCCGCGGTCGTCGGCCCCGATCGGCCCCTGGTCCTCGTGCGGGACCACGACGTGCCCCTCCCCCGGGGGCGGGGCCTGGAGGTGCGGGCGTCCGGTCTGTGGGCCGACCACACGTGCGAGACGCCGCTGGAGCACTGGACGGTGGGGCTGGAGGCGTTCGGCGTCGCCCTCGACCACCCCCGGGAGGCCTTCGCCGGGGAGCGGGGCGACCGCTGCCCGCTGGGGATGGACGTGGAGTGGGAGGCGGCCGGCGGGGCCCGGACCGGCGCCGGGGACGGCGGCTACGAGCAGTGGTGCACGGTGCACGGCGAGGTGCTGGTGGGCGCGGAGCGGCTCGAGGTGGACGGGGTCGGGTGGCGGACCCATCGGTGGGGCGACCGGGACTGGTGGCGGGACCGGTCGACCTGGGCCGGGGGCGCCCACCAGGTGGAGGCCGACACCGACGCCGACGGGCTCATCGTGGCCGCCACCGTCGACGGTCGACCGGCGACTCCGATCGCCCACGCTCCCGTCGCCATCCCCGGCCCTCGAGGCCGGATCAGCCGCCTCGACCGCGCCCTGTGCCGCCTCGACGACTCCGAGGTGGCCTGGATCGAGTGCCTGACCCCGCCACCGCCGGCCTGAGCCGGGCGCACCGCCGGCACGGGACGGCCCGAACCGAGCTGGCGACCGGTTCGCGACAACGTCAGCGGGGGCGAGCGGCGATGGCGCGCTCTTTGGCGCGATCTGGTCGGGTGGCGACCCGTTCGCGACAACGTCGGCGAACTGGCGGCGGTTAAGGCGAGCTCTTTGGCGCGATTTGGTCGGGTGGCGACCTGTTCGCGACAACGTCGGCGAACTGGCGGCGGTTAGATCTGGGCTTGGTCGGGGCCGCGGAGCTCGAAGGCGTCGCGGATGCTCGACCAGGCGGCGCCGTTGGCCGCCTGCCACGACCAGAACGACACGCCCGTGGCGCCCTTCTCCACTGCGGTGCGCATGAAGCGTTGCAGCTCCTCCGGCGGCGGCACCCCGGCCCGCCCTCCCTCGGCCTTGCCGTCGTAGGCCTGCCCCACCGGGAAGACGGGCTTGCCGAACTTGGCCAGCTCGTCCATGGCCCCGATCACGTCGGTGTCGGGCTGACGGTTGAGCCAGTAGATCATGGGGGCGATGGCGTCGAAGCTCTCCACGATCTCGCCGTAGGGGTAGTCGGGCCGATTCCGGGGGGAGGGCCGGGGGACGGTGGCGATGAGGGTGAAGTCGGGTCCCGCGATCTCCCGCAGGGCCTTGCCGTAGACGGTGGCGACGGCAGGGGAGACGTGGCTGCCCTCGTTGATCGTCTCGATGTCGGCCGAGAAGCCGTCGAGGCGGTCACCGCTGGGGCTGGTGTAGTTGATCATGGTGCGGGCCCGCTCGATGTCGGACGGGAGGGAGTCGCCCAGGCGGGGGAAGTCCCAGCCGAACACGAGCAGGCCGGCGGCGTGGGCCTTGGGGAGGAAGGCGTCGAGGTACTTGCGGGCGTTGAAGCCGTCCCAGTGGGAGCCCATGCGGGGGTAGACGTGGGTGATCCCGGTGGCCTTGGCCTTGGCCACGATGGCGTCGATGTTGCCGCCTTCGGTGCGGGGGAACTCGTAGATCCACATCCCCTTGCCCGTGGGCATGGCCTTGATGGCGACCGCCGGGGCCGACAGCGTGGCCGCCTCGGATGCGGCTTGCAGGGCCTCGACCAGGGCCGCGGGCGTGACGACCCGTCCCACGGAGAAGGCGGTGCCGAACCCGGTCTCGGCCCCCATCTGGCCGCGGACCGCCATCAGCCCCAGGCTGGCCAGCACCACCGCAGTGCAGAGGTTCACTCGGGTCCGGCGGCGAGTGGCGAGCGCCTGGACCCGTTGCGACGACCGTCGGCTGGGCCGGGTCGGGCTCGCGACCTGAGGCGGGGTGGCGACGGAGGGCGCCTCGGGCGGCGCAGGCCTGGTCAGCATCGACGTCGTCCGGCCTGTTGCCCCCCGGCGCCACGCGGATCGTGGTCAGCCGGCCCAGCCCGTTCCCCCCTCACGGACCAGTTTCGTCGCTGGAGGCGCCGATCCTGCAGATTTCTCGAAGAAATCTGGTTTGCCGGGTTTTAGAGGGGGTACAGACGCAAGCTCAACCGTCACCCCGATCACCGTCACCCAGGGCTACCCGCTTGACCTCTTGGATGGCCTGGGTCACCTTAATGCCTCGGGGACACGCATCGGTGCAGTTGAAGGCGGTGCGGCAGCCCCACACGCCGGTGCGTTCGGTGAGGATGTCGAGGCGCTCCTCGGCCGCGTCGTCGCGGGAGTCGAAGATGAAGCGGTGGGCGTTGACGATGGCCGCCGGCCCCACGTAGGTGTCGTTGGCCCAGTAGACGGGGCACGACGTGGTGCACGCCGCGCACAGGATGCACTTGGTGGTGTCGTCGAAGCGGGCCCGCTCCTCGGGGGACTGGAGGCGTTCCCGGTCGCCGGGCACGTCGTGGGCGATCAGCGCCGGCAGCACCGACTTGTAGCCCTCGAAGAACGGCTCCATGTCGACGACCAGGTCCTTCACCACCGGCAGGCCCCGGATGGGCTCGACGGTGATCTCGGACCCGACGTCGCGCACCAGGAGCACGCAGGCCAGCCGGTTCTTGCCGTTGATGACCATGGCGTCCGACCCGCACACCCCGTGGGCGCACGACCGGCGGAAGCTCAGGGTGCCGTCCTGGTGCCATTTGACCTGGTGGAGGGCGTCGAGCACCCGGTCGGACTCGTCGACGTCGACGGTGTACGTCTCCCAATGGGGACGCTTGTCGACCTCGGGGTTGAACCGCTTGATGCGGAGGGTGACCTCCACCTAGTACTTCCGTTCCATCGGTAGGTAGGAACCCCCGACGACGGGTTTGTAGTCCAGGGTGACGGTGCCGGTGGACGGATCGCGGTGGGTGAGGCTGTGGCGGCGCCAGTTGTCGTCGTCCCGTTTGGGGAAGTCGTCCCGGAAGTGGGCCCCCCGGCTCTCGGTGCGGGCGAGGGCCGCGCTGACCAGGGCGTCGGCCAGGTCGAGGAGGTAGCCGAGCTCCAGGGCCTCGGTGAGGTCGAAGTTGAAGACGTGGCCCTTGTCGTCGATGCGGGCAGCGGCGTACCGCTCCCGCAGCCGGCCCACGGTGCCCCCCGCCTGGCGGAGGAGCTCGTCGGTGCGGAACACCGACGCCTTGTCGGTCATCTCCGCCTGCAGCTCGGTGCGGATGTCGGCCACGTTCTCGGTGCCCTTCGCCGCCGCCGAGGTGAGCGCGTCGATGGAGGCGACGGTCACGTCCTCCGCCCCCTTGGCCGCCTCGGCGACGTCGGCCGCCCCTCCCGCCGTGACGAAGGCAGCCATCGCCGCGCCGCCCCGCCGTCCGAACACGACGATGTCGAGCAGGGAGTTGGTGCCGAGCCGGTTGGCCCCGTGGACGGATACGCAGGCGCACTCGCCGGCGGCGTAGAGGCCGGGGGCGACGGTGCCGTCGGCGTCGAGCACGACCTCGGCCTCGACGTTGGTGGGGATGCCGCCCATGGCGTAGTGAGCGGTGGGCTGGATCGGGATGAGGGCGGTCTTGGGCTCGATGCCGAGGTAGGTGCGGACGAACTCGGTGATGTCGGGGAGCTTCTCGTCGATCTGCTCGGGGGGGAGGTGGGTGAGGTCGAGGTGGAGGAAGTCCTGGGCCGGACCGATGCCCCGTCCCTGGCGGATCTCGGTGAGCATGGCCCGGCTGACCATGTCCCTCGGGGCCAGGTCCTTCACCGTGGGGGCGTAGCGCTCCATGAACCGCTCGCCCTCGGCGTTGCGCAGCACGCCGCCCTCGCCCCGGGCCGCCTCCGACAGGAGGATGCCGAGCTTGTAGATGCCGGTGGGGTGGAACTGGAAGAACTCCATGTCCTGCAGGGGCACGCCCCGGCGGAAGAGCAGGCCGGGGCCGTCGCCGGTGAGGGTGTGGGCGTTGGAGGAGACCTTGAACATCCGTCCGAAACCGCCGGTGGCGAACAGGGCCGCCCGGCAGGAGAAGACGTGGAGGTCGCCGGTGGCCTGCTCGTAGGCCACCACGCCCGCCACTCCCCGCTTGGGGTCGTCGCCCACGAAGGCCACGTCGAGCACCTGGAACTCGTTGAAGAAGACCACGCCCCGGGCCACGCACTGCTGGTAGAGGGTCTGCAGGATCATGTGGCCGGTGCGGTCGGCGGCGAAGCAGGCCCGCTTGACGGGGGCTTCGCCGTGGTTGCGGGTGTGGCCGCCGAAGCGGCGCTGGTCGATCAGGCCCTTCTCGGTGCGGTTGAAGGGCAGGCCGAAGTGCTCGAGCTCGATGACCGCGTCGATGGCCTCCCGGCACATGATCTCGGCCGCGGGCTGGTCGACCAGGTAGTCACCGCCCTTGACCGTGTCGAAGGCGTGCCACTCCCACGAGTCCTCCTCCACGTTGGCCAGGGCCGCGCACATCCCCCCCTGGGCCGCGCCGGTGTGGGACCGGGTGGGATAGAGCTTGGTGAGCACCGCCGTCCGGCACTTCCCCACCGTCTCGATCGCCGCCCGCAACCCGGCCCCGCCCGCCCCGACGATCACCGCGTCGAAGCTGTGCCGTCGGATCTCCACGCCAACGATCCTCCCACCTGCTGTCGACCCTCGTTCTGTCGCGTTCGGCGTAGGCGCTTGTCGACGTATATCATGTCATTCGAGCCCGACGGGGCAGGAGGACTTGATGAGCAGCGACGTTGATCGTTCGGCTGAAACTCCCGGCGACGACGACATCGATGCCACCCCCCGCCCGAAGCGGCCGCCGATGTCCCCGGCGGCGCGGGAGCACCTCGAGCGCACTATCGCCCGCCGACTCCAGGACCCCGAGTTCCACCGGAAGATAGAGGCCGTCCGCCGCCAGCTGAGCGAGCAAGCGTCTCCTGAGAAGTAGGCCGGACACGGCGTGTACCCGGTCTGGCGGGTCCTGTGGGACGCCCAACGGGAGGACTGGATGCGCGTCTTCCGACCGTCGCGGGCCCAATGTCACCGGCTCTTCGACTGGGTGCTCGACCTGATCGAGGATGGCGGGCCACCTGAGGCCGATCCTGTTCCCAAATCGATCGGCACGTGGTCCTACAACGTCCAGAGCGCTCAGGTGGAGGTCGTGTACATCGTCTGGCCGGGGGAGCCCAGGACGATCGGCTTCGTCGAGATCCTCAGCTACTAGCGGCGGCGCTTACGTCGCGGTCAGGCTCCCCTGGAGGGTGGCGTCGAGGACGAGCTTGGAGCCCTGGGGGGTGACGATGACCCTGTAGGGGCCGGTGGCGAAGTCGATGGCGGAGGCGGTGTGGCTGCCGGACGTGTCGGTGACGGTGAGCTTGCCCTTGGCCGACACCCGCCCGGGGCCGGTGACCTCCAGCCGTTGCGGGTCGAGCTCGATGGCCACCCCGCCGGTGGTGTTGAGGACGGTGCGGTCGTCGGCGGTGAACGACACCGAGTCGCGGGACGCGGCCAGGCCGGTGGCGCCGACGGCCACCGGGGCGCCCGCGAAGTACGACCCGGGCAACAGCTTGCGCCCGCCGGAGATGGTCCACGTGAGGCCCCCGGTGGCCACTTCCACCACCGCCCCGGTCACGTCGACTCCACCGCCCTCGCCGCTGAGGGGCAGGGGTGTGCCGCCCCCCCAGAAGATGGTGGTGCGCTTGCCGTCGACCAGGGCGTTCTCGATGGTGCCCTTGCCCGTCCCCCGGTCGACCGACGTGAGGGTGAAGGGGACGGGGATCGGCGGGGCCTGGGTGTCGTCGGCCGACAGGGAGTCGATCTCGCCGGTGACGAACGACTGCCCGACGGCGGGGACGATCCGGGTGACCGGGACCCGGGTGTCGGCGGGTGCGGCGTCGTCCCCCCGGGTGGCCACGTACCGGGCCGCGCTGACGGCGAGGGCGGCTCCGGTGACCAGCGTCAGCACGTAGATGAAACTCCGTCGCACGGCCGGAAGGTTACGTTGGACCGGCGATGCCCACTCGCCCGGCCACCCTCAGCCAGCTCCGCCAGTCGGGCTGGCAGTCCCGCACCGTCAAGGACGAGGTCCGGGCCAACGCCGCCCGCCGCATCGCGGCCGGCGAACGCCTCATCCCCGGCGTCCTCGGCTTCGACGACACCGTCCTCCCGCAACTGGAGAACGCCCTGCTGGCGGGGCACGACATCGTGTTCCTCGGGGAGCGGGGCCAGGCCAAGACCCGCATCATCCGCAGCCTCACCGGCCTGCTCGACGAGTGGATGCCGATCGTGGCCGGCTCGGAGATCAACGACGACCCGTACGCCCCCGTTTCGCGCTTCGCCCGGGAGCTGGTGGCGGAGGGGGGCGACGACACTCCGATCGCCTGGGTCCACCGCTCCGACCGCTTCGGCGAGAAGCTGGCCACCCCCGACACGTCGATCGCCGACCTCATCGGCGAGGTCGACCCGATCAAGGTGGCCGAGGGTCGGTACCTCTCGGACGAGCTGACCCTCCACTACGGCCTCGTCCCCCGCACCAACCGGGGCATCTTCGCCATCAACGAGCTGCCCGACCTGGCCGAGCGCATCCAGGTGGGCCTGCTCAACGTGCTGGAGGAGCGCGACGTGCAGGTGCGGGGCTTCCGCATCCGCCTCCCGCTCGACATCCTCCTGGTGGCCTCGGCCAACCCGGAGGACTACACCAACCGGGGACGCATCATCACCCCCCTCAAGGACCGCTTCGGGTCGCAGATCCGCACCCACTACCCGCTCGACACCACCACCGAGCTGGCCGTCGTGGCCCAGGAGGCCCGTCCCCTGGAGGTGGAGGGCGTCCGGGTGGAGGTGCCGGCCTACATGGCCGAGATCGTGGCCGCCATCAGCCACGGCGCCCGCCGCAGCCCCCATGTCAACCAGCGCTCGGGCGTTTCGGTGCGGCTGACGATCGCCAACTACGAGACGGTCGTGGCCAACGCGGTGCGGCGAGCCCTGCGCCTGGGCGAGTCGGAGGCGGTGCCCCGGGTGTGCGACCTGGAGGCGGTGCCGGCGTCGACCGCGGGCAAGGTCGAGGTGGAGACGCTCGACGAGGGCGGCGACGGCGAGGTCGTCGACCGGCTGGTGAAGGCGGCGGTGCTGTCGGTGTTCAAGGCCCTCGTCCCGCCCGAGAGCCACCGCCCGCTGCTGGCCGAGTTCGACGGGGGGACGATCTTCCACACGGGCGACGACGTGGCGTCGGCCACCTACGTCGAGGCGCTGGCCCACCTCCCCGCGCTGCGGGCGGCGGCGATACCCCTGGCCGGGTCGGAGTCGCCCGGCGCCATGGCCAGCGCGGTGGAGCTGGTGCTGGAGGGGCTCCACCTGTCCCGCCGCCTCAACAAGGACGCCGCCGGCGCCCGAGCCGCGTACCGGGGCCGGTAGACCCCCATGCCCGGCTGGTTCCGCTACTCCCGGTGGGACGGCACCCAGAAGGGCTTCGAGCTCGACGCCGACTCCCTCCTGGCCGAGCTCACCGACGACCTCCTCTACCACGGCGAGCTCGACGCCGCCCTCCGCCGCCTGCTCCAGGACGGGGTGCGGGATGCCGACGGCAACCGCCTGGCCGGGCTTCGGGAGCTGATCGAGCGCCTCCGCCAGCGGCGGAAGGAGGAGCTGGCCAAGCACGACCTGGGCGGGGTCTACGACGACATCGCCCAGGCCCTGCGGGAGGTCGTGGAGACGGAGCGGGCCGCCATCGACGACCTCGACCGCCAGGCGAAGGAGTCGGGCGACGCTCCGCCGCCAGGACATCACCGGCCAGGCCATGGCCGAGCGGCGCATGGAGCTCGACCTGCTCCCGCCCGACCTCGCCGGCCAGGTCAAGTCGCTGGAGGCGTACGACTTCGTGTCGCCGGCCGCGGCCCAGGCCTTCCAGGAGCTGATGGACGAGCTCCGCCAGCAGCTCCTCGACAGCCAGTTCCAGCAGATGGCCGGGGCCATGGGGAACACCACGCCCGAGGAGATGGCCCGCTTCAAGGACATGCTCTCGGCCCTCAACACCATGCTCGACGAGCGCAGCCGGGGCGAGGAGCCCGACTTCGAGGGCTTCATGGAGCAGTACGGCGACATGTTCCCCGAGAACCCGCAGACCCTCGACGAGCTGTTGGAGTCGATGGCCCGGCGGATGGCGGCCATGCAGGCCTTCCTCAACTCACTCTCGCCGGAGCAGCGGGCCCAGTTGGCGGCGCTGTCGGCCCAGCTCCTCGACGACATGGACCTGCGCTGGCAGGTCGACCGGCTCCAGCAGCACCTCCAGGGGGCGTTCCCGGGCGAGGGTTGGGGCCGCCAGTTCCAGACCCGGGGCCGGGGCCCGGGCGATCCGATGGGCATGGCCGGGGCGGTCGACCTCATGGAGCGGCTGGGCAACCTCGACCAGCTGGAGAACCTGCTCTCGTCGGCCCCGTCCCCCGGCGCCCTGGCCGAGGTCGACTTCGACGTGGCCCGCGACCTGCTCGGCGACGACGGGGCCCGCAGCCTGGAGCGGCTGGCCGAGCTGGCCAAGCTGTTGGCGGACGCGGGGCTGATCGAGACCCGGGAGGGCCGGCTGGAGCTCACGCCCCGGGGCCTGCGAGCCATCGGCCGCAACGCCCTCGGCGACCTGTTCCAGGGGCTGGAGAAAGACCGGGTGGGTCGTCACGCCCTGGAGCGGGAGGGCCCGGGCCACGAGCGGGCGTACTCGACCAAGGCGTACGAGTGGGGCGACCCCTTCAACCTCGACATCCAGCGCACCCTGCGCAACGCCGTCACCCGGGGCGGCACCGGGACGCCTGTCCGGCTCGAGCCCGACGACTTCGAGGTCGAGCGCACGGAGACCCTGACCCGGTCGAGCACGGTCCTGTTGCTCGATCTGTCGCTGTCGATGCCCATGAAGGACAACTTCCTGGCGGCCAAGAAGGTGGCGATCGCCCTCCACTCCCTCATCTCGACGCAGTACCCCCGCGACTTCCTCGGCCTGGTGGTCTTCGGCGAGGTGGCCCGCACCCTCCGTCCGGCCGAACTGCCCCGGGTGTCGTGGGACTTCAACTTCGGCACCAACATCCAGCACGCCCTGCTCCTGGCCCGCCAGATGCTGTCCCGCCAGCCCGGCACCCGCCAGGTGATGATGATCACCGACGGCGAGCCCACCGCCCACATCCTCCCCGGCGGCGAGCCCTTCTTCTCCTACCCGCCGGCACCGGAGACGCTACGGGCGACGCTGGCCGAGGTGGCCCGGTGCACGGCCGAGAACATCCGCATCAACACGTTCATGCTCGACGCCACCCCCGACCTGCAGGCGTTCGTCGAGCGCATGGCCAAGCTCAACCGGGGCCGCATCTTCTTCACCACCCCCGAGAACCTGGGCAGCTACGTCCTGGTCGATTTCCTGGAGCAGAAGCGAGCCCTCCGCGGCCGCCACACCCCCTCGAACTGGTGACACGTACAGCCCCGACAGGGCTGTAACCGTCACCAGTTCCCATGCCGATTCGAACTGGTGACACGTACAGCCCCGACAGGGCTGTAACCGTCACCAGTTGGCTGAGAGGCGCTCCTCGTAGAGGTCGAGGGTGGCCTGGTTGAAGGCGACCAGGCGGACCAGTTCGACGTGCGACGTGGCCGCCGCCGACCGCAACGTCCCGACGGCGATGGTGGCGGCAGCGGCGGGCGGGTACCCGTAGACGCCGGTGGAGATGGCGGGGAAGGCCACCGAACGGGCGCCCACCTCGTCCGCCACGTCCAACGACCGCCGGTAGCACGAGGCCAGCAGCTCGGGCTCGCCTTCGGTCCCACCCCGCCACACGGGGCCGACGGTGTGGATGACCCACCGGGCGGCGAGGCGGAAGCCGGGCGTGGCTTTGGCGTCGCCGGTGCGGCACCCACCGAGGAGCCGGCAGGCGGCCACCAGGTCGGGACCGGCGGCCCGGTGGATGGCCCCGTCCACCCCGCCGCCACCGAGCAACGACGAGTTGGCGGCGTTGACGATGGCGTCGACTTCCTCGGCGGTGATGTCCCCTAGCACCCCTTCGACCCTCATGCGCGGATTGTCCCTCTTCCGCACTTGCGCGACCAGGGATGTTTGGAGCAAGATGACATCGGTGTAATTACAAGCACGTCAAACGGCGGCGCTCGGCGAGCACGTGAGGGGAGGGGCCGGTGGAGCAACGACGAGGACACAGGTTCGACTTGGGCGACCGCACCTGGCAGTGGCAGGCGAACTGCCTGGGGGTCGACCCAGACCTGTTCTTCCCCGAGCGGGGAGCGTCGACGAGGGAGGCCAAGTCGGTGTGCCGAGGCTGCGTCGTGCGCTCGGAATGCCTCGAGTACGCCCTGGTCAACGGGGAGAAGTTCGGCATCTGGGGCGGTCTCAGCGAGCGGGAGCGGCGACGCATCCGCCGGGAGCGCACCATCGCCAGCCGAGAGGCAGCGGCCTCGGCCTGATCCCGGTTCTGGTGGCGTCGGACGCATCCACGACCGCGTCCGGCGTCGCCAGGGTCCGGCCCGCATCACCCCGCGTCGCCCGGGCGGGACTCGGCCAGGCGGGCTTCGATGGTCCGCGACGCCCCGAGGTCGAGCTCGGCCCACCGCCGGCGAGGGACGGCGTCGAGCACCGCCGCCGGCACCAGGCCGACCAGCTCGGCCCCGTCCACCGCCACCCGCTCCTGCACCGCGTCGAACGCGGCGGCCGGGCCCATCACCAACGGGTCGACCAGGTTCATCGACACCTGGGCCCGCCCGCCCACGTCGAGGCCCAGCGCCCGCACCACGCCCGGCCGGCGCACCGCCGCCGCCACCCGCCGGGCCTCGTCGACGCCCACGCCGTCGGCCAGCCACACGTTGTAGGCCACCAGCACCGGGCGGGCCCCGACGCAGACCGCGCCGGCCGAGGGGTGGGGCACCGGCGGCCCGGCGGTCGGCGCCAGGCCCGCGAACGCCGTCCGCCGCACCTCGGGCAGCGACCGCTCCGGTCCGTAGGCGAACCCGGGCAGGTCGAGCTCGGCCGCGGCCCAGGCCAGGAACCGGTCCCGGGCCGCGACCGCGTCGGCCATCGACGATCCCTCCAGGGGGACGAACGGCACCACGTCGACCACGCCCAGCCGGGGATGCACACCCTCGTGCGTCCGCAGGTCGAGCCGGGCCACCGCGGCCGCCGTCACCGCCCGGGCCGCCTCCTCCACTCCGTCCCCGGCCAGCGTGAGCACCGACCGGTGATGGTGGGCGTCGGAGTGCACGTCGAGGAGGCCGCGCCCGGCGGCCGCGGCCAGCGCCGCCAGCACCGCCTCGTCCCGCCCCTCGGACACGTTGACCACGCACTCGAGCACGACCCACGCTCGCACAGGGGGCAAGACTGACGCGGTGGAGATCGGCCTGTCGCTGCCCCAGTACGACTTCTTCGCCCCCGAGGCCGACCCGGGGCGGCTGCCGTGGGCGACGGTCGAGGCCACCGCCCGGCGGGCCGAGGCCCTCGGCTTCCACTCCCTGTGGCTCTCCGACCACCTCTTCCTGGAGCGGTCCCGCTACGGCGGCGGCCCCGGACGGTGCCCCGGCTTCGACCCCCTCCCCGCCCTCGGCGCCCTCGCCCGGGTGACCGACCGGGTCCGCCTGGGCCTGCTCACCCTCTGCGCCCCCCTCCGCCCGGCCACCGTCACCGCCAAGCAGCTGGCCACCATCGACGTCCTCTCCGGGGGACGGCTCACCGTGGGCCTGGGCGCGGGATGGAACGAGGACGAGTTCCGGGTGGTGGGCGTCCCCTTCGCCCGGCCCGGCCACCGCCTGGCCCATCTGGAGGAGGCGATCCTCGTCCTCCGGGGGATGTTCGGCGGCGGGCCGTTCACGTTCGACGGCCGCTACGAGCGCGCGGTCGCGGCCATGTGCCTGCCCCGCCCCCTGCAGCAGCCGGGGCCGCCGATCTGGGTGGGTGGCAGCGGCGACCGGCTCCTCGACCTGGTGGCCCGGGTGGCGGACGGGTGGAACACGGTGTGGGTCTGGACCCCTGACGCCTACCGGGCGCGCCTCGACGTGCTCCACGCCGCCTGCGACCGGGCCGGCCGCGACCCCGCCACCGTCACCCTCTCCCTCGGCCTCTACGCCCTGGCGGGGGAGGACGAGGCCGACCTGGCCCGCCGCTTCGAACGTCTGCAAACCACGACGCCCGGACACCTCGGCGGGGCCTCGCTCGACGAGTGGCGCCGGGGCCGGCTGGTGGGCACGGTGGGCGAGATCGGGGCCCAGCTCGACGGGTGGGCCGACCTGGGCGTGGCCAGCATGATCGTCAGTCCCCGGCCGATGCCGTTCGCCGTTCCCTTCCACGACGACCTCGCCCTTTTGGCCGCGGCCTGTAGGCTGTGAGGCCTATGCCGAACGTCGGACCGTTGGAGCTCATCATCGTCCTGGTCGTCATATTGCTGCTCTTCGGGTCCACCAAGCTGCCCAAGCTGGCCCGTTCCATCGGCGAGGCGTCCCAGGAGTTCAAGAAGGGCGTGGCCGACGGCGGCAAGGACGACGCCAAGGCCATCGAGAGCCGCAAAACCGAGAGTCGCCCGAAGCCCACCGACAAGGTCACCATGACCCAGGCGGAGCTCGACGCCCTGCTGTCGGAGCGGGAGGCCCAGGCCCGCAAGGAATCCGCTTCCGAATAGGGAACCCGGCGGCTACGGCCGTCGTTCTCCATGACAGATGAAACGGTTCCGTCGTGGGAAGAGGTCGCACGCGACCATGGTCGCTTCCTCTACACGGTGGCCTTCCGCCTCACCGGCAACGCCGACGACGCTCAGGATCTCGTGCAGGAGGTGCTGCTCCGGGTCCGCAAGGGTCTGGAGACCTACCGCCCCGGTTCCCTCGAAGGGTGGTTGAGTCGCATCACCACCAACACCTTCCTCGACGAGGTCCGCCGTCGCCGTCGCCGGCCGGCTGACCCCCTCCCCGAGAATCCCGACCGGGCCCTGCCTCCCGTCCATGGCCGCCGACGAGGCCCTCGCCGGCGGGGCCCTTCCCGACGACGTGCAGTCCGCCCTCCGGGGCCTGCCCGCCGACTACCGGGCCGCGGTCGTTCTGTGCGACGTGGTCGGGCTGCCGTACCAGGAGATCGCCACTGCCCTCGACGTCCCCGTGGGCACCGTCCGCAGCCGCATCCACCGGGGTCGGGCCATGCTCCGGGAGGTGCTGGCGTGACACCCGGGCTGCTCGACGCCGAGGGTCACGCGGGCGCCTCTTTGAGCGCCCTGCTCGACGGCGAGCTGTCGGCCGCGGAGGAGGCCGAGGTCCAGGCCCACCTGGTGGTGTGCATGACCTGCCGGCACGAGATGGAGACGGTGTCCGAGGCCCGGATCTGGGTGCGGGCCCTGCCGCCGGTGGAGCCCCCCTTCGGCCTCTACGAGCGCATGCTCGTCCCCTACCGTCCCGGCCGGCGCCGGGTCGCCATGGCCTTCGTGGGGGCGGCGGCGGCAGTGGCGGCGGTGCTGGTGAGCGTGGCCCCCGCCCCCCCGCCGACGGTCGACCCGAACGTGGCCACCCTCATCGAAGCCCACGCCACGTCGGCCCCGGTGGAGGGCGACCCCCTCAGCAACCTGGCGCCGGCGGGTGTCCCCGTCTCGATAAACGAGTGACGGGCAACGAGTGAAGGTCCTGGTCGCCGGCCTGGTGGCCGGCCTGCTCACCTCGGCTGTCACGCCGACGGCCGTCGGCGCGGTCGAGAGTCCCTTCGACCGGGCCCGGGACGCCGCCGCCGAGGTGTCGTTCACCGGGACGGTCGAGATCCGGTGGCTCGACGGTCCCATCGAGCACCACGAGCAGCTCACGGTGCAGTCGGCGAAGGGGTCGATGCTCCTGCGGGGCGGGAACCAGGTGATGGTGTCGGCCACCTCCGAGCGGTTGGTCCAGCACCCAAGTGAAGGCTGGAACCTGCTGTGGCCAACCGCCGTCGACCGGGTCGACGGGCCCGATCCCGGCGTCAAGTACCAGACCACCGAGCAGGCGGGCCCGCCGGTGGCGGGACGACCGACGATGGTGGTCGACGTCCGCCAGGGGTCGGTCCTGCGGGAGCAGGTCTTCCTCGACCAGGAGACCGACCTGCTCCTCGAGCGGCGCCAGTTCGACCCGTCCGGCACCACCACCCGGGTGGTGGGCTTCACCTCGTTGGCGATCGACCCCGCCACGGCCCCCCCGCCCGCTCCGGCCAAGAGCGACGATCAGGCGCCCGAGATCGTCGCCACCAACCGCTTGGCGTCGGCGGGGATGGCGCCCGCCCGCCTGGCCGACGGCTACCAGCGGGTGGGGGTCTACCGGCGGGACGGAGTCGTCCAGGTGCTCTACAGCGACGGGATGTACGACCTTTCGGTCTTCCAGCGGAAGGGCGCGCTCGACCGCCGGGAACTCGGCCAGGAAGGGGGCCCGGTGACGGTGGGGAAGGCGGCCGGGTGGCGCTACGCCTGGCCCGGCGGCCAGGTGGTGCTGTGGCAGGCGGGGGCAACCGTGTTCACGTTGGTCAGCGACGCCCCTCTCGACCAGGTGCTCACCGCCGCCCGCGACCTACCGGTGCCGGCGAAGGCGAAGCCCTCGGCCCTGGAGAAGCTGCGCAGCCTGGCCCGGACCCTGGTCCAGCCCCTGGAGTGACGAGGGCGGCGTGACGCGGCCGGTCAGCGGCGGGGGGAGAGGGCGGCCGCGGCTGCCTCCAGCCGCCGGCGACGGGCGATGCGGCGACGCTCCCGCTCCGATGCCCCGCCCCACACTCCGTGGTCGATGCCGTTGGCCAGGGCGTACTCGAGGCAGGGTTCCTTCGCCGGACACGTAGCGCAGATCTTGCGGGCCACCTCGACCCCCACGCCGTCGCTGGGGAAGAAGAGCGAAGGCGGTTCGGTGCGGCAATTGCCTGTCGCCATCCAGTTCGTGTCCATTGCCCCTCCTCGTTCGGGCCCCACCACTACAACGCGTGGGCGCGCCCGTTGGTTCCATTCTCGACTTCTACGTACGTGGAGACGACCCCGGATCGCCGGAAGTTTCATGAATTTTGTGTGCAGGGAGGGTGCAGACCGGTTCCGGACAGGGTCGAGACCGCGGATCGGGTCCCCAGGGGGGCCTTGTAGGCTCGGGACATGTCCCAGCTGCCGGTTGAGCCCCCCGAGGAGCCGCAGCCGCCGCGCGGCCACGTCCGGATCGTCTACCTGGGCCCGGTCGCGCCCCATTGGGAGGTCGCGACCGTCTTCGGTGAGCGCAATCTCATCGAGGAGTTCCGCCTGCGGGCGCTGGCCCGGCTCCTGCTGCTCCCGCCCCACGACCCCCAGTTCCGGCGCAACCGGGAGCGGGTCGTGCGCGACGCGGAGCGGGAGCTCATCGTCCTCGACTGGGACCTCGGCGTTCCCGAGGACGACGACAGCTCGGGCTGAGGGCGCCACCAGCCGATTCCTTCCTTTGCCCAGGTTCCGGCGGGTCCGGAATCTAGGGTGGCCCCAATGACGTCTGACCTGGTACCCGTCTTGGTCGCCGTCGGCATCATCCTGCTCGGGGGGCTGGTCCTCCATCTCTCCCGGCGGGGCCCCGTCCGGCGGCTCTCCGCCCTCAACGCCCGTCTGGGCGACGAGGAGCTCAAGCTCGAGTCCCGGGGGATGGACGAGGTGCTCACCCAGCTGGAGAAGCTGGTCGACGCCAAGATGACCACCACCGGCGACACCGGCGTGGCCAGCACCCGCCTGGAGCGGGCCCTCGACCACCTCGAGCTGGGCGTGGTCATCAGCGACGACCAGGGGAAGGTCGTGTTCCAGAACGCCCAGGCCATCCGCCTGCTGGGCCTCGAGCCCGAACCCAAGGTGATGGCCAAGGTCGACGACCTGCTGCTGTCGGCCACCGAGGGCCGGGGCACCCAGCGCACCCTCGACATCGCCGGGCCGCCCGCCCTCTCCCTCACCGTCAACGCCCTACCCCTCGACGACAAGTGGCGGACGGTGGGCGGCGTGCTGGTGCTGGGCGACCAGTCCGAGCAGCAGCGCCAGGAGGGCGTGCGGCGCGACTTCGTGTCCAACATCAGCCACGAGCTGAAGACCCCGGTGGGGGCGCTGGCCCTGCTGGCCGAGACCCTTTCCACCGAGCACGACCTGGTGGTGGTCAACCGGCTGGCCCGGCGGGTGCAGGTGGAGGCCAAGCGGGTGGAGCGGGTGGTCGACGACCTCATCGACCTCAGCCGGCTGCAATCGGAGGAAGACCCGGTCCGGGAATCGGTCGCCGTCCACCTGGTCGTGGCCCAGGCCGCGGAACGGGTCCGGCACCTGGCCCAGGACAAGGAGATGACGATCAACTTCGGCGAGCCGCCGCAGCGGCTGTGGGTGACGGGCGACCGGCGCCAGCTGGTGGCCGCCGTCTACAACCTGCTGGAGAACGCGGTGAAGTTCTCGCCCGCGGGCTCGCTGGTGGAAGTTCGGGGCCGTCCGGGCAAGGACGACGACACGGGCGAACCGAACGGGATGGTCGAGATCAGCGTGCGGGACGAGGGCGTCGGCATTCCCGAGCGCGACCACGAGCGCATCTTCGAGCGGTTCTACCGGGTGGAGTCCACCCGCACCGCCACCGCCGGCGGCACCGGCCTCGGGCTGAGCATCGTCCGCCACGTGGTCGTGAACCACGCCGGATCGGTGGAGGTCGACTCGGAGGAGGGCCTGGGCTCGACGTTCACCCTGCGCCTGCCGGCCGCCCCCGCCCCCGGCATCCCGCCGCTGCCGTCCGAGGTCAAGGAACTGCCGACGATCTCCTAGGTCGGCGAACGAGGTCCGGCACCTAGGTACGGCAGCGAGGGAGTCGGGCCCGCCTCCGCCCCTACGATGGTTGCGGTGGCCTCCTCGGAGCAGGGCTGGGAGCAGCTGCGCAAGCCCGAACGACGGGACCCCGCGGCCCAGTCGCCGTTCTCCCGCTTGGCGGTGGCGCACGTGCTGGCCATGGCCGGCGACACCCTCGTCACCATGGCCCTGGCCGGGTCGCTGTTCTTCTCCATCTCGCCGTCCGCGGCCCGGGGACGGGTGGCCCTCTACCTGCTGCTCACCATGGCGCCCTTTGCGGTGGTGGCGCCCTTCCTCGGCCCCGTCCTCGACCGCACCCCGTCGGGCCGGCGCCTGATCCTCATCGCCGGCTCCGCCAGCCGGGCCTTGATCTGCCTCTCCATGGCCGGACATCTCCAGAGCCTGTGGCTGTTCCCCGAGGCCTTCGGCGTGCTGGTGCTGTCGAAGGCGCACATGGTCACCAAGAGCGCGCTGGTGCCCATGGCCGTCCCCGACGAACGGGAGCTGGTGACGGCCAACTCCCGCCTGGCGGTGCTGTCGGTGCTGGCCGGGTTCCTGGCCGCGGTCCCGGGCGTGATCATCCTCAAGGTGGGTTTCCTGGGGGGGCCGTGGGTGGTCCGCCTGGCCGCGGTGGCGTTCGCGGCGGCGGCCGTCGCCTCCGTCCGCATCCCCAAGCCGACCCGGGTGGCCACCGCCGCCGCCCTCGTGCTCGCCGACCAGGAGCTGCACGCCATCTCCATCCGCATGGCCGCCACCAGCATGGCCGTCCTCCGGGCGGGCGTCGGCTTCATGACCTTCTTCGTGGCCTTCGCCTTCCGGGCCGCCGGCGCACCCTCGTGGTGGTTCGGGGTGGTGCTGGCCTCCAGCCTGGGGGGGACGCTGATCGGCAACCTCGCCGGTCCCCCGCTACGCCGGTTCCTGGTGGAGGAGCGCATGTTGCTGGGGGGCCTCGCCCTGGTGGCGGTGGTGGGCTTCGTCGCCGGGCGCACCGAGGGCCTGCTCGCCTTCAGCCTGATCGCGGGCGCCACCGGTGTGGCCGCGGCCGCGGGCAAGCTCGCCTTCGACAGCATCGTCCAGCGCGACGCACCCGACGCCGTCCGGGGCCGCACCTTTGCCCGCTTCGAGACCCGGTTCCAACTGGTCTGGGTGGCGGGTGCCTTCGTGCCGGTGGCCGTCACCATCTCTCCCGGCATCGGCATCGACATGATCGCCCTGGGGAGCGCCCTCGCCTTCTTCAGCTACCTGGGCGCCATCAAGACCGCCAAACACCGCCAGGAGCTGGAGGATCAGGCCGCCACCGAGTAGCGGCGGGTGCGGCGCCGGTGCGGTCGACCCCGTGTCTACAGGTCGATGCGGGCCAGCCAGAGGCCGGGGGCCTCCAGCTCGGCGGGGGTGGGCAACTCCTTCTCCGAGTGCCACAGCCGGGCCAGGCCTTCCTCGCCCGCCCGTTCCACCACGCCCACCACGAACGCCTGGCCCTTCTCGTATTGGGCCGGTCCCAGCTGCAGGCCGAGGAGGCGCTCGGCGAAGCGGGTGCCCTCGGAGGACTCCACCCGCCGCCGGCGGAGGGCCTCGGCGATGCGACCGTGGCTGCCGACCAGGCCGTGGCCGACGGTGTCGAGCACGTGGTCGACGTAGCCGGCGAGGGCGGCCAGCAGGGTCTCGATGCGGACGGCCACCTCCCGTTGCCCCGGCGTCTGCATGATGCCGAGGAGGGTCTCGGGGCTGAGGGCCTTGGCGAACGACGACGGGTCGGAGGGGTCGATGTCGGCGAAGCTGCCCTCGAGGGCGTTGCCGTCGATCTCGAACCGGCTCACGTAGTCGTCGACCAGTGCCTCCAGCCGGGCCCGGACGTGGGGCCGACCGAGCACCGCGTGGTGGGTGAGCTCCTCCAGGAGGATCCACAGCCGGAGGTCGTCGTCGGGGATCGACCACTCCCGGGCGAAGGCGGTGATGTTGGCCGGCACCAGGAGGAGCTGGTCGGACGTGCCCCGGGGGAGGGGCAGGTCGTACTGGCCCAGCGCCCGTTTGCCCAGGTGCCCGACCATGTAGCCCGACTGCATGCCTAGGAGCACGGGGCCGACGACGCGGCCGAGGTCGCCCAGGAGCTGGGTGGCGGGGTCGGGGCCGGTGCCCTCGGACTCGCCCGCGGCCGCCACCGCGGTGGCCAGCCGCTCCAGGAACGGCCGCCACGCCTGGAGGGTCTTCAGGGCCCAGTCCGACCGGGTGGTGGGCGCCGCGCTCAACAGCCCGCCGCTGACGCTGGTGGACAGACCGGTGGCGTTGCTCACGTGGAGGTCGGCGACCCGCAGCAGTTCTTCCAGGTGGATGCGCTCGACGGGGTCGACGTTGGGCTCGGCCTCGCCCTCGGTGGCGGTCCACACCGCGATCTGGCGGGCGATGTCCCAGTTGACCGGCCCCTGCCCGGCGAAGAGCCGAGCCAGGTCCCGGAACATGGGCAGGCCCTCGAACGGGTTGTCCCCGCCCGGACCGGCATCGCTCATGGATCGACCCTAGGCCGGGGCGGGACGCTCGGTGAGCACGACCACCATCGCCATTCGTTGGTGGTCGCGCACCACGTCGAGCTGGACGACGTCGCCCGGGTGGCGCGGGCGGAGGGCGACCACCAGCTGGGCCATGGAGGTGACGGCCACTCCGTCGAGGGCGACGATGGTGTCGAGGGGCGCCAGCCCGACCCGGTCGGCGGGGCTGCCTTCCATGACCTCGCTCACCACCGCCCCGCCGGTGAGATCGAGGGCGGCGGCGGTGGCCGCATCCAGGTCGCCGCCCTTCACCCCCATCCACACGCCGGTGACCCGACCGGTGGCGATGAGCTGGTCGGCGACGGATCGGGCCAGGTCGATGGGGATGGCGAAGCCGAAGCCGCCGGCGCCGCTGCTGGTGGTGCCGACCGACGTGGTGATCCCGATCACGCTGCCGGACGAGTCGAGGAGGGCGCCGCCGGGCCACCCGGTGGGGACGCGGGCGTCGGTCTGGACGAGGTCGAAGAGCATTCCGCCGTCGCCCCGGGGCACGGCCCGGTGCAGGGCGCTGATGACGCCGACGGTGACGGAGGGGCCGCCCACGAGGTCGATGGGGCATCCGATGGCGACGGCCTGCTCGCCCACCCGCAGGCCGACGGTGGTGCCGAGGACGGCGGTGGGGAACGGCCCGTCGCCGTCGATCTTGATCACCGCGATGTCGGTGTCGGGGTCGGTGCCGATCACCCGGCCGGTGAGCTCGCGGCCGCTGTCGAGGCGGACCCGGACCCGGGCGGCGGCGCGGACGACCGCCGCGCTGGTGAGCATGTGGCCGTCGCTGCGGAAGATGACGCCGGAGCCGACGACGGTGGACGTGCCCTCGAGGCGCAGCTGGGCCACCGCCTCCCGGGCCCGGTCGGCGACGTCGACCACCCCCGTGCTCACCGCGTCGATGGGTCGGGGCTCCATCTGCCGCTCGACCACCGGCCGGAGCGGGTCGTTGCCCCCCACCCCCACCAGCCCCACCGTGACCATGACCAGGCCCGTGGCCAGGAGCCCGGCGCTGACCGCCGACACCGCCGCCACCAGCCACATCGAGGGTCGGGAGTCGTCGTCGACCGCGTCCGAAGCAGCCGCGCCGGGATAGCCGGAACCCAACAGGCTCGGCGGCAGCCCGGCCCCCACTTCCGACGGATGCCGCCACAGCCGGTCGTCGGGCGGGAGAGGGTTTCGGAACAGGCCGGGTTCGTCCTCTGGCTCGACGAACTCCATGTCTCGGAGCTTACCGGGGGCGCCCTGGGCGACGGTCGCGGGGCACCCCGGGGAAGGTCCGGGGCGGGCCACCCACCCCCCCGGTAGCATGGCGCGGTGGGCCTCGCGCCTCCGTGCGCTCGTGACGACTGGGTAGGCCTCACCGCCGACCCCCTTCCCCTCGACGATGCCCTGAGGTGGGCCGGGCTGCCGAGTTGTGGAGCCGCGGTCCTTTTCACCGGAAACGTCCGGGATTCCTCGCCCGGGCGACCAGGCGTGCACCATCTCACCTACGAGGCCTACGAGGAAGAGGTCGAGCCCCGGCTGGCCGCCATCGCCGCCGACGCCCGCGTCCGCTGGCCCGACGTCGTCCGCCTGGCCCTGCTCCACCGCACCGGCGAGTTGGCCGTGGGGGAGTCGTCGGTGGTCGTGGTCGCGTCCTCGCCCCACCGCGACACCGCCTTCGAGGCCGCCCGCTACTGCATCGACACCCTGAAGGCCACCGTCCCCATCTGGAAGCGGGAGGCGTGGGAGGGCGGCGAGGACTGGTCGGCCTGCCATTCGCCCATCGCCGAGGTCGGGGCCCAGATGAGCGAGACCCGGTGAGCGCCCTCATCTTTCTCGGGATCGCGGTCGTTCTGAGCGGCATCGGCTTCCTCGTCCTGTGGCTGCGCAACCGGCCGCCCCGTTCGGTCGACGCCCACATCCGGGCCTTCACCCGCGAGCTGGAGGCCCTGGCGCCCGACCCGCCCCGGCCCCTGACGGCGCCTCCCCGCTCGACCCCGCAGTGGAAGCCACCTCCTCCGAGAGGCCGCCGCCCTGGCTAGAGACCTCGCCATCGACTTGGGCACGGCCAACACCCTGGTCTACGCCAAGGGCAGGGGGATCGTCCTCAACGAGCCGACGGTGATCGCCCTCAACGAGCAGACCCGCGACGTGCTCGCTATGGGCCACCAGGCGTGGCAGATGATCGGTCGCACCCCCGGCTACATCCGCGCCGTGCGTCCCCTCCGCCAGGGCGCCATCACCGACTTCGAGATCACCCAGCGCATGATCCGGCTCCTGCTGCAACGGGCCGGGCTGTCCCGGTTCCAGCGGCCTCGGGTGCTGCTGTGCGTGCCGTCCGCCATCACCGAGGTCGAGCGGCGGGCGGTGAAGGAGGCCGCCCGCCAGGCGGGCGCCACCGACGCCCAGCTGGTAGCCCAGCCCATGGCCGCTGCCATTGGCGCGGGGCTGCCCATCCACGAGCCCCTGGGCAACATGGTCGTCGACATCGGCGGCGGCACCTCGGAGACGGCGATGATCTCCCTGGGCGGGATCGTGGCCCTGGAGGCGATCCGGGTGGGGTCGTTCGACATCGACGCGTCGATCCAGTCCTACGTCCGCCGGGAGTACGGGATGGCCATCGGCGAGCGCACGGCGGAGGAGATCAAGCTCGCCATCGGGTCGGCCTATCCCACCGCCGACGAGATGAAGGCCGAGGTGCGGGGCCGCGACCTGATGAGCGGCCTGCCCAAGACCGCCATCCTCGCCCCCGAGGAGATCCGGGAGGCGATCAGCGAGCAGGTGCGGGCGATCGTCGACTCCGTGATCCGCTGCCTCGGCTTCGCACCTCCGGAGCTGGCTCAGGACCTGATCCAGCAGGGCATCCACCTGGTCGGGGGCGGGGGCATGCTCCGCGGCTTCGACCAGCGGTTGTCGGAGGAGACGTCGCTGCCCGTGCACCTGGTCGACGCGCCCCTCGAATGCGTCGTCCTGGGGGCCGGAAAGTGCCTGGAGGCCTTCGAATCCCTCAAGGTTTTGTTCATGGGTGCCGATCGATAACTGATCGCCCAGTGTGGCGGGAGCCACCCGCGCCGTGACAGGAGGGAGACGGATGACACGACGGATCCTGGCCTTGCTGGCCGCGGCCGCCACGGCCGTGCTCGCCCTCGCCGTCCCCGCCGCCCCCGCCCTCGCCGTCCCCGCGGCCGCACCGGCCACGGCCGCCCTCGCCGCGGGGGAACGGGTGTGGTCGCCCACCGCCTGCTTCGCCGAGCAGCCCTTCAACGGGGCCTGGCTCGGCACGCCCGGCCTCGGGGCCGGCTACAGCTCGATCTTCGCCGACTACGACGTCGCCCTGCAATGGATCACGTGGAACGGCCACGGCCAGTCCTACGTGCAGGTGCAGTCGCAGACCCACGCCTACTACGCCAACGCCGGCTACGAGTGCGGGCGTTTCGGCCTGCCCTACAAGACGGGCGTGTACTCGTCGGACGAGGTCTCCTACCGGTGGACGTTCTTCGTCAAGCCCGGCAGCTGCGACATGCGCTACATCATCGACGTCTTCGACACCGGTCCCACCTTCGAAGGCGTCGCGTCGGGCTACTTCTGCCAGTAGTCGGGGGGCTCCGCCCCCCGACGGCCCCACAAGTCAAAGGCCTGGACGCCTTCGGCGGCGCTTCTCTGTTCCGACCGGCGGATCGGCTCCTTCGTCGCCTGCCGGTCGGCGGGGCCTGTCGGCAGGGGCCTTCGGCGGGGCGGCCTCGGGCCCCGGATCGTGGTTCACGTCGGTGGTACGACGGCTGCGGTGGGGCGCCTCGGCGGCGATTTCTCTGTTCCGACCGGCGGGGCTGTCGGCGGGCGACCTCCGGCGGGTGGCCTCGGGGCTCGGGGATTGCGGTTCACGTCGGTGGTTGTGACGTCGAGGGCTGCGCGCGGCTTGTGCCTGGCGGGTGGCCGTCAATCCGAGAGGTCTTCGGCGGCTTGGCGGACTTGCCAGTCGCGGTCGTTGAGGGCGCGGGTGAGGGCGGCTTCCACTTCGGGGCCGTCGAAGGGGGCCAGGGCGATGACTGCCCGGCGGCGGACGGCGGGCTTGTCGGATGTGGCGGCGAGGATGGCGGGGAGGCCCCGCACGTCGCCGATGGCGCCGAGGGCGGCCACCGCCGCCTCCCGGCAGAGGGCATCGGCGTGACCGCCGGCCACTTCCATCAGGGCCTCGACCGCGCCCGAGCCGTCCGCCCCCCGTTCGCCGAGGGCCCACGCCGCCGCCTCCACGACCATGGGGTCGACGTCGGCCAGGAGGGGTCGGAGGTCGACCGCGGGATGGGTGACCGCCACCTCGCACGCCCGCCGGCGGACCTCGGCCACGGGGTCGACGACGGCCGCAGCGATGTCGGCGTCGGTGACCGCGCCCATCCGGGCGAGGGCGGCCAGGGCGGTGCCGCGGACCGCGGCCGACTCGTCGCCCAGGAGGGCGCGGGCGGTCGCCTCGTCCCCCGTGTGCCCGGCGACGGCCGCCGCCCGACGCCTGCCGGCGTCCGTCGATCTCTGATCATCCGGCGCTGCCACCCGACGTCCGCGGCGGGCGCCGGTGTGCGATCCTCGGGGGGATGAGGCTCCCGGGAACCTCTCGCCATCGGAGCTTCGTCTCCCTCGTGGCGCTCGCCTCGGCGACGGCGCTGCTGGTGGCGGGCACCGCCTGCAGCCGGGGCTACGGCAGCGGCCGCTACGACGTCCCCCCGTCCACCATGGGGCGGGGGCTGGACGACCCGATTCTCGCGCCGCCGACCACGTCGGCCCTCCCGACGCTGCCCACGACCACCCTCCCCGACCTGCCCCAGCCCGTCTTCATCCCGGTCGACTCCTACGCCCCGGAGCCGGTGCGGGAGATCGGCACCATCGAGATCCCCGCCCTGGGTCTGGTCAGCACCATGTACGACGGTGTCACCCTCCACAACATCGACCGGGGGCCCAGCCACTGGACGGGCACGGCCGAGCCCGGCCAACCGGGCAACACCGTCTTCGCCGGCCACCGCATCACCAACTCCCACCCCTTCCGCGATCTCGACGACCTGGTGGCGGGTGACGAGGTCATCTTCACCGTGGGCGACAAGCGGTCCGTCTACCGGGTCACGGGGAACCTGGTGGTCACCCCCGACGACACGTGGATCGCGGACCAGACGCGGGAGGTCACCGGCACTCTCTATGCGTGCCATCCTCCCGGGTCGACCTCCCACCGCTTCGTCGTGAAGCTCGCCCTCGCCGCCTGAGGCAGGCGAACCGAGGCGCCGCCCGGCGGGCTCGCCCTCAGGCGAAGGCGCCCCGCACCGCGATCGACACCGCCACCGCCGCTCCCGCGACGGCCACCGCCAGCAGGACGGCGACCACGGCCAGGAGCACGATCAGGGCGAAGCCCGACCGGAAGCGGGGGACCGGACTCGCCTCCATCCAGTGGAAGCCGGCGGGCATGGCGGGTGTCATCGTCGCCGGTGAGGAGACGGGCCGGGCGCGCCGATGGGGGGCCGGGGCCACGATGCGGCCTGCGGCCGGTCCGGAATCGACGGGGTCGAGGGACGGGGACGAAGGGGCACCCCCTGGGCTCGGGGTGCGTCGGGATTTGGGTTTCGTCGTGGCAGGCTGGTCAGGCTGGCTCAGGGCGACCCAAAGGGTCGCGATGATCGCGACCAGCACCACGGCAGGGCCTAGGAGCGTCGACACGTCTGATCCGATCTCGTCAAAGGGGTATCGCACCGATTGGTCGATGCCCGCCCCCCCGGCACCCCCGCCCGTCCGACCGTGGGTGGTGGTGCTGGTCGGCCTGAGCCTGGTGGCGTCGTTCGCCGCCGTCGGGGCCCGCTTCGTGAGCCTCCCCTACGACAGCATCGGGCCGGGGTCGGCCCGGGCCGTCAACAACGTGGTGACGGTGACGGGTCATCCCTCCTACCCTCCCCGGGGCCAGCTTCTTTACACCACCGTCGCCGTCCGGGAGCGGGTGAACCCGTACGAGGCGCTGGCCGGCTGGCTCGACCCCGACACCGATGTCATCCCCGAGGAGAAGGTCCGGGGCGACATCTCCACCGACGAGTTCAAGCAGCTGAACATCGAGGCCATGGCCGACTCCAAGACCACGGCCGAGCTCCTCGCCCTCCGCCACCTCGGCTTCGAGCAGCTGGGCGACGGGGCCGAGGTCGTCGACGTCGAGCAGTCCCTGCCCGCGGCCGCCCTCCTCCGGGCGGGCGACGTCATCGTGGGCGTCGACGACCGCCCGGCGGTCGAGAGCGCCGACGTGGTCGCCGCCATCCAGGCCCGGCAGGCGGGCGACGTCCTCCACTTGCGCCTCGAGCGGGGCGGCGACCTGGTCGAAGTCGACGCACCCCTCGGGAAATCCGACGACGGGGGACCGCTCCTCGGCGTACGTCTGAGCACCCGGGTGAAGCTGCCCTTCGAGATCTCCATCGACTCGGGCAAGGTGGTCGGACCCTCGGCCGGGCTGGCCTACGCCCTGGAGCTGCTCGACGTCCTCACGCCGGGCGAGCTCACCGGAGGCATGGCCGTCGCCGTCACCGGCGACCTGCGGGCGGACGGCACCGTCGGTCCCATCGGGGGGGCGGCGCAGAAGGCGATCACCGTCCGCCGGGCGGGCGCCAAGGTCTTCCTCGTGCCCCGGGACAACCTGGAGGAGGCGCAGTCCCGGGCCGGCAACGGCCTGCAGGTGCTTCCCGTCGACTCCTTCGACGACGCCCTCCGGGTGCTGGCCGGGCTCGAAGGGAGCAACGCCCTGGCCCTGGGTGCTCCCGGGTCGCCCGGCGGTGGCTCCGCCGGGGGCGGAACGTAGGACTGGCACCACCGTCGGTGACCGGCCGAGCGGTACGATGGGAGCGATGACGCACCGGCTGGGCGCCGCGAGGGGAGGCCGGGAGGGGGGCCCGCCCCACTCCTCCTAGATGTCCACCGTCGAGGCCCAGCTCCGGTTCGCGGTCGAGTTCGCCACCTTCCTCGTGATGGTGGCCGGCGCGGCGATCGTCATGACCCGCCCCGACCTGGTCGGCGCGGGCCGGAGGTCGCGGAGCGTTCTCGTGCCCGGCTTCATCTGCGTGGCGATCGCCGCCTTCCTCCACGGCTCGCTCCTCACCGACGCCCGGGAGACGCCGGTCGTCATCTTCCGGTGCGTGGGGATCATGCTCCTGGCCCTGGGCACCCTCGGATGGGGCACCGAGAAGGCGCCTCGCCGTTTCCTGTGGCTGTCCCTCGTCCTGCTGGCGTCGGCCGAGTACCTCACCGTGGTCAACGAGGCCACCACCTCCGACTGGGTGCGGCTGGCGGGCGCCCTCTTCGGCGGCCTGGTCCTGCTCCTGTCGGCCCGGCGCTCGATCAGCGCCCGCATCACGGTGAGCGTGGGCGCCATCCTCCTGGTCGTCGTGCTGGCGGTTTCGGTGGCGCTGTCGGTCGTGATCGCTCGCACGGTGGAGGAAGAGGCGTTCAAACGCATCGAGGCCCGCGCCGAAGCCCAGGCCCAGGAGATCACCGTCTCCGGCCTCCACGACGCCGAGACGAGCGCCAAGATCTCCGCCCTCACCATCCAGGGCGGCCACCCCAACGAGGTCCTCGCCCTCTCCCTCGGCTCCGAGATCTCGCCGGCCAAGGAGCTCATCGGCGCCGACCTGGGCAGCATCACCCAGCTCTTGCCGACGTCCGGCCCCCTCCTCTACGCCACCGACGGCCGGCGGGTGATCGTCGACATCGGCCTCGACAGCACCGAGGCCCTCGCCGTCATCGGGTCGGAAGCGGTGACGGCCGTGATCAACACGCCCCCGGGGATAGAGCCGGTGGCCAGCTCGGTCGTGGTCATCCCGGGACGGGCGCTGGCCGTGGGCGTGTACGGGGTGGCACCCAGGCTTCCGGACGGCAGCCAGCGGGTGCTGGGGGTGGTTGTGGCCATGGAGGAGCTCGACTCCGAGTACCTCACCGCCCGCAGCTTCAGGGAGAACGTGACCACCCTGGTCCTCGCCGACCGTGAGCACCGGCTCGGACTGTCGGGCAGATCGAACCTCCCCGAGGCCGTCATCTTCCGCCTGGCCGACGAGGCGCTCGACTCCAGCGGTCCCGAAACCGCCCGGGCCAAGAGCAACGGGTCGTTCTTCGTGGCCCGGGCCGTCACCGCCGACAACTCTCCCAATGCCCCCAAACGGCTGGCGATCATCGCCTCGGTGCCCACCACCGTCGTCGACGACACCCGCACCGACCTGTTCAAGACCCTTTTCCTCGTCGCCCTGGCCGCGGCGCTCACCGCCTTCGTCATCGCCGTGATCGTGGGGGAGCGCATCGGAACCGGCATCCGTCGACTCACCCGTACCGCCCAGGAGATCGCGGCGGGCGACCTGTCGGTGCGGGCGGCCATGTCGAGCCGGGACGAGGTGGGTGTCCTGGGGCAGACGTTCGACTCCATGGCTGGCTCCATCGAGACGCTGGCCCAGGAGCTGCGCCAGAGCGCGGACGAGGAGGCCCAGATCCGCAACCGGCTGGAGGCGGTGGTGGCGGGCATGGGCGAGGCCCTGCTGGCCGTCGACGGCGACGGTCGCATCGCCACCTTCAACGGAGCCGCCGAGGAGCTCTTCGGCATCTCCGCCCGCCAGGCGCTGGGCGGTCACGTCGGCGACGTCGCGACGATCACCGCGGAGGACGGCACCGACCTCACCGGCCGCCTCACCCGTCCCCCCGAGTCGGGGTGGAGCGAGAGCGCCATCGTCGTCCGGCCCGACGGCCTGCTGGTGCCGGTGGCGCTGTCGGCGGGTGGACTGAAGGGCTCGGGCGACTCGGTGATCGGCGGCGTGTTCGTGCTGCGGGACATGCGACGGGAGCGGGAGGCGGAACGAGCCAAGAGCGAGCTGCTGTCCAACATCAGCCACGAGCTGCGCACGCCTCTGGTGCCGATCAAGGGCTACGCCGAGCTCCTGCTGCGCCGCGACGTCCCCCCGGACAAGGCCCGGGAGTCGTTGGAGGAGATCGTGGAGGCGGCCGATCGGCTGGAAGCGGTGGTGCAGCGCCTCCTCGACGTGGCCGCCCAGGAGGCGGCGCCCAGCGCAATGCGCCGAGACCGTGTACAGGTAGGACCAATGCTCGAGTCGGTGGTCGAACGCTGGAAGGACCGGGTCGACGACCGCCACCCCCTCACCAGCCGGGTGGGCCGCAGCATCCCCGACCTGCTGGGCGACCGGGCCCTGCTCGAGCGTTGCATCGACGAGCTGGTCGACAACGCGGTGAAGTTCTCGCCCGACGGGGGAGCGGTCAACCTCACTGCCCGCCTCAGCGACGACAACACCAACGGGGACATCAGCCAGGATCGGGGCCCAACGGTCGAGATATCGGTGCGCGACCACGGCATCGGCATTCCCCCCGACCGCCTGGAAGGCATCTTCGAGGACTTCGCCCAAGGCGACAGCTCCCCGACCCGCATGTTCGGTGGACTGGGGCTGGGCCTCGCCCTCGTCCGCCGCATTGTCGAGGCCCATCAAGGCGAGCTGACCTGCAAGACCGTGCCCGGAAAAGGATCGAGGTTCTCCATGGTGCTGCCCGTCGCCCCCACCCGCGCCCGTCGCCGGACCCGAGCATGACCGGCGAAAGAAGCAATGTGCGTGCGTTCCGGCTGGGGCTGGCCGCCATCGCCCTGGTGGTGGTCGGCGCGGCCTGCTCCGGCGGCGACGACGACTCCGCCGGAAAGCTCACCGTCACCGGCCGGGCCGAGGTGTCGTCGCCGGGGGAGAAGGCGGAGGAGGAGAAGGGCAGCCGGTCGGTGAAGTTCGGCGAGCGGGTGAAGGTGCTGGAGGGCACCGCCGTGCTCCGCCTCGACCGGGGCCGCCAGCTCGAGATGCGCACCGGCACCAACGTGGTGCTGGAGGAGGCGGCGGAGGGCGGGGATCGGGTCACCCGGCCCCTGCTGCTGGAGAGCGAGATCCTGGTCGAGGCGCCGCCCGGAGCCCGCCTCACCGTGGCCACCGAGGGCGCCGACGTGATCGTGAGCTCGGCCGCCCGCATCACCCGGGGACCGGTGCTGGTGGTGTCGTCCTACTCGGGCGCGGTCGAGCTTCGCTCCGGCGACCGGTCGACCACCGTCCCCGCCCTGCGGGAGGTCACCGTCTCCGCCGAGGGCGAGGTGAGCACCCCCATTCCCCTGTCCTACGACGCCGAGGACCCGTGGGACCGCCGGCTGCTGGGCGATGCCATCGAGATCGGCATCGAGCTGGAGGCCCGGAGCAAGGGGTTCACCGCCCAACTCGGCCTCACCGACGGGCGCACGGCGGAGTTCCTGGTCGGGCTGCTGCCGGCCCTGGGCCAACAGCCGGCCTTCGGGCCCGCCACCTTCGACGCCCTGCGGGCGCCGGGGGAGTCCCTCGTCGGGGCCGCGATCGTCTTGGAAGGCACCCGGGGGACGTTCGAGGAGCGGTGGAAGGCCACCTTCGACTTCCGGGACGACGGAGCCCAGTGGGGGCTCGTCGCCCTCGACCAGGGGGTGACGCGGGCTCCCCTGCTGGCGTCCGTCGACGCCGCCATCGGCCGGGGACCACGGTCGTTCGAGCCCCTCCCCCTGCCCGGCCCGGAAGGGTCGGCCGCGGGCGGCGGCGGCACCTCGGGCGGCGGTTCGTCGGGCACCTCGGGCGGCGGCACCTCGGGCGGCGGTGGCACCAGCGGCACGACCGTTGCCGGGTCGCCGGGGGTCACCTCCCCGGTGGCCACCACCGTCCCCCCGCCCACGCCTCCGAACCCCAACATCGGGCCCGTCGCCACCGGGATCCCGCTCATCGACGACACCATCAACACCCTGGTGGAAGTGCTCACCGGGCTGTTGCGCAGCCTGGGCGGCTCCTGACCGGCGCACCGGTGCCGATCCCCGATTTTGGGACGGGGAAGGCGTAGGCTTTTTCGAGATGGACGACGAGAGGGACGAGAGGATCGTCATCTCCTCGAGCGCGGCCCTTTCGCCGGACGCGGTGTCCGGCAAGGGCTTCACCACCGCCATGCGCGGCTACCAGCCGGCCGAGGTCCGCCAGTTCCTCAAGCGGGTGGCCGACGAGGTGGCCGCCGCCTCCGCCCGTGAAGCCGAGCTGCGGCGGGCGCTGCACGAGGCCGAGAACCGGGCCGCCCATCCCGAGCTCGACGAGGCCGCGCTCACCAGCAGCCTGGGCGAGCACGCCGGCCGCCTCATCGCCAGCGCCCGGGAGACGGCCGCCGCCATCACCGCCGAGGCCGAGCGCACCGCCGCCGCCACCCTCCGCGACGCCGAGTACCGCATCGCCCGCATCCGCCAGGAGGCCGACACCCTCATGGCCCGTCGGGTCGACGAGGCCGACGGCGTGTCGGCCAGTCTCCGCCAGTCGGCCGAGGCCGACGCCCGGGCCGTCCGCGACCAGGCCCAGGCCGAAGCCGAGGCCGCCATCCAGGCCGCCCGGTCGCATGGCAAGGAGATGGTGGCCGAGGCCAGGGCCGTCCGGGAGCGCATGCTGGGCGACCTGGCCCGCCGCCGACGGGTGGCCGAGGTGCAGCTCGAGCAGCTGCGGGTGGCCCGGGAGCGCCTGGTGCAGGCCTACGACGTGGTCCGGCGCACGCTGGAGGAGGTCACCGCCGAGCTGGCCGCGGCCGAGCCCGAGGCCCGGCTGGCGGCGGAGGCGGTGGGCCGGCGGATGTCCGACGCCGACGCCCATCCGCCGCTGCGACTGGCCGAACCTCCGATGCGGATGGCCTCCACCGGGGGTGGCCCGCCGCCTCCCCCTCCCCCTCCCCCTCCCCCTCCCCCTCCGCCGCCTCGCCGCCCGGACCCGTCGAACCGACTCACCGAGCAGCCGACCCGACCGTCGCTGTCCGCCTTCGGTTCGGAGCCGATTCCCCCCGCCCACGCTCCCGCTCCGTTCCCCCCGTCGTCCTACCAACCGACGCAGCCGGCGCCGCCACCGATGTCGGCGCCGGCTGCACCGGTTTCCGGAGGGTCGAGTCCCCGCCCGGGCGGCGACCTAGGCCGTGGCGAGCGCACCGACAGCGACCGGCCGGCGGTTCCGGCAGCCTGGATCGAACGGGCGGGCGGCGGCAGCGCCACCGGCCCCTTCTCCCCGTCAACGGCGCCCGGCACCCCCGGCCCCGTGCTCGTGCCCGCGGCCGGCATCGGCGCCGGCCACCCGCCGCCGGAACCCGTCTTCGACCCCGCCGACCCCGGCACGTGGGCCGGCGCCGGCTTCGGCAAGCCCCGCGACAAGAGTGCCGGCAGCCGCCCGTCCGGGCCGACACCGCCAGCCACGGGCGGTGGCGGTGGTGGCCGCGATGCACCGCCCGCCCCGCCCAGTGCCGGAGACCCCACGTCGCCATCGGGTGCGCAGCCCGCGTCCACGTCGGCGACGCCGGGCTCTCAGCCCAGCGGTGACGCCGGCCCCGGGTCCTCCCCCGAACCCGGCTCGGACCCCTCGTCACCTTCGCCCGGCGGCGGCCCATCCGCCTATGGCGGGGGCTCGTCGCCGTACGGCAGCGGCATGCCGGGCACCCCGCCGCCCCCGCCGCCCCCGGCGCCCACGCCGTACCGACCTCCGTTACGGCCGCAGACGGTCGCCGACAGCGTCCCCTTCCGCAGTCGGGTCACCCCGTCGTCGCCCCCGGTCACCTCCGGCGCGGGCCGACCGCCCTCTGCCCCCGCCGCCCACGAGAGCCACGGTTCGGTCCGCACGGTCACCGATTTGCGGCCGTTGCCGCCCGACCTGCCCCTCGCGGTGCCCCCGGCCGCGCCCGAGCAGCCGCCCGAGCTGGCCACCGCCGAGCAGCCCGCCGTCAGCGACCGGGCCCCGTCGTCGGCACCGGTCGACGACCTCTTCGCCCGCCTCCGCCACCAAGTCCCCGAGGTCGAGCCCGCCACCCCGGCGCCCTCCCCGGCCCCCGCACCCCTCCCGCCGTCCGACGACATGGTCGAAGAGGCCGCCCTCGCCCGCCGCGACCAGCACCTCGACCCCCTCGAGGCCGACCTCACCCGGTCCCTCAAGCGCATCCTCCAGGACGAGCAGAACGAGGTGCTCGAGCGGCTGCGAGAGGGAGGCCGAGCCGGCGCGTCGTCGATGACCTCCGCCCTCGACCGGCAGGCCAGCGCCTTCACCGCCGCCGCCGCCCCCGCCTTGGTTGCCGCCTACCGGGCCGGCGGGGCCGCCGCCGACGACACCACCGGCTTCGCCCTGGGGGGCAAGCTGGCCAACGACCTGGCCGCACCCCTCCGGGAGCGCCTCGAGCGGGTGGTGGCCACCGCCGGCGACGACATGGAGGAGCTGGCCGAGGCCGTCCGGGCCGCCTACCGCCAAACCAAGCTGCAGGAGATCGAGCAGCTCGTCCGCCACCACACCGCCGCCGCCCACGCCCTGGGGGCTTTCGCCGCCACCGCTCCCGGCACCCTGCAGCGGTGGGTCGTCGATGACGAGGGTCCCTGCCCCGATTGCCACGACAACACCCTCGCCGGGCCCACGCCCAAGGGCGAGCCCTACCCCACCGGCCAGGAACACCCGCCCGCCCACCTGGGCTGCCGTTGTCTGCTGGTTGCCGTCTCGGAGGGGTCGACACCCACGTAGGCTGACCGGGCGATGCGCGCTCCCACCGATCTGCCCCGTCGCCGGCGGGGGTCGACCTCCCGGCGCGTCGCCCTCGTCGTCATCGGGGTGGCCCTGTTCTTCCTGGTCGTCTCGCTCCGGGGGATAGCCGGCTTCTACACCGACTACCTGTGGTTCGACGAGGTCGGCCTCACCGGCGTGTGGAAGGGGGTCCTGGGCGCCAAGATCGGCCTGGGGATCATCTTCTCCCTGGTGTTCTTCGCCATCGTCTGGGCCAACCTGGCCATCGCCGACGCCCTCGCCCCGACGTTCCGCCCCATGGGGCCGGAGGAGCAGTTCATCGAGCGCTACCACGAGGTGGTCGGGGCCCGGGCCGGCCTGGTGCGTCTCGGCGTGGCCGGCCTCTTCGCCCTGGTGGCCGGGCCGGGCGCAGCCAGCCAGTGGCAGGCGTGGCTCCTGTTCCGCAACCAGACGTCGTTCGGCGCCAACGACGCCCTGTTCAAGCGCGACATCGGCTTCTACGTCTTCCAGCTCCCGTTCGTGAAGTTCGTGGCCGATTGGCTGTTCGCGGCGGTCGTCATCGTGCTCATCGTCACCGCGGTGGCCCACTACCTCAACGGCGGCATCCGCTTCCAGACGCCGATGCAGAAGGTGACGCCGCAGGTCAAGGCCCATCTGTCGGTGCTCCTCGGCGCCCTCGCCCTGCTCAAGGCGGGCGGCTACTTCCTCCAGCGCTACGAGCTGGTGTACTCCGGCCGGGGGGTGGTCGACGGGGCCGGCTACACCGACGTGAAGGCCCAGCTCCCGGCCCTCAACCTGCTGGTGCTGATCAGCCTGTTCGCCTGCGCCCTGTTCCTCGTCAACATCCTCCGCCGGGGCTGGGTGCTGCCTGTGATCGCGGTGGGGGTGTGGGCCCTCATCTCGGTGGTCATCGGCGCCGCCTACCCGGCCGCGGTGCAGAAGTTCCGGGTGCAGCCCACCGAGTCCACCAAGGAAAGCCCCTACATCCTCCGCAACATCACCGCCACCCGCATCGCCTACAACCTCCGAGAAACGAACGTGCGCGATTTCGAGGCCAGCACCAGCCTCACCGCCGCCGACCTGGATGAGAACCAGTCCACCATCCGCAACATCCGTCTCTGGGACCCGCTGATCGTCCGCGAGTCCTACAAGCGGCTGCAGGAGATCCGGAACTTCTACCAAATCAACGATGTCGACGTCGATCGCTACACGCTCGACGGCCTCGACACCCAGGCCCTGGTATCGGTGCGCGAGCTCAACGTGGCCGGCATCCCGTCCCAGTCGTGGGTCAACCAGCACCTCGTCTACACCCACGGCTACGGCGCCGTCCTCACCCCCAGCACCGGCGTGGCCCCCGACAGCAACCCCGACTTCCGCCTGAAGGACCTGCCCCCGGCGGGCGAGCCCGCGCTGCGGCAGCCGGCGATCTACTACGGGCAGGGCGTCGACGGCTACGCCATCGTCAAGAGCAAGCAGGAGGAGATCGACTACACCGACTCCACCGGCGCCAACCACACCACCGTCTACTCGGGCGACGGCGGGGTGCGGATGAACTCCTTCGTCCGGCGGGCGGCCCTGGCCCTGCGCTTCGGCGACATGAACCCGCTCATCTCCAGCCTGGTGACGCCGGAGTCGCGGGCGATCTACGTCCGCAACATCGACGAGCGGGTGCGCAAGGCGGCGCCCTTCCTCCGCTTCGACTCCGACCCCTACCCGGTGATCATCGACGGCCAGGTCAAGTGGATCTACGACGCCTACACCACCACCAGCCGCTACCCCTACTCCCAGCGGGCCGACACCTCCCGCCTACCCGGCCGGAGCGACCTCGACGGGGTCGGGTTCAACTACGTGCGCAACTCGGTGAAGGTCGTCATCGACGCCTACAACGGCAAGATGACCTTCTACATCGTCGACCCGAACGACCCGATCGTGGCTGCCTACGACAAGGCGTTCCCCGGCATGTTCACCGACGGCGACCTGGTGCCGGCCGAGGTGCGGGCCCATTTCCGGTACCCGGAGGACATCTTCCGGGTCCAGACCAACATGTACGGGCTCTACCACATCACCGATCCGGCCAACTTCTACAACCGCACCGACGCCTGGGACATCGCCCAGCAGCCGGGCGTCACCGGCACCGTCATCCCCGCCGGGGGCGCCGCCGCGACCTCGCCCGGAGGGACGCCGGCGGTGGCCCGGGAGGCGCGCATGGAGCCCTACCACCTCCTCATGCGCCTGCCCGGCGAGGAACGGGAGGACTTCCTGATCCTGCAGCCGTTCGTCCCGGCCTCGCGCGACGACAGCCGCAAGGACCTCACCGCCTTCATGGTGGCCAAGAGCGACCCATCGAACTACGGCCGGCTGGAGGCGTTCGTGATGCCCCGGTCCCGGCAGATCGACGGGCCCGCCATCGTCAACGCCCGGATCAACCAGCAACCGGAGATCTCGCAGCAGATCACGCTGCTGAGCACGGCCGGCTCGAGCGTCAAGCTCGGGAACCTGCTGGTCATCCCCATCAACCAGTCGCTGATCTACATCCAGCCCCTCTACGTGCAGGCCCAGGGCACCCCCGTGCCCCAGCTGAAGAAGGTGATCGTGGTCGCCGGCCTCCGGGTGGTGATGCGTGACTCGCTGCGGGAGGCGCTCACCGAGCTGTTCGGATCTTCGCCGCCCACGCTCGAACGCCAGGGCGTCGGGGCGCCTGCCGGCCCGCCGGTCGAAGGCGGCGGTACGGAGACACCCCCGCCCGCCACCGGCACCCCGCCCGCGGTCGACGCCACCGTCGCCGGCCTCCTCGACCAGGCCAACGCCCGCTTCACCGCCGCCGACGAGGCTCTCCGGGCGGGTGACCTGGGTGGATACCAACGGGAGTCGGACGCGGCCAAGGCGCTCGTGCGCCAAGCGTCCGATGCCGCCCGAGCGGCCGCCGGCCCGGTCGCCGGCCGACGCCCCACCCACAACCAGAGCCACCGCCTGAGTGGTAACCTGGGTTCCACGCCGCGGGGTGGAGCAGTCTGGTAGCTCGTCGGGCTCATAACCCGAAGGTCGTAGGTTCAAATCCTACCCCCGCCACCAAGAAAAGAGCAGGTCAGGGCCGGTGCGAGAGCACCGGCCCTCCTCGTTCCAGCGCCGACTTCTAACGTTTCTTCTAACGTCTCCGAGCATCAGGGTGTGCGGGCCCGGTTCATAGTGGACACCGTGGCCCCGGTACCTACCTGACACTTCCCGGACGCGACCCCGGTACCCGGGCGAAACTGACCCCGGTACCTGCACGACACCTCTCATCATGAGGGGGGTCCACCGCCCGCCGGTCGCCACCTCCTTCGCTGTGGTCGTTCGCGCCCACAGATCCGGGAGGCCGCCGTCCTCGTGAGTTGAGACTGGTGGAGCAGCGTTACGCGGTGTTGAGGTCCCCAACGAGGGGGCAACCGTGACCGACGTTGCCCGCCGCCACGTGGCCGCCAGGCCCTCCACGGCTGGCTGCGCAGGTACGCGGCCAGCGGGCTGGCCGGATCGACGTCCGGCTTTATCGATAGTAGCTATAGCGCGCCTGAAAATTGATTTCCAGATGTTAGCTTGCAGCACGGAGATCTGAATCGACTTCGCCCTCGATAGCCGCACCCGCTATCTCATGTGCTCTAACCAGTCCGACGGCATTCTCTGCAAGGCTGTCAGAGGTTCGGATCCAGCCATTTCACGAAGTCCTCTGCCACATGAGCAGCCGCGGTGACGTTCGCTGAGCTCACGATTACTTCGCCGGCCGCGACTCGAACCCCGATCTGAGCGCAGCGACTCGCCATTCTCGTGGGATTCTGGCGCTGCTGGCGGGTCATAGATCCCAAGCCGTGGGCGATCGAGTTGCGCACCTCGATCATGCCGTCAAACACTGACCACTGGGGGAACCCATGTGTCCTGTCACCGAGTGAGATGCCGTGGTGTTCCAAGAAAGACTTCTTGCGGCCCTCCCAGCGTTGCGTCGCATCGAGGAGATGACCTTCGAGTAGTCGGATAGCGGCGGGTGAAGTTGAAGGAACCACCTGCCTAAACATTGCCTCAAGTGCCGCGTCGACATAAGCTTCGAGAATAGTCACAATCCGGAAGAAGTACGCTTGTGCGCGAGCGTTGTTCAGATCATAGCTACCGAGCGCAGTCGACGATCTGAGTATTCGACCGGGCGCCAGCAATACGGACGGGGCTGTGCCGAATTCGAATAAGGCTAGACGGGTGAGGAGTATCGCCGCGTCGCCAATTGTCGTGAGGGGCTTTGCTGGCGCCGTCACAACAGAGCGTCGAGAAGAAGCGCATAGAGCGGGTCGGACCCACGAATACCGCGCACTACCTTCTCATCTCGGTCGGACCGCGCCGCCCCGGCAGCAGCCAGGACGTACCACGAGGCGAGCGCGCGGCTCAGTCACGAGCGAACCCGCGAACCTCTCGATCGGAACCTCGCCAGTCGGTGCGAGCGCGAGCGCGGCTTCCGCTCGTGTGACGGCATGCCGGGAGTCATTCAGGTTGTCCTGAGCGAAAGTAACTCGCCTGGCGCGATCACCGAGCTGCAATGCGAGAAGGTTCGCCGACCGCAGCAACCTGCTAAGCCACATCCGCTGCCAACCTCCGAGCGAGACAGTGCTTATGAGAACGTCGACGCGATGACATACCTCGGCCGGATGGTCAGCGACCAGGGCTTCCGCATAGCGGCATAGCACAGGCGTAAGGGAAGGCACGTAGATCGCGAGCGGGACGATGGCGTCTAGTGCCCGAGCATCCTCGGCGCGAACTGCGGTCCATATCTCGCGGCGCAACCGAGCAGCGTCATCATGACCGATGTTCCCGAGATCCAGGTTCCCTTCCCCGGAAGTCGCATCGACTAGTAGGCCGATGGCGTCGTCCGGGTCTTCGAACGTCTCGGTGTATTCCGCGACGGCGGCTTCCACTTCATCTGTCTCATCCGGAGGGATATCCTCGTTGATATTGTTGAGGCCGAATGTTGACATCGCGTAATTTACGAATTTCGGAGTTACGGTCTTTTGCTCGTTGAGGATCAGACCGAGAGCGCGCGCTTCCTCGGAGAGCGCTTCGATGGCATCCAGAGCGGCAGCGAAGCTGGGCACTCCAATTCGAAAATCGTCATTAAATCGCCAAATAAGATGGCCGCGTCGCAACATCTGATCCTGCAGGAGCTGCGCATAGATTTCGGACAGGTTGTCCGAGGCTTCAAACATCTGCGGAAGCCCATATCCGCGGCCCTCAATCTCGGCTAGTATCTCCAATACTGTCTGTATGAGGTCGACAGCATGCGATCTTCCTACGAGTAGCCTGCCGAGAATGCCGTGGTCAATATACTCGTAGAAGGCCGCCACGTCGGCCTTCACGACGTACTGGATCTCGTCGTCGTTCAGGAGGAGCCCTAGGGTCCGGAGTCCATCGGCCTTACCCATCACGTAGTCCATTGGTCCACGAAGGAATCGGAGGTAGTCCTCTCGTGATCGAGCGAGCGGCTCCTCGTTGGCGAGAACGCAATCGACCATTGCTCGGTATGCGACACGTTCGGGAATTCCCATTATCGGACCGGGCCTCGTACCGTGGCGAGGCTTTCGGATGTTGACGACCGCCACCGGGGCGACGGTCAGCCCAGACTGAATCTCGTTCGCGAGCCACCCAGCGAAGCGGTCCGGCTGGTTCGACGCGAGCTCGACAAGGCCAGGTTGGGAAGGAAGCACACTGTTCGGCGAGGCCGCCTCGGCCTCTAACGCGGCGCGTAGGTCAAGCCTGAGTACGATCCCCGCTGGGAGAATACGCACCATGGCTCGTGACGCTAGCGCCAGGTTCCCGCGTCACGAAGCGCAGCTCCTCGACCCTGGGGCGTTGCCTCACTCACTCCCCGAAGACCACATCGCCGAACATCGCCGCTGCGTCGGCCTGCATGCCGGGGAGGACGTGCTGGTAGACGGTCATCGTGAAGGCGGGACTGCTGTGGCCGAGGCGCTCGCTGACCACCTTCACGGGGACTCTGGCCTTGAGCAGGATCGTGGCGTGTGTATGGCGGAGGTCGTGCAGGCGGATGCGGGGCAGCGTCGACTTGGCGACGTGGCGGTCGAAGATCTGGCTGAATAGGTCGGGGTGAGTCGGGCCACCTTCGAGCGCGGCGAACACGATCCCGTCGTCGTCGGGCCGGCGTCCGAGCGCGAGTCGTTCCTCCAGCTGTGCCTTCCGCCACCCCCGCAGCACGGCGACGGTTCGGGCGTCGAGGTCGATTGTGCGCCGGCTGGACTTGGTCTTCACGTCGGCGAGGATGAGCTCGTAGGCGACGTTGAGCACGGCGTGACGGACCGAGATGCGGGCGGCGTCGAGGTCGACGTCGTCCCATCGCAGTCCGAGCACCTCGCCCCGCCGCATCCCGGTGTTGGCGGCGAGGAAGAACGCAGGAGCGAGGCGGTGGTCGTCGATCTCGTCCAGGAACTGGCGGAGCTGCGCCGGCATCCAGACCCGCATCTCCTTGGTGCCGTACGCGCTGGGTTTGGGTGGGTCGGCCAGATCGGCGACATTGCGCACCAGGCTGCCCTTGCGGCAGGCGTCGGCGAGAGCCTTGCGCAGCATCCCGTGGATGATCCGCACCGAACGGGGCGACAGGCCGCCGCCGGCCCCGTTGCGTCGCCCGTCGACGAGCAGCCCGGCGTAGAAGGCGTCGAGGTCCTCCGGAGTGAGCCGCTGCAGCGGGATGTTGCCGATGCGGGGCTTGACGTGGATCTCGACGTTGCGCCGGTATGAGTCCCAAGTCGAATGCCGGAGCTGGGCCCGCTTGGCAGGCAGCCAGCGCTCTTCGAGGTAGGTGCCGAGGGTGATCCGCTCGGGCGCCCGATAGTCACCGTCGTGATTGCGCTTGACCATCTCGGCGAGGAGCTTCTCGGCCTCCCTGCGGGTGCCGCCGCCTGCGTACCAGCGGTGGCGCTGGCGGCCGGTGGCCTGATCGATGCCCTCGTAGATGACGGCGTAGTAGCGGTTGCCCTTCTTTGCGACGTGACCTCGCATCGCTGCCTCCCTTGTGCCATCCCTGTCGCTCGGCTCACCACCGAGCGCCGTAGGTCGATCCTCCGCTGCCGGGTGGTCCCGGCTCAGAGTTCGACGAGCCTGCGCATCCGTGCTCCGTCCACACCTTATCTGCAGGCCCGTCGAGTGATCTGTAGGATAGAGGATTATGCGCCGGGCATCGAAGGATGTGCTGAGTGTGGAGCAGGCGGCTCAGGTACTCGGCATCGGACGCCAGAGCGCGTACGTCCAGTGCCGGCTCTTCCTGGCGCCCGATAGCCGGGAAGGCATCCCCTGCCACAGGATCGGCCGGCTAATCCTCATCTACCGCGCCGAGTTCGAGGCGTGGCTGGGATTCGCGATCGAGTGGCCGCCCGTGGCCGAGGAGCCAAAGCCACCCCCGCCAGTGGAGCGCGACACGACTGCGTCAACCAGCACCAGGCGTCCGAGTTCGAAGCGCCGCGACCGTCGCGTCACTGGCGATCAACTAGCTCTGCCGTTCTGATCGCGGCGCAGGTTGGCAATTCGTTCGGGCTGGATCCGAGCGGGATGGTCAGCCAAGCCCGCCCCAGGGGGCGGGCTCCATCCATTGTCCCCTCGGGAGAGACCGGGCCCGTCAAGGGCCTCCGCTGCGCTCCGGTCCCACGGGACGGCTGACGCCGCCTTTGACAGGCCCTGGCGGATGCGGGGATCAGGCCTTCGCATCTTCGGCGACGAGGCCGGTGATGTCCTTCTCAGTCACATCCGGAAGTGAGCGGGCGAGCATGACGGCGACGTCGTCCTCCAGTGCGCCCAGCTCGTCAGCGAGGGCGCGCAGCGACTGCTGCCACCCGCCGATGCTGCCGACAGCGTGGCCGACGACACCGAGCAGGCGGAGCCGGGCTAGGGCGAAGATCCGTTCCTGGGCATCGGAGAACAGTGCCGGGTCGAGGTCGCGCATCACCTCGTGGAGGTGTTTCGCCAACAGCGGCGCACCGTCGGTCGAGTCGCCGAGGATGAGGTCGATCATCACCGCCATCGTGCGGTTCAGTGCGTCCTCCGACGTCCCGGGTTTGACCTTGCTCCACGTCGCGCCGGGTCTCGGCGGAATGAAGAAGTAGGTGATCGGGACGTCAAAGGCTTGCGCGAACGCGACGAGGTCGTCGGCCGTGAACTGGCGCACGCGGGTCCCGTCCACCGACCGCTCGGCGGCTGAGACCTGCGCGACGGTCCAGCGGACCCCGAGGTGTGGCTCCAGCGCCTCGGCCGCCTGCGCCTGCGTCCAGCCTCGCTCCTGACGGGCGCACCAGAGGTTGTACCCGACGAGCTGATTCGGAGTGAGGCCCCAGAACAGCGGTGCCTGGCGCTCTTCCTTCGTCCGGCGCTTCGTCATCCCGGGTTACCTCCGCTCTTCATCCTAGGCGACCGCTCCCCTCAATTGACGACTTCACTACACGATTGTAGTTTGGGGCTCTCTCTGTTCGAAGAGTGATCGTCGTACGTGAAGACCAACACTGGTGGTGTGATCCATGCGCTCCGACAACCTCGCCGTGATCGACGAGATCCGTATCGAGCACCGCTATCCCCAGGCCTTCGCGTTCGTCGAGCGGCACGGGCCCGATGCCATCGCCATCCTCCACGATCTCATCACCCACGCTTTCCAGCGCGAGGACCAACTCGTCGTCCAGGCAAGCATCCGTCAGATCGCCGAGCGACTACCGCGACTGTCGAAGGACACCGTCTACCGACGACTCCGCGAGTTCCACCGCGCCCACGTGATCCGTACCGCCACAGCCCGGACACACGGCCGATTCGAACCGCCGACCTACGTCCTCGACCTCACCGGCACCGGCATCTCCGTGACGCGATCCCGATCCGCATCAAGCGAGTAGGAGGCCCCGACAACCATGAGCAACCTCCCGACTACCCCCCTGTCGCAATTCAGGACAGACGAGTGCACACCCGCGGGCGGGTGGTGCGGATGACCGTGCGGGTCACGACGCTCAAGGGGCCCGACGCCGGCCTCTACTACGTCGAGGCCCTGCCCAGCTACTACCTCGACGCCGGCGAGCCCGCCGGGGTGTGGCAGGGCTTCGGCGCCAGCCGGCTCGGGCTGGTGAACGAGGTCGACGCCGACGCCTTCTTGGCCCTGATGGCCGGACTCGATCCCCGCACCGGCGAGGCGCTCGGGCGCCACTACGGCGAGGGATCGGTGCGGGGCTTCGACGTAACCGCGTCGGCCCCCAAGTCGGTGTCCGTGCTCTTCGCGTTGGGCGACGACGCCACCCGGGCGGCGGTGCTCGACGCCCACGACACGGCGGTGGTGGCCATGGTCGACTGGATCGAGGACCACGCTCACACCCGCTACCGCATCGGCGGCCAGGTGCGCACCCTCGACGCCGAGGGCATCGCCGCCGCCTGCTTCCGCCAGCACACCAGCCGGGCGCTGGACCCCCAGCTGCACACCCACGTGGTCATCGCCAACCGGGTCGTGGCCGACGACGGCCGCTGGCTGGCGCTGGACGCCCGCACCATCAAGTGCGACCAGCGGACGCTGTCCGCCCTCTACCACGCCAGCCTGCGGGCCGAGCTCACCCGGTCGCTGGGGGTGGAGTGGGCCGAGCCGGTGAACGGCATCGCCGAGATGGCCGGCGTCCCCGACGACGTGCTGGCCGAGTTCTCCTCGCGCACCAAGGCGGTGGAGGAGCGGATCGAGGACAAGCTCGAGCGATTCGTCGAGTCCTTCGAACGCGACCCCACACCGCGTGAGCGGTGGCGCCTGGAGCGGGAGGCGGTCACCGAGAGCCGGCCGTCCAAGTCCCACGGCGACGACGCCTGGTCACTGCACGCCGAGTGGGCCGCAGCGGGCCACCGCCATCGGCCACGACCCCGAGTACGTCATCGGCGCGGCCGTGTCGCAGCCCAGCGCCGGCCGGGCGATGGACGAGGCGACACGTTGAGCTGATCGTCTCCCGGGCCATCGAGGCGCTGACCGAGAACCAGTCGAGCTGGCGGCCGGCGGAGCTGGTTCGGGAGCTGGCGGCGGCCGTGCCCACCGACGTCGCCATCGACGCCGAGATCCTCGTGCCATGGCTGCACCAGCTGGCCGAGGCGGTCATCGCCGAGCGCCTGATCGACATCTCCCGGCCCATCCCCGACGGCGTGGCCCTGCGCCGCGACGGCCGGCCCATCACCGAGTCGGTCGCCGATCGGGCCCTGACCACCCCCGAGATCCTGGCCCAGGAGGAGCGCCTCATCGCCTGGGCCGAGCGCCGGCTAGCGGCCGTCGGCGGCGACGTCGCCCTCGACACGTCGGAGATGAGCCTGGCCCTGTCCAAGCCCCAGCTGGAGGTGGCGGGGGCCGTGGCCGGCAACCGGGAGCTGGTGCTGGTCGTCGGCCCCGCCGGCACCGGCAAGACCTCGGCCATGGCTCCCGCGGTGGAGCAGCTCCGGGCCGACGGGCGGGCCGTGTTCGGCGTGGCCCCCTCGGCGGGGGCGGCCGAGGTGCTGGCCACCGACGCCGGCCTGGCCTCGGACACGCTCGACAAGCTCCTCGTCGAGCACCGCCTCGACCGCCCGCCCGACCACCGCTACGACCTGCCCCCGGGGGCGACGGTTGTCGTCGACGAGGCGGCCATGGTCTCGACCCCCAAGCTGGCCGAGCTGGCGGAGCTGGCCGACGCCCGGGGCTGGCGCCTGGCGCTGGTCGGCGACCCCCTGCAGTTCTCGGCCGTCGGGCGCTCGGGCATGTTCGGCCATCTCGTCGACTGCCACGGCGCCATCGAACTGGACCGGGTCCACCGCTTCGCCAACGAGTGGGAGCGCGACGCCAGCCTGGCCCTGCGCCGGGGCGACACCGAGATCCTCCACCTCTACGACCACCACGACCGCCTCCACGGCGGCACGGCGCGCCAGATGGAGGAGGCGGTGGTCGACGCCTGGTGGCAGGCCAGGGCCCGGGGCGAGACCGTGGCCATGATGGCGCCGACCAACGAGACCGTGGTGAAGCTCAACCTCCGCGCCCAGGACCTGCGGGCGGAGGCGGGCGAGATCGACATCCTCGGCCCGTCGGTGTCGGTGGGGGACTACCGGTTCTTCCGGGGCGACGTGGTCGCCACCCGCCGCAACGACCGGCAGCTGCACACCGACCGGGGCCTGATGGTCAAGAACCGCGACCAGTGGGAGATCACCGACGTCCACCGGGGCGACGTCACCGTCTCCGGCCGCACGGGCACGGTCCGCCTCCCCGCCGACTACGTGGCCGAGCACGTGGAGCTGGCCTACGCCCAGACCAGCCACGCCGACCAGGGCCGCACCGTCGACCGCTCCCTGCTGTTCCTCGACGGGCCCACCGACACCCGCGGCGTCTACGTCCCCATGACCCGGGGCCGGCAGAGCAACGAGGTGTTCGTGGCGCTCCAGGGCGAGCAGACCGCCATCGACGTGATCGGCCAGGCCCTGGTCAGGGACTGGATCGACGAGCCCGCCGTCGCCCGCCGGGCCGAGCTTCAACAGCGGGAGCCCGAAGGCGACGGGCGAGGGCTCGGAAACCAGCTGGACGGGGCGCAGCTACGGAAGCTGTTGGAGCGGGAGCACGAGATCACCCGCTCGCTGGCGAAGGCGGAGCACGGGGTCGGCGGCTACGCCGACCAGCTCGCCCGGGACACGAACCGTTATGAGGAGCTGACCGACGGCCTGGCCGACGCCGAGCACCGGCGGGACCAAGCCCAGGAGGTGCTGGACGCCTACGACCATCCAATTGTGCGCCGCCTGTACCGCTCGAACGTCTCCCAGGCGTAGGGGGACCTGGCCCAAGCTCTGGACCGAATCCGACGCTGCACCGCCGGGCTGGCCGAGCTCGACGCCCGCCGGCCCGGTCTGGAGGCCGGGCTGGCCGACGCGCAGGCGGTGCACCGGGACCGCCCAAATCTGGCGAGGGAGCGTCACGGCATCCGTCGCGAGCTCGATCGGGATCTCACTGCGCGGGTCCCCGGTCTCATCGCCGACCCGCCCGAATACCTCGCCGACCGGATCGGCTCCCGACCCGACGGCGCCGCCGCCGGCCTGTGGGACACGGCGGCGGCGCGGATCGACCAGCACCGCACCGCCTACGACATCGACAGCCGCGATCCCCTCGGGCGCGCACGCTGGGACGACACCGCCTTCGACGCCAGTCGCCTTGCTGCGACCAAGGCCTGCGAGGGCCTCGAGCGCACCCTCGGGCGGGTTCATGTGATCGAACCCCCACATCTCGCAGCCGGACTCTCGCTGTAGAGCGGTGCCGCCAGCGAGCGTCGGCGAGTCGAAAGGGCAACGGCGACCATGGGCGGAGGTACGCAGCGCAGGCTGCCGAGCCGCGGCCGGGAACAACGACCAGCCTCGTTGGCATGCTGGACCGAGTCTGACCTATGGTGAGCGCGTCCTAGCTCACTAGTGCGTTTATTCCCTGGCGGTGATCTAGTGGCACGAAGGTTTACCCCACCCGCTCCAGATTCAGTCGACTCGGCATACACCGGAATGTGCCAAAGCCCGGCCGATGCCTGACCAGCCACTGTTATCGGTTCCGCATGATCTCGTGCCACTCATTTGTAATTCTGAGCTCCGGCGGCGCGGCTTCGCTGAACACTCTCTAGATCAAATCGTTCTCGGGCTATTGTGGCTGAACTCCAATGGGCTCGATCCCGGTGCAATAGTTTCCGCTGCGGAGAGTGAGCTAAATCTCACGATCCGCCCCGAGCTACTTACAGCGTGTCTTGAACGCATAGCTTCATCAATCAAGTGTCTTGACGACGGTAAAGTTACCTTAGGTGTAGTGGCGAGGCAGGAACTCGACGTCCAAGTGAACGAGTTCGCCGAACTCGAGGACGAGCTTCGCCGGCAATTTCAAACGATTGTTACCTTCGACTTGCAGGACGCAGGCGAGCGAACATGGGACGAATTTGTCCGCATCCTGATACTTCCGATGGTTCAGACGCTCGGTGTGCTTGGATTCGACCACATCTTCTTCCGACGCGAGCCGATTTCACGGCAACCCCTGATTGATATCTACCTCGGTGAGTTTGATCGGCCCCTCCGTGAAAGAGTTCGTGCGCGGTTAGACCGTCTGACTCGACCAAGTAATGCTTCCTTCCGAGCGTTCGTCCTTAAGCTTTACGGGGCTCTCTTTGCAGCGCAGTCAGCTGGGCTGTCCGCGGCCGAGATTGAGTCTATTCAGCAATATCTCACAAACAGCCAGCCGTTGCGGCTCTTTCTCGACACCAACGTGCTTTTCAGTTTCTTAGGTTTGAGAGATCACAACTCTAACTCAGCTCTCGATCGCGCTCGCGAACTCATTATCCAGTATCAGAAGGTACGACCAACAACGCTCTATTTCACGCCGGAAACTCTGGATGAGGCGCGTAGCGTTCTTGCCTCCGCTTGGAGGACCTACCAGAACGTTCGTGTGCCGCAATCCGTCGGCAAGGCGGCTAAGAAGTACGTGCGTGAACTTGGCACGGCCTCGGTTGACGGCATCGTTGAGACCTTCATAACCAAGGCCGAGAAATCTCCCGAAGGCTTGACGGCGGAAGAATACTTTGGCGAGCGCATCCGCAATCTCGTACTAATGGCCCGGCAAAAGGGAGTTGAGTTATACAATACTGATCTACAGGGTCTCGCTGATAAGGTCGAAACGCAGAACGAAGCGCAGCGCATGTGCGATCTCGATGAGGAGCTAGATCGTCCTCGCCCGAAGAATTTTCAGCGAGCGCTCCATGACGCGGTGCTTCGACGGCTCGTCAAGGGACTTCGAGGAGAAGGAGTCGAGTCTCCTCTGGAATCTACCGTCTGGCTAGTTACTCTTGATATGCGATTGCTACTATTCGAGCGAGATGACGATCGGTCGTCGCCACTTCCTTGCTGTATACATCCAAGTGGTCTGATCCAATTGCTAGAATATTGGTTGCCGCGCTCGAAGGCATTCGAGGATGCCCTTCTGGAGAGCTTCCGACTTCCGGTGGTCTTACGGACGCTGGATAAGGAGGTAGAGCAGTCGATGAGTGCGATTCTGGAGATTGCGTGCAGTTGGGCGGAGGGACGCGATCTCCCTCCCGAGGCGGCCGTAAAGATGTTCCTGAACGAAGAACTCCAACGTCGAGTGAGGGATGCGCAGACTAAGGAAGAAGCCGCCGGGGCCAAACTTACTCTCCCGTCCTTCTACGATCTGATCCAGGACGAGATATCGGAACAGTACCGGCGACTATCTGAGAAGGCTGAGAAGTTCGCCGAGAAGGCGGAGAAGGTTGCCGCGGTCGAAAATCAAGTCTGGGACCTTAGTCAACATGTTGAGGCCATCGAGGTGACCCTGGCTGCCGAACGGCTCACTCGAGCAGCCGCCGAAGCAGAACTGCAACAACTCAAGCAGGATGTAGCTCTGCGTAAGCTGGTTCGCCCGTACTTGGCGTCAACTGCCTTGACCGTGATGCTTCTTGCCGGTATTGCGACCGGCATCGTACTCGCGCACGAGTTTCGTTTTCGTTTCTATGGAATTGTGCTTGGCGGGCTCGTACTCTCGTTGTGGGGTACCTTCGTCGCGCGGAGTGCAGTCGGTTCGGAGATCTTTGCCCAACGCAGACTTGTCCGCGCTGTCGTTCGCTTCTACAGAAGCTGGTGGGTTCTTCTGCTCTCGCTGTTGATGAGCTTGTTGGCGACACTGATTTTCGAGTCGTCGAGGTAGCCACCAGAAAGGACGGGCGCCTCGCTCCTTATGGGGGATGTCCGCCAGCCAGGTCAGGCGCAGCAGGGGCCTACAATGTCGTCCCGTACGCTATTCGCGGCCCATCTGTGCCGGGCCAACTACGGGCGTCCGATAGTGCGCTGCAGCCCGGTGACGTATGCCCCGGTGGCTGCAACGACGGTCGACTCGGGCAAGAGGCCTTGAAGAGCGCTGACCGCCAAGCGGACGCCGACCGCAGCGGACCCGTTGAACAACTCGTCGAGGTAGGCGAGCGCCTTCTCGGTCGTCGCCGAGGACCGGGCGTCTTCGAGCAGCGACTGCAAGATGCTCCCCATCTCGTCGGGAGCGATGGCGTCGAAGAGCCGGTACACGTCACCCGCGTCCTTGGCGTGCAGCCGCTCGGGCGTGGACAGGCGATCGCCCAGCTTGTGGAGCTTGGCGACGAGCAGGGCGCCGAAACCGGCGACGTTGACCGTGATCGTTCGCGTGTCGCCGTCTTCGAGCGACCCGAGCTCGATCGGCCCGTTGTCGACGACGGCACCGGCGAGGCCGGGGCTCTTTCGGGCGGTGGTCTTGCCGTGTTCGCCGGGAAGACGGGCGGCCCGGCGTCCGGCCTTCGGTGCCAGCTCCTCGGGGACGATCAGGTCGACGGGCACGACGATCTCGTCCTCGAAGCCGGGGCGCGTCACCCGTCCCTCCCAGATCCCCGGCTCGTCGGTGAGGACGAACCCGGCGGCCTCCATCACCTTCCGCAGGGGCGGAATCGGACCGAGGCGGGTCGGGTCGAGCACCACGTCGGCATCGGTTGTAAACGGTTGGTATCCGTCGATCCGACCGGCGGTTCGGAGGTAGACGGCCTGGGCGCCGACAAGTACGACGGCGTTGAGGTGGGGACGAAGCGCGTGGAGAGCGTCGAGCAGCGCTCGGCGGGCCTCGACGTACTCGATGCGAGGTGCGTCGCCGACGGTCACCCGGTAGCTCGTTCCCCGCGGGCAACCAGGGTGCCGGTGCGCCACCTCGCCTCGTTCCTCCGCATCCAAGCGACAAGGGCGTCGCCCTCGGCCGGCATGCGGGCGTTGCCCCGGAGGCAGTCGAGGGCGGCCTGGGCGACCGACACATTGGGAATCCCGCCAGCGGTCGCTGTCCTGTCGAAGACGATCGGATCGTACGGCTCGAGGAGGATGACGTTCGCACCTCGGGTCGCTGGCAGCAACCTCCCGGCGCCGACCAAGCGCTCGACGTCGTCGGTGAAGATGGCGGCCTGTTCAGGGGCGGCGACTGGAGCGAGGAGACCGGCGGCGAAGGAACCCGTGACGGCCCACCGCCCGGCACGCCTGCCGGCGAGGTCGTCGAGCAGCCGCTCGGGCCCGGAGGTGGCAACCCAGGTCGTTGACGCGTTCGCGTCGAACAGGGCGTAGGTCGACGAGGCCCGACGGAGGACTCCTTCCCATTCGACACCGATGACGGGGCCGCGGGGTTCGCGGGTCACGAGAAGCTCGTCCTCCAGGACGCGCAGCACCCGGGAGACGTAGCCGGCGTCGACGTCGACCGCCTCGGCCAGCTCACGCACACCCAGGGGTGGTTGGACCTCCACCAAAGTGCGCAGTAGCGCCCACGCCTTCGGCCCGCGCAGGCCCGGGCCCTTCGTGGGGGTGGGGACGGGATTGCGCCTGGCACCTTCGGTGCGGATGAACAGTCCGGGCTCGCCGAGACGGATTTCGGCGTTGCCGGTCGAGTCGAGGAAGCTCGCTCCCCGGGCGCGGAGGATCTGCTGCGTCCGGTCACTGAGCCAGTCGGCGACGACGAGGGTCGGCACCTCGGACGGGCGGAGGGCCGACACCGAGCGGGGTGATGGGTCTTTCAGCACCCGCACATCCAGCTCCGCGCTCGGCCCTGACGGAGCGATGATTCGAATCCGACCGCTGGTCGCGGCGCGGCGCGTCACACTGGTCGTCCAGCCGTCGGGCAGCGCTCCTTGGAGCCACCCTGCGACCCCGTCGAGTTGGCTGATGCGGGCCATGAGACAAGGCTACCCGATGTTGTCCAGATGTAGGAGTTGTTTGAAGCAGACAACTCCGTCATCTGGGCAGAACTTCTAACGTTTCTTCTAACGTACGGGCCGGCAGAGGCTGTCAGCCGATGGACCAAGCATCACAAGACAGCACGCGAAACCGCAGGTCAGGGCCACTATTCGGCACCTCGTGACACCGGCCGACACGGGCCTGAGGCGCCTCATAACCCGAAGGTCGTAGGTTCAAATCCTACCCCTGCCACCAAGAAAATAGCAGCTCAGGGCCGGTGCGCAGAGCGCCGGCCCTTCTGCTGGGCGGCGTCGGAAATGGCCTGCGGGCAACAACCGGGCAACAAGCGGGGCCGCGTTCGCTCGGGGGCGTGGGCGACTGGCTCGGCGCCGCTTGTGGCCATGAGCCCCACCGGGCCCCTTGTCGCGGTGGGCCTTCGGGCCGGCTCCGAGCCCCGGCGTAGCGACGCGAGGCGGCGCAGGGCAAGAAGAAGAAGCGGCCGGAGACCCGGCCGGCGACTGGCCTGCGGGTGCTCGCCTGCCCGCTGTTGGATCATCGGCGGCGCGCCCGCCCTCGGTCGCGGTGAGAATTGGCTGCACGTGTCGAACGCGAACCCGCTCGGAGGAACGCATGGGGAAGCTCATCTACGCAACCAACACCTCGCTGGACGGCTTCACGGAGGACGCCTCCGGCTCGTTCGACTGGTCGATGCCTGACGACGACGTGCACGAGTTCTACAACGACCTGATGCGCGGCGTCGGCACCCAGCTGCTCGGCCGCCGCATGTACGAGACGATGGCCGTGTGGGAGACGGATCCGTCGCTCGCCGAGGAGTCGGCGGTGCTGGCCGACTTCGCCGCCGCATGGCAGGACTCGGACAAGATTGTCTACTCCACCACCCTCACCGACCCGATCACGAGGCGGACGCGCATGGTGTCCGCGTTCGGGGCCGACGAGGTGCGGGCATGGAAGGAGGCGTCGTCCGCCGACCTGCTGGTGGGTGGGCCCGGGCTCGCCGCCCACGCCTTACGGGCCGGTGTCGTGGACGAGATCCTCGTGATGCTCTTCCCGGTGGTGGTCGGCGCCGGAAAGCCGGCCTTCCCGACCGATCTCCATCTGGATCTCGAGCTCTTCGACGAGCGCCGCTTCGGCAACGGCGCGGTGCACGTGGCGTATCGCGTGCGGCGCTGACCTCGGCTCGTTGGGTCTCAGAACGCTGGGAGATAGGTGTCGAGGACCACGCCAGAGATGAACTGTCAGCCGTCACGTAATTCCCTGGTCTGTGCGTTTCTCCGTCACGTAATTCCCTGATCCGCCGTCACGGAATTCCCTGACCGCCCGTCACGGAATTCCCTGGCGGGGAGGGGATCCCTCGCTCCGGCGCCACGTCCGTTGAGCATCCCCCTCGTCGACGACGAGGAGGCCGAGTGGCAAGGAGAGCGATCAGGGTGGTTGACGTTGTCGAGATCCTCAGGCACTGGCATGCCGGCCGGCGCATGGGCGAGGTGTGCACCTCACTGGCGGTGGACCCCAAGACGGTGCGCAAGTACACCGCTCCGGCCATCGCCGCCGGGCTCGTCCCCGGCGGGCCGGCGCTGAGTGAGCTGCAGTGGTCGGCGTTGGTGGCCGAGTGGTTTCCAGGACTGGTGGACCGTGGCCTGCGCCAGGCCACGTGGCCCGAGATCGAGCCCCACCGGGAGCGGATCAAGGGCTGGCTGGGGGAGGTGACGGTGGCCACCATCCACCAGCGCCTGCGTGACGATCACGGCCTGGGCGCGTCGGAGTCGTCGCTGCGGCGGTTCATCTGGGCCAACTTCGACGAGGAGGTGGCCCGGGCCGCGGTGCGGGTGCTGCGCGACACCCCGCCGCCGGGCGAGGAGGCCCAGGTCGACTACGGCCTGCTCGGGCGGTGGCTCGACCCGGCGACGGAGCGCATGCGCCGGGTGTGGGGCTTCGTCATCGTGCTGACCTGCTCCCGGCTGATGTTCCTGCGCCCGGTGCTGCGCATGGACGAGGTGTCCTGGGTCGAGGCCCACGTGCTGGCGCTCGAGTTCTTCGGTGGTTCGCCGCGGCGGGTGGTGCCCGACAACCTCAAGACCGGCGTCGTCCGCCCCGATCTCTACGACCCCAAGATCAACCGCTCCTTCGGCGAGTTCGCCGCCCACTACGGCTGCCTGGTGGACCCGGCCCGGCTGGCCAAGCCCCGGGACAAGGCCACCGTGGAGCGCCACGTGCCCTATGCCCGGGACTCCTTCTTCGCCGGCCGGGCCGGTGAGTTCACCGACCTGGCCGCCATGCAGAGCGACGCGCTCCGGTGGTGTCGCCAGGTGGCCAACGCCCGCCAGTGCCGGCCGCTGGAGCGCGTCGCTCCGCAGGTGGTCTTCGAAGCCGAGGAGCGCGAGGCCCTGCTGCCGCTTCCCCGCCAGAGCTTCGAGCTGGCCCGGTGGTCGACGCCGAAGGTGGGCCCCGACATCCACGTCAAGGTGGGCAAGGCCCTGTACTCGGTGCCGTGGGCCCACATCGGGCGCACCGTCAACGCCCGCGAGGGCGTGCGCACCGTCGAGGTGTTCCTGGAGGGCACCCTCATCAAAACCCACGTGCCGCGTCGAGCGCGGCAAGCAGACCGACAACGGCGACTACCCGCCGGAGAAGATCGCGTTCTTCATGCACACCCCCGCCTGGTGTCGGCGCAAGGCCGCTGAGCTGGGCGTTTCCGTGGCCGAGGTGGTGGCCGTCATCATGGAGGTCAACGCCCTGTATCGGCTCCGCCAGGCCCAGGGCGTGGTCGGCCTGGCCGACAAGCACGGCGCCGAGCGCCTGGAGGCGGCGTGCCGCCGCGCCCTCGACGTCGGCGATCCGTCCTACAAGACGGTCAAGGGCATCCTGGCCGCGGGAACCGAGCACGAGGGCGACGAGCGCCCCGATGCCCCGCCGTCGGCGCCGGCGCACCTGCACGGCCCGGAGCGTCTCTTCGGTGGGGAGGCCGGCCGATGAGGACGCATCAGCTCGAGGACGCGCTGCGGGCGCTGAAGCTGTTCGGGATGCTCGACACCCTCGAGGCCCGCCTGGCTCAGGCCACCGCCGGTGAGCTGGGCCACGTCGAGCTGCTCGGGGTGCTGTGCGCGGACGAGGCCACCCGGCGCGACGCGGCGGGCCTGGAGCGCCGGCTCAAGGCGGCCCGCTTCGAGCAGAGCCGCGACGATCGAGGAGTTCGACTTCTCTTTCAACCCCAAGATCCCGGCCCCGGTGATCCGGGACCTGGCCACGCTGCGCTTCGTCGACGCGGGCGAGTCGGTGATCCTGCACGGGCCCGTCGGGGTGGGCAAGTCGATGATCGCCCAGGCGCTGGGCCACGCCGCCTGCCGCCGGGGCCACAGCGTGGTCTTCACCAAGACCAGCCGGCTGCTGGCCGATCTCGCCGGTGGCCATGCCGATCGCAGCTGGGAGGCCCGGCTGCGCCGGTGGGCACGGCCGACGGTGCTGATCCTGGACGACTTCGCCATCCGGGACTTCACCCTGGCCCAAGCTGACGACCTCTACGAGCTCGTGACCGAGCGGGGGGCCCGGCCCGCCATCTTCACCGCCAACCGCCAGGCGTCGGACTGGTATTCGCTTTTCCCCAATCCCGTGGTGGCCGAGTCCATCCTCGACCGGATCGTCAACTCGGCCCATCACGTCCACATGGACGGCCGCTCCTTCCGGCCGAACAAGCGCCCCGGCGCGACCAACGCGGGGACGAAGTGACGGGGACCACCTGCGCGTCGGCGGGCTGCGACAACGCCGTGATCCGCCGGCCCGGGCGGCGCGGCCGCCCGCCGATCTATTGCTCGCCCGCCTGCCGTCCGTCGCGTGCCGGCAACGCCGGTCGCAACCAGATCAGCGTCGAGGTCGACCAGCAGGACGACGACGGGCCCGGCCGGAGCTGGGTGGTGACGCTGCGACGCGGGCAGCGCCGGGTGGTCGTCGGCCGGGACCTCGGGCGCTTCAGCGCCACCGCCCTGTCCAGCGAGCTACGCACGCTCCTGCACCCTCGTTCTCCACAGGAAGGAGACGCCATCGAGTAGACATCAGCCCACGCCGGGCGAGGGAATTCCGTGACGGCAGGGTCAGGGAATTACGTGACGGTTGACAGAACCGCTTCACGTCTTCGAGGGTCAGGCGGATCGGCCCTCGGTCTCCCAGGACGTGAAGGTTGCCGTTACCCCAGACGAGCGGATTGACGTAGACCTCGTAGACGCCGTCGAGGCCCTTCTCTGCGAGGGCGTAGGCGAACTCGCCACTTCCGTGCATGAACAGATCACCGTCGACCTCATCCTTCAGCCACGGGACCGAGACCTCGAGGTCGCCGTCGAGCAACGTGGCATTCCACCCGAGCTCGTGGCGATGGGTGTGCTGCTCGGGAGCGGCCTCACCGACCCCCGAGTAGGTCGGCCTGACGGTCACGATCGAATCGTTCGTCCCGACGCTCGCCCCCATCCTCGACGGCGTCCAGTCCATCCTCGACACCCGGAACTCGGACGCGTGCGGCTCTGCCGGGCAAACTTCGGTGTCCACTCCGAAAGGGAACCGTCAGATGCGCCACTACGGACTCGGACCAACCGATGCCTGAGCGCAGCGCGAGGGAGGTCGTCGAGGAGCTCGCCCGGCGACAGGAGGCGAACGACGCGACGGTCCTCGACGACCTCGTCGCTGAGGACATGGTGAACCACGCCGCTGGCCCCCAGGGCCGGGCGGGCCTCCGACAGATCCTGCAGACGATCGAGCACGACCTCGGACCGATCTCGTTCGAGCAGCACCACCTCGTCGCCGATGGCGATCTCGTCGTGCAGCACGTCACGGTGCACGGCACGCACCGAGGGTCGACGATGCCGCTCCTCGACGGCGTGCCGGTGTCGGGGCGGGCGGCGGCATGGCGATTCATTCACATCTGGCGGGTCGCCGGCGGGCAGGTCGTCGAGCACTGGGCCTGCCGTGATGACATGGGTCTGGTCGAACAGCTGAGATCCGGTTGATGCGAGCAGTCGTGGTGCCGATGAGCGCCCTCGCCGCCTGCAAGGACATCACGCCCTGGCCCCTAACGAGTTCATCTGATGGGTTGAGAACTCGAAACCGGAGATGACGCGAGAACGCCGCATGCGCCCGACGCAGGCAGAGCTCCAGGACGGCATCGCGAGCGCACCGGGGCTTCGGCCTGAGCGATCGCACACCCACCGGCGAGGCCGCGCCGGCGGCAACTACGAAAGGTGAGGAGGACGTTGGGGAAGAGCGCACATCGCGGTGATGGCCCGCCGTAGGAGGAGGTCGTCAGTCGTAGGAGCGGATCGTCCGGACGTTGAGGGCGACCATGAGGACACCGGCGACGCTCACCACGAGGAAGCCACGGCCGGCCGTCGACCACGGGGAGGACTCGAGGACGAACGCCCGCATGCCCTCCATGATGTAGGTGACCGGGTTCCAGGTGGCAGCGATCTCCATCGGTCGGGTGAGCAGGTCCCGGGGGACGAAGTTCGGCGTCAGGAACAGCAACGGGAAGAAGATCAACGACCCCGACTGGGTGGCGGCCGCGCTGCGGGACTTGAGGGCGATGAGCTGCATGAACCCGGAGAACACCATCGCCCACGCCGCCGTCAGCACCAGGAGCAGGACGAAGCCGACGAACCCGCTGGCGACCGAGATGCCGAAGGGCAGGGCCACCACCACGATCAAGGCGGCGATGGCGGCGGTCTTGGCCCCCTCCGCCACCAGCCGGTGCATGACGATCGTGACCCGTGAGACGGGTGACGCCCGCAGCTTGTCGAAGTACCCGCCCTCGATGTCCTCCACCAGGTACAGGGCGGCGCTGCCGAAGGAGGCGGCCAGCAGGAGGGCGCCCGGCAGCTGGAAGGCGGCGTAGTTCTGGCCGTCGAGGAACCCGGTCTGCCCGGAGGGGAAGATCCGGGCCGCCTGGCCGACGTTGACGACCAGGAAGAACAGCGGGATGAAGACCGTCGGCACCAGTTGCTCGGGCACTCGCACCGCTTCCAGGATCGCCCGCCGGCTGAGCGCCAGGAACTCGCTCATCCCTGGACCTCCTGCACCTGACCGGCGACCCGCTCCCGGACCCGGCCGGTGGCCTCGATGAACACCTCGTCGAGGGTCGGCTCGTGATCGAGGTTCTTCCGCTGGCGGAGCCCGGTCTTCAACGCCTGGGGCGTCCCCTCCCGCACGATGCGCCCGTCGTCGATGATCGCCAGCCGGTTGCACAGCTGGTCCGCTTCCTCCAGGTACTGGGTGGTGAGGAAGATGGTCGTCCCCTCACCGTTGATGCGGCGCATCTCCTCCCACACCGTGAGCCGGCTGGCCGGGTCGAGGCCGGTGGTGGGTTCGTCCAGGAAGAGGACCTGGGGACGGTGGACGAGGGCCGAGGCCAGGTCGAGGCGCCGCTTCATCCCTCCCGAGTAACCCTTGATCCGTCGATCGGCGGATTCGACCAGATCGACCAGCTCCAGCAGCTGGGCAGCCCGCTCGGTGGCCTCGGCCGACGAGTGGCCGAACAGCCTGGCCTGCAGGATCAGCAGCTCCCGCCCGGTCTGGCGAGGGTCGAGTCCTGCCTCCTGGAGGGCGACGCCGATGGCGTTGCGGACGCCGTCGGGATCCTCGGCCACGTCGATCCCCGCCACCCGGGCCGAACCCGACGTGATCGTCGTCAGCGTGGTGAGCATGCGCACCGTGGTCGACTTGCCCGCCCCGTTGGGACCGAGGAAGCCGAAGACCTCCCCTTCCTCGACCTGGAGGTCGACGCCCTGCACCGCGTCGACCGTCCCGCTCCGACCGGTGAACCGCTTGACGAGCTGCTCCGCCGACACCGCGAGGCCCATGGAAGGTGAGCCTAATCAACTGCTCGGCAGACCCCTGATTCCCAGAAGTTGTGTCCGAGTTGATGAATTTCTACCTTTCACCTATTTCAACCTAGTTGTACA